>CAIXGS010000087.1 GCA_903919125.1 uncultured Spartobacteria bacterium | reverse complement strand
GGACATGGGGCATTCTATCACCTTCTGGTAGGGAGTGTTGCTGATGGTGTGCTTCGTGAGGCCAAGACCCCTGTGCTGGTTGTGCCCTCTGCGGTTAAAGCGCAGGTCGCGCTCAAAAAAGACGCGAAGCCCCAGGAGGCGCTACCCGTTGAAAAGCTAGCCGTTTAGTCTCCACAGATGGACTGCCCGGGAGTGCTCGAGCGTGGATACATTCGTCTCTGGTTGCCGCGTTACGAGTTTGTCGTTAATGGTAGGGAATGACTCTCGGATTCATCGGTTGTGGCAAGATGGCCTCGGCGTTGGTGCGCGGAGTGCTGCGCGCGGGCGTGGTAACTGCGGAGCGTATCGTGGTGAGTGACTGTTATGCTGGCGCTGCACACCAGCTTGCTTCGGATACGGGCGTGAAAGCGCTTGCCACCAACGCGGAGGTTGTTGCTGCGAGTGACACGGTTTTACTGTGTGTAAAGCCTCAGGAGGCGATGGCGGTGCTTAAAGACGCGGCGTCGGCTTTATCGGGAAAATTGGTGGTGTCCATCGCCGCCGGTGTTTCGTTGCGTGCTCTGGAAGAGGCCACAGGCGTTGGCGTGCGGGTGGTGCGTGTGATGCCTAACACTCCCGCTTTGGTGCAACGCGCTGCCTCTGCATACGCTTTGGGTACTTTTGCGCTACCCGAGGATGCGGTGGTGGTGGAATCGCTTTTTGGATCTGTGGGCTACATCGGGCGCGTGCCTGAGGCGCTCTTGGATGCGGTCACGGGGCTAAGCGGAAGCGGGCCGGCGTATGGTTTTTTATTGATTGAAGCTCTTGCGGATGGCGGAGTTCTGATGGGGTTACCTCGAGACTTGGCGGTGAAGCTTGCCGCGCAAACTTTGGCGGGCGCTGCGGAGATGGTCTTGCAAACCGGCCAGCATCCGGGTGTGTTGCGGGATGCCGTCGCCAGCCCAGGAGGAACGACCATTGCGGGAATCGCGGCGCTGGAAGCGGCAGGAGTGCGTGCCGGGCTGATTCATGCGGTGCAGGCTGCAACGGAGCGTTCCCGCGAGTTGCAGGAGCTTGCCATTCGACAGGGCTGAGGTGTTCGAAAGTTTTGAAGATATAGAGTTTAAATATCCCCTCGTGCCTAATTTACCCTCACAAGCTGTCGTGTCTAGAGCCGCTTGGAAACTTGCGTTGCTGGGTGCTTTGGGCGTGTTGCTTTTCGGGGGAGGCGGCAAATTGAGGCACTGCGCGGCTGATGGAGCGGAGTTGGTGCCTTTTCGTGGAGTGGAGCCGTTTGACTCAGGACCTGAGGTTGCCGTTCAGGAGGAGGGCCCTAGATTGGGGGTTCCGGCCGCTCCTATGGAGGGCAGTGCTTTGGTGTTGGATCAGTTGCGTCTGGCGGTGCTTGCCTTGGGGAGAGAGGACTTGGTCGGTGCGAAGGCCAAGTTTTTGCAGGTGCTCGAGTTGCAACCGGATCATCTCAGTGCCCTAGTGAATTTAGGGTGGATCGCTCAGCGCGAAAAATCGTGGGGGGAGGCGAATGAGTATTTGAAGCGGGCTCAGAAACTCGCTCCCGACAATGCAGCGGTGTGGCTCGCCTTGGGTTTGGTGGCCCTAGAGCAGAAGCGTTTAGAGTTTGCGCATGCTGCTTTCGCTCAGGTGGTTGCGCTTGATCCAAAGCATGCGAGGGCACACCGTTTACTGGGGCTGACGCTCTGCAGGAAAGGCTGGTACTCGGGCGCTGAGGAAGAGCTGCGCCGCTCTCTTGAATTGGAGCCGGACGATGCCGGGGCGCATTTCAACCTTGCCGTTCTGTATTTGCAACGCCAGCCCGCTGCTCGGGAGCTCGCCCGTCGCCACTATTATCGAGCCTTGGATCTTGGCAGCGCGCCGGATACTTCTATCGCCAATAGCCTAGTAGACAACGCCTCTGTCTCCTCCCCATCTCAATCTGCCCAAGCGCCTGTGTCTGTGCGCTGACGCTTTAAGTTTCGGTTTCCCCCTTTTTTCCTGTGCCAGACGAATTTTCCATAGCGGTTGACTTCGTGTTTGAATCGCTCAAAGCCCGTCAACAAACGGGGTCCTCTCTCAAGGCGGAGTTTGAAGCGCTGGAGTCTCTGCGTCAGATCCGCTCCGAGACGGCGACACTTGAATCGCCCATCGCATCCAAAGTCTCGGTGGGCTCCGCCGCTCCGCCAGTGGTGTTTGCCCCCCAACCAGTTCAACCAGCTCAACCGACGCGTTTCAGTGCAAACGCAGTGCCTGTCGTGCAGTTTCCTCCCCTCCCCTCTGAGGTGGATGATGGGGGTCTTCAGGAGCGGTTGGCGGCGTTGAAGGTGGCAGTCTCTGCGTGTGTGCAGTGCCCGAATTTGGTTTCGACTCGGGCCCAAGTGGTTTTTGGTGAGGGTAATCCGAGAGCGGATCTAATGTTCGTTGGAGAGGCGCCAGGGCCGGACGAAGAGTCGGAGGGGCGGTGTTTCGCGGGAGCGGATGGAGTGTTGTTTGATAAAATATTGGGGGCGATGGGCTTGTCCCGGGACAAGGTATTCTTGACTACGGCGCTGAAGTGTCGGCCGGACTCGCCTGCGGGAAGTGTGAGGGCTCGGATCCCGACTCCGGAGGAGCTTGGGCGCTGCCTGCCATATTTGGCGGCACAAGTCGCGTTGGTAAAACCTAAGGTGATTGTCGCGCTGGGGGCTGGGGCGATGCGGGGTCTGTTCGGTTCCACGCAAACGGCTGCGGCCTTGCGCTCCCGCTGGCACGACTTGCAGGGCATTCCAGTAATGCCGACATTTCATCTCAACTACTTGATTTCTAATAGTGGGATTGGGGAAAAGCGCAAGGTGTGGGAGGATCTGCTACAGGTGATGGAACGGTTGGGGCAGGAAATTTCTGAGAAGCAGCGGAATTTTTTCCTGAAATCCGGGTAGCTGGGGAGCAGATGGAGGGGCGGTGATTAGGCGACTTGGGTTGGCAACAAAAAAACCAGACTCCTTGAGGGAGCCTGGTTTTGAAAATCGGTTTGAGGCCGATGTCGAGGTGTCGGCGGTAGAGCCGACCGCTTGACTACTTCTTGAAGCCCTTGACGTTCTTGGACATCGGGGCGGAAGGAGCGGAAGGCTTGGATTCCTTGGCGCATGCGCCGAGGCCGAAAGCAACCGCTACGAGGGTAACAAAAGCAATGTGTTTCATAGTTTTTGGGTCTGTTTGTTTTTCTCCTGGATGGTGAAAAAACTATGTTTAGGATTTTTGCAACGTCTGACAACGCTTTTTTCATCAAGAAACGAAGTCTTCAATCCAAACTGGGGTGCCCGATTTCACTCTGTTGAACAAATCTACCACATCCGCGTTGCTCATCCGCACGCAGCCGTGGCTGGCTGGGGTGCCTAGTAAGTGTTCCGCATTGGTTCCGTGAATGTAAATGTAGCGCTCATGCGTATTCGCATTGTGGGGCTCCACCCCCTCTAGCCATAGGATGCGCGTTTGCACGTGGTCGCTGGAATCTTCGGGGAGTCCAAACCGGCCTGTGCCAATGCGCGCCACGAAAATCTCTCCCTCTGCAGCTCCCTCGCCCCACTTGGATTCCACGATAAAACGTCCGGTGGGCGTGCGGTAACTTCCCGGTTCGGTGCCAGTGCCGAATTGTGAGGTGGAAATGGGGTAGCGCCGCACTAGGCTGCTATCGGGGTCGAGCAAGTCGAGGGTTTGGGTGGGAATATGAACGCGGATTTGCATCGTGGCTGATAGTCTGTACTAATCTTAATCTTTATGAGTCGGAAAGTTCATGTCGCGATTGTTGGCGCCTCGGGTGCCGTGGGAGTGGAGATGCTCAAGGTATTGGAGCAGAGAAATTTTCCCGTTGAAAAGCTTACTTTGCTTGCGTCCGCCAGGTCGGCAGGGCGCACTTTGCCTTTTGAGGGAAAAGAGATTCAAATTCAAGAATTGCGCGAAGATTCGTTTCAAGGGGTGGATGTGGCGCTCTTCAGCGCTGGTGGTGGGATCTCCAAAACATTCGCTCCCTACGCGGTTCAGGCGGGAGCGGTGGTGATAGATAATTCGAGTGCTTTTCGGTTGGATGAAAATGTTCCTCTGGTGGTACCAGAAATTAACGGGGCAGATATCGCCCGAAATCGGGGGATTATTTCCAATCCAAACTGCACCACGGCCATTACGCTCATGGCGCTGTACCCGCTGCATCAGGCTTTTGGTGTGAAGCGAATCTTTGCATCAAGCTACCAAGCTGTTTCTGGCACTGGGGCTCAGGCCATCGAAGAACTGCGTCAGCAAGTCGATGCGATTTCTGCTCAGCGCCCCGTGGAGAAAGCGGTGTATCCTCACCAGATCGCCTTCAATGTTTTACCGCACGTGGACAGCTTTTTGGACAGCGGCTACACCCGCGAGGAAATGAAGATGGAGAACGAAGGTCGGCGCATTATGCATCATCCTGGGTTCCGCGCCTCTGTGACCTGCGTGCGTGTGCCTGTGTATCGGGCCCATTCAGTGGCGGTGAATGCTGAATTTGAGCGTCCTGTTTCGGTGGAAGCTGCGCGCGCTGTTTTAGACAAAGCGCCAGGGTTGAAGGTGGTGGATGATCCTGCGCAAAATTTATATCCGCTCCCTTTAAATTGCAGCGGGGAGGACGACTGCCAAGTGGGGCGCTTACGTATGGATTGCGCCTTGGACAACGGACTCGCCTTCTGGGTGTGCGGTGATCAGTTGCTCAAGGGCGCCGCGCTCAACGCGGTACAGATTGCGGAGTGGCTGTAGTCAGGGACCCTAGGGGGCTGAGGGGGTGTCCGGTTTGGAGAACGGAGGCGCGGGCTTTAAAACGTTGGAGCTGCTGGGTTGCACCACTTTATTGACGCAGCCGCATCCAGCGCTGCATGCCCCGTTTGCCCCGGACTTTTGCGCACGTACCTTGCGTAGGACAAAGAAACTCAGGGCCGCAAGGACACTGGCACTCACTAAGAGTTGATCTATGTTCATGGTAAAACCTTCGTTAAGAGTAAGAAGGTAAAGGGTCGTAGATTGGAGGTGCTCTTATTAAATACCATCCCTGAGCGACTGCATTCCTGAGTGAAGGTATTCCCGAGTGACGGCATTCCTGATTAACAGCACTATTGAAAAGTCGCCCATCAGTGCCAGCCAAGAAGTCGGCCACCTTGGGCGATCAACAGTGATGCAGCATACGCGAGAAGGCTCATGTACGCAAATTGGAATGCCGGCCACAGCCACGAATTCGTCTCCCGACGCACCACCGCCAGCGTGCTCAAACATTGCATCGCCAGTACGTAAAATACCATCAGCGCCGTTGCCGTCAGCGGCGTGTAAACCAGCGTCCCGTCCGTTCGCCGTTGCTGCCGCATCGTGTCACTCAACGCTGATATCCGTTCCTTATTTCCCTCATTCTCAACGCTGTACACAATTCCCATCGTTGAAATAAATACCTCTCTCGCGGCGACCGATCCGATAAGCCCGATTCCAATTTTCCAGTCAAATCCCAAGGGCGCGATGACCGGTTCGATCGCCTTCCCCATGCGGCCGGCCACACTATACGCGATTTTTTCGGAGCCCGTAGCTTCTGGATTTGGCGGTTGCGGGTACTTGGTCAGCGCCCACAACAAAACCGACAACGCAAGGATTACGGTCCCTGCCCGTTTGAGAAACACCATGGCCCGCTCTTGCATTCGCACCAAGAGCCCTCGCACGTTAGGTTTGCGGTACGGCGGCATTTCCATCAGGAGCGTCGGGGTCTCGCCACGGAGGAGCGTTTTTTTGAAAAGCCACGCCATCAGGAAAGCCGCCACGATGCCTATGACGTACATGGAAAGCATGATGAGGCTCTTTTTCCACGAGGCCACCTCCGGCAGCAAAACTGCGATGAGTAGCGTGTAAACGGGTAAGCGCGCCGAGCAGCTCATGAGGGGAGAAACGAGGATCGTCACCAAACGGTCTTTGCGCTGCTCGATGGTGCGCGTCGCCATGATGCCCGGAATCGCGCAGGCGAAGGAGCTCAACATCGGGATGAAGGACTTGCCGTGCAGACCCACTTTGGACATGAGCCGATCCATGAGAAAAGCCGCGCGCGCCATGTACCCGCTGTCTTCTAGGACGCCTAAAAATAGGGTGAGAATCAGGATTTGCGGTAGAAAGACGACTACGCCTGCGACGCCCGCCAGTACGCCGTCGACAATCAAGGAGCGAAAATCTCCCTCAGGAAGTTGCGTTTGGAGCCAATTGCCGAGCGTCTCCTGAGCGGCTGAGATCCAATCCATCGGAATCTTGGCCAGGGTGAAGATGGAAAAGAACATGAATGCCATCGCGGCTAGGAACGCGAGCCAGCCCCAGAGTCGATGAGTGAGAACCGAGTCAAGACGATCAGAGAAGTTGAGCGCGGGTTCTCCAGGTTTGCGCACCGTGAGTGCGCAGATGGGTCCGATCCACTCATAACGCGCTTCAACGGTGGCAGAAATGGGATCTAGGCCGCTTGCTTCCACTCGGTTTTGAGCGGCTTCCACGGCGAGTTTTAACTCTGGAGAAAAGGGGACCAAATCCTGTGGCGCGAGGCTCAGTAGCAAAGTGGCCTCAGCGGTGGGTGCCGAGTGGGTTTTTAGCAGGGCGCTCAATTGCTGGATTTCGAGCTGTAGCGCCTCGGGAAGTGGCGCGGTAGTGGCGGGCACTGGGAGTTGAGCTTGGGAAAACCACTGTTTGAGCTCGACCAGACCCACTCCCGTCGCGGCGACCAGCGGTAGTACGGGGACACCCAGCAACTCGCTCAGCGCCTTGTAATCGACACTAATGCCCGCTTTTTCAGCCAAGTCCACCATGCTGAGTCCCAGAATCAGGGGGATCTTCAGTTCGAGAAGTTGGGAAACTAAGTACAGGTTCCGCTCGAGATTGGTGGCGTCCACGACCGCGAGAATGGCATCTGGAGGCGGGGTGTCGGCTTGACGTCCCAGGAGGACGTCGCGGGAAACTGCCTCGTCTGGGGAGCGAGCCTGCAGGCTGTAGCAGCCTGGCAAATCCAAAAGCGACATCTGTTCGCCGTGGCTACCATGGAAGACGCCTTCCTTCTTTTCAACGGTCACACCTGGATAATTTCCCACCTTTTGCCGCATCCCGGTGAGGGCATTGAAAAGGGTGCTTTTACCGGAGTTCGGGTTGCCGGCAATGGCGATGCGTCTGGTGTGTGGCGTTTTGATAGGAAATTCGGTGACGGGGTGCTGAGGAGCGGACGCAGCAATGGGTTCGGGCAGGGGCGTCGGGGCAGGCGTCGGGGCAGGCGTCGGGGCAGGCGTCGGGGCAGGCGTCGGGGCAGGCGTCGGGGCAGGCGTCGGGGCAGGCGTCGGGGCAGGCGTCGGGGTCGGGGCGGCGTTGAGGGGGTGGGCGAGTTTTGCCGTGGGCTGCTGCGCGGTGCTGGGTTTAGGCGGGAGCATCACTCGGATGCGCTCTTTTGCCGGGCCGTCGGATCCCAGCGCGGGGAGGGAGGAGGGCCGAGAATTGGGAGACGAGGGAGTCATGAGGGCTGGCCTTTGTGTTACACCAACTCCTGAATCAAGATTCCTTTCGCCTCTGAGATGCGCAGAGAGAGGTGATACTCGCGCACAAGAATCTCCACAGGATCACCCAAGGGTGCAAATCGGAGTACGCGGCACTCTGTTCCTTTTGTCAGGCCCAACTCCATGAGGCGCTGTTTGAGTTCTGGTGTTAGGGAAAAACCGGTGATTTTCCCGCGGGCACCGACTCCGAGCCCCGCCAGCGTCTGGGCGCTCATGCGGCTATCGGCTCTACCAAAACCAGCGCCCCGAGCTCCCGCCCCACAGCCATGCGCGAACCGGAAAGTCGACATAAAATGGCGCTTCCATCGGAAAGTTTGCACACCTCCGAGCGCTCACAGAAGCCTAGTTCCCGCAAACGTGCACACTCCTGTAAAGAGGCGTTAAGGCACAGAATCCTAAGTCTTTGTCCGCAGCGAGCGGAGCAGAGATTCAGGGGAGCAGGAGCAGCAGACATGAGAGAATCCTAGCCGTACTGAGAATGAGTCGCAATAAGAATCTGGCGCGATTCTTCCCCTCCCTGCGGCCCTTTCTCAAATCACCCAGTCGTCCCAGTCCTTTCCACGCTTGTCCTTGTCCAGTAGTTGTAATTGGCGTTCCTCATAAAACACCAGCGAGCGAGGTGGCACGCTGTGGGTTAGAAACACACTTGCTGCCACAGTCGATCCCGCCCCCACCACGGTATCGCCGCCCATGATCGTGGCACCTGCGTAAATGGTGACGTGATCCTCCAAGGTGGGATGCCGCTTTTTGCCGCGCAACGCCTGCCCTCCCGAGAGGGACCGGGCTATGAGTGAAACTCCCTGATAAAGTTTCACATGCGAGCCGATAATTGCGGTTTCTCCGATGACAACGCCTGTCCCGTGGTCGATGAAACAGTGGGAGCCGAGGGTGGCGCCGGGGTGGATATCGATTCCGGTACGCGCGTGGGCCCACTCAGTCATCATGCGTGGGAGGATGGGGACGGCGAGGTTGTAAAGGATGTGGGCCATGCGCTGGATGGCGACGGCTTCTATAAATGGATAGGCGACAATAATTTCAGATGTGCTGGAGGCGGCGGGATCGCCAGCAAATGCGGCCTGTACATCGGTGCACAAGAGGGCGCGAACGTGGGGGAGTGCGGTCAAAAAAGTCTCCAGCAGATCGCCTGCCTCCCGTTTTTGAGGTTCACAACATTGCAGCTGTAGGCATTTCGTGAGTTCCTGCAACAAGCGGTCGGCGAGGGTGAAAACGCGGTGGCTCGTGACTCGGTTTATGTGTTGGGAAGCAATGGGTTCCTGATCGTGAAAACCTGGAAAAACAAGTTGCAGTAAATCTTCGCAGATTGAGGCAAGCGCGCGTTTGGAGGGCAGGTTGGTGTCGTCCTCATTGTTGAGCCCGCCCGTGGTGCGGTAGGACTCCAAAATGGCCTCGGTAATTTTGCCCAGATCCAGTTTCATCAGGTTTGAGGGTGCCTTTTTTGGAGCCTAAGCCGCAACATTGAATAAAAGTGAATCCACGACGGGCAGCTTTGCAACGTCCTTGAATTTGGGCGGACTTTCTACGTGTTTAAAAAGTAACGCCCTAACAACTGGCTCAAGAATGTCGGATTTATTGGTGGCTACCGGTTGGCGCTCGGTATGATGTTCTCGCATTTACGGCTTGAAAAATCTGAGCCGAGCTTAGTAAATCTATTCGTTCTCTTAAAATTTCGAAGGCTTCAAGGAGATTTGTTACAAGTTTTCTCCCAAGTCGTAACAACATCGTAATGCGGAAGGGATCTGATCACCAGTAGTCGGCTTACCTCCTTTTCGGAACGGTAGAGTCGTCTCCAACCCAACTGATAACTTGCAAATCGACCCATGCTGAAGCATCTCACCGTCCGCAGTCGCCTTTTTTTGGGCTTTGGAATTCTCATAGCATTCATGGTTGGCGCGTTGCTGTACAGCCGCCACAACCTGAAGAATCAGTTTGGGGAGTTAAGTCAGTTGAGTCGGGAATATCTGGAACAATCGACGAAAGTCGGCGCGACCTTGACCAATATCCAAGGGCTGCCTGCGGCCGAGACCGCCGCGGCCATGCAGGCGCAGACAGTCGCGTATTCCGATCCCGACGAGTTCCAGTCCTCTCTGCGTCGGATTAAACATGGCCGTGAACAATTCACTGCCTCCCTAGGGATGGTTGGCGTCGAGTTGAAGGGATCCGGTGTTGCGGGCGCTGTGGATGAAACGATGGACGCTGCGCGGCGTTTTTATGAGGCTATCGACAAAGCACTCGGCAAATTTTCGGCAGGGGAAAAGGCGGAGGGAATGGATATTATTCTCAACCGCGGGTTTCAATTGGAGGACTCTCTGATCGCGAAGATTGGCGAACTCCAGACGATTTGTATCGAGGGACAGAAGCAGAAAATTGCAGAGTCCAAAGCGACGCAAGACGCGCAGTTAACAAGAATTCAACTCAACCTGCTCCTTATTGGGGTAACGGCGACAATCATTGCCATCGCGTTGGCGCTTAACGTCACCCACAGTATCGTGGCGCCGGTGGAGCTTGCAATGCACGCGCTGGAAGCCACAGCCAAGGGGGATCTCACGGCTCATCTTCCCATTACCGGAGACGATGAACTGGGCCGCTTATCCAGCGCCCTCAACCAAGCGTGCTCCAGCTTGCGCTCGACCCTCATGGACATCGTGGATGGAATTAACACTGTGGCCAGCGCTTCAGCAGAGCTCTCGGCGGTGAGTCAACAGGTGGAAGTCAATTCCGAGGGTACAACGCGCCAAGCCCAGGCCGTTTCCAAAGTCAGTGCCGAGGTGAACACAAACATCCAAAGCGTGGCTGAGGCCTCGGAAAAAAATGCGGAGAGCATTCGGAACATTGCCAGCAATCTAGCCGAATCCGTCAAAATAGCGGCGGACGCCGTTCATACCGCACAGGAGACGAACCAGACAATCGCCGACCTCGGAACCAGCAGCGCCGAAATTGGGGAAGTCGTCAAAGTGATTCAGTCCATCGCCCAGCAAACGAACCTTCTGGCGCTTAACGCGACCATTGAAGCTGCGCGTGCGGGCGAGGCGGGGCGCGGCTTTTCGGTAGTGGCGAATGAGGTCAAGGAACTTGCGAAAAGCACTTCCGCAGCGACCGAAGATATCGCGCACAAAATTGAAACCATTCAATTAAACACCGCCAACGCGGTCACGGCCATCTCGACAGTGGGGGCAATTATTCAAAAAATCAGTACTTTGCAGCATTCCATTGCGTTGGCCATTGAGCAGCAGACCATGACTACGAATGAGATAAGTCGCTCGATTCAATCGGCGGCAGAAGGCTCGCTACAGATCGATCAGAGCACCACAGTGGTCGCCCAGGCCGCGATGAACACGACCGATGGAGCCAATCAAACTAAAATAGCCGCAAACGAACTCGCCGAATTGAGTGCCCGCCTAAACCAACTCATCAGCCAGTTCCAGTTTGAAGCCCGTTCTGCATAGTGGCGTTATTTACTAACGTCATTGAGAGCCTCCCGTGGCACCAAGATTTTTCCCGAGACTTGGCTTTCTCCTGAGGACGAGTCTCGGCCTCTATTAATTCTTGGACGCTTGGAAATTTAAGATCTCGTGTTCCGCGCGTTCCTTAGGGGAACCTCGCCAAAGGGATGAGGGTGTTGTTTTAGTGCGGGGTGCCCGTTTTAAAAAGCAATGTTCACGGAGATGGTCCCGAAAAGTTGGCCTTCTTTTTGTCCTTTGAATTCTCTCGTCCTATAGACAAGGGCGTATGCAAGTTTGGTGTTTTTGTAATTCGTTCCGATGCCGGCACTCAGATCAGCGACCGCCCATTCTTTTTCGACCGAATGGCTGTTTCCAAAGGTGTTTCCATCAAGGAAAATGTTGTGGACCACGGCGCGTCCGTCCACGCGCCCGAAGAGATAAAACCCAAAGTCGACCCGAGAACGAGTCGCAGCAAGAGCTCCATCAACGGGAGTCGAGGTCGAAGCGGCCGGGCCGATTGCGGCGGTGCCAAAGTCATCTGGAAGGTTTAGCCCGAACCGCAGCTCGCCGCCGACATTTGCATAGGTTTGAACGTTTCCGACCGCGACTCCTGCATGGGGCAAAAGTTCCCAGTCTATGCCAGAGCGACGTGAGATCTTGGGCCAGCGCCAATCCCGGAGGTAGACTCCCGTAAGTCCCAGTTCATCATGGAGTTGGTTGTCCCACCCGCGTGGGTGATCCAGCTTTCGGACATCGTGGATGAGCCGCTGGGTTTCTTCGGCGTACGACGACGGGCCTACGACTCCAACATTGAGGGCCAGCGTGTTGCGGACTTCAGCGGTTTTCCAAGCCACGCCAACCCCCAGGTAAAGGTAACCTGCATAGGGGCGGTCGTTCGTAATGAGGGCTGAGGTTTTTGTATCGTTGGGGGTGTAAATATTTTGGCCGAGAGTGAATAGCAGATTCTTCTGGTAGGCCTTTTCATTAATGTAAGGGAGAATACGAAAGACGCCAAGAAATGGACTGGAGTACGGTGAGTCCGCCAGATTCTCAAGGTCCGCCGAACTCCAGCTAATTTTTGCTCCGCTGGTGTAGTAACGGTCTGTACCTGCGAAGAGGTCGTTTTCCAAATAAATGCTGAGTGTTCCACCGGAGGGCGGCGGCTCCGCTGTCACGGCTGAAATGCTCCCAAATGACATGCTGGTGAGGACGGAAAATAATACAGCGCGTTGGTGCATACACTCGTTTGGAAGTTGATTTTATGGGGCAACCTGCTCGCCCCGCTTGCTTCGAATCGCTACGGAATTGTAACCTTCAAAGAACCTCTGTTGTGGTTCACTTCCACCGAGTTACTTCGGATACCGAGGCGAGCTTGGTTGCTTCGGTCTCATTGTGATGGCGATATACAAGAAGACAAAAGCCAGGCTGTTTTTCACATCGAGCCAGCCAGTTGCACCGAAGCTGGCGATTGAAGAGCAGGGGGAAGATTCTTAAACTCAAACCGAGGTGGACACGTTATGAACGGACGGATCTGGGGCTGCGGATGGAGCGCGATAGGAATCAGTATTCGTTTCAAAAGCTTATGAAAGGCACGCTCATTTCGGGAGTAGTGCTTGTTGTTCTGGGGTCGGCCATGCTCGGCTACGGCCACTTTAGCTACAAGAAGCAGGAGAAAATTTTGGAGGTCGGTCCAATTCAGGCGACTGCGGAGACCACGGAAAACGTGGTTTTCCCTCCCTTGTTGGCTTGGGTGTTGATTGGAAGTGGAACTTGCGTGTTGGTTATCGCGGGGATTCGAGGCACGCCGTCGTAGGCAGGCTGAAAAGGGGAGGAAAGATGAGTGACATGAAAACCAGCGGGATGGGTTCAGTCTTGCATGCGGCCGGTGTGGCGTTCCGAGTTTGGGCGCCGCACGCAATAAAAGTGTCTCTGATAGCCACATTTAACGCATGGGATCCATCGCGGCACCCCATGGAAGCCGAGGAGTCTGGGTGCTGGTATGTCAATGTTCCCGAGGGTAAGACTGGGGATCAGTACCGGTATCTAATTACCACCGAGGCTGGGGAGGTAAGCCGCATTGATCCGTATGCGCGTGAAGTCACGAGTTCTATTGGGAACGCGATTGTGCATGATACGACGTTTGCTTGGGAGGGCGACGACTTTCGAAGCGAGTCGTGGAACAAGCTTGTGATTTATGAACTTCACGTCGGCACTTTTAACGATCCCGAGGATAACGATCCCGAGGAAATGGGTAGCTCAGGGGAGTTCATTTCGGTCACCGCGCGTCTTGGGCACTTGAAAAAACTGGGCGTTAATGTCATCCAGATCATGCCCATCGGGCAGTTCGCTGGGGAACGTTCGTGGGGATATAATCCTTCCCATATTTTTTCGGTTGAGACCGCGTATGGAGGGCCTCTGGCCTTCAAGCGGTTTGTGAAACGAGCACACCAGCAGGGAATCGCTGTCATCTTGGACGTCGTATATAATCACCTAGGACCAACAGATCTGGATTTGTGGCAATTCGACGGCTGGAGCGAGAATAACCGAGGCGGTATTTATTTTTACAGTGATACGCGAGCCATCACGCCTTGGGGGGAAACGCGCCCAGATTATGGCCGAGGGCAAGTGCGGCAATATATTCTTGATAACGTGTTGATGTGGTTGGAAGAGTATCATGTAGACGGTCTCCGCTTTGATTGTACACAATTCATCCGCACTGTGGATGGTAGTGCGGAAAAGGAGATCCCAGAGGGTTGGTCCCTGCTCCAATGGCTCAATAGCGAGGTCTCACGCCGGTTCCCGGGGAGAATCACGATCGCAGAAGATCTTCAAAACAACCGCTGGCTCACCAAAGACGTAGGGGCTGGGGGAGCTGGGTTTGGATCCCAGTGGGACGGAATGTTTGTGCATCCGATTCGACAGGCCGTCATTACTCCCCAGGACACGCAGCGCTCGCTCAGTGCGATTCGAGACGCAATTTGTTATCGGTACAATGACGATGCCTTCGATCGTGTGATTTATAGTGAATCTCACGATGAGGTAGCTAACGGCAGTGCCCGTGTGCCCCAGGAGATTAGCCCCAGTGATCCGAAGGGGTGGTATGCCCGGAAACGCTCCACGTTGGCCGCTGCGCTGGTTTTTACGGCTCCCGGTATTCCCATGATTTTTCAGGGACAGGAGTTTTTAGAAGGGGGATGGTTTCGGGACACCGTGCCGGTGGATTGGGACCAGCGGGAGGAATTTCACGGGATCGTGAGAATGTACCGCGATCTGATTCGGCTGCGACGTAACTGGAATGACTTAACTCGCGGACTCTGCGGACAATTTACGCAGGTGTATCACCTGCATGAGGATCGCAAACTCATTGCCTTCCACCGCTGGGAAAAAGGGGGGCCTGCAGATGATGTCGTCGTAGTTGCTAATTTTTACCATGAAACACAACAGGGATATGTGATTGGTTTTCCGGCGGGAGGAATTTGGCGATTACGCCTCAATACAGACTGGCAGGGGTACAGTGAGGACTTCTGCAATTGTACCAGCAACGATGTGCTGGCCGAGGCGGGCGTTTGCGACGGTTTTCCTTTCTATGGGACGATTTCTATCGGGCCTTATAGTGTGCTGATTTTCTCACAGGACAGCATTGAGGTATGATGGCGAAGTGAGTTCTTTGAACCCAGAGAGCAGGCAATGAAACGGACTACGATTCTCTTGGCGGAAGATCATGAGATGGTGCGTGAGGGGTTGCGGAAGATTCTTGGGTTGGAGGTTGATTTTGAGGTGATTGGCGAGGCGAAGGATGGGCGGGAAGCTGTACAATTAGCGAAAAAACTCGCCCCTGCCGTTCTCGTGATGGATCTGGCGATGCCGCTGCTAAACGGATGGGAGGCGGCCCGGCGGGTCTTAGAGTCAAAGCCTACGGTCCGAGTGTTGATTCTCTCAGCGCACGGTGAAACCGTTTACGTGCGGCGTGCGGTTGAGGCCGGCGTGGCGGGGTTTGTGTTAAAGCAAAACTCCTTGCGGGATTTATGTGCGGCGATTCGGACGGTGGCGGCTGGGGCGTCTTTTTTGTACCCGAGGTTTCAAGTCGACAAGGGCGGTTCAGTTGTTCTTCCGAAAATCATCGAGTGAATGGGGCGAAAGCAAAATTGGAGTTGAGTGCCAGGGAACGGGATGTGTTGCAGTTGATAGCCGAAGGCAAGGCGAATAAACAAACAGCGGCGGAGCTTGGGATTGCAATCAAGACGGTGGAGAAACATCGGGGGCGGATCATGGAGAAGTTGGGGATTCATGAGACCGCAGGGCTGACCCGGTATGCGATCGGGGCGGGGATAGTTGAAAATGAGGACCCCTCGTTGGTCTGGCGGCAGGTGTAGTTGCGGCGGCCAAATGGGGTGATCACCCCATGGCGGGCGGGGCGTCTTTGCGGCGAAATTATAGACCTATGAAAATTCATCAAATGCAGTCTACAGGGCGGATTCTAATTCTGGTGGTGAGCGCGGTGCTTTTGGCCGCAATTGGGGTTGGGTGCAACACGACCCGGGGTTTTGGGCGGGATATTGAGCGCACGGGCGAAAACATTCAGGCGGGGGCGCGTGGATAAAACTCTAGGAATGAAATGCCGAAGTGGCACTGCGCACAAGAAGGGTGGTGTGCACGGCGGCGCCCAAGCGAACGTTCCAGCAGTGAAAACGATTCACTAGGATGCTATTAATTATCGCCATTCTTCTTTTGCTACTTTGGGGCGGTGGATTTGCCTTTCACGTCGCTGGAGGACTCGTCCACTTGTTGCTCGTTATCGCACTGATTGGCTTTATCCTTCATTTCGTTCGTGGCGGAAAAGGTGTCTGAGTAAAATGCCACCTCGCTCTTCCCTATTTGGGGCGCGGCGACATGCGCGCAGTTGTGGGTGATGAAGGCGTTGCGGTCAGTTTCGGGAACGGTGAGGGGGTGATGGGCCCGCGGCCCCTTCCTTGGCGGTGAGGGGGAACAAATGGGGAGGCGCTTGTTGGTTCTCTTTGTTGAAAGCGCCACAACCGCTGCGGAGGAGCCTTTCTCATTGCGCTTCGACACTAGAGCGACGGGACTCGATGGATGAGTTATCCAATGGGGTGAACTCCCCATTGGAACCGTGAGTTCACCGCGCTAATTTAATCCAAGGCAGGCGGGCCATCGTACAACGACGGTATCAGAACGGAATTGGGCCCGTTGACTCAGAAGTAAACGACGCCAGAGAGGGTCTGGCGAGGTGGGCCTGCCGATTGCCTCAAAACCTTGGAACTTTATGAATATCATCTTTATTTTGCTCATTCTTTTGCTTCTCGGCGGTGGCGGCTACGGATTTCGTTCCGGAAACCACTTTTTGGGAGGAGGCGCCAGCTTGATCGTCATTATTCTGGTTATCTTGCTTTTGACGGGCCGGCTGTAAACGGCGGGTGGAGTTCGGAGACGGCTTATCCGCTTCAATCGGGTTGCTGGAGGGTATGCCGCGCTACTGCTTTTCGCTCCGGCGGGTGCATCGTGCTCTTGCCGGCTTTAGAAACGTCGGCAGCGACTTTCTTCAAAATGGATAAAAGAAACGTGGCGGTCAGTTGCATGGCATGGCTACTGAGCTCGCTTTTGATTGGTGTAGATGTGTCGGGATCTAGCGTGATTAAGTTAATGCCTGCTGGGCGCCATTTGTATGTCGATCCATGCTCTGCCTCCATTCCCTTCGGGCGGGTCAGTTTGGTTGTGAGCCCGCTGCGTTACACGGGGAAAGCTTGTGTCGGTAGCTACCGGTTGAAGGTGTTTCCTTATTTTTTTAAAAACGAAAACGGCACTCTGGTGCTCGATGCATCGGATCGCCTGATAAAAACCTTGATGTCAGGACGTCCTGTCGGTTTGGTGGGAAAGGCGACCAACAGCAAGGATGGCAAAGTTAAAGACATTGTGGGAAAGGCGATCCCCAGAATGAATCAAAAGGGGAAAGTCACTTTTTCCATAAATAGCGAGTTCGGTCTGATTGTTTTCAACACCACTTATCATTTTGGTGATTAACGCGGTGTAGATCTGTGCGTTTTGGGGAAGGTGAGGAGACAGGCTTGGAAGCCGTTTTTTACTCAAAATTCTTCAAAATTGCGATCGCTTGATCGCTGGCCGTGCCTTGGGAGAGCGACGCACTAACAGGCTGGGCTTGGCCCCATACCCAGCCCTGAGCGGTCGCCCCCCCTCCGCCCGAGCATTACTTTTTGCCGCCCACCTGCGGAGTCGACGGCCAACTTATCCCAATTGCGCCCCCGCGATCAGTCGGCATTATACCAAATCTTGAAGAAAACTGGTTCTTCTCTCCCGGGAACGCGGAGCCCTAGCTCCGCTTTGACGCCCCAAAAGCTCGGACAGGCATTGCGGAGCTGGGGCTCCGCGCTCCCAGGTGCTGAGGTCTCTTGAATCATC
>CAIXGS010000086.1 GCA_903919125.1 uncultured Spartobacteria bacterium | reverse complement strand
TTCTATAGGTTGTGCGAAAGTAGGACGTCGCCAGTATCCCCGCCCCGTTTAGGTGAAAGCCCGAACGGGGCGGCCTTTTTTTGGGGGGAAGGGGACTGGGGGGGAATGGCTTTTCCGTGGGGGGGGCTTTCTATCTGAAACTGATTTTTAAAACTGCTCGGTACGCTCCTGTTGCGCTGTAGGGTTAAATGAGGCAGCCATTTTAGTTCTCTTTTCCATCGTCAGGCGAATCCCCATGCAATTTATATACTTATTGAGGTAGAACTTCCTGTTGCTAGACATCTACCTCGCAATTCGTGAGGTGCGTCAACTCCTTCCTAATCCCGCGTTCGCAGTGGAGATCGCAAATAAGAATCCAATCACGGACGGATAACCTCTACAATGGCAGCTCTTATTCGCATGCGCCCCTTTGATTCCAAGATTACCGGCCCTTTTTCGACGTTTCTTGCGTTGATGCTTATCGGGCTATTGGTTGCCTCAGTAGAAAGGGTTGGCGCCGGAGAGGCGGTGGCGACTCAGGTGCCGACTCAAGCGGTCCATGCGGAAATGCCTGAGAAATACCGTGCTTTCTTTAAAAGCTATTGCACCGAGTGCCATGGCGAAGAAAAGCAGAAGGGCAAGATGCGGTTGGATGATATTTCCCTAAGGGTCGATGACCTTAAAAAAGCAGATCAATGGGCGAAAGTTCTGAACTCGCTCAATTCTGGCGACATGCCCCCGGAGGACGCCAAGCAGCCGGAGCAGAACGCGAAGGCTGATTTTCTGGATGCTCTTTCTCAGACAATGGTTTTGGCGAGAAAAGGGCTTTCGAACCAAGACGGCGATATCACGATGCGGCGCCTCAACCGCCGCGAGTATCAGAACACTCTCCGTGAATTATTGGGCGTGAATTTGGATGTCAGCGGGCTTCCTCCAGACGGTGGCGCGGACCGGTTTGATACGGTGGGTTCTTCCTTGTTTATGTCACCGGACCAATTCGAGTTGTACCAGGAGCTTGGACGCAAGGCGTTGGACCTCAGCTTTAAGTCGGCCAAGGAATCTCCGAAGGTTGAGAAGCAGCATATCGAAGCTGAGATCGAACTTGGGGATAAAATGGTGACGGACTTGGCCTATTGGAACGATATCCGCAAGCGCTACTGGAAGTGGACACTCGGGGTTGATGCCGCTGCGCGGTCACCTGAAAACGCAAAAGTGACTGCGGAATTGAGGGAAAAGAACAAGGCGACACCCGCGAAGTTTTATCTTTCTTGGGATAAACTTCAGGGGGCGCCTGCCCCGAAGGAGTTTGGTTTCGGTGACGCCATCGATGCCAACATGATGAATGAGCGGTGGGACACCCATGTTCCGTATCTCGTCGAGTATCTAACGCAGCCTCAGGTCAAGACGGGCGCCTACCTCCCAGTCGCGAGGGGTCAGCGGTGGGTGTGGGTTCGGGTTCCTGGTCACTGGCCGGTGGGAGAGTATAAAGCCCGGGTTCGGATTGCCGCGACCAAAGAGGCGCCGGAGCACAGACGCTTCATTGATTTTCTTTCAGGGGTTTCTTCCGGACAGGTCCTAAGCACCCATCAAGTGACAGGGACTATGGAGGAGCCTCAAGTCCTCGAGTTTCCAATTCAGGTGGAGCCCGGGGTGGCTCGCAGTTTTGCGATTGCGGAGAAGTCGTTTTTGGGAAATCCGGATGGCCCTTCGTTTCACGACGTTGTTTTTGGAGAGGGATTTCAAGCGAACCATGTCGGGCCTGAATTTGCTATTTGGATCGACTGGATCGAAGTCGAAGGTCCATTCGCTTCTCCTCAAGTGACTAATAGCCTCACGGAGGTGAGGGAAATGTTGGAGCGCTTCGAGAAGGCCCCCGACAATGCGCGAGATTTCCTCACCGAGTTTTCTGAGAAGGCATTACGCGGCCGCAACCCCGACCCAGAGTTTTTGAGCAAGTTGGTGAGCATTTACGAAGTCCGATGCAAGGAGGGCGATAAACCCATCGAGGCGATTAAAGAACCGCTCTCTGTGCTGTTGGCATCTCCGAGTTTTCTTTATCTTGCCGAGCCCGCGGGCGATGGAAAAGCTCGTCCGCTCTCAGCTCTGGAACTTGCGACGCGTCTTGCCTTTTTCCTGTGGAGCGCTCCTCCTGATGCGCAACTGCTTCAAATTGCGAAGACAGGGGGATTAGAGAACCCCGAGGTTCTTGCGCAACAAGTGGATCGTCTCTTGGCAGATGAACGTGCCTCCCAGTTTACCAGGGCTTTTGTGAATCAGTGGCTCGGGATAGCCCGGTTGGATTTCTTTCAGTTCAACATGCGGACGCACCCCAAGTTTGATTTACCCACGAAAGCCGCCTGTAAGGAGGAGGTTTTTCAAACGTTCGCGCATTTGCTTCGCCAACGGCAGAGCCTGACGCGCCTGCTGAAATCGGACACTGTGGTGGTGAACGGATTGCTCGCGGGCTACTATGGAATTCCAGACGTCAAGGGTGATGCTTTCCGTGAGGTGTCCCTTCCCGCCGACTCTCCTCGGGGAGGTCTCTTGGGCATGGCGGCGGTCCATGCCATGGGGGGGAACGGTGATCAGACCAGTCCCGTGGAGCGCGGTGCTTGGATTCTCAGAAAGTTGTTAAACGACCCTCCTCCTCCGGCGCCAGCCAATATCCCTCAACTCAGTCGCCTCGCGGGTAAACCACTCACTACTCGGGAACGAATCGCTCAGCACCAAGAAGATGCACAGTGTACGCAGTGCCATCGCAAAATAGACCCGCTTGGGTTCGGTCTCGAAAACTTTGACGCGGCAGGGAAGTGGCGGACCGTGGATCTGCGCCCTGATGTTCCTCCCGGGAAGCGATCGATCGATCCTTCCGGCGCGTTCTTCAAGGGCCCGTCGTTCCGCGACTTTCTGGAACTTCGCGACTTGATTGCGGACCGGCCGGAGCGCTTTGCGCATGGGTTTACCGAGGCGCTGATTGAATATGGATTGGGTCGACCTTTTGGTTTTTCCGATGAGGAACTCGCGCTGGAAGTCGTCAACAAAGCAAAGAGTAAAGACTTCCAGCTGGCCGAATTCATTCACGCACTGGTTGCCAGCAAAGCCTTTCATTCCAAATAGCCGGTCATCGGTTTTCCTATCATGAAACCTCAATTATCACGTCGCCATTTTTTAAGGGCTGCAGGTTCGTTAATCGCCCTGCCTGCGCTGGAGTCCTTTGGTTTTCGGGCTGTTGCTCAGGAGCGGAGCGCGGCTCGACCCAAGCGGATGATTTTTCTCGGGTTCGGGTTTGGCGTGACGCAGGAGACTTGGTTTCCTGACTTAAAACAGACGGGGAAGGATTACGTATTGCCTGAGGGACTTTCGTCATTAGAACGCCACAAAAGCGAGATGACGGTCCTTCAAGGGCTGAGCAACCAGTATTCCAAAGATGCCCACTGGGGCAGTACGTTCTGGTTGACGGGTGCCAACCGGTTTTCGGAGCCAGGCCAGAGTTTTCACAATACGATTTCTGCGGATCAGGTTGCGGCACAGACGCTCGGAAAACAGACGCGGCATGCCTCGATTCAGCTCAACGGTGGGGATCCAAGTATGGACGGTCCGGGGCATGGTCCGGGACTTTCTCTTGCTTGGAATGCGGCCGGTAAGCCGATGGGCGGTTTGAGCAGTCCTGTGCTTTTATTTCACCGGCTGTTTTCTGAGGAGAAGATGCCGTTGGAAAAGCGGCAGTCGATGTTAGCGCAGAGGCGGAGTGTTTTGGATGCCGTTCTCACGGATTCAAAACAGCTCCAGAAGAATCTGACCAAGACCGATAACGACAAACTGAACGAGTATTTTCAGAGCATTCGCGATTTGGAAACGCGGATTGCAAAAGAAGAGCAATGGCTCGGAGTTCCGAATCCCAAGGCCCCATTGCCGGAGCCAGAGGCGACTCTTCGGGGACGTGAGGAAGTGAAGTTGATGTATGATTTGATGGCTGCGGCATTCCAAGCCGACAGCACGCGTGTCTTCAGCTACCGTCAACCCATTGAGACGATGGTGAAGAGTCTTGGGATCAAAGTGGCCGCGCATGATATGAGTCATTACGCCCCCGGCGAGCGGATGGAGGCATCGCAGTTACGCGACCGTGTGCAGAGCGAGTTGCTGGCAGGATTGCTCGATAAATTGAAGGCTGCGAAGGAGCCGGATGGCACCTCATTGCTGGACCATACGTGCGTGGTGTATGGAAGTAACCTGCGCACGGTTCACACTTTGGATAACTGTCCGACGATTGTCGCCGGCGGAGGGGCGGGGTTGAAACTTGGGGAAAATATCGTCCTTCCTAAGAACACGCCCCTGTGCAATTTATGGCTGACGTTGTTGCGGGGAGTAGGCGTGGAAGCCGAGCGGCACGGGGACAGTACGGGGGTGTTGAAAGAGCTGATTGTTTGACGCTTCAGTTCGAATGTCTTTCTTTCCATCGAAGCGTGGTTGCGTTTCGACGAGCGTATCCTGCTATTCGGGCGTCTACTTTTTGGCTATTTGGTTCGCCGAGCGCCGAGTGACAAATTCGACTCGACTAAAGAAAACGCGCTCTCATCGATCCACTGGGCGTGATTGAAACGCGCACAAAATTTTCCTGGTGCGCGACATTCGGGGAAAATTTAGAGAGGTAGCGCGCGAAGCGGAGCCAGAGAGATCGTCAGCTTGAGGATGGGCGTCCATCAATAACATCCGTGCCACCGCACACGTCAGCCTCTGGTTTCAAACCACCACCAACGCCGACGCGGGCGTATCCAAGTCCATGAATAAAAGTTCCTGCGCCTGAAGTGCTCGCGGCGTTCTTCCTCCGGCTTTTACTGGGACAATACTAGACCTCGCCACCACATTGACGATGTCTGGAGCAAATCGGTCGTGCACAGGCGGTGAGTTTGGACGGGTCCGCATTTGCGAGTCTCGAGGGTGCGCTGCATTCCGCGATAAACAGCTTGAAATGGTATACCGTTCTACAAATACTCAACAGTATACCGTATGAAAATACCACCTTCCTCCAAGCGGCGTGCCGACCATGCTTCAGCCGTTCTGCGTAGTCGTATTATTGACGGAGAAGTTGAGCCGGGTGTGCTACTGGCGGAGTCTGCGGTCGCGCTGGAACTGGGCGTCAGCCGTGTGCCCGTTCGGGAAGCTTTGTTCGCGCTGGAACGGGACGGACTGGTGGATTTCAGCGAGTCGGGGCGGGCCTACGTGACGACGCTTTCGTCGCATGATTTTAAAGAACTGTATGCGCTGCGTCTCGCACTGGAACCGCTGGGTGCAAGGTTGGCGGCACCAAGATTGAGGGAAAATGCAGCGGCGCTGGAGTGCAACATTCAGGCGACCAGAAAGGCGGAGACGATCAAAGATGTCACCTGTCTCGACCTGGATTTTCACGAACTAATCCTCGAAGCATCCGACAACTCCCGTCTTTTAAAGTTGTGGCGCTCGCTACGCGGGGAGCTCGAACTTTGGCTCGGACAATTACACCGCAAACATCAAGCTAACCAACTGGATACGCGCAACGGGACCGCGGGAGCTCATGAGGAAATCATCCGCTGTTTCCGGAACGCGACGCCTAAGGCGTGCGAACAACTCACGCGTCAGCACGTCCAAGGATGGCGGGAATGGCTGCCCATTTCCGACAAGTAACCCATCAGGTAACTATCAATGAAAAAGCGTTTTCCCCTTCTAGCATTGCTCGGGCTCAGCGTGCCTCTGCTGGCCTCTGCTAATGCCGACGCCCCCAAGCAAAAGCCCAACGTTCTCTTCGTGGTCTTCGACGATCTCAACAACCGCCTCGGTTGCTACGGCGATCCGGTAGCGAAGTCGCCAAACCTTGATCGACTTGCGGCTCGCGGCACTGTGTTCACACGCAACTTCTGCCAACAGCCCATCTGCGGTCCATCGCGCGCATCTTTCATGAGCGGACGCAGACCGGACTCGCTCGGCATCTGGAGCATGACAAAGTATCTCTACGATCTGCATCCAGATGCGGTGACGATTCCGCAGTGGTTCATGCAGCACGGTTACACGTCGATGAGCATTGGCAAGGTGCTCGGTGGGTACGGTAAGCAGGCTGACTTCAAGACGCTGAGCGTACCCGATCGCCGCACCGGCAGCAAAACCAAGGACGAGTTCGCGATGCCGAATGGAGCTACTTTGCCGCCGAACCTCGCAAAGGACAGGCTCTGCGAGAATCGCGATGCACCAGACGAAGCCTGCTTTGACACCGTATCTGCCAGTCTCGCGATCACCGAGTTGCGCGCACTTGCGAAGAAGCCGGAGCCGTTCTTTCTTGCGTTGGGCATTTTCAAACCACACAGCCCCTACAAGGTGCCTACGCGCTACTGGGACATGTATCGCCGCGAGGACATCCCAGCCATTGAGACGCCCGCCCGGCCTCGTAATGCGCCCGAGATCGCCTTTCACGCGAACCACGAAATCCTCGGTGAGCCGAATGAACACCGTACTCTCGATGAGGAAGCGAAGCGCGAGATCCGCCATGGTTACTATGCAGCGATGAGTTACGCCGATGCGCAGTTTGGCCGCGTGCTGGATGCGCTCGATGAACTCAAGCTCCGTGACAACACCATCGTCGTCATCATTGGCGACAACGGCTTTGAACTCGGCGAGCACGACTGTTGGGGAAAGATGACCTTGTTCGGATGGGACGCGAGAGTGCCGCTCATCATAAGCGCTCCAGGTGTCGGAAAGGGCGGTGCGAAGACGAGTGCCATCAGCGAGTTAATCGACATCTTTCCCACGCTCACGGACCTCAGCGGTCTTCCAACGCCTCCCAAACTCGACGGCACCAGTCTCTCGCCCGTGCTGAGGGACCCAAGCGCGTCCGTGAAGTTCGCCGCGCTCACGCAGCATCCACGTCCTGCGCTTTACTGGGGCGGCGGTCCGCAGGCATTGCCGCAAGTGATGGGCTACGGCCTGTTCACCGACCGCTGGAGCTACCATGAGTGGCGTGATTTCAAAACCGGCGACGTCGTCGGTCAGGAACTTTACGACGAACAAACTGATCCGCTCGAAACGGTAAACCTCGCCGGCACCGTCGAAGCTGTGGCGCAGATCCCCTCCCTTGCCGGACAACTCAAGGCGATCACCCAGGGAGGCAAACTATGACCAAAGGTGCCAAACCATGACCAAGGGAACCAAACCATGAGGGTGGCCTCGCATCTCCTCGCCTCTTCCAAACCCGGAGGGTTTGCAGCCATTAGCCGGTGGTTGAGCGAAGCGACACCACCGGAACCGTGCGTAATGCGAAGACGATCCCGGAGGGATCGCAGTGAAGGCGTTCCGTTTGAACCCAGCGTTGCTGGCATCCCTTCAGGATGCGTTCCTTTTTTGGCGCGAGTCCGGTGGTGTCGCTCCTTCGTCGCTCAACCGCCGGCTAATCGCTGGGATGCCTCCGGCATCACCGGCATCACCGGCAACGCTGGCAACGCTGGCAACGAGTGGAGGTCCGCTTTCGCTTGTCGCGTGGTTTTCGCGATCTCGGCCGCCCTCTTCCTATTCTGTGTGCATCCGGCGTGCGCCGCTGATGCACCATCGAAAAAACCCAACGTCCTTTTCATCATTTCCGACGACCTCAAGCCGCTCCTCGGATGTTACGGCACGTCTTGGATTCAGTCGCCAAACATCGACCGGTTGGCGGCGCAGGGAACTGTTTTCAAAGCCAACTACTGTCAGGTAGCAATCTGCGCTCCGACACGGTTCAGTCTGCTTACCGGTTTGCGCCCCGACACTTCTGGGGTGTACCAGAATCCCGATAAGCCACAGGACCTACTCCGCACCCGACTGCCTGATGCGGTGACGTTACCTCAGCTTTTTAAAAACCACGGCTACATCACGCATCCGCTGCACAAGGTCTTTGACGGCCGCACCGTTGATCAAGGGCACGACACTGCCTCCTGGACGGTGCCCTACGGTCCTTGGGAATTGGCGCCTGGTGAGAAACCCGCTCCGGGCGGCTATAAGGATCCCACGACAAAAGCACGGCTCGCCGAGGCCGCAAAACAGGGAAAGCCGGCCTCTGGCCCCGCAACGGAGGCGTGCGACCTCCCAGACAATGCTTACCACGATGGAGGTGTGGCACACACGGCGGCGAAACGCATTCGTGAGTTTTCCGATAAAGGTCAGCCTTTTTTTCTTGCAGTCGGATTTGTCAAACCGCACCTCCCCTTCATTGCGCCGAAGAAATACTGGGACCTTTACGACCGAGCGTCCCTGCCGCTTGCTCCGTTTCAAAAGCTCCCCCAGAGCAGCGCTCACGACCTCGCATTTTACGGCAACTCGGGCGAACTACGGGATTACTCAGACGTGCCCAAAACAGGCACTGTCTCCGAGACGCAGCAGCGTGAACTGATTCACGGCTACGCAGCGTGCGTTTCCTACATCGACGCGCAGGTCGGCCTGCTGCTGCAGACCCTCAAAGAATGCGGCGTTGCGGACGACACGATCGTTTGTTTTTGGGGCGACAACGGTTGGCATCTGGGGGAACACGGACATTGGGGTAAGTTGACTAACTATGAAGACGCAGCACGCGTGCCGCTAATCATCTCAGCTCCGAAGTTTGCAGGTGGCGTGAAGGCTCTCGCTCTTAGCGAGTTTCTTGATGTGTATCCGACCCTCTGCGAACTCGCCGGCCTCTCGATTCCACCGCACGTACAAGGCAAAAGTCTGGTTCCGCTGATGCGGGGCGAAGACAGGCCTTTGCACGAGGCTGCGATCACGCAGATGAGCCATGGAAAAGGGAAGAACGGGACCATGGGTTGGGCAATCCGTACGCCTCGGTATCGCTACATCGAGTGGCGGTCCGCCGATTTCAGTGCAGACATGCCCGTATTCGGAGGCCGGGTACAAGCGACTGAATTCTACGACTACCAGACTGATCCGCTCGAACGCGAAAATCTCGCAGACAAGAGCGAGTACGCCGCCGCGCTGAAAGAGCAGCAAGCCCTCTTCGACAAACTGCTGCCACACCTGCCGAAACGCGTGGAATAAGAAACCGACCATGAAAACCACCCTCTCTCTCCTCACGACCCTGCTGCTCGGGCAACTGGCTATTTTGCACGCGGCAGTACCTTCATCGCAAGAGAACACCGCCGCCGCGCAATGGTCGCAAGCAAACGTCTTCGCGGAGCAGGCAAAGTTACCGTTCAGCTTTGTGCTCGGTGGTAAATCATCCGACGCGCTGCTGCCGGATTGGAAACGCACCGATGCTGTGCGTAATCTCGATGCCCAACGCCGCGAACGCTCGCGCACCTGGACCGACGACAAGTCTGGTTTACAGGTACGCCTCATTGCCACCGAGTATGCCGGCTTTCCGGTTGTCGAGTGGACCCTGTGGCTCAAGAACACAGGCACGGCGGACACGGCGACAGTCGAAGGCATCCAAGGTCTGGACTGGAAGCTGCCCGCTGGGCTGGACCAGCAACCTCGGCTTCACGGGATCCGCGGAGACACCTGTGCGGCGGAGAGCTTCAAGCCGTGGACACGCGAACTGAAACCCAGCGCCCGCCACGTTTTTTCACCGCCAGTGAAGGGCGGCTATGCCTCCGGCAAATCCAGCGACGGTCCGAACGGCTGGCCTTACTGGAATCTGCAAACACCTGGAGGCGGCATGATTCTCGCGGTCGGCTGGCCTGGGCAATGGGAAGCCGCCTTCGACAGGGGGGCGAACGGCGCATTACACCTGAAGGCAGGGCAGCAACTCACCCATCTCGTGCTGAAGCCGGGCGAGGAGATTCGCACACCGTCCATCACTCTACTGCTCTGGCAAGGCGATGATGTCGTCCGCGCTCAAAACCTCTGGCGCACATGGTACCTTGCCCACGTCCTCCCCCGCATTGGCGGTGAGCCACAGCCACCCACCACACAGATTCAAGTGGGCGGTTCGCTCGCCACATGGGGCGGCGTTCAGGCGTTTCTCAATGCAGGCATCAAGCCGGACATCCTGTGGCGCGATGCAGGTTCGGACTCGAAAAGCACCTGGTATCCCAGCGCCGGACCGCGCAAAACGGAGTGGCTGAACACGGGCACTTGGGAACCTGATCCGGCCAGATATCCGCAGGGCTTTCGACCTTTCAGTGACAAGGCGCGAGCGAACGGCATGCAATTTCTCTTATGGTTCGAGCCGGAGCGCGTCGGGGATCCAGGCTCTTGGCTCGGCAAAAACCATCCGGAATGGCTCCTGCCCGGCAACAGCGCAGGTGATGTTCTCAATCTTGGCAACCCGGATGCTTTGAAATGGCTCATCGAGCACATCGACCGCATGGTGAAAGTGGAGGGACTTGACTGGTATCGCGAAGACCTTAACGGCGATGGGTACGCCACCGCATGGAGGAAGGCAGACGCGCCGGACCGTCAGGGCATCACCGAGAATCTCCATGTGCAGGGCCACCTCGCCTTCTGGGATGAACTGCGCCGCCGCAATCCGAACCTGCGCCTCGACTCTTGTGCTTCGGGTGGGCGCCGCAACGATCTGGAAACCATGCGGCGCTCCGTGCCTCTACTGCGCAGCGACTGGTCTTGCATGCCATTCAAAGACACACCGTTGCAACGCGAAGGCAATCAATCGCAAACCTACGGTCTTTCGTCGTGGCTGCCATGGCAGGGCGCGGGTGTGCATTTCACCGAGAACTACTCTGTGCGCAGCTATTATCTGACCGGTTTTGGCATGATCGTCCCCGGTTGGACCAAGACGCCGGAGTCCATCGCCGGAGTTCGGAAAGGCTACGCCGAGTGCCGCCGCATCGCTCCGCTCATGCTGGGCGACTACTTCCCGCTTACGCCCCACAGCCTTGACACCACCTCATGGATCGCTTGGCAATTCCAGCGCAACGATCTCGGTGAAGGCGTCGTGCAGGCCTTCCGGCGCCCCGATGCCCCGGACGACACTCTGACTGTAAAACTGCGCGATCTCGATCCACGGCGCCGGTACGAAATCGAGAACCTCGACGGCGGCAAAGAAGTCCGCAGCGGCGAGGAGCTCATGCAAGGCTACGCCATCACGCTCCGTGAAAAACCAGCTGCCGTTGTTCTCCTGTTGAAAGCCCTTTAACTCGTCTCGCTCGTTTTCACTCCGTCACCCAGAGTCGGTGCCAGCCTAGCCACTTGCACTACGGCGTTCGCGAGGGTGGTTACGACTTCATCCGCGCCGGAATCGCGCACGCGCTGGGAGGCTTCGGTGACGTTCTCCTTGGCTATCCAAAATATTTTGCAGAACCCCTCGCGCTACTGATGAGCTTGGTGACGTGGCGCGGTTTGAGGCGCTGGGATGGCTACGCGACAAAGGGCGGGATCGTTTGGTCCTGAATGAGGAGGTGGTGCTAAAGATTGCAGAGGAGTCTGCGCGGTATGAGCTAAAACGCGGTGATGGCAACCAAGTCCGGCGGAGCTCTTACACCACCTATTTAAGTTTTCTGGATGATTCAAGAGACCTCAGCACCTGGGAGCGCGGAGCCCCAGCTCCGCAATGCCTGTCCGAGCTTTTGGGGCGTCAAAGCGGAGCTAGGGCGTGCGCTGGGGAAGCTGGCGTCCACGTG
>CAIXGS010000085.1 GCA_903919125.1 uncultured Spartobacteria bacterium | reverse complement strand
CGTGGACGCCAGCTTCCCCAGCGCACGCCCTAGCTCCGCTTTGACGCCCCAAAAGCTCGGACAGGCATTGCGGAGCTGGGGCTCCGCGCTCCCAGGTGCTGAGGTCTCTTGAATCATCCAGAAAACTTAAATAGGTGGTATTACTTCTCGAGCGGGAACTCCTTAAGAAGCTCCTCCACGGTGCACATGTTCACGCGCCCTGGAAACGCCGCGCGCACCTTTTTAACCTGCTCGGGGATGATTGCGTCAGACTTATTGCCAAAACTGTTGCGCACAAAGGTAAGGACAGCGGCCATTTCCTCGTCGTTGACCATTCCACCAAAAGGAGTCATCGGCACCTGACCGTCGTACTTCTTGCCATTGACTTCGAGCGGGCCCGCTAGGCCATACAAAGCCATTCGAATCAGCCGCTCGGGAGCACCACTCACCCAAGGACTTTTCTCGAGCGAAGGAAACGCGGGATCCAAGCCCTTGCCATTGGCTTGGTGGCAAGTCGCGCAATGACCTTCCCGGAAATACACCTTCTGCCCGGCGAGAAATTGCTTCTTAGCGTCTGCACTCAAATACCCGGGCGCTTGAAGTTCGGGATGATCCATCGCCTCCTTTTCAACGGCACCGGCGAGCCGATCGGTGGCGGTTTTGGCAGCGTTTTGACTCCATTGATCCAACGGTTTGCTCGAGGCAATCGCGACGATTTTCTTCGCGGAAGCAGCGTCTGGCAGCCAAGAGGCGGCGACCAATGCTTCCAGCCGCACCCGACCATGCTCGTCCGCGGCTGCCTTTTCCAGCAAGGCCGCATGATCCGCGATGCAATGGGTGTTGTACCGAAGTACACGCACCGCCGCAGAACGCGCTCGGAAATCCTTGGCGGAAAGAAGCTGACGCAACAGCGGCTCGTCCACCTTGTTCATCCCCCAAGTGGTCCAAAGCGCCTCTAAAGCGTAATGTTCGTAGGATGGATCCGACTTATCCAGCGCCGTCACCCAGCTCTTCAACGCAGGAAGCACTTCTCCTGCTGGCAAGCCCCGCAGATGGCGCCGGGTGCGATAGCGGGTGCGCAATTCAGGCTCCTTAAGATTGTTGAGCAATGTCGCGACGCTTGCGCCTTCGATTTGCGCGGGCTTCACCAACGGACGCGACGGATACGTGATGCGGTAAATGCGCCCGTGGGTGTGGTCACGGAAAGGGTCGCGAGCATTGTGCTGCATGTGGCCGATGAGCGGATTCTGCCAGTCCAGAACGTAGAGTGAACCATCTGGGGCGAACTCGAGGTCCACGGGACGGAAATTCTTATCGCTGCTCACCAGCAAATCATGGCGGAAAGCTGTCTTCCAACCCGTGCCCTCATCCTCAATTTGGTGCTGCTTGATTCCAAGAAAACCGATGTTGTTACAGAGAATAATGTCACCTTGTACTTCGTCGGGAAAGTGCCGGGAGGAAACAATTTCCAAACCTGAAGTCGGACGTACCTTTTGTTTTTCAGGAATGAGGTCGGGCGTGGACGGGGTCTTGCTCCCGAAAGTAGGTTTCACCGAAACTGGCAGCATCCAGTTCATGCTAGTTCCCGAGGTATGGAGGAAAAAATCCTGCCCCCAAGCGTCGAAAGCAACGCCCCAAGGATTTGGAATAGCCAACTGCGCGGTGCGTTCCAACTGCCCACGCTGGGGACTGTAGCGCAGGAAACCGCCGTCGACACAGCGTACCGGGCCATAGGGTGTTTCAACATTGGAATGTAGAAATACGCCTTCGCAAAGCATGAAAGCGCCACTGGGATCCGCACAGTAGGCGCTAATCGCGTGGTGCGTGTCGTGGGTATCAAAGCCGCCCAGAATGATTTCGCTGGAATCCGCCTTGCCGTCGCCGTTGGTATCGCGCAAGAGCACGAGATTGGGCTCTTGGGAAAGATAGGCGCCTTCGGGAGCGAGCTCGAAGCCGATGGGCAGATGCAGATGATCGGCGAAAACGGTTTCCTTGTCGGCTTTTCCGTCACCGTTAGTGTCCTCGTAGATAAGAATTTTGTCGTTGGGCAATGCATCACCGGGACGATAATGCGGGTAAGTCGGAGCAACGGCGACCCAAAGGCGTCCTTTGTCGTCGAAGGCCATTTGAAGAGGGTTGGCAAGGTTGGGGAACTCCTTTTCGCTAGCAAAAAGCTCCACTTTGTAACCCTCAGGCACGGTCAGCATCTTCACCGCTTCTTCGCCAGGGAGAAAAGTATCCGAACCATTCTTCACACTGGGCTGGTAATTTGTGGGTACCGGAGAGAGCGCGTGGGTTTTAGAGTCGTCGACGACTAGGTCCGTCTTTTTCGCGGAAGCTACGTCGTGGATCAGCGTGTCGCGGATGGCGGCAAGCTCGCGCGTTTTTTGAATTTCGTCGGGATAGTTTTGCGGACCGAAAGGGTTGTAGCGCTGGCCGTGGGTATGGACGCCGTTGAGCACATTGTAGTCATTGTTCCAAAACCAGTCCTTCTGTTTCACCGCCTCGTGCAGCAGCTCAGAGTTGGCTTTGGAAACCCGCGCTTGTTTTCCGTAAACTCCGTCTGCCAAAAGTTCTGCGAGAATTTTGTAACCTTCCTCCGTGGGCACAAACCCGCCGGTAGTCAGCGGCTGTTTGGCTTTAGCGTAAAGAGCTTTGGTCGGATTAAAAAGGTCCACAAAAGTCAGTCCATGCTTCTTGGCAACCGCCTTCACCGCATCAGCATATAAGGCAAGGTTCGCATTCTCCTTCTTGCCATTGGGAAGATCCCGTTTCGCAGACTGATCCTCAAACGCCACCGGAGAAACCAGCACGAGACGCGGGACCGCCGTCCCATTGTAAGCCCTGCTCAGGGTGTGCACGACCCAGGCGTCCAATTCGGCCTCAAAGTTGGCGACCCGCGCAGGGCCGTCGAAAGATTCGTTGTAACCGAAGAAAGCGACAATGGTGTCCGCCTTCAAAAACGCGAGCCACTCGTCGGGCATGGGAAAAAAGCCTTTTCCGTGGTGGACATTTAATTCGGGGTGAAACTGTTCTGCGCCCGGAAACGCCCATTGGGTCACGCGGGAAGGATGGGGACGAAATCCAGGGGTATCACCGACGTGCCCCATATTGCGCACGAACAGGGCGTTATGAGGATAGCGCAGATGCAATTCAGTCTCGAGACGGCTGTAATACACGTCGCGCTCGGCGAGGCCGTTGCCGATGAAAACGAGGCGTTCACCCTGTTGCGGCGGGGCAATGGCCTGCGAGCGCACCGCGTTTGCCGCAGAGGGAATCGGCATTTGGGCATGCGGCGCGTTCTGAGGCGCCGAGTTCATAGTCTGAGCGTGGAGCGAGAACGGGAGGCCGGCAAAGGCGGCAAGAGCGAAGAGGGTCTTGTTCATGAAGGGAGATGCGTTTTGAAGCGGCTTTTTAGCCACGTCCCACCGCCAAAGGCGAGGGCAAAAGCCTCTTCTTGGCGTGCCGTTGGGCACCCTTCACCCGCAATATTCCCGCTTAAAACCTCCAACCCGTCCGCCGTAAACTCAGATTAAGATTCGCATTTGATCAAAACCACCATAACGATGAAGCGTAGCAAAGGTGTAGGTTTGCAATCCCACGCTTGACCCTTAAGCTCTGTTTGAAACACTTTGCCTGAATTTTTGCCTGAATGAAGCACGATCACTGGAAGCTTTTTAGCTGGAACCTCACCGCCTTGGACGATGCGGATATTCCTTTGCCTCACGGCTTGCTCCTGCGGCCCGCTTCCAAGTCAGACGAAGCAGCCGTCCAAGCGTTGGTTGCTTTGGCCTTTTCCACGGACGCCCAATGGACGGGCAGTTACAGCCGGATTGCAAGCGCGCTGCAAGAGCGGCTTCACGAGGCTTTTCGCTCCCAACATAATCCCGCTTTAGTCATTCTCCACGGGACGAGAATTATCGCGGCCGCATGCTTCAGTACGGAGGCGGAGGCGGAAAACCACCTTTACTGCGGACCCTGCGTTCTGCCCGAATACCGCAGTCGCGGACTCGGCGCGGCGCTGCTCTTGGGCAGTCTGCGCACGCTGAAAGACTTGGGAATTCACGTGGCTCGCGCAGTGGTCAAGGACAACACCACGGCCAGCAAATTTGTGTACCCAAAATTCCGTTCGGTTTCTGAACCGTATGAGGCGGAGCCGTTTTCAGCGATCCGTTGAGCGCAGAAAAAAGTTAATCTGTTGGCGGAGACTTAACTTAAGATGCAGCAAGCCGCTGCAATGAGGCTTTCTCTGCGAAAGGGCACTTCAGCACGCTTGGGCCCATTGTTCGGAAGAACGACCATTTTCTTGAGCCCAACACACGGCGTAGCGAACCAATTCCTCGGAGGAGTCTATCCCCAATTTGCGTTTGATATTAGAGCGGTGCGCTTCGACCGTCTTCATGCTGATAATGAGCCGACTGGAAATAGAACGCGTGCTTAGCGCCCGACCAATGAGGGATAGAACCTCCAGCTCCCTATCTGAAAGTTTTGTCTCCGGGGTCGAGTTCTCTCCGCGGGACTTGCCTGCAAATATCTCAAGAATCATCGATGACATACGCTCACTGAGCACAATTTTACCTTTCAAAACATCGCGAATTCCGGCGGCGAGTTTCGCGACGGGCTCACTTTTCATCACATAACCGCGAGCGCCTGCCCGGAGCACTCTTGGGGCGTATTGGGGCTCATCATGCATGGAGACGACCAGCACGGGCACCAAGGGATACATGGCGCGCAAGTCTTTGATAAGCTCCAAGCCTCCCTTTCCGGGCAGATTCAGGTCCGAGAGAACCATGTCGGGCTTCATTTTCTCCATCATTAACATCGCCTCACGTGGATCGCTGGCCTCGGCGCACACTTGCAGATCAGGCTGCGTGTTAATAAACTGGGCTAAGCCCATACGCATGAAGGGATGATCATCCACGAGTAGAATTCGATGGGGCGTTAAAATTGGAGGCGAGCTCGAGTACATAAGCTAAGGATTCTGGTGAGGGGACCACAGAGTACATCGTGACAGAATCGAGATTTCGCCTTATTTGCTTCACAAAAGCCATGCGATCCGCTTACACAGGCCGTTTGGCCCCCTCCCCCACCGGACTGCTGCACCTCGGGCACGTCGCGACCTTTCTCACCGCAGCGCAACGTGCTCATTTACAGAATGGTACGCTCCTGTTTCGTAATGATGATCTGGATCATGAACGTTGCCGACCAGAATTTACGAATGCTGCAAAAGAGGACCTTTCTTGGCTCGGAATCAATTGGCATAGTGAACCTTACATCCAAAGCCGACGCATCTCACTTTACCGTGACGCTTTCTCTCAACTCCGCGCGGCGGGTTGGCTTTATCCGTGTACCTGCTCCAGACGCGTCATTGCAGCCGCATTAAATGCTCCGCATCCCATTGATGAAGAACCAGTTTACAACGGACATTGCCGTCCAACTTCGCCCACCGTTTTCCCTGAGCAAAACCTCAGAGTCAACTGGCGCTTCCGCATCCCCCAAGCTGAGCTTTTGAGCTTCGATGATGGATGCCAAGGCCTCCAGCAGGCCGTTGCCGGCGAGATGTTTGGCGATTTTCTGGTGTGGCGCAAGGATGGCTTCCCCTCCTACCAACTCGCTTCCGCCCTTGATGATATGCTGCTTAACATTACTGAAATTGTGCGCGGCGCAGACCTCATTACCAGCACCTTCCGCCAACTTTTGCTTTGGCGCTCCCTCGGCCACAGCCCGCCCGCCTTCTACCATTGCACGCTTCTCGCCGACGACTCCGGGCGACGCCTCGCGAAAACTCATCATTCACTCGCGATAAAGACTCTCCGGGATCGCGGCTTTTCCCCGGAAGAAGTCCGCGCCTTGGCGCTCAACGCTCCACGAATCCCACTTACCCACTAATTTTCCTAATTCAACGCCAGCGGAACCATCTCATTACGAGAAAGATGCCCTTCCGCAATACCCTCCAACTCCCCCACAGAGGCGATGCTAGAAAACCGATGGCGCAACTCCTTCGCCTCGGGCATCCCACGGGAATACGCCATCAGCCTGGAGCGCATAAACTGCATGGTGACTCCCTCTGCACCCGTTTTTTGAGTCGCCTCCCTGCAATGCCGAATGATGTGCGACCACTGTTTCTCTAAAGACGGCTCGGGCAAGCGCTCCCCTGTTTTGATGAAATGCTGAATTTCCGCAAATACCCAAGGCGCACTCATTGCGGCACGCCCCAGCATCACCCCGGAAACCCCGCTTTGCCGCCGCTTTGCGACATCCTCAGCGCTCGCAATATCCCCATTCCCGATCACCGGAATGCCAACCGCCTGCGCCACCTCCCCTATCACCTGCCAATCCGCCTCCCCGCTATACCCCTGCTCCTTCGTGCGCCCGTGAACCGCCAGCGCCTGAATCCCACAACCCTCCAGCAACCGCGCAGTCTCCACCGCATTGACAGTCTTCGCATCCCACCCAATCCGAATCTTCGCCGTCACAGGATGAGGCGCAACTGCCCGCACCACCGCACCGGCAACCCTCTCCAGCAAAGGACAATCCCGCAATAAAGCTGAGCCGCCATTTTTGGAAACCACTTTGTTCACCGGACAGCCAAAGTTCAGATCAATAAAATCGGGCCGCTTCCATTCTAATACCATCTGCGCCGCTCGTCCCAGATGCTCTGGATCTGCTCCAAAAAGCTGCACTCCCAAAGGGCGCTCCGGCTCTGTAAATTCGAGATATTCCAAAGTACGGACGTTCCGGCGAAAAATCCCCTCGGCCGCCACAAACTCGGTGACGACGACATCCGCGCCAAACTCTTTGCAATACCCGCGGAACAAAGAATCTGTGATCCCAGCCATAGGAGCTAGATAAAGCGGGAACTGATTTTTAAACCACGGCAGCATTTGCATCAGTATAGTGCAAAAAAGAAGCGCCCTAAAGCCAGATCCTGTCTGACAAATCACGTCGCGCAGTTTCCCTTCAATTTTACCCCCGTGACTCCACTCAAACGCCAACTCCTAAACCGCATCCGCCTGAGCGGTCCAATGAGCTTTGCCGACTTTATGGCTGCCGCCCTGTATGACCCGCTCCACGGCTACTACGCTTCAGGCAAGGCTCGAATCGGGAGGGAAGGCGATTTCACCACCTCGGTGAGTACCGGAGCGTTATTCGGACGCCTTCTCGCGCGGCAGTTTTCGGAGTGCTGGACGATGCTGGGGCGCCCTGACGAGTGGCTTTTAGTCGAACAGGGGGCCTTCGACGGGCGGCTTTCCTGTGACATTTTGGAAGCGCTTAGCGTGCAGGATCCCGCCTGTTTTGAGGCGACGAGGCTCCATATCGTGGAACCCTTTCCGCAATTTCAAGCCAGACAGGCTGAGACACTGATCCTGTTTAAGAATAAAGTCGTCTGGCACTCTGACGCAGCCGAGTTGCCCGAGTATCGCGGGGTTTACTTTTCCAACGAACTCCTCGACGCCTTTCCCGTCCACAGGGTGCGCCTCCAAAACGGTGTTTGGACAGAATTACGCATCGGGGAGGAAGACGGCGCCTTGGTATGGAAAGCCGCCCCGATTCAATCTACAAATCTCAGGGAAGCAGCGGCGGCTATTCCCACAACGGACGAAGGCTTCACCACGGAAATCTGTCTTGAGTATCGCGATTTTTTTGTGAACGCAGCCCTTAAGTTGCACCAAGGCTGGCTGTTGAGCTGCGACTACGGCATGGCTGACTGGGAACTAGCCGCTCCCCATCGCAAAGACGGCACGCTCACCGCCTACCGCGATCAAAAGAGACACTCGGATGTACTCGCTTCTCCGGGAGAGCAGGACCTTACGGCCCATGTAAACTTCACCACGGCAACACGAAGCGCCATTGCCTCAGGCTTTTCGTTTGTGGGATATACCGACCAGCACCGCTTTCTAACGGGACTCGCGCCGTTGCACTTCCAAGACGCGACCGAGTCGCTTTCAATGCAACAGCAACGTGAGTTTCTTCAATTTCGAACCCTGACCCACCCTCAACTCATGGGCAATCAATTTAAGGCTTTATGCCTTTCCAAGGGCCTCACCCAAAATATGCTTCTCAGCGGATTCAAACACGCAGAGGCGACATCGGCCCAACTACAGCTCCAATAAGCACCGCTTTACTGGGACTAATTAAGAACACTTCCCAAGCAGGTGCCGCACGACGCGAGGAACGACTCAAAAAACACTCCATTTCGAAAAGCAAAGCAGCCCGATAATCGCGAACACAGGCAGGAGCACCGGTAGTGAAAAACGCAGCACATACCCCATAAAAGACGGGGTGGACACCCGTTGTTGCTCAGCAATTTTTTTAACCATGAAATTCGGTCCGTTGCCGATGTACGTCATCGCTCCGAAAAACACAGCGCCCATGGATACCGCCCTGAGCAGTTGAGTTTGTTGGAGAAGGAATTGCCCCATATCCTTGTCCAAATTCAACCCAGCAACCCCGAAGCCTGCCGCCAAAAAGGCAAGATAGGTCGGCGCATTATCCAGCACCCCCGAAAGCGCTCCAGTGCACCAAAAAAACTGCAACGGCGAGTGTAGTCCCAAGGAGTCGGCGCTGACCCCAAGCAATTCTAACGCGGGTAGCATTGTGAGAAATATGCCTATGAAAAGCCACGCAACCTCTCTAATTGGAGCGAAGTCAAAATGATTTGCCTCGTGCACCCGCTTCGGCGTGGTCCACCAAGAAACCAACGCGGCTGCCAGCATCGCAAGCTCCCGAAAACCAAAAGGCAGCAATGCAGCGCTCACGACACCAAACGCTAAAAGCAAATTCCACAACCCGTCCAAATGCCAAGTCTCATGGCTAGTTTTCTCTTCGCGAACGTTTGCTGAAGCCCGGCGAAAATTCACTAAATCCAAAACATAAAAGACCCCGAGAATCATCCCAACAGTCAGCAACCACGGCTTCCAACACTGTTCCAGCATCCACCAAAAAGGAACGCCCTTGAGAAAGCCCAGAAAAAGCGGTGGATCACCGATGGGCGTCAGAGCGCCACCCACATTGCTCACCAAAAATATAAAAAACACCACGTGGAGACTAGTAATCCGGTACCGGTTCATTCGAATCCAAGGCCTGATCAACAACATAGACGCCCCCGTTGTCCCAAACAGGTTTGCGAGCAGTGCACCCAAAAAGAGATACAAGCTATTTACTGCAGGGGTCGCTTCTCCCTTGGTACGTATCAAGATTCCCCCGCTCACGACGTACAGGGCGGCCACCATTGAGATGAAGCTGAAATATTCGCGGGCGGTGTGCAAAAGCGGCTCCACACGTTGTAGTTGAACGACATAATATCCAGCGGTGAATAGCCCCAGCGCAACAGCGATATGCGCATAAAATTTTTCCCAAAAATGAGGAATCCCAAGCGGGGCCACCGCTATGAGTAAGAGCAGCAGAACAAATGGGAAGACCATCCAGTATGCGGGAACCGCCCCGAGACTTTGGAGAGTGTGCGCGTCCATGCCTGATTCTAAAATCACGATAGAGAGCCAGTCCAGCAGCTATTGCCTTTTCAACTCGACGCGCTGAACAAACCTTAGTCTGGCTCGGCCCCTAAACCTAGCGAGAGAGCCACATTGTCTTTTACAGTTTGCAAATCATCCAAAGGGAAGCGCCCTTCTCTGCTTGTCTTCTTTAAATAGATACACCCGACTTATGAAACAAACTCCCCTAGCCCGCGCCGCCTTTCTGCTACTGAGCGCCTCCCTATTCCTCGGATTTCACGCCCAAGCGGCAGACCCAGTGATCCCCGAAGGAGTGAAGTTTGAACGCGGAATCGAATTCTCGAATATTGCTGAGCAGCACCTTCAACTTGATATTGCCCAACCCGAAGGTCCGGGTCCATTTCCCGCGATCCTGTGCATTCACGGGGGAGGTTTTCGTGCTGGAAAACGCGAGTCCTACGACGCTCTTTGTCTCACCCTTGCGCAAAAAGGCTACGTCGCGGTGACCATTACCTACCGGCTCGCTCCCGCCTTCCCGTTCCCAGCTGCCGTACTAGACTGCAAAGCGGCTGTGCGTTGGATGCGTGCCAACGCAGCGAAATACCATATCGATCCGAAGCGCATCGGCGTCACGGGTGGTTCAGCCGGGGGGCATCTTGCGCAATTTCTCGGCGTCACGGCTGGCGTAAAGGAATTTGAAGGCGAAGGTAATCTGGAGCAATCCAGTGCAGTAAACTGTGTTGTAAATTTTTATGGTCCCAGCGATTTAACCCAGTCTTATGGAAAAAGCGTGGATGCAGCCGAGGTGCTCCCGCTTTTTTTCGGCGGAAATCTGGAGCAAAAACACCGCGAACATATCGTGGGAAGCCCCCTTTATTGGATCAATCCGAACGCCGCCCCGACGCTTTGTGTCCACGGAACCGAGGACAAATATGTGGCCTTTGAGCAGGCGCTCTGGTTGGTGGACCGCCTCAAGGCCAGCGCGGTGGAAGCGGAATTACTCCGATTAGAGGGCGCTGGTCACGGCTTCAAGGGGGCTGACTTAGAAAAAGCACAAACTGCTCTTTTCGAATATTTTGCACGCCATCTGAAACCCTAACCCCAGTGATTTAGCATGGGCACCAATCGGAGCTCACTCCCCGCCGGTTGGGTTAAATTAGCCTCGGCTGACGAATAAACTTAAGAACAAGGCCATCGCTTGAATTGACGACCATTCAGCGCCATGCTTAAATCGGGCAAGTTCAAGGCGGGGTCGCCAAGTGGTAAGGCCGAGCTCTGCAAAAGCTCTACCGCGGGTTCGATTCCCGCCCCCGCCTCCAAGCTGATTTTCAGGATTTTACGAATCAGCTAACACCCCAGTAGTACTTAGAATAGTACAACGGTACAACGTCCACTCTCGGCCATCAACCTCCGACGATGTCCGCTTCGCCAGTTCGCTACATTCGACCGCGAACTCTATTTTCAACTTCCGTCCAGGAACCTGCGGCCGTAACCCTACTCCCCTCTGGCCATGCCCAAAGGTGATCCCAAAAACTCATCCGCCCGGAAACGGAACGCTAACGCTCGACCCAAGGCGAAGCAGTCCCAGCGTGTGCTGCAAAGCTCGGCGTGGCTTCAAAAACCCGATGCCCTGAACCTGCTGGTAAATACTACGCTCGCCCTTATTCCACTCCACGACCTTGATCG
>CAIXGS010000084.1 GCA_903919125.1 uncultured Spartobacteria bacterium | reverse complement strand
CCTGCGCTCGCTCCCAAATTCGAAATCCACAGTAGGTCTCGTAACGCCGCATCAGTTTTACAAAAGTTTCCTTCTCCAACTCGCCCAGAACAAAGTTCCTGTCTACTACCCTAGAAACACAATGGTAGTGAGCGACCTGCACCGAAGCCTCGGCCTTGAATCTCGCGCGCCTCATATACCCCTTGCTACGGATGCGACGGGGAAAAGGTTTTACCGGAGTGTCTGTCCCCTGCGCTCGCTCCCCCGTTCCTTATTTTTTAAAGTGAAAGTCAGAGACCGGTGCCTTCTCTCCTTCTAAAAGCCAGTTCGCCGCCCGAGCATCCATTGCCCAAATTGACGATAAAACTGAGGCTCGGAGCTGGTGCGCAGGTTGAACGGGACGAGCTTTGAACCAAAGCCGGTCTTTTGCTGGAAACCGAAGCCAAAATCGCACATAATGGCCGGATTTCGCTGTACACCACGCCCAGAATCGGGCAAGAGCAATTATCCATTAACGCTCCAGCGTTCAGGCTGAAGAAATCGTGCCGGGAGGTAAAAAGCAATCTCCTCCAAGATACATGTCTGAACCACTCACTCTGGCCTCCTTCGCGCAACAGTTGGAACCCATACCGGATGAATTCCGGTCCAATCTGGTTCCTGCCTCTCACTTTCTGCAAGAGTGGCGGGAATACCTTGTCACTCTCGAAGGGGCGGAACAGTTGCGACTGAATGCAGGAATACCCCAAGCGCCCCTTTTGCGGCACGGAAACACCGCTACTTTTCGTGTTCGAATAGAAAACAACTTGGGACTGACCTGCATTCAGCCTTTGGCGGGCGGCCAACCGCTGGGCGATCCGCTTTGGGTGGAGGTCCTCACTTTCAAATTTCCCACGCCCCAAAGTCATCTCGACTTTTGCCAGACGCTCATTGCCGATCTATTTCACCGGGCGGCGCACCTGCCCTTTGACTTTGCAAACCAGACGCAGCGTGGTGTCTCCGAAGCCCTCCGCCCACCCAGTCCCATCTTTACTTACCACTTCTTGGTGCACAGCCTCGCGGCATTCCGTGCCGCCCTTGAAACGGTGCTGGCCCACCCCTGCCGTCTCCTGCACGAACGGGCTGCTCAAGTGCTCCTGCATGAAGCCTCGCAAGTGGACGGCGATGTGATTTCCAGCATTCTGCAGGCTCCTGAAACATGGATCGCGTCCCGAGATTTCGTTTTTTCTCCAGCCATGCAGGTCAATGGAGTGCACTATGCGCCCCAAAAAGTCTGGCAAGGTCTGCCAGAAGAAACCTTCGATACTCCGGAAAACCGCTTTGTCCTCCACTTTCTGCGCCAAGTACTAACGGCGCTCGACACCTTGCCCTTGCGCAGTTGGTGGAAACACGTTCAGGAGTTGGAAGAAGCGAGGGCGCTGGGCGAGCTGGCCGCGCTCCTTCGCCAAACCATCTCCCATCCCGTCTTTACCGAAGTTGGCGAACTGCATTCCATCCCCTTTCACTCGCAAGTGCTCCTGCGCCGTGAAGGCTACCGCGACCTGATGCGCCTGTGGCAGCAATTTCACACGGCGCGCAGTCCCCTGTTCGAGCGCTGGGAACAGGCGGTGGACCTGCGCGCCATTTACCAACTCTACGAGTTGTGGGCTTTCTTTGCCCTGATTGGCGAAATTGAAGAACAAACCCAACTTTCCCGCCTGAGCGCACCTTGGTCCGATGAAAACGGACTCGAGCATGGCGCTCGGGCTGATTTCGAAGACGGCAGTTTACTACTCTATAACCAGACGTTTCACCCCAGGCGTCCGACCCGTTCCTATTCCATGGAACTGCGTCCCGACTTTGTCTGGATCGGCCGAGGGCGACAGGTGGTGCTGGACGCCAAATTCAGCATGCAAGTGGGCGAGGAGAAGCTGGTTGTCGCGATCGATGGCGAAGAAATCCTCATCCGCGAAGAACACCCTGTACGCGAAACACTCTACAAAATGCACACCTATCGTGATGCGCTCATAGGAACGCAGGCGGCCCTGGTGGTGTATCCCGGGAGCCAGCCGGTTTTTATGCCCACGCAAGGGAAACGCATTCATAATTTTACACTGCACGATGTCCTCGCTGGACACACCTATGACCTGCAAGACAAAATTCACTTGGATGGCATTGGCGCCATCTGCCTCAAACCAGGAAAAAAGCCCAACTCCCGACCCGCTTCAATGAAATGAATGTTGCCCAAATCTTCGAGAGTCATCCGCAGGCACACGGGAGGGTGGTCAACTTTTTCGCCCACAGCATTGAGTGCTCTCACACTATCAGCCCCGTGGGGTGGTCGGTTTTTGAACGGAATGGTTCCATTGTTTTATGCCTCCGCAATGTCTACACCACCAGATACCGCGTGGACCTGAACGGCCGGAGCATCGAAGGCCTCAGCGTCATGGCCGCCGAGGCGATGCTGACCCCCTCGCTGAAAGCGGACCTGGAAGCATGGAACTGTCGAATCGGCACAGGACTAAAAAACACGGGCCCGGGTGGGTCCGTTGAAATCGTCATTCCCTATGCAGATATCGCTCAGTTCGCGAAGGCGCTCGAGCGCATCAGGCCTGCGCATGAAAAATACATCTCCAACGTCCTGAGACCGGGAACCAAAAACAACTGGCCGCAGTTATACACCCCCGCAATTACGGAATACCTGCGTGAAACAACCGAGAATCCAGCCCTGCCTCACCCCTTATATTTTAAGCGCGACGGCCTGCCTCCGAACACGCCGCGCAGCCTGCCCCCTGAACCAGCGGAGTCCAAAATGTCTATTATTTCTCAAATTAAACAATACGTCCAAAGCAGGAACTACTATTTCGATTCCGTCCAAATCGCCTCGTTTTACACGGCCCTTCAAACCAAAGGCTTCGTGATTCTAAGCGGCATCAGCGGAACCGGTAAAACCAAGCTGGCGCAATTGTTTGCGGAAATGCTGCCGGTTCCCTCCGCGCCCGATGCAACCCAGACAGAACAGGTTGGCACAGAACCCACCGCCAACACCCTGTTCATCTCCGTGCGTCCCGATTGGCGCGACAGCAAAAGCCTGCTCGGCTTTTACAATCCCCTCACCGGGGCCTACGAATGGACCCCTTTCCTGCATTTCATGCAAAAAGCGATCACCGACTATGAGACGGACAAAGCATCGGTTTGGTTTGTCATTCTTGACGAAATGAACCTGGCGAGGGTCGAATACTACTTTGCAGACCTGCTGAGTGTGCTCGAATCCGGCCGGGATGAGAACGGTTATACGCGCGAGCCATTGCGCCTGCAGATTGGCAAAGAATCCGCAGCATCGGAGATGCCGCCTGCTGAGATCCACCTTCCCCCCAACCTGTATTTCATCGGCACCGTCAACATCGATGAAACCACCCACGCGTTCAGTGCCAAGGTGCTGGATCGGGCCTTCAGCATGGAATTTATCGGGGTCGATTTCGAGCGATACGCGAGGGTTGCCAGTCAATCCATCCAAGCTAGAACGACGTTCAGCAGCGGACAAAGCCAGGAGCTTCTGAACTCCTTCACTCGCAGCGGAAAATTCGCGCGCATCGATAAAGCCGAAATCGCTTCGTATATCCAAAACAACCCCGACCAAGCGTCCTTGTTACAGGAACTCAACACAGCACTCGCACCCTACAGCCTGCATTTTGGTTACCGCGTTTTCGATGAACTCATGATGTTCCTCAGCAACGCCGAAGCCCTTCGCGATGAACTTGAGCCCGACACCGCATTTGACCGGGCCGTTTTGATGAAGATCCTGCCTAAATTTCACGGCTCGCGAGGTAAACTCGAACAGCCTCTGGGTATGGTGCTGGAATGGTGTGCCGTCCCCGACCGCAAAGCAGAAGCATCCAAATCCGCTCGGGCCAACCCCTCCGCGATGCTTCAATTTGGAGATTGGCGCTTTCCAGAAACCGCCCGCCGCATCCTGCGAATGTTCTACGCGCTGGACGGCACTGGTTTTGCCTCGTTTGGTTAACCTGCCTATGTTACGCTGAAACTCGCATCTCAGTGCTTGAGGGTTTTACCGGAGTGTCTGTCCCCTGCGTCTCGCCTTCGCCCAGAACAAAGTTCCTGTCTACCACTCTGGAAACGCAATGGTAGTGAGCGACCTGCACCGAAGCCTCGGCCTTGAATCTCGCGCGCCTCATACACCCCTTGCTACGGATGCGACGGGGAAAAGGTTTTACCGGAGTGTCTGTCCCCTGCGTCTCGCATCCCAATTCACGTTGAACGCGCAGGATCCGCCTGATTCAGACGGGAACACGGCTTCCTTTGCGTGGAATGTTTCCGTTACTGCAACTGGAAGGGTTTTAACGATATCAACGACAGATGAAACTGGCGTTTCATCGCCGAGATTGTTGCTCACCTTAAACAGGCAGAACGGGGAGTTTACCGGTTACTACATCACGAACATTTCTGGGAAGAATGTGCGGCGTAATATTTACGGCTGTGGCTTGATGTCTCAAACCGACGAAGCATTACGTGCTCGAGGCTGGGTAGAATCGGGTGTTCTGCCGACGCTCTCCACGGGTGGATGGACGTTGCAGTTAGGGCAGTAGACGTCTGGGGGTTGGCGTTGGCAACGCTTCTCTGGTTCTCCCCGCGCGCTCCGAAGGTTGAGCGTAGGGGACAGACACTTCCGTTCCCCTGTAGAGCAAACGGAACATCGTAGTTCGCCCTATGACATGAGCGACCCGATGCCGGACTACGAAAACGTGTACACGGATTGAGCCCACCGCCGGAGCATTGGCGATAAAACTGAGGCTAGGAACTGGTGCGCAAGTTGAACGATACGAGCTTTGAACCAAAGCCGGTCTTTTGCCGGAAACCAAAGCCAAAATCGCACATAATGGCCGGATTTCGCTGTACGCCACGCAAGGAATCGGGCAAAAGCAATTCTCCCTTAACGCTCCCGCGTCCGCGATCTCTTAGTTGCCGGAGTGAGGAGAAATTTGAAGAAAGGTTGGGAGAAAGTTTAAGCCGGTATTTTTCGACCAGCAGGTTCATGTGGGAAAAATTTAACTGATGAAATCCATTAAAATAACATCCTTCAAAGACTACGTTGAGCAAGTTTGCTCCAAATCGTTGAACGGTTACATTTTTCGAGGTGTTGCGGATTTTAAAGCGCATACGCTTGTTCCAAGTATCGGACGCCTTTCGAAATTCCAGAAAGCTACGCTGGCTGACATAAACAAAGAAGAAAAGCATTGGCTCAAGCGCTTCCGTTTGGAAGGCGCTCGCCATGTGGATGCAAGCCTCACTGCGTGGGAATGGATGGTGCTTGCGCGCCATCACGGACTCCCCGTGCGCTTACTCGATTGGACCCGAAATCCTCTCGTTGCTATGTATTTTGCGGTGTGGGATCGGTCGGGCAAAACTGCGGCCGTCTACGCCGAGAGATTCAAGAACCATATTGATACCGAGGTGACATCAGATCCCTTCGCCGTCAAGAAGGTCGGGAAGTTCCAACCCGCACATACCTCAGCACGTATCGCCACCCAAGCCTCTATGCTCACTATCCATCCGGATCCCACCGAGACATACACCTCGAATACCCTCCAGTGCTTCGAGATTTCCTCCAAGCTCGACACACGCGTTAAGGAGCAACTCCGCCGCTGCGGCATCCATCCCGCAAGTGTCTTTCCTGATCTCGACGGCCTCGCCAAATCTATCCGGCTCGATGGTAGCTCCTCTTAATTTGAAAACCTCCCGGCCTTACCGCTTCCCTCGCTCAGGCTGAAGTTATCGTTCTGGTGGCAGACAACTGTCTTTTTTAATTAGCTAAATCCAAAATGTCGAATTAATATATTAAAACTTAAATGGAAAAATGAATTATTCTCAGGAAAATAATACAGTATGGTACTATGAGGTAAAAGGAAAAAAGACAGGACCGGTTAATCAAGATATTTTAATAAATTTGATTGAAAATAAAACATTAATCGGAGAAACTTTAATTTGGAGAAAAGGTTATGGTGACTGGAACAAAGTTCAAGATTCTGAATTGAAAAATTTTTTATTAAATGATACACCCCCACCTCTAACAGGTGCAGGTGTCGATAATAGCGTCATCTGGATATTGGCGTTTGCTCCATTATTGGGTTTAATTATAAAAATAATTTATGCTGAAAATTATGGGGAAATGAGCACAACAGACAGTTTTTGTTTGAAATTTATTTTAAATTCAGGGCTTGCAGCGTGGGATGATTACAAATTAGAAAATGCAGGACATAAAACTGCTAATTTCGGATGGGTAATACTTGTACCCGTGTATTTATGGAGAAGGGCAACATTAACAAAGCAATCTAGAACATATTTCTGGATTTGGATCGTTATTTTTATATTATCGGCACAAGGAAAGAGTTAAAAATACCATTCGAACTCGGAATCTCACATCTACAGAAGAATTACTTCCCGGGTCAAACTTGGTCGCTTTTTGCGTGAAAATCCACGAGAACAACCGGTCAGGAACTACGGGACCTCGAGTTTGAATTGAATTCGAACCAAGCCGATCCCCGGATTAGCTGGACGCTGTTGCCTAGCGTCCGCATGCTCAGTTTTTCCTCCCACAAAATTCCTGAATACCAACGCTCCCGCGGCCAGGCTGAAGAAATCGTGCCGGGGGGGGTAAAAGCAATTTTCTATCCTTAACTTAGTAACTTAAAGGAGTAGTTAACATGGAAGTATTTTTTGGTATTGTAGTGTTTTTGATCCTAGCAGCAGTTATCATTGGCGTAGCATTGATTCCATTTTTAATTGCTAAGAAACGCAATCACGCTTATCAATGGATCATCTTGGTGTTATGTTTAGCTGCTCCATTGGGTGGTATTAGCTGGGCGATTGCAATAATTTGGGCGCTGTGGCCACAAGAAAAGTCCTTGCTTGATCCGATTGCTGGTAACGTAACTGGTACAGGCACACGCAATGTTGGTCATACTGCTGGTGAAGTTCGTGCAGCAGCAGCACCTCCTACTAACAAGTTGGATGAGCTTAAAAAGCTAGGCGATCTTAAAGCTTCTGGCGCTATTACTGAAGAAGAGTTTAACACTTTGAAAGCAGGGTTACTTTAATGCGAGTGTTATTTAAAGACCTTAAAGACTTAGCTCAGCTATTTAAGCCGTGGCCTAAACATTATTAACGCTCCCGCGTCCAGGCTGAAGAAATCGTGCCGGGCGGTGAAAAGCGAATTCCCATCCGTCTTCACTATTTCTCGCTGTTATAGGCAAGCCACTTTTTGGGCTCTGATTTGCGGAGGAAATTACACTGCCTGTTCCCCACCGCCTGTGCTATCCCTTCCGGTAAGAATTGTGTTTTCCCCAACATCAGCCAATGTTCGAGTATGATTCTGTCGTTGCTCCTCAAGGAATCTCGCTCCAAGCACAGGTTGAAGAGCTACGACGCCGCGCTCAAACAGTTGCGCGTCTTCAGGGCGGTCATACCCATTACCTCGAAGAAGTCAGGATCTTTCGTGAATACATCGAGGAGCACCGCTTCCTTCTCCGGCGCTCAAAAGCCTCTTTGAACCTGCCTCCCGATGAGGAGGGCAACGAACACCAAGTTTGGTTCCTCCCAGAGGAGAGTAGGTTTATCAAAGTCACATGGCCGGATTTTTTCGGCCTCTCAGTGCTCTACCGGCAGGACGAGGATTCCCACGCCTCGCCGATCGCCTATCTGGAACGATGGCAACTTCACAACGAACTGTTCGGAGACAACGTCGAATTCGTCGGCGTCTTGATGGAGGGGACAAAGATGCGACTGGTCTACAGCAACCGGCCATTGAGGGGATTCCGGCATCCGTGGAGCATATCCATCGCTTCTTTGCGGAAAGCGGTTGGACTCGGTTCGAAGTGGCAGGTGAAGTCGCTTTCTTTGACAGTGAACGGTGCGTTGTCATTTCGGACACCCACCAGGGAAACCTGATTCTCATGGAGGACGGATTGTTGGCCCCGATCGATCTCCGGGTCCAACCCCTCAGCGGCGCCCTGCTAGATTACGTTCAACGAGTCTGCCACAAAAACTCTTAACGCTCCCGCGTCTAGGCTGAAGCAGGGAGCGCGGGGGACAGACACTTCTAACCTCTGTCCCTTCACTCGACAGGCAACTTTCAAACCCGCAAGTAGGAGAAGTTCTGAATTTCTCTTTGTTCAAAGGTAGGCTATTGTCACAGCCATGAGCGCAGTAATGACCGTGGAACTTCCTGTAGACGTGATGGAATCCGCCCGCATCTCAGCGGAAGAGGTGCGTTTGGAGATTGCCGTAGCCTTGTTTCGGGTCGAACGCCTTTCTCTGGGACGGGCGGCTGAACTTGCTGGATTGTCTGTTCAGACATTCCATGAGATTTTGTGTTCGCGCCAGATTGGCGTGCATTACGGGGTTGAAGATGCGCTTGAAGATGCTCGGACGCTTGCCGTACATTCCGCTGCTTAGCCCCTGCTTGTCGTGGCTGATTCCTCGCCATTGATTGGCCTCTGCCGGATCGGCATGCTTCACCTGCTTCAGGAGATATTCGAACAAGTTATAGTGCCTGAGGCTGTTTGGCGCGAAATCACCTCAGACGACGCCTCGAAGGCCGGGGTTCAGGCGTTGCTGGCGCCGAAAGTGTCTGTCCCTGCCGCCTCCCCTTTGTCGCCAAATTGTTGAACTCACTTGGTAAACTTTCAGCCGCCGGCTTACGCGCTGAAGCGGTGCCGGCGATGTCGAAGAACTATCCCATTTTGAGCCCGCCTTGTCCTTAAGCCGCCGCATTTCTCACAACTCTCAGTTTTCTGCGAGCACTGGTGAACAGAGACGTTGACCATTAGGGTGCTAAACATAAGTTGTTTTAAGGTAATTTTTTATGTCGATGCGTTGCGTCAGCTTGCACTGTGGCCTAAATTCCAGCTCCACATCAGAATGTGCGGAATCCCGTTCTATCTCCGCTCCCAGCTAAAACATGGCAAAAGTGGAAGGAACTTGAGATAAAATAGATCACCCCTCACAGAGACACACCCCCTGAGCGCAAAATCCAAAGTTTACTTAAACCACTCTCTTGCCTCAGCGCAGTGGGTCACCTTTGTATGAAAGTCACTCCATATCTCGCTGAAATTGACGCACTGAAGGCAAAGCTCGACGCCCGTCGTCCGCTTTCTTCGGAACAGATCAAAGGACTAGCGACAGTCTTTGAGGCGGAGGAAACGGAATACATTCACGAGTCGAATGCCATTGAAGGGAACACCCTGACTCTTGCCGAAACCGAAGTGGTTATTCGACGTGGGCTCACGGTGGCTGGTAAGCCGCTGAAAGATCACTTGGAAGCAAAGAACCATCTCGAAGCATTTCACCTGTTGCAGAAGCTTGTTTCGGAACGGACACCTCTCACTGAGTCAGCCCTTCTTCAGTTGCATTCGATCATCCTGCGCGGAATTGAAGACGAATGGTCTGGGCGATATCGAAATGTTGCTGTCCGGATTTCGGGTTCGCGACATACACCTCCGAATCCCCTTAAGGTGCCTGCATTAATGGAAGAATTGTTCGGGTGGTACGCAGGAAAGAGAGAGTCTCATGAGGTTGAGATTGCGGCGGATTTGCATCTGCGTTTGGCGCAGGTCCATCCGTTTATTGATGGCAATGGAAGGGTCTGTCGTCTGGTGATGAACCTGCATCTGATGCAGGGCGGATATCCGCTGACGATTATCCGGGCAGCGAATGTCCAGAGAGCGGATTATTATCACGCTCTTGCGGCGGCAGATGAGTCTGGGGATTCCACGCCATTCCGTGCATTCGTCGGAGCGCGAGTTTTGGAGTCGCTCCAGCGATACGAAGAAGCGTTAGGGTGACCACAAACAATCCCGTAATTCGTGCGCCGCACTCAATAAAAAGCATGCAAAGAATTTACGACTCAGGCTTGTCAAGTGAATGGGGGAAAGTGTCTGTCTCTGCCGCCTCTCCGTTTTTGCGTGCCAAAATGCCGCTCTCTTGCGCGCTCCACTGCGGGTTCCCAATCATACAGTTATTCCTCTACGCATTAGCGGCAGAAAATTACGGCTAATCACGTTCCTTCGGTAATTGCGGGAGAATCCAATGTTTACTCCGAAGGCGGATTGGGGAGGGCGAGGCTCGCGATGGAAAGACGGAGCCGTTCAAGGAACGCCTGAAGTTCGGCCTGCGTCAAGTCCGCGACAACCCAACCCGGTACCTCTGTTATTTTTAAGCCATCCAACAACATCGAAACTACCGCGGGTTCCCAGCCTCCGTCCTTTTGTTTCGCATCGGGAATAGCGGCGAGAAGATCGTGCCCGGCCTGCTGGAGAAAGTAGAGGTCTACGACGTCCTTCAATTCGGTGCGACTAATGAGAGTCGTCAGCTTGTTGGCAATAATTTCTCGGATCGTATCGACCTTAATTCCTTCAAAATCTGCTTTCTGTGAATCCAGTTGGGGGGCGCGGTCAACCACGACATCAATGAGCTCCCGCTCTTCGGCTCGAGTCAGACGGAACCGATTAAAGTCAGGCGCTGAACGGATGGCCTGACACTCTGCCCCAATTGTGTTTGCGACCCGAATGACTAGGTTCCGGACTTCAATGGCCTCGATCTCACAAGTAGTAAATAAATCCAGGTCGTAAGAAATCCGGTGATGTAAATAAAACAACCCCAGAGCACTTCCGCCGGTCAGGAAAAACCGTTGATCCACCTCAAACCAAGCCCGCAGGAAGTCGCGCTTTATGGAGGTGCAGGCTTTAGATTAGTCCCAGTTCATGAGCAGCCCGGAGAAGATGTTCCCAAACCGGCCGACGGCGACCGAGCAATGGGCTAACTTTGGGAAACGCTTCAGTAACCTGCTTCAGTGTTAGAAACTCCCAGACCTGATCTACTCTCGCTTCCCTCATGAGCCAGGCGACTGTCTGCAGCCACGTTGAGGGATCTTCGGTCGCCAGTCGGATGCGCAGAGTCTCGGCGCTTTCGGGACGGTCCCAAGCGAAGTCGAGATTGGCTGCGGGCATGGATTCAGCGAGGGGCATGGTTGGTGCTACTGATGTAAGCCAAACGCTGAGTGCTGAAAAGGAGGGAGCGGGGAGTAGTTAGTACGACTTACAAAACACCGCTCTAACTTTGGAGTGGACCCGTAGGTGCCGCCCGTAGACACCACCCATTCTCCTTAAACCTTGGGTTAGACTTCTAAACGAGTGGAGCGGGTGACGCGACTCGAACGCGCGACATCTTCCTTGGCAAGGAAGTGCTCTACCAACTGAGCTACACCCGCAATTTCGCCGAAGTCCAATAAAAGTAACCAAACTTTGTCAGATGCCAAGCGTTTTTTAAACAAAGTGAAACCCGCTCTCCTTTTTAGAATGCCAACTTTAACTTTGCGTGCGTTGGCGCCTCTTTTTCAATTACTTGAAACTATCCCAATGCGATGTGACAGTGATGGCCTGGTGACAGTTTCATACCGCCTCTGTGCATGATCCACAGCAGAGGGTGCATCGTTTCTTCGTAGCGATCTCTACACGCTCTTTTTCCCGAACTCAGTCCCGCGGGCGTCAATTAACTTAGAGACAAACCCCGTGTCGTACTGGCCCCTGACGAAGTCTGGGTCGTGCATGATGGCTTGTTGAAAGGGGATAGTTGTCTTGATTCCCTGAATGATATATTCGCCGAGGGCCCGCCGCATCCGAGCAATGGCGTTTTCGCGGGAAGTTCCCATCGCGATGACCTTTGCAATCATCGAATCGTAATGTGGAGGCACCGTGTAGCCTGTATAGGCGTGTGAGTCGATGCGCACTCCGCGCCCGCCGGGAGCGTAGTAAAGATTGATTTTGCCTGGGCTAGGAGCAAAGCCGTGGGCGGGATCCTCCGCATTGACCCGGCATTCGATGGCGTGATAGCGGCGCTTGGCGTCTCTGACGTAATGAGAGAGAGGTTCGCCCGCGGCAACTTTGATCTGCTCCTTAACAAGGTCGATGCCGTAGGCCTCTTCTGTGATGCAGTGTTCGACCTGAATGCGGGTGTTCATCTCCATGAAGAAGAAGTTTCCATGGTCATCGACGAGGTATTCGATGGTGCCAGCTCCTTCGTAGCCTACTGATTTAGCGAGGCTTACTGAAGCGGCTCCCATTTTGGCGCGCAGCTCCTCGGTCATCAGCGGGCTGGGGCATTCTTCGATAATCTTCTGGTTGCGTCGTTGCATGGAGCAATCGCGTTCCCCGATATGGACGACGTTTCCATGGCAGTCGGCCATGATTTGGAATTCGATGTGATGGGGGTTTTCGATGAGCTTTTCGATGTAAACCCCTGAATTGCCGAAGCACTTTTCTGCCTCCATCCTAGCGCTATGGTACCCAGCGACCAATGAGCCGTCGTTGTGGGCGGGACGCATGCCCCTTCCACCGCCGCCGGCGACCGCCTTGATCATCACGGGGAAACCGATTTCGCGGGCGATACGTAACGCGTCCTGTTCCGATTCTACGAGGCCCTCGGAGCCCGGGGTGACTGGCACGCCGGCCGCGCGGGCGTTGGCTCGGGCAATGTTCTTGTCGCCCATAGCTCGGATGGCGGAGGGGGGCGGCCCGATAAACTTGATGTTGCAGCTGCTGCAGACTTCTGCGAAGTGCGCGTTTTCAGCGAGAAAACCGTAGCCCGGATGGATGGCATCGACGTTGCCGATTTCCGCGGCTGAAATAATGCGGTCGATTTTAAGATAGGACTGGCTGGCAAGGGCTGGGCCGATACACACGGCTTGGTCTGCGAGTTGGACGTGAAGCGAGTCGACGTCAGCTTCTGAGTAGACGGCTAGCGTTTTGATCCCCAATTCCTTACAGGCGCGGATGACTCGGAGGGCAATTTCGCCGCGGTTGGCGATCAAGACTTTGTTAAACATGGCGGAAAAAGCGTGGATCTGCGGGAAAGAGCGAAGCCGAAGGGGAAGGATTTCCTACGGGAACGCGAAACTGGAACGAATGCCGGGCTGCGCTTCTTAAGCAACGGCACAGCCTTCGAGAGGTTAGCGCAGCCGAAACAGAGGCTGGCCGTATTGTACGGGCTTGCCGTTTTCGGCCAGAATTTCGACGACGACCCCCGAGACCTCTGCCTTGATTTCATTCATGACCTTCATAGCCTCGATGATGCAGATGACAGTGTCAGTGGTGATCGTTTGTCCGACGGAGACAAAGGAGGGAGATTCTGGGGAGGCAGCGGAATAGAAAGTGCCCACCATGGGGGAGGTGATATCCCGTGAAGGATCGGGTTCAGCGGCAGTCGGCGCAGGGGAGGTTGGCGCCGAAATTCCGGGCAGCGCGTAAGTTGGAACCTGTTGAAACTGGGGCTGCGAAGTGTTTTGGGTGAATGGTGGAAATTCGCCCCCACGTTTGAGGGTGATTTTGAAGCCTTCCTGCTCGAGAGAAAACTCTGATAGGTCGTTCCTGCGGATGAGCGTGATTAGCTCCTTGATGTCTTTAAGTTCCAAGATGAGTGCCTCCGTTAAGTTTTGTAAGATAATGCCTAGCTTCCTGAGGGGTCAAGTTCGCAGGCCCGCCTGTCCTTGATGAAGATCACGCAGATAATCTGTGATGCCAGCTTTCCACCATTTCACTCAGACAACGATCCAAGGAAACGCTGAGATTCCAACGAGGATAATGTGTCTGTATTTTGCGTAAGTCGCTGTAGTAACAAATGTGATCCCCTATGCGTGCTGCATCCTCATAGCTATAAACTTGGGGGATTCCCGAGATGGCCTCCACTTTTTGAAAGGCTTCGAGTATCGAGCAGGAATTTGTCTTCCCGCCCCCTAGATTATACACCTCAGCGACGCGCGGCGCTTGAAAGAATTCCCAAACAAAACTGGCGACGTCGGTGCTGTGGATATTGTCCCGCACTTGTTTTCCCTTATAGCCGAAGACCGTGTAATGGCGGCGTTCGAGGTTGCAGCGTACCAGATAGCTCAGGAAGCCGTGCAGTTGGACGCCGGAGTGGTTTGGCCCTGTGAGGCAGCCTCCGCGCAGGCAGCAGGTGGGCATGTTGAAATAGCGTCCGTACTCTTGGACCAGGATGTCGGAGGCGAGTTTCGAGGCGCCGAATAAGGAGTGTTTAGATTGGTCGATGGAGAACTCCTCGGAAATACCGTTAGCATAGGCGGGATCCGCAAAGTCCCAGCGTGTGTCTAGTTCGTTCAATGAAATAAAGTTGGGGCGATCTCCGTACACTTTGTTAGTCGAGAAGTGGATGAACGGGGATTCCGGACAAAAGCGGCGCGCGGCTTCGAGTAAGTGAAGGGTACCGTTGGCGTTGGTTTCGAAATCGTCAAAGGGAATAGAAGCCGCGAGATCGTGGGAAGGCTGTGCGGCTGTGTGGATAATGGCCGCTGGGCGCAGAGTATCGACGCACTGGAGAACGGCGTTCTTATCGCGAATGTCCAGAGTGTGGATCGTGAACTTGGGGATAAGCGCCTGGATTCGGTTTTGGTTCCACGTGGTATCCCCTTGTGGGCCGAAAAAGACGGCGCGCTGGTTGTTGTCGATGCCGTGCAGTTCAAATCCCTGTTGGTGAAAGTAGAGACAAATCTCTGAACCGATCAGCCCAGAGGAGCCAGTAATGAGGACGCGCTTATTGGACATGAATCAAATTAGGATGTTTTAGCGGAGGACGCGTTCTCTGCTTCAGGCAGTGCGAGGGGCGTGCTGGAGACGGATTTCTTATAATCGCCGCGCGAAAGCGTTTTCTCTAGCCACACGTACAAGCAGATGAAGAGGTAGCGGCTCCCCATTTCTGCGATTTTAAGTTTGGCGACTCCGAATCGGCGGTTACGCCATGTGATGGGAATAACTGTCCAGCTGTACCCGCGTACAATGGCCTTGAGAGGAAGCTCGACGGTTAAATTAAAGTGTTGTGAAAGAATGGGTTGAATCCCAGTGATGACTGAGCGGCGGTACGCCTTAAAGGCGTTGGTGGTGTCGTTGAGTTTGATCCCAAAAAGAAGCCGAATAAAGAGGTTAAAGATTCGGTTTAGAAACAACTTTATAGGTGGGTAATCAATCACGCCCCCGCCGCGCATAAACCGGCTACCAAACACGCAGTCATACCCCTCATTAAGCGCGTCCCAGTAGCGTACGACGTCGCGACAATCGTCGGATTCATCGGCCATCATAATCACCACGGCGTCGCCTTTCATGCAATCGAGGCCAAACTGAATGGCGCGGCCGAAGCCGTTTTGTCCCGTGTTTTGAACTGGGCGCACTTCCGAAATTTCACTGGCCGCCGCTTGAAGCACCTCCCAAGTCGTGTCGGTGGAGCCGTCGTCCACGACGATGATTTCGTGTGGGATTTTGCGCAATGAAAGCTCGAGGTGCAGATGGCGCAGCGTCGAGGGAATCGCACCTTCCTCGTTGCGAGCGGGGATGACTATGGAAAGCAGGGAAAGCGGTTGGGCGTTCACGGAGAGGGGCGGTCTCGTTAAAACTCGGAATCCAATGGGAGTCGTAACTATCTGTGTGAATCAGGCTCCACACAAGTCCAACCAACCGGGATGCGTTTCGGCGTGAGTGGCAATTTCTTCAAAAATGGCTGTGACCGGTCTCTTCGGGCACCAGCTCCATTCGGACTGGGCGAGGCGGGAATCCAAGACCATCCATGGCAGGTCGAAGGGGCGGTCTTCACCGTCTGTGGCCACAGAGTGCTGCCCGAGTCTAGAGGCGCACCAGTCGCTGAGTTGGCGCAGAGAAGTCGCACTGTCTATTCCGCCAGAGAGGTTGACGACATTTGGTTTGTCCGCTGCCAAGCCGGCGTCGAATTGTTGCAGCAGCACAGGGACGAGATCGGCGGGGTGTAGACAGTCCCGCACTTGGTGGCCTAGGCCGCCGAACCCTATGTATTTGAGGGGGCGTTTTGCTGCCCACCGATGGATCCAAAAGGAAAAGATTCCTTGGTCCGCCTTCCCGAACTGTCCGGCACCAGCTAATACGCCGCAGCGATTTACCCACACGGGGAAGTCAAACGCGCTTCCGTATTCTAAAGCGAGGGTTTCGGCACAAAATTTGGATGCGCCATAAAGTGATAGAGGCGGCTGGCAGGAGAAAGATTCGGCAACTCCCTCCTCAAACGGTGAGCCGGCGGCGGGCTGCAGCGCGGTTTCGTGCAAGGTGAGGGGGATCTCTAGCAGCGCTTTGATACTGTAAACTCGGCTTGTCGATAGCAACGTGAAGGCGGCACCGTGTTTCCGGCAAAACTCAAGCATCGGAACCGTGCTAAAGAGGTTTGTGCGTAGTAACTCTGTGGCAGGGGAGCTGCCTGAAAGTCCCGCGAGCACCGAGGGGTCTGCTGCCGCGTCGATGAGCCAGTCTGCTTTTGGCTGGAGTTCCAGAGCCGTTGGATCCCTCAGATCCTCAATTAGCACTTCGCACCCCAATGCGCGCAGGGGCTCGAGGTTGTTCTGCGCCCCACGTCTGGAGAGGTTGTCAATGCCGACGATTTGGAGGCCGTCGCGATGTTCTAGAAGCGTGCGTGCTATTGCGGCACCTGCAAAACCGCAGATACCGGTGATGAGAACGCGCATGAGACTGAGAACAGGGCTGCTGAGGGCTTAGGAGCCTGTGTTTGGCGCTGCGTTGGGGAGCGCTTCGCGATAGGGCTGGCCTTTTTTGTACAATTCCAAACGAGCCTTCAAGGCGTCGCTTTGCTGCGGATTCCCGCCCCCAGGCAGCGCCTTGAGGGCCTGCTCCACGAGTTGGATGGCCTCCGGATATCGCTCCACCTGTGCCAGCGCCGCCGCCAAGGCGTCGAGGAAGGCCGGCTCTTTGCTCTGGGTCATTTCCACGCCTTTTTTGGCAAGATCAATAGGCTCAAGAACTTTACGCACCGAGGCATCTGGGTGTGTTGCGAGGATCCAAGCCAGACGGTACATGCTTGGGAGGTCGCTGGGGTTTTTCTGCAACGCGGCGCGCCAGACGTTTGTGGCGTCGGGGGCGTTGCCATTGCGCAGAAGCGCCTCGGCTAGGTTACGGTAGGCCTCGATATAGTTTGGATCGATACCGATGGCCTGCTGATACAACTTGATGGGCTCCTCTTTCTCGCCCTTGGTTCCCAACAAACTCGCCAGATTGTTGCAAGCCCTCGCATGGCGTGGATCGCAGGCGACGGCGTTGCGGAAATAAACGATGGCATCGTCCACTTTGCCGGCGCGGTACAGCACGTTACCAATACTGAAATGCGCTTCGGCGAAGCGTGGTTGGAGTTGGATGGCCCGTACGAAATGATCCAGCGCCTTTTGAAGGTTGGCGGGATCCGGTTGAGTTTCGCTTAAGATGAGCCCGAGGTTGTAGTGCGATTCAACATCGTTGGGATCCAGTTCCAGCGCCTTCTCGAAACTGACCGCCGCTTCTTTGTAGTTGCGGTTTTGGGTGAGAACACTCGCCAGATTGCGGTGCATGAGCCCCCAAGTGGGGTGCTCGTTGACGGCACGTTGCTGGAGCTCGATGGCCTCCGGTAACTCGCCTTTGCTTCGCAGCAGGACGCTCAGGTTGTTGAGCGAACCGACCAAATGCGGGTTGAGGCGTACGGCTTCACGAAAAAGGCGCTCTGCCTCTTTGCGAAGTTCCGCTGCTTTTTCTGGGGATTCACGCAAAGCTCTAGCCTGATAGGCGGAGGCGAGTTTTTCACTCGCGTAATCGTTGTCCTTTGTCGCCTCCAGCGAGTGCGTCCATAGGGATTCGTCGTCTTTCCAAGTTCCCGTCTGGTTCCACGCCAGCACAGAGAGGAATGCAATGAACACGCTTGCTCCTAATGCGGCAATTTTGACCCGCGCAGGATTGCTTGCCCAAGAGCCGAGAATCCAGGCTGCGGCAACGCCGAGTCCTATTTGCGGTAAATAGGTGTAACGATCTGCGACGATTTGAATACCTCCGGGCACTAATCCAATTACCGGAAGCAATGTGCCCAAAAACCACAACCAGCCTAGCATGAACGAAGGATGCTTCTTTCTCCACACCCAAGCCACCGCGCTAAGGGCGGCCAGAACGCCTATCGAAAAAATGATCTTCCATGCCGGTGGGCCGTCCACAACGAAGGGGTAATGGGCAGAAAGGTCGAAGGGCAGTAGGAATTGGCGGATGTAAAGCGTGTAAGAAACTGGAACGTACTCCAAACGGGTAAGCGTTGGTAGGATAGGGATGGGGCGGAATGGTTTGCCCACTGCGTAGACCGCGCCCACTGCCGAGGCGAACGCCATAATAAATAACGGAATCTTCTCGGTAATAAATGGAATAGAACGCTTTATCACCGAGCTCCAGTCGCCGGGTTCGGTGGGCTCCAAGCTGAGGCGATTCAGTGGCCAGACATCGAGCATCAGGAAAACAAAGGGAAGCGTCACCAACATCGGTTTAGATAAAAGCCCCAATGCGAAGAGCACACACAGAAGAACATAGCGCTGGGTTGAGCTTGTTTTCTTTACATAAAATCCGTACGCCCAAAGGGTTGCCATTAAAAAAACGCCGCTGAGCACGTCCTTGCGTTCCGTCACCCAAGCTACAGATTCGGCTCGCAGTGGATGGACAGCAAAAAGTGCTGCGGCAAAAAGACTTCTCCAGACTGAGCCGGTCAACTTGCGCAGAGCAAGAAAGAGCAGCGCTGCGGCGAGGGCGTGTAGCAGGACGTTGTGCAAATGAAACCAACCTGCGGCATCAAGAGGCTTGTTCCCAGCAAGCTGCGCTGGCAGCCCGGCGAAGGAGGAGTCGAAAATAAAGGACCAACTGGTAAGCGGATGCCATTGACCAACGTGACTATGGGTAACCGCCCACCAAATACTGGATAGGCTTAGGCCTTCGCGCACGGCGGGGATGTCCAAAATGTACTGGTTGTCGTCGAAGCTCAGGAAGCCGTACTGGCTGGCGCGGCCGAAGACGGCGACCACCAAGAGAAAGAGAGCAAGGGCGAGGATTCTGCCCGGGTTTGCGCGGACGGTTTCGACGAATAAAGAAAACGGGGAGCTCTCCGAGGAGCGTTCTCCCGAGTGTTTCGGGTGGGGTGGAATGGGTTTGCCGGAAATCGAGGCTGCACCAGAGCTTTCGGGCGCGCTGATGGGATTGGATTGGGAAGGAGAAGACATCAGAAGGGGAGGTTGAGAAAATAGGTTTGAGTCTAGATCATCACAGATCCAGCAGATCTGGAGTGAGCGCTAGGACAGATTCAGCATACTACCAATATATTACATGCCGCCGATCACACTACGTCACTTGCCCGCCTGTGCAAGGAAGACAATTTCATGAGGCGGGTTTTTTTTCGAAACATTCTAAGACGAAAGAGGAGATTCAAATTCGCGTCAAGCACCCCTAGAACGGCGGCTACAGGCGTCTTTGAGAGCTTAAAGGCGCGGACAGCAACGGAGACGGTTCGGTTGCGTGGGATTGAGTGCACAAACGCGCAAAACCTTTCTTTACTCAATAGCAATCTTGCTGTACTTTCCATCAGTGGAGTTTCGGTTCACTCATCGATTCTTTGGTTCTTAGAGCCCCACAAAATTACCCCTCGATCTTAGTCTTATGAGAAATTCCCCCATTCTCTCTAGTGCTGGTCTTGCTAGACGTGGTTCTCCGTTCTCCTGCGCTCCAATTTTGGCGTTGTCTTCAGTGTTATTCGCGTGGTTTACCGTGCCGCTTGCCTCCTCGCTTCGGGCAGCAAGCGTGCTTGCAGCGGGAACCGTGATTTCGAATATAACGCCCTCGGTTTTGCCGCCTGTTACACTGTCAGCTCAGGACCCCGTTTCCATGATCCTCGTGGATGGCGACATGCGCTCGGACTGGCCCGACCCCGGAGTGGTCGCGTTTCGCCGTGAAAACACCAAGGGCGCCAGCCTCGTCAGCTTCGCGCTCAGTGGCTCTGCGGTGCGCAATATTGACTACACGGTTTCGGCGGGCACCGCCTCAGGAGGACTGCTCTCAGCAGGATCCGCCAGCGCATCCAACCCGATCCTATTAAGTAATTTTGTCATTATTCCAGATGGTAAACGGGAGGTGTGGATGGAGTTTTTGCCATCCTCAACGGTCACCTCCTCGACGTTAAACGCGGCTGGCAATCCTTCGCCCAAGACAATCACGGTTTCCATGCTGGTGAGCAGTATTGCGTGGGGCAAAGTGTCGACCACAACTTCGAGCGTGACGCTCAACTTGGTTCCTGCGTCGGGCAAGCCCGGAAGGAAGGCTGCGGTTCGCTTTTTGAATCAGGCGGCTTTCGGGCCGGATGGGAATTTAACGAATGTAGACTCGGTGAGTGCGTTGGGGTTTGAGGGATGGATTGATGCACAGATGACGCGCCCAGTGGGGACTCTCCAGCCATATCTGGTGTCGCTTGGAACCGCCGTTGCCAGTGCTCACAAGACAACGGCTTGGTGGAATCAGGTGATGAACCGATCTGAGACCGCTGACTCTTTACGGCAGCGGGTGGGGTTTGCTCTGAGTGAAATTTTCGTGATCTCTGACCAATTTGCGCCCCTAGCCGCTCGGCCCGTGGCCATGGCGAATTACTATGACATGTTGCTCAAAGGAGCTTTTGGGAACTACCGGGATTTACTTTACTCAGTAGGAACTCACCCGTGCATGGGGACTTACTTGAGTCACCTGCAAAACGCGAAGGGTAGACCCGCTACAGCGACCTCGTCGGCAACCTTTGCAGACGAGAATTTCGCCCGAGAGATTATGCAATTGTTCTCCATAGGACTTTGGCAGCTCAACGCAGACGGAACCCGCACGCTTGATGCCGCAGGGCAGCCCATTCCGACTTACGATAACAAAACCGTGGGTGCTATGGCCCGAGTGATGACGGGATTCAGCTTCTCCGGTCCCAAGGCGACCAGTTTTTACTCAGCCCCTGAAAATTATACGGAGCCCATGCGGATGTGGGACGCCTACCATGATTTGGATGCGAAGGTGATCATCTCCGGTCCCGCTTCGAACGGGATCACGCTCCCAGCGCGTGCGGCAAGCAAACCCGATGTGGGGACGGCTGGGTTGGCGGATTATAACGCTGCGATTGATGCGCTGGTTCAACATCCCAATACTGCACCTTTTTTCTGCAAGCAGCTCATCCAAAAGCTCGTGACTTCGAATCCTTCTCCTCAATACGTCAAGCGGGTGGCGGACAAGTTTGTGGACAACGGAAGCAAAGTGCGTGGCGATTTGAAGGCGGTCGTGAAGGCCATTCTGCTTGATCCGGAGGCGCGTGATCCAAAGATGATGGCGAACAGCAGCTTCGGAAAAATGAAGGAGCCTTATCTACGCTCTGTGAATTTGGCTCACGCCTTAAGCGCCATTGCGCCTAGTCAAAACTTTCCGCTCTCGAACCTCGCAGACATACACTTTCAGCAGCCGTTGTCTGCGCCAAGTGTGTTCAACTTCTTCAAGCCGGGCTACGTGCCTGAGGGGCCCATTGGAGCCGCAGGCCTCGTTGCTCCTGAGTTTCAGATTCTCAACGATGTGACGGCCCTCTTCATCCCCAATTACCACCTTCGAGCGCTGCAGTACGGGTTTAACCGTTCCAATCCAAAAGATTCGGCGGACTTGGTGATGCCACAACTGAATACTGAGCTCGCCTTGGCTTCCGATGTGCCCGCCTTGCTCCGTAGGCTCGACCTTGTTCTCATGGGCGGCAGCCTCCCTAATGCGCAGCACCAACTCATCAGGGAAGCCGTTCAGGGAATACCCACCACTCTTGCCCGTTGGCAAGATGAACGCATTCGGATGGCAATCTACCTCATCGTAGCCTCCCCAGATTACGCGGTGCTTCGCTAATTCTAGCGCTCAGCCTCCTCCGGAACTTTCCCCACCCCCAGAATTCCCCTCGAAAACCACCATTCCCTCCGTATGATGCCTCAGGATATTTCCCGCCGTCGTTTCCTCGGTCAGGTGAACTGTGCTGCGATTAGTTCGCTTCCGATTTTAAGCACCCTTCTGAATTTAAAGCTCGCTGGTGACGCTGCGGCCGCCACCTCCGGAACCCAAGATTACAAGGCCCTAGTCTGCCTTTTTATGGGTGGCGGGATGGATACGTACAACGTGTTGGTGCCGCGCGGAAAATCTGAGTACGCCGAGTACTCTGGCGCTCGGGGTGCGGTCGCGCTGCCGCAGGCGAACTTGCTGCCGATTTCGCCGATAGGTTTGTCGGGGATGCAGTTGGGCGTGCATCCGGGATTTGCGAATTTGCAATCCTTGTTTGAAGCGGGGCAGGCTGCGTTTGTCACCAATGTGGGCACCCTCACTGAGCCGCTCACGAAGGTTCAATATAACGGGACCGCAAGACACTTACCTCTAGGACTTTATTCCCATTCAGATCAGCAGGAACAGTGGCAAACCAGCACTCCTAACGCTCGTTCTTCGAAAGGATGGGCGGGGAAGGCGGCAGACCTGTTGGCGGGAATGAATTCTAAGAATAAAGTTTCCATGAACGTCTCTCTTTCTGGCCAAAATATTTGGCAGTCTGGGACAAATGCCTTTGCGTACACCGTAAATACAGGTGGCGCAGTGGCCTTGGACGGCTATAACTCGGCAAGCACCAACGCGACCAATCCGGTCACGCTGCGGACCAAGGCGGTGGATTCACAACTCGCTTTAAATTATCAAAACCTGATTGCTCAAGGTTTCAATCACAGCAAGGGCAAGGCGATGGAGGCCTTCGCCTTATTTAATACCGCTACCGCTCAGACGCTTCCGAATGAGGCTGCTTATCCCGGCACGAATCTCGGTAGGCAGTTGATGCGCGTCGCCAAGACTATCGCTGGTCGAGGTGCGCTGGGACACAACCGGCAGACCTTTTTCATCGAGTACGGCGGGTGGGATCATCACGATAACCTCATCAGCAGTCAGGCGCGCATGATCCCAGAGGTCGATGCCGCCATTAAAGCCTTTGTTGATAGTCTCACCGCGCTGGGCTTGTTTAATAACGTTACCCTTTTCACGGCCTCGGACTTCGCTCGCACCCTCACCACAGATTCTTCCGGAACGGACCATGCTTGGGGCGGCAACCATTTCGTAGTTGGCGGTGCTGTCAAGGGCCGCAAGATATACGGTAATTACCCAAGTCTTGCTGTAGGGGGCGCTTTGGATGTCGGCCGCGGGAGAATTATCCCGCAAATCGCCGTCGACAGTTATTTTGCTGAAATGGCTCTTTGGCTCGGGGTTTCCCGTGCCGATTTGAAGCTGCTTCTGCCAAATATTGGCACGTTCTACGCCGCGAACAGTCCTTCCGCTCCTCTAGGGTTCCTCCTTTAGTGGTGGGTGAAGTTTTTGGGTACGTGAAATCGCGAGGGTTGATTGCGGATTCCGATTCTCTTAAATGAAACTGCCCCTTCGAATTGCCCTAGTTGCCAGCGCGCTTGGCTTGGGTGCCGCGTTAGTGTGGTTACTATTTGCGTCCCCTCGCACTGGCGTGGGCACGTCTTCTGCGCCTCAAGTCGATTCTAACGGAGCCCAGTCACTCACTGCGGCCCAAAACGCGCCGTCAAGCGCGCCCTCTTTCAAGCCTAAAGCTGCTCAAGACGATCCCGCCGATGCGCCCCAAGAAGACGTCTCGCCTCTCGCGCCCGAGCTTAACTCGGACCGCTTTCCCGCTCAACACGACGTCGACGTGCTTCATACCCTTCTGCGTCAGTATCTGCGCAGACTCGGGCGTCGCGAGGCCCTTCCTATCGGTAACGACAGCGACCTGGCGAAGGTGCTCGGCGGCCAAAATCCTATGAAGTACGCCACATTGCCGGCCAATCATCCTGCCTTTTCCCCAGACGGTCGCCTCCGTGACCGTTGGGGAACCCCTTACTTCGTGCACCCGGTTGCGCCGGGTTCATTTGAAATTCGTTCCGCGGGTCCCGATCGCAAAATGTTCACATCCGACGATTTGATCGCCGATCCGACTGGCGGGAGCGCCCAATAGCTCCTCCTTTCTCCTGCCCAAGCGGCCACCGCGCGCCGCTTATGCCCACCATTCTCTCAGGACTGCGATATCCCGCTTAGTCGCCTCTATAGCCGATTTGAGGTATGCTGGGTCGCTGGCTTTTCCCTTCAAATATTCCACGTGCAAACAGACTGGGCCGTTGTATCCCAGCTTTTTGAGCTGATCCACGTACGGCTTGCCCACCACGCCTTCTCCCAACGGCGCGGGTTTGTGGCCTTTTCCTTCCCACATGAAGTTTTTGAATAGTGCCATCCCAATCCGGTCACTCACGAGCATCACTTCCGTGGGCCAGGAGGTGCTGCCTTCGATAGTGGCGTGCATAATGTCAAAGCTCCAGGCGAGTTCCGCAGGCGTATAATCTCGCATCAACAGCGCCATATCCCATATCCCCGCGCCCACCATTTTCGCCCCAGAGTGGTTCTGGTAACAGGGTTGAATTCCGATCTCCTTACTCAACGCGACGAGATCTTTGAGCTTGGGGCGCACTTCGTCCAATTGCGGCCATATCGGGGACTGGTTGTTGTAGCTGTACCAGTTGAGGCGATATTTTGGGATGCCCAGCGTCTTGGCCGTGCGCAGGACCGCTTCGGTACGGGTTTGCGCACTCACGGAATTGATGCCCGAGGTCAGCATCGTGATGCGCACCCCATATTTGCGCAAAGTTTCGACAAATTTTGGTAATTCGTCTTCCACTGCGACGGGCTCAATGTGGCCACCGGGTCGGATTGCCGCCTCGATGCCACTCACGCCGAGCTCGGCCAGAATGGTTCCGAGCTGGTCGGCTGGAATGCCTTGGAGATGTTTCGTAAAAATAGAAAGATCCAGCGCAGGGGCTGTTACCTGCGCTGCAAATGAACCGGGATGAGGGAGGGCCGTGGTCGCCAGAAGGACTGCGGCGCTTTGGAAAAAGGAGCGACGGGAATGCATGGGGAGTGGAGGGGAAGCTTGTTTTGGCGGTGGCAGGTGATCGAGAAAGAATCTCTAATCTGAATGAGGATCCTTTTCCGTGGATAGCCTGTCAGAGGAGATGCCAGCGAGGAATGAGATTCGGCGGTGGTCTTTCCCTGATTTTTAAGCGTTAGTGGTCGGCGTTGGTTCTGTTGAAGAAACAGTGATGGATCCAGCGTGTTTATGGAATCGGCCTTATTTTTACGCAACCTTTGGTATTTTGCCCTGCACGGGAACAAATTAAAGAAGGGCAAACTTTTGCAACGCACGATCTTGGGACAAAAAGTCGTACTTGGCCGCGACCGTGCAGGGAAGGCTTTCGCACTTCGGGACAATTGCCCGCACAGAGGTGTTCCTTTGTCCGAAGGGGTCTTTGACGGGGAAACTATCGCGTGTTGTTACCATGGTTGGCAGTTTAATTGTTCAGGGGTCTGTCAGAAAATCCCAGCTTTGGCTGACGCCATGGCGCAGCTTCACAAAATCAGGGTCTTCGCGTATCCGTGCGAAGAAGTCAGCGGCACCATTTGGGTTTACATGCCGCAGAATCCGGAGAAACCGCTGGGGGTGGTGCCGCCGCCGCCTGATCTTTTAATTCCTGCAAATAAGCAATTTTTGCATGTGGAACAGTCTCTTTTGGACGGGAACATTGACCACGCAACCATCGGGCTCATCGATCCGGCGCACGTGACCTTTGTCCATCAGTCGTGGTTTTGGCGTTCAAGGAATTCTGCGAAGTTGAAGGAGAAAAATTTCGAGCCAGTGGGGATCGGTTTCCGGATGAAACGTCATCAACCCAGTTCTGCTGCTAGCGGCAAGGGCTATCGGTTATTGGGCGGGGCCATTTCCACTGAGATCACTTTTCAGCTTCCCGGCCACCGACTTGAACACATCCAGATTGGGGAACGGGACTTCATCGTCTCGCTGACGCTGCTCACGCCGATTGACGAAAAAACCACGGAGCTTAATCATATCTTTTACAGTTCACTTGGGTGGATGAAGTACATTTGGTGGCCTCTTGTTCATCTGGGGAGAACCTTTATCTGTCAGGACGTTAAAGTATTCCGAAAGTTACAAAAAGGACTGGAGAGCGATCCGAAGCTCATGCTCATGGGAGATCCTGATGCCCAAGCTCGCTGGTATTATGAGCTGAAGCGGCATTGGTCCCAGGCCCAGGAAACCAACACACCTTTTAGTAATCCGATAGCCCCAGCCACATTGCGTTGGGTGACCTAGGTTGACCTAAATTCCCTCTGCCTTGCCTGCCTGCCATATTTTGGGGCGCTTCTGAGTTTTTTGAGTTTGATCGACGAGGCTCCCTGTCTTAATTGAACCCGAAACTCCCCGCTATATGCCCACATCCGGCCAACTTTTAGTCAGTCAAACGATGGTGCCCGCGCAATTGCCCGTTTTCACCTGCAGCCTTGCGCCACGCAGGGAGGCTCTGCAACTCGCGCGGGAAGCCATCGACGAGTTGCGCGCTCTGGATCCCACTTCCATCGTCTCAAACGTAAAGTCGCGTTACGTAAGTCCCTGGGATAGCCACATGCGCAACCCCAAGTTTGCTCCGCTGTGCGAGGCGGTCGTGACGGTCTCGCGTTTTGTCTCCAAAATGTTTCTCACCGCAGACATGGAGGCGCTCAACATGGATTACTTCGTTAAAGATTGCTGGGGAATGATCTATGAATCCTCCGATCACACCTTGAAGCATAATCATTACCCAGCCGAGCTGAGCTGCGCCATTTATCTGGAGGCCGATGACAACTGCGCCCCCATTGTGTTCGACGGAAATATCAGCGTGCAACCGGTTAACGACTTGCTGGTGCTCTTTCCTGGAATCTTGAATCATGAGGTTCCTGAAACTTCTGGGCGGCGCGTGGTGGTCTCCATGAATTTGTTCAAAACGGCCCGCCAACAGGCTTAGCCTTGGCTCAGCTTGACGGTTTCTATTTTTGCAGGAGAAGTTCGCCTCTTCACTTCGCTGCCCTTTACAGAGAGTCAAACCGTTTGGCGCGCGTGCACCCAAGCGTATTCCGTTAACGTATTGTGGGAAATAAGGAGCGCAATGAGACATTGAGGGGCTCCGCCGCTCTTGCGAAAGAACGCAGCTTGGGGGCACCGAGCCAACTAACAGCGTTCGGACGCGTGGCTACTTGCCGATGAGGTTACCCAATTTGCGCACCGGTAGAAATAGCAAGCTCAGGGGGAAATGCACGACGCGGAGCACAGGCATTACAAACTTTTTGAGTATCGGTTCCACTACGCGCTGGATGCCGCGCTGGGCATCGTAAATGAGGGTGATCACCACCACGGAAATCAATCCCCAGAATCGTTCCTCATCCTGAATGTGCGTGAGATTCGCCGTATGGGTGATGATCTCAACGAGAAGCAGGACTCCGAGACACCCGACCAAAACATAAACGGTTTCGAGCAGAGCCTTAGAGCGCTTGATGAGGTGTACGGTGAAACGGCCAAACAAACCGATAAAAATGAAGCCGAAAAGGATGCTGGACCAGACCACCCAAGGTGTTTTGCTCAATGAGACAGCCGCTACGATGTTATCTATACTGAGTGCTAGATCTAAGGTTAGGACACTTAACAAAGTTTTGGTAAAGCTCCAATGTTCTTTTGGGCCGCGGGGCTCGCGGTCGCGATTCCCTGTAAAATGAGCGGTGGAAAGATAGATTAGATAAAGTGCTCCAATAAATCGGATCGCTGGATATTGAGCAATATAAGGCGCTGCGAGCACTAGGAGAACGCCGCGCGCCACGAAGGCCCCGAGAACTCCTATTCGGATCGCCATGAGTCTCTGATGGAGTGGGAGATGCGCTGCGATCGAGGAAACCTCAATTAAGTTGTCTGCTGATAGCAGGATTTCAATGATCGCTAGCGAGGCGAGCACCGGCCACTGAGATTGAATCTCCCAAAGGTCCTGCGGTAGAAATTCTTGAAATCCAAAACTCATAAGACTGGGGTCGCTGTAAGAGGGAGAGAATAGAGAACGAATCGAGAGGGTGGCGAAAACAGGGGTAAACTTGCTGGGAGAGAATAGTTTACTGGTAATTCAAAGCTGGTAATAGATCTGTGTCTACACTTCGACTATCTTATAGATTGGGGAATTCTATTTTGCAATTCCAAGAATCAGTTCCCGTTCTGCATACGGCGTTTTGTGGTGCTGACTGATTTTTAGCGACCAGACGTTTATTCAACCCAAAGCGGTAAACGACTAATGGCAGCAGCAGAAGCTTGCACCCAGATTTCACGCGGGCATCCTTGTCGGCTCACTTTCTTTGTCCCAGCCGCACATCCTGATGGAAGCCCAAATTCAAACCCTCGCCACTCAAGCATTAGCAGAGATCGCCGCCTGTGCAGACGAATCCCAACTTGAAGCGTTGCGCGTGCGCCTCCTTGGAAAAGGCGGAGAACTGACCGCGCTCTCCGATCGGATGCGGGAGCTTTCCAAGGAAGACAAACCGCGGATAGGGAAGGTGTTAAACGAAACCCGCGCGTCGGTAAACGCCGCTATGGAAGCGCGTAACGCCGCTTTGACCGCCGCTCAAGAGACGCGTGCTTTTGAGGGCGTGGATGTTTCACTGCCTAGTATCGGCTTTTCGCAAGGAGCGTTGCACCCGATCACCCAGTTGATGGATCGCGCCGTCCAAATCTTCCGCCGCATGGGATTCGCTCTGGCTGACGGTCCGGATATTGAGACGGAATGGCATTGTTTCGACGCCCTTAACACTCCCGCCGATCATCCTGCTCGCAACGAGGCCGACACGTTCTACATGCCCGATGGCCGTCTTTTGCGCACGCACACTTCCAGTATTCAGATTCGTACTTTGGAACACATGGCGCCCCCGGTGCGTATCATTGCTCCTGGGGCGGCCTACAGGCGGGATGAAGTGGATGCGACGCATTTGGCCCAGTTTACTCAAATGGAAGGGCTTTACGTTGATGAAGATGTAACGCTAGGCGATCTTCGGGGAACGTTGGAATTCTTTTTTCGGGAACTGTTTGGGGAAGATGCGGAGTTTCGTTTCAGACCGCATTTCTTCCCGTTTACGGAGCCCAGTTTCGAGGTGGATATCAAGGCGGCCGCTTTGGGAGGCGGGCGCTGGTTGGAGATTGCGGGCTGCGGCATGGTAGATCCGGCAGTTTTCGAGGCGGTGAACCTCAGGCGAGGTGATTCGGCGCTGGATCCGGAGCGTTACACTGGGTTTGCCTTCGGGTTTGGCTTGGATCGACTTGCCATGATTATGTCTCAAGTGCCAGATATACGCTTATTTACTGATGGTGATCAGCGGTTTTTGTCGCAGTTTTAAGCGTCATTTTCATCTTATTTTATGAAGGCTTCTCTGAATTGGTTAAGGGAGATCGTTGATTTTGAGCAGGACGCCGCCTCTTTGGCGCAGTTGCTCACGAAGGCTGGCGTCGAGGTGGAGGGAATTGAATCCAAGGGTGCGTCTATTCCTCACGTTGTGGCCGCGCAGGTGCTCTCATCGGAGCAGCATCCCAACGCCGACCGGCTTTCCGTGTGCCGCGTTGATGATGGCTCCGGCAGCCCGTTGCAGATTGTTTGCGGAGCGAAAAACTACAAGGTTGGCGACAAGGTGCTGCTCGCGCGTCCTGGCGCGTCACTTCCAGGCAACTTCGAAATTCGCGTCGGGAAACTTCGTGGGGTGGATTCTGAAGGCATGCTTTGTGGCGCGGATGAACTCGGTCTTGCTGAAAACTCCGAGGGGCTACTCATCCTGGACCCAGCGACTCCTGTGGGCACTCCGCTGGGCGAGCTGTTTCCCGCAGACACTGTGCTCGATTTGGAGATCACTCCGAACCGGCCGGACTTGCTCTCGCATGAGGGAATCGCGAGGGAAGTTTCCGCTCTTACGGGGAGGCTTTGGAAAGCGTCCCAAGGATTTGTTCCCGAGACCGACGCGACTGGTGCTGTAGCCATTCACGCGGCTGAATGTCCCTTGTATTCGGTGCGTCATTTTGAAGGCGTGAGGATTTCTCCCTCTCCAAGTTGGCTGCGACAGCGCCTTGAGGCGCTCGGAGTGCGTTCCATTAATAACGTCGTAGATATTACAAATTGGGTGATGCTGGAGACGGGGCAGCCTCTGCATGCTTTTGATACGGATAAGCTTCGAGGTGAGTTGCAGGTGCGATTCGCTAGCGAAGGTGAACCTTTTTTGGCGCTTGACGGAAAAACGTATTTGCTTTCAGCAGCAGATCTTGTGATTGCGGACGATTCTGGTCCCGTGGCGCTAGCCGGCATCATGGGCGGGGCGTCGACGGCCGTGGATGCGGGGACGACCCGCGTGTCCTTGGAAAGCGCTGTCTTCGACTCCGCGCATATTCGGCGCACGTCGAGGCGGTTGGGGCTTTCTAGCGAAAGCAGTCATCGCTTCGAGCGGGGCGTGGATGTGGCCGGGGTGTTTCGGGGCTCGCAACGCGCCGCCGCACTTTTGAAGGAACTCGCGCAGGGCATTGCGTCGGGTTGGGTGGCAGGCTCTGGCGGCGAGCGGGTGGACGTAGGCGCTTTGCTCATGGGGCTCACACCGGTACGTCACGTCGGATTGCGTTTAGAGAGAATCACTTCGCTACTCGGCGCTCCTGTCGGAGAGGCACGCGTGGAGCAGATTCTGACCGCGCTGGGGTTGAGTCGGGCGCAGGATGGGTGGGAAGTGCCTTCGCACCGCGCTGATCTCACGAGGGAGGTGGATCTGATCGAAGAAATCGCTCGTGTTGTTGGGATTGAACATTTCCCGGCGGGAACCCGCGCTCATTTCAGCCCGAGTTCAGAGGCCGACCGGCGTTATGATCATCTGATGCAGCTCCGTCGCTCGGCGGTGGGGCAGGGACTTTTTGAGGCTCGGAATTTGACGCTGGTTTCCGAGGGGATGGCGCAGGCGGCATTGGGGTCGGAAAACGTTTTGCGGGTGAAGAATCCGTTAAATGAAGATCAGGTGGTGCTGCGGCCGGAGGTGTTGTCTGGTTTGCTTGATGCGGCTGCTCGCAACGCTCGGGCTGGGGTGAAGCGTATTCGACTTTTTGAAGTGGGACGTACTTTTGCCCAGGAGCAAGTGGAGGAACGGACTCACTTGGGCGTAGTTCTCGCGGGCTCTGCACGGACGCCGAACTGGCGTTCAGCGACGGTGGCGGACGCAGACTTGTTCGATTTGAAGGGCGCGCTGGCGGGAATTTTGAACGTCGCTGTGGAGTTTGAACCGCTGCCTGCCTCAGCGCTTTTGGGGTTGGCGGTGCGGGTTTTAGTTGAGGGAAAGGCTGTTGGGATCGCGGGGCAGATTCGTCCTTCTGAGGCGCGGGCGAGGGACTTGAGTGGGACGGTGGTCGTTGCGGAAATTGCGTTAGACTCGCTTTTGAGCGGGCCCAAGCGCACAGCGCTTTACGTGGAGGTGGACCGGTTTCCTGCGGTGACACGGGATATGGCGTTGCTGGCACCTTCGGGGCTGACGCATCAACAGATTTTAGACGTCCTCAACGCTGCTCAGGAGCCACTTTTACGGGCGGTAGAATTGTTTGATGTTTTCACCGACCCAACAGGAGAACGGGTTCCGGTGGGATCAAAGTCCCTCGGCTATTCATTGACATATCGTTGCTCTCAGAGGACTCTAACGGCCAACGAAGTGAACGCGGCGCACACTAAACTGAAACAGCGGGTGACCACTGAATTGGGTGTGCAAGCCAGAGAGTAATGTGTGAGTATCGTGTTTGTCGTCAGTTCTTTAGCAAACACCGTACTTCCAGATTTTTTTGAGCGTTCTCTTGTTTGTTCTCTTATATTTTTAGTAAAATGGCCCTGCGTTGTTCGAGTATACGCTGGCAATCCCGATCCGATATGTCCATTCAGGGGGCTAGGGTGGGCTAGTTGATGACATGCCTTCATTGGACGTCAGACGCTCGCCTCAAGTCTCCCGCCGTTAACCTAACTGGGGAACGGGAAATCCGGCTAGACGGCAAAGGCGGGGCCACCTTTTTCACATTCACCAAAAGCTGTATAGCGGCTCGGGTGTCGTTGGCACCTAATCAGTATGCCGTTTTTCGGTGAAGGACTCAGTGATTACAGATTGTAATCAAAATAAATTAGTAATCAAAAAAGGGCACCCGACTTGCAGGTGCCCTTTGTTTACAGGAGCGGCTTTTAAACCCATCCCGCGCTTTGGTTTTTGAGCGAGGAATTTTTACGCGGCGCGATCGTTGGTCTTCGCCCCACTGACCACTAGGCGGCGGCCCATGAATTCCTTGTCATGGAGTTCGGCAACGGCTCGTTTAGCTTCATCCACGGCAGCCATCATAATAAATCCGAAGCCTTTGGATTTCTCGGTATCTCTATAGGTCACGATTTCCACAGTTCGAACGGCACCTACTCCGTTAAACAACTCGGTGAGGTCGCTTTCTGTGGCGTCGAAGGAAAGATTTCCGACATACAGTTTTGGTGAGCTCACTTCCACCGCTTCAGGCTTGCGCACTGGACGGCTTGGGGTGGATTCCGCGCGAGGCTCCGATCGGGGAGTGTTTCGCGAACTCGAATCCGTTTTTTCATAACGGTCAGAGTTGGACGTGGACCCAGCTTGTTTAGTGGGTTTGGAGCCACCTTCGTAAGCGGGGTAGGTTTTCTTTTTCGGACCGAACCCGAAGAAGCCCATGATCTTTTGCAGAAAAGTGGGCTTTTGCGCAGTTGCGCTTTGCTGTCTTTGCTCAGAGGACGGATGGTTATAGTGACCGTTGTCTTGATTACGACGACGGCGCGGCCCACGACGGCGGCCGGACGACTTGCTGTCTTGCATGTTCATTGCTCGTTTTTCTTGGTTACAATCCGGTAGAAGGGCTGGTGCACAGGCACACGCACACACGCATGCCGCTCAACAACAGGCCACGCTTTTCCGGGAGCCTGCTGTTTGAGCAGCGGCTACAATCCGGGGCGCAACGGGATGTTCCCCCACCGGGAGCGGATGGTGTGCGTCCCTCCCTCCCGCCTCCACTTCCCCGCCGTCCCCTGCTCGCATTCAAGGGGACCGAAACCTGTGACCCGCCCCCAAGACTGCTGGTTGAACCTTCATTTTTCGACGTCCGACGGACTTTTCCTCGTCTGACGGGATCTTTCTAAATCCCAAGAACTTTTTCGAGACCTAGGGGACTTTTTCTACGAAAGTAATTCGAAGCTGCGGATTTCTCCCTATCAGCCGAACAGTTTCGGAAATGATTACAAATGATGATTTAATACCGCAGAATTGTAGGCAGGCGACTGACAATGGCCTAGCGGGTGCGGGCGCTCTTGAAGAATCACTTACACACCTTTCCAACTCCTAAGTTATTAATTTATCAGAGTTCGGCCTGAACGCAAGTCCGCATCTTGATTAAAACTTAGCCAATAAGGCCGAAGTTGATTCGCATCCAATCCTTCGCACTCTTTTAAGGTCTCAGGGATCCACCCATTTCCCGTGCTCGATTATCAGTTCTCGAAGCCGCTCCACCGCCTCGGCCTCTGGAATGTTAAACTTCACCGCCTTCTTACCCACATACAAATTAATCTTGTTGGGCGCTCCCCCCACGTACCCAAAGTCTGCATCAGCCATCTCCCCTGGGCCATTGACGATGCATCCCATGATCGCAATTTTTACCCCCTTAAGATGCGCTGTCGCCGCTTTAATCCTTCCAGTAGTCTCTTGAAGATTAAACAGAGTCCGGCCGCAACTCGGACAGGCCACGTAGTCTGTCTTGAATATCCGAGCTCCTGCCGCCTGTAAGATATTATAGCCCAAACGAAGTGCGGCCCCAGGAGCTGGTTCGTTTCGCACAAATACCGCGTCTCCTATCCCGTCGCAAATTAAACTCCCTAGCACGACACTGGAAACGAGTAAGGCGTCTAGTGCGGAGTCCGGTTTTTTCGAAGGTTGAAGCGAATCTTTCAGAAGAATGGGATGCCTTGGATCAAGTCGTGTAGCAAGGAGGCGGAAGGCATGGATGGGAGACATGCCAAGGTGATGTGGAGCGTCCTCCTGATGATCGGCAACGGTGACCAACTGCGGTTGCGTAGCACGGTTGATGGCCGCAACAGCTTCTTCGTCCTGAGGATCTACGGAGTGGAGTGGGAGCGTCTCGGCAAGCAACTCCGGTTGGTATTCTCCCAAAGCTGCGCCATCGTCGCGTCTCTTGAGTAAGGACTCGTGCAGTGTTTTTGCCAGAGCGACGCGCAGCAATGCAGTACTTCCGAGAGAAAAACCTTGGGTATCGAGAGGTGCCGCCTCCCGTCGTTTGTATTGGAAAGGGTCAAACGGGTTGGGCTCGTTGGGCTCATTGACCTGGCAGAGAGGAGAATGATCCGTCTCGCTGGAAAGTGCGATGCGTTCCACCAAGGCTCTCGCAACCGGAATCTCGTGAACCGAATCTTCAGTCAGGGAAACGCGGATGGTATCCCCGATGCCATCGGAGAGCAGACTGCCAATACCAATAGCGCTTTTGATACGGCCATCCTCTCCGTCGCCCGCCTCGGTGACACCCAAGTGCAGTGGGTAATTCCAGTCCGGCCCAAGTTCAGTGAGGCGGGCTACCAGAAGGCGGTAGGCGGCAATCATCACCTTGGGATTGCTGGCCTTCATTGAAAACACAAAGGCGTGGTAATCACAGTCTCGTGCGATGCGTGCAAATTCCAAGGCGCTCTCAACCATGCCCAATGGGGAATCTCCGTACCGATTCATGATCCGATCGGACAAGGACCCATGATTCGTCCCGATGCGCATCGCAATTCCGTTGGTTTTGCTAAGCTTCACCAGCGGGAGAAAGCGTTCCCTGATGCGTTCCAATTCGGCGCTGTACTGCTCCTCTGTGTACTCGCGGATGTCGAAGCGTTTTTTGTCGGCGTAATTTCCAGGGTTGATGCGGACTTTCTCCACCCACTTCGCGGCTTCGAGAGCGGCTTCGGGTTTGAAGTGGATGTCTGCGACTAGCGGAACCCGGCAGCCCTCGGAGCGTAATTTAGCTGTAATGTGCTCCAAGTTAGCGGCGTCCTTTACCGTGGGGGCGGTAATGCGAACTAGCTCACAACCGACCTCCACCAGCTCCAAGGTCTGTTGGACACAGGCCGCAGTGTCCATCGTGTCGCAGGTGAGCATTGATTGGACACGGATGGGATGGGGGCCTCCGATTCCCAAAGAGCCCACTTCCACGGTGCGGGTGGGGCGGCGACTGGCGGAGTACAGCGATGGGCAATGCTTCATGGCGGGATGCAAGAAGTCTCGGAAGGAGGAGGCTTACTTCGCAGGTAGCGTAGCGGGTGCGGCGGGTGCGGCGGGTGCGGCGGGAGGAGTGATTTTTTTTGAGGTAAAGAAATCACTGACATCAAAGAAAGTCACGTAAGCGAGGAATGTCATCACAAGGACCGCACAGGCGGTTTGAATGCCCTCCAGAAACCTTCCTCCGATGGGCTTGCGCCGTATGGCTTCCAGCAGTGCGAGCGTGACGTGGCCTCCATCGAGGACGGGGAAGGGAAGCAGGTTAAACAGTCCCAAATTTACGTTGAAGAAGACTGAGAAAGCCAACGCTAGGCGCCAGCCTTCTTCGGAATCAAATAGGTTATAGTAGGCACGAAGAATACCCACCGGACCGCTGAAATGCTGGGCGCGGAGATCGCTTTTGGGCGAAAATAGGGCGTCCAACATATTGCCAATGGTCAGAACCGCCTCTTGGATTTGCTCCGTAGGTGAGGGATGGACGAGCGTCATGCGCCCCCAACTAATCCCGAGCTGCAATCCCTTTTCAGCAGGTGCGGGGTCTCCTGTGCTCAAGCTGAGAGCCACAGTTTCCTCGCCGCGCCGGACAGTCAGAGGGACTTCTTGGCCCCCCGCCTTTTCCAACACTTCGTAAAGCTTGTTGAGATCATCTACGGGAATCGCGCCTGCTTGAGTGATGAGATCGCCGGCGCGAAGGCCGGCTTGCTCGCCCACGGAGTTTGGAGCGACTTTCCCGACAGAGGGTGCAAACCGTTGGCCAATATAAACCTTGCGGAGGCTTTTGCGCTTCCAACCGGGAGTTTCCTCCCGCTCCCAGCCCGATGCAATATGAAGCGTCTCACCTGCCCGCTCTATTTTGAAGTCGATGGTCTCGCCCTCGGAGCGCACGACTCGCCAAGTGACGGAATGTAAGGGTCCGGCGAAGCGGTCTACTGGATGGGAGTCCACTTCCAGAATGCGATCACCGGGTTTGAGGCCGGCTCGGTCGGCCGGGCCGCCAGGTTTTACGAAACCGATAACCGTGGTTTTGTCGAATTCGGAGATGGGTTTGCCCACTTGGAAAACGACGCAGGCCATTGCGAAGGCTAGCAGGAAGGAAAAGACAGGGCCGGCCAAGGCGACAATGATTTTGTCCAAGGGATAGATGGGCGGCAGAGGGGCCTCTCGTTCTTCTGCATCGCCTTCAATTGCCTCCATGGGAGCGAGCTGCGGCAGTTTGACAAAGCCACCCGCTGGGATACTCCCGAGCGAAAACCATACGCCGCCGATCTTTTTGCGCCAGATGGGTTTCCCAAACCAAATTCCAAATTCATCTATGACTAATCCTCTCCAACGCGCCGCTAAGAAGTGCCCCAACTCGTGCACCACGATCAGGAGGTTAAAGATGAGAAGCACCTCTACCAGGATTAAAGCGTTGTTGAGGAATTTAGGGAACATGGGTGGGGGAGTATACTGCAGAATGGCGTGAAACACTAATCGAAGTAATCACGGAGTATCTTTGGGCATCAGCAAGTAGGCGTTTGGAGTAAACGCATTTGATTCCTTTGCCGGAATTGTGGTCGTTGTGGTGGGGAATTGGTGCTTGTAGCCTTACGATGTTTTTCGACACCTCCTGCTTGCAGCGTGTCGTGGCGGGGCCTTGAGCAGTTTTTGGCTTGCTAGTGTTTCATAGCTAGCATTTAAGGAAGAATTACTCGGTGGTGATAAGTGAGAAAATGAATGGCGACTTGTTGCTCAAGTTCCTCCCCGTGATCGAGGGTATCCCTTGGGCGCTCTTTGGGGGATGTTTGTTTTTCAGCAAGGGCTTCGGCGTATCATTTCGCCGACTTATACCAAATCTTGAAGAAAACTGGTTCTTCTCTCCCGGGAACGCGGAGCCCTAGCTCCGCTTTGACGCCCCAAAAGCTCGGACAGGCATTGCGGAGCTGGGGCTCCGCGCTCCCAGGTGCTGAGGTCTCTTGAATCAT
>CAIXGS010000083.1 GCA_903919125.1 uncultured Spartobacteria bacterium | reverse complement strand
CTTCTCTCCCGGGAACGCGGAGCCCTAGCTCCGCTTTGACGCCCCAAAAGCTCGGACAGGCATTGCGGAGCTGGGGCTCCGCGCTCCCAGGTGCTGAGGTCTCTTGAATCATCCAGAAAACTTAAATAGGTGGTATAACTCAGTACCATTCGTGTCTGTCCCTCTTCCTCTTTCACCCCCTCGGTCGTATCCTCAAAAGCCAGCTCATCCCATGGTTTGAAAGAAAATGAACACGGATTCCTAGTTCCCCCTGGATGCTCGCGTGGTTATAAATAGGCTCCCTTTCATAGCCAGACTTCAGCACGAAATCCGGTACCACGCAGCGTCGGCCGCACAAGCCGCTTTTGCGCGAGTCTCCTGCGATGCGGCTGAAAAACTACGGGCTACATCCTAAACCAACATCCCGCGGATGACTTTGCCGTGGACATCGGTGAGGCGTCGCTCAATGCCATTGTGGTAGAAGGAAAGCTGTTCATGATTAAGCCCGAGCACGTCCAAAATCGTGGCGTGGAAATCGTACACAGTCGCCACGTTTTCAACCGCTTTATAGCCAAACTCGTCGGTCGCTCCGTAGCTGAAGCCTTTTTTAACCCCGGCGCCAGCCAACCACGCGGTAAAGCCGCTCGGGTTGTGGTCGCGGCCGCTGGCCCCCTTTTGGAACGTCGGCATGCGGCCGAATTCTGTGCACCAGACCACTAGGGTGTCAGCGAGCAGTCCACGTTGCTTGAGGTCGGTGAGCAGAGCTGCCGTCGGCTGGTCCATCACGATGCCATGCTTTACGTACTGCTCCTCAAGCGCCTTGTGCCCGTCCCAGTTGCTGACGCCTTCTCCGCCCGTCTGGTAAGCCCCGTTGAAGACCTGCACAAAGCGAACGCCCTTCTCCACAAGCCTCCTCGCCAGAATGCAATTGCGCGCGTACGCCGCCTTCAAATCCTGGACGGGGTTGCCCGCCGCATCCGCTCCGTACATCTTCAAAATGTGTTCAGGTTCGGAGGAAAGATCCGCCACTTCGGGAACGGACAGCTGCATCCTTGCAGCCAGTTCGTAGCTGGAGATGCGGGCGGCCAACTCGGAATCCCCGGGAAACTTTTCGAGATGATGCTTGTTTAAGGAGGCGAGAAACTCGCGCGTTGCGCGGTCCGTAGACGGCGAAAACGCAGAAGGCCGCGAGAGGTTCCGCAGCGGCTGGCTTGCATTAAAGTCGGTCCCTTGAAAGGCCGCCGGCAAAAAGCCCGGACCCCAAAAATTGCCGGCCGATTGGGGAGCGCCCCGGGGATCGGGCACGGCGACGTAGGCGGGGAGTTCATCGTTTTCGCTGCCCAGCGCGTAGGTTGCCCATGCGCCCATGCTGGGGAAGCCGTCGAGGGTGAACCCGGTGGCCATGAAGTTTTCACCGGGACCGTGCGTGTTGGTTTTTCCGGTGAGGGAATGAATGAAACACATCTCGTCGGCGAGTGCTCCCAGATGTGGCACCAGATCGGAGACCATTTTTCCGGACTGGCCTTTGGGGCGAAATTCCCAGGGACTTTTTGTGAGGTTACCCTGCTGGCCCTGAAACGTGACGAGGCCCTCGGCGCCGGGCATGGGCTGCCCGTGGCGTTTGATGAGTTCGGGCTTGTAGTCAAAAGTGTCTACCTGGCTGACCGCTCCGGAGCAGAAGATCATCAACACGCGTTTGGCCCGTGCCTCGAAGTGGGGGGAGCGCGGGGCGTTGGGGTTTGCGGGCTGTATGTTCGGCCTGATGGGGGTCGTGCCTGCGGCCTGCTCGCGTCCCAGCAAGTGGGCGAGGGCAATACCCCCGAGGCCCGTGGCCGTGTGTCCTAGAAAACTCCGACGGTTTAAAAATGGGTGCATGGGTGATCTCCTAAGTTTAGAAAACAAACAGAAACTCGCTGGTATTGTAGAGGGCGCGCACAAACGAGAGGAGCCCGTGGTCTCGGATCAGGGCTTGGGAGTGTTCGAGTTCGTAGGCGTCTGGCGGCCTCGCATAAAACAGACGAAAAGCGAGTTGCACCTGCTCCGCAGACTGCGCTCCGGCTTCCGCCTGAAGGCGCTGGCTCAGGATCTCCCCCTGGCCGCCGACAAAGGTGCTGTTGAAAAGATTCAGCGCCTGAAGCGGCGTGTTGGAGCGGCTGCGTTTGGCCATCACGGAGCCTCCGTCGGGACAGTCAAAGGCCCCGAAAACACCGTCCTGAGCCGCGCGAACCCTGAAGAGGTACACCATGCGGCGGTATTCCTCAGGTGTGTATTTTTCCTTCGGAAAATAGTGGCGCACATTTTCGCGCACCACGTCCATGAGGTAAAAACCGGCGCCGCCCATTTTCAGATCTAAGGCTCCCGAAACGGCCAGCATGCTGTCGCGAATGGCTTCCGCTTCCAGCCGACGGGGCGTGTAACGCCAGAGAAGACGCCCATCCGCATCGCTTTTTTGCGCGGCAGGCCGGGGTGCGGACCCCTGCTGAAAGGTGGCAGAAAGAAGCAGAAGGCGCTGCATCTCTTTGACGGACCACCCGCGCTGGACGAATTCATCGGCCAGCCAATCGAGCAGTTCAGGATGAGTGGGCCTGCTTCCATTGAGGCCCAGATCGCTTGGCGTATCCACCAGCCCGTTTCCAAAAACATAGTGCCAAAGCCGGTTCACCAAAACTCTGGAGGTCAGAGGATTGTCTGCGGATGCGACCCATTCGGCGAACTTCATGCGCCGCTTCGCGTCTGGCGCGTCGACATCAAGCCCGAGCGTTCCGAGGACGGAGAGGGAGTCGGGTGCGACGGCCTCGCGTTGCTGCAAGGGTTCACCACGGTAGAGCCGGTGCGTCCGTGCGGGGTTGGCGGCGAACTTGCCCACCCAGGCGGAGTGTTCCGCAGCAGCAATCCGCTCTTTAGTCGTTACGAGCTCTGCCTGCAGTTTGCGGGCCGCGGCCGCGTCTTCCTGGGAAAGTTTCGCAAGAAAAGCATTCGCCCCGCCGGGTGCGATCCCAGCGCGCCGCCCCTCAGAGGAACCCACCTGCTGCCATTGGCCAGGTTCGGAAGATGCCTCGATTTTGTACTGCGTCACCAACCTGTCAGAAAGATGCCCGTCCCGGTCGCGACCCCAGACCACTTTGGCAATGCGGACTTTCGCCGGAAAATCAATCTGTACCCAGCCATTGCCTTTGCTGTTGGCGATCCAGCTGTGCGCATTTCCGAATTTACCATCGTTAAGGTGCGTCAACTGGTGGATAGCGTAACCGGGCAGCGTTCCTGAGGCGCTCGCCTTGCCGCCGTTGGCTGCCAAAGCCACATTCCGGCCCTCGGTGTCAAAGACTTCAAGCTCGTCGATGCACGCCTCCGCCCCGCTGGTTGCGAGAATGGTGAAGCGGATGGAGTAAGCCTCCCGGGGTTCGAACGTGTCCTCGTTGCGAGCGGCGCCCAAGGCCGGACGCTCGTTCCCCTTGACTGCGGCCAGCGGCTCGGGAACCGAGGCCGCCTTTCTTTTGAGAGCATCCAGTTCAGAGTTCTGGCTCTGCTCCAACGCCTTGAGCCCCTTAACGGCCTCCTGCGTCGGCCCGTCCTGCATTTCGCGCAGAGGACGCTCGCCCATTTGGACGCCCGCGAAGACGGCCTGCATGGCGTAGTAATCCTTCTGCAAAATCGGGTCAAACTTGTGGTTGTGGCACCGAGCGCATCCCATCGTTAGTCCGAGAAAAGCAGTGCCCGTCGTGTTGACCATGTCGGCGAGCTCCTCCTGGCGCTGCATCAGCGTGAGGTTGGTATCGGCGCTTTTGACACTGTCGTAGGGGCCCGCCACTAGAAAACCCGTGGCCCGATCGGTTCCGAGCATGTCACCGGCGAGCTGTTCCTTGATGAACTGGGTGTAGGGCTTATCGGCGTTGAAAGCTTCAATAAGATAGTCGCGGTAGGGATGGGCGGACTTGCGCTCCATATTGCGCTCAAAACCGTCCGTATCGGCGTACCGCACGACGTCCATCCAGTGCCGCGCCCAGCGCTCGCCATAACGGGGGCTGGCCAGGACGCGGTCCACGAGCCGCTCCCAGGCATCCGGACGTTTGTCTGCGATGTATTCCTCAACCTCCGCTGGGCTCGGGGGCATCCCGTGCATGACAAGGTAAAGCCGGCGGATGAGCGTTCGTGGTTCCCCTCTGGGAGAGGGCTCGAGCCCCTGCTGGCGGAGTTTCTCGAGCACGAACCGGTCAATCGCGTTGTTTCCAAAGGAGCTTTCAAGCGCCGGCGGAGTGGGCCGCTGCACAGGTTGAAACGACCAGTGGTTGGTTTTGATCCGTAACTCTCCGGCGGCCTCCTGCGCACCGGGCAGTTGCCCGCCCGAGTCAATCCATTGGCGGAGGATCTGCACCTGCGCCGCCCCCATGCGCTCCCCTTTGGGCGGCATCATATCCTTGGGGTTGGTAGAGTTGACCCGCTTGAGTAGGTAACTCTCCTCGCTGTGGCCGGGTAGCAAAAGCGGTTCGCCCGATTCTCCCCCCTTGAGGATGCCAAGCGTGTTGTCCAGCCGGAGCTTGCTCTTCTGCTTCTCCGGCCCGTGACAATCGAAACAATGCTCCTCGAGGATGGGGCGAACGCTCTTCTGGTAAAAGTCCGGGTCCGAGTTTTGGGCCCGCGCGAGTGGGAGCGCCAGGAGGAAAGCCAAGGCAGTTAGCAAGCGTGGACGGGCGGCTGGGCAAGGGAGATGCATGGGCTTGAAATTGTATACAATCCTGATTCCATGCAGCACAATCCTTTCCAGTCTCGCTTTCTTAGCCGTGAAAACCAACGACTCCCTCTCCCCGCAGCGCGCAGGCAAAGCGCACGTCGTTTCCGGCGTCATTCACGGCCTGCTCCAGGGGCGCTGGCGCGGCGGGGAGCGTCTGACGGAAGATGCCGTCGCGCAGATTTTTGCGGTTAGCCGCACCCCGGTTCGAGAGGGGATGCTGGAGCTGGCGGCGATGGGCATGGTCCAGCTGCGGCGCAACTGCGGTGCGGTTCTGCAACCTTTTGGGCCGAAGCAACTCTCAGAGATTTACGCCGTCCGCACACTGCTCGAGGTCGAGGCTGCCCGCCTTGCCGCCGTTCACATTCCCGCAAGTTTGGTGGACACGTTGCGTTTGGACTTCGAGCGGTTGCAAAAAGAAAAACGGCCCGACGAAGGTTGGAAGTTCGACCAACTTCTGCACACCACCATCGCCACGCAATCAGGCAACGTGCGTTTGGCGGCTGAGATCAATCGTTACACGCTCTTGGTTCAAACGATGCGGGAAGCGGTCGGGGAGGTTCTGTCCGGAATCCAATCCAAATCAATCAAGGAGCACATCGAGATCCTAGAGTGCCTTGGGCAAAGAGACGCCACGGGTGCTAGCGAGGCGATGAAACGGCATCTGGATCAGGCGGAAAGATCCGCGCTCGCCGCCGTCTACACGCTCCAGTGACTGGTTAGCCTCGCGTGGGGTTCTCTGGGGAGTGTCGTAACCGCTGCTTTCTGAGGCGCATTTCTCCTCGCATGACGCAAAGAACAAAGACTTTAGTTCCATCGAATCTGTAGAAAACACGGCAAGGTAGTTCCACGATTTGTTGGTATGGAGAGTTGGGGAGCTCTCTTACGAGGGAACCACTTTCTGGGTGTTCTTGGAGCTGCTCAATATAATAAGCCGCAGGGGACAGACACTTTCCTTCAGAGGCAAGTAGGCCGCTTTTGTCGGTTTGAGGATGCGTTAATCGAGCCAATTGGCGCGGACCAGTTCACACATTTTGAGAGCTAGCGGCGCCTTCACGCTGTAAAATACTTTCTGTCCGTCGCGTTCCCGTTGAAGGATCCCGCCGGTGTAGAGGAGGGCCAAGTGCTTGGATACATTCGCTTGGGTGGAGTCCGTTAGGTGCACGATTTCATTCACACTTCGCGGTCCCTTGCAAACCGCCTGCAAGATTCTCAAGCGCATGGGTTCGGCGAGCATCTTGAAAAGCGCGGCGATTTCTTCGAGTTGGGCCGTGGAAAGGACGGGTGGGGCTTCAGAAGAAGAGAGCATGGGGGATATCCATGTTGAAGTATTGCTGGATAGTTATATATTCATAATATGAACCCATCGCCAACTCAAAAAGCCAGTTCCATCGCCCCTCTCGAACTGCAGCAACGTATTCTCACGAATCAACCCGGTGATCTCTTGGACGTACGCACGGCACCCGAATATACAGCAGCGCATGTGCCCAATGTTACCCTAGTCCCGCTCGACTCTTTAAATCCCGCTGAATTTCTTGCCAACCGCCCGCATCCAACTGCGCCGCTCTATGTGTTTTGTCAGGCAGGCGGGCGGGCGGCCAAGGCGATTGATAAGTTTCAAGCCATTGGCTTTGATGGTTGCGTGTTGGTCGAAGGCGGAACTCAGGCGTGGATCGATGCCGGCCTTCCCGTAACTCGGGGCACTTCAAAGGTGCTGCCGCTCATGAGGCAGGTACAGATCGTGATAGGTGCCGTTTCTGGGGTCGGCGCAGCACTCGCTCTCGCCGGTGATAAGCGGTTTGCCTTGATCCCGTTGGTCACGGGGGCGGGCCTGCTTTTCGCTGGGCTGACTGGGACTTGCGGCCTAGCACTTCTGCTCGCAAAAATGCCATGGAATCACGGAGATGTGTCCAAAAAAAGCGTCTCGAATCCCAAAGTCGGCGCCGCGTGCTGCAACTGAAAACGAAAAAGGAGACCCTAAAAACAGACTTGAGGTGTTCTATCTCTGTGCTCGGTAGACCACCACCATTTTAACCATTCCTTTATTAGAAATCCTTATGACTACTCCTCGCCGTATTCTCATTGTGGGTGGCGTTGCTGGTGGCGCCTCCGCCGCTGCCCGCGCCCGCCGCGTTAACGAAACAGCCGAAATCCACGTGTTCGAACGCGGGCCGTACATCTCGTTTGCAAATTGTGGGCTCCCTTATTTCATCGCTGGAGAAATCGACGATCGCGCCAAACTCATTGTGATGACGCCGGAGCGGTTTTGGACTCGTTCGCGGGTCCATGCGCACGTGCGTCACGATGTACTCTCCATCAATCGAGCCGCGCGGACCATTCGAGTAAAGGGACCGGACGGTTCCGAGCGGGACGAACACTATGACAGGCTGATTTTGAGCCAGGGGGCCAAGCCTATCGTCCCCTCGATTCCCGGAGTCGATTTGCCGCACGTCTTCACGCTCCGCGACATCCCAGACATGGACCGGATTGCGAATTTTATCGACACTCAAAAGCCCAAACATGCAGTCGTCATAGGCGGTGGCTTCATCGGTCTGGAGATGGCCGAGGCGTTTCACCATCGCGGCATTAACGTCACGATTGTGGAAAGAAACCCGCATATTTTGCCGCTTCTAGACACCGACATGGCGCATGAGTTGCAGAATAAAACCCGCCTTCCCGAATTCAATTTTGTGGCCCGCGCGAATGCCTCGGCGTTTACCGTCCAAGGGGTTGATTTCGTGGATGGCACACACCTTCGCGCCGATTTAATTCTTCTGAGTGTCGGAGTCAAGGCAGAGGTCGAATTGGCTCGTGAGGCGGGTTTGGAGATCGGAGCCACCGGCGGAGTCAAAACCAACGGTCGCATGGAATCCTCGGATCCCTTGATTTACGCGGTCGGCGACGCGGCGGAAACGATCCATGCGCTCACGGGCGCCCGAGCTCGGATAGCGCTTGCAGGTCCCGCCAATCGGCAGGGCCGCATCGCTGGAACAAACGCTGCCGGCGGGCGGCTGATCTACCCTGGGGCGCTGGGTACTTCGATTGTTCGGTTGCTCAACATGACGGTCGGTTTCACAGGCCTAAACAGCGCTCAGGCGACTGCTGCTGGCTTTAGTTATTTTACTAGCATGACGCGTGACTTCAGCCACGCCCACTACTACCCAGGGGCCTCGATGGTGATTACAAAAATCATCGCGGAGGAGGGGACTGGTCGGATCTTGGGGGCCCAACTAATGGGTGAGGAGGGGGTGGATAAACGCACTGATGTTTTGGCGACGGCTATCACAGCGCGGATGAGCGTGTTTGATCTTGAGACGCTCGATCTCGCATACTCGCCTCCTTTTGGGAGCGCCAACGACGCGGTGAACACCGCTGGATTCGTTGCTGCGCACATAGCGCGCGGCGATGTACCCACGGTGGCTCCTGAAACTTGGAAGCCCTCGGATGAGTTTTTGTTGGATGTCCGAGACGGCGATGAACTTGCCCATAGTGGGACGCTCTCCGGTGCAATACATATTCCCCTTGGCGAGTTGCGCCAGCGTTTGGAAGAATTACCCAAGGGGCGGAAGATTGTGGCGTTTTGTCAGAAAGGACAGCGGGGTTACCTAGCGACCTGCGCATTGCTGGGAAGCGGCTTCGAGGATGTCGCTAATCTGCGCGGAGGCTTTCTCCAAGCTCGATTAAATGGGATCCAGTAAAGACTGGGAAAGTCCGTTTTCTGAAGGGAACGGGACAAAAGTGCCTGTCCCTTCCGGCCCTTCATGACAAGGCGACGGCCGGTGCGCACGTAACTCCGCTTAATCTTAAGTCCATCCTTGCGAGCTGCTTTCACTAGTCGTTCCCGAGCACGATCATACAAGCGCGGGTCAGTGGGATGGCGAATTGCTTTGGTTTGAACCGTCGTATCCACGTTGAGGTGGGCGAAATCAGCGGGCTTGATG
>CAIXGS010000082.1 GCA_903919125.1 uncultured Spartobacteria bacterium | reverse complement strand
GGAGGACGTGGTCAGCTGGATTGAAGCGAGCAGTCGAAAATCTCAGCCAGATTTTTCCCTTCAAGCTGCTTTGGCTTTTGCATCCACTCTCTTGGGTCGTCGCTACGTGACGACTCAGCGCAACTGGTCGGCACTCTATTTCCTCAATATCGGCAAGTCAGGGTCCGGCAAAGAGCATGCAAAGTGGGCGATTGAGACTCTATTAGAGGCATGTGGTCAGCCACATTTAATCGGGCCGGCTGGGTATACGTCTGACTCCGGCGTTCTTTCAACGCTGTGCAAGCAACCCGTGCATTGCAGCGTCATTGACGAATTTGGCAAAGTCCTTGAGGGAGCGTCAATCAAGCATGGTGCACGGTCTGCATCCACGATGAAAGCTCTGATGGAAGTGTGGGGACGATGCGATGGTGTCATGCGCCCTCAGGGCTATTCGACTTTCGGAATGTCAGATAGCGATGCTCAGAAAATGTCTGCTAAGACCGTCAGGAACCCATCACTGACTCTTCTGGCCATGACAACCCCGGAGACTTTCTTTGACTCCATCGGATCCGCAGCAGCTAGGGATGGCTTCCTGAATCGATTCCTAATGGTCGAGACAGACATCGGTCGTCAAGCTGGCCGGCACACTCAAAAAGTGAGTATTTCTCCAGCGATCATCGAATGGGCGCAGAGGTCAGTGAACCCATCATCAACTCTCGCGATGGTTAATCCAGCGGGTGATGCAACTCTCTCTCCGACACCGATTGTGGTTCCTTTTAGTCCCCAAGCAATGGACATGTTTGGCCAATTTGAGGAGGAGTGCATCAATTTGATGGACGAGTACGAAGTCGATGGTCTTGCTGAGATGTGGTCCAGATCGAATGAAATCGCGATGCGGGTCAGCCTGATCGCTGCTGTGTCGTCGGATTCTTCCATCATTCAAGAGGATCACGCAGCCTGGTCGATTGCTTATGTTCGGAGAAGTTTCATGAAAGTGGTCAATCGATTGAAGACCTGCTTGTTTGATTCTGAATTTGAATCGATCAGCATCCAGGTGCTTGAGGTGATTCGTTTGGGTGGGAAAAAGGGTAGGACCGATCGGGAGATTCATCAGTACTGCAGAAAGTTTCGTGGGCTTGATCATCGTGGGAAGCAGAACGTCCTGTCGTCCCTTGCGATGAATGAGGACATCGTGAAAGTTGATGTTCCCTCTTTGTCTGGTCGAGGTCGCCCAAGAGGGGCTTGGATATCCGTAGCCGTAGTCGACAGTGTAGACAATGACAACTACGCTTAAAGATCACTGCTGGCGCGGCTTACAGCCTTTTTGTGACAAAAAATGGCATGTGTCCCTCCTCCTTCCTGTGTTCCCCCCCCCGCCTGATATACGCCGACAACCGGAGACAACCACTGTCTTCGCTTGTACGTCAGCAACCACGGGTCCTGCAGCAATAAGGGAGACGGGTAGACGCACCCCTGTGTCTCCCTATAAGTGTGTAAATAATAATATATATATATATATGTATACGTATATAGATAGAAGCCTTACCAGCCGGGACTTACAAGCGGAGATTTTGTTGTCTGCAAAGCGTCTGCTTTGTCGGCGCATATCAGAGTGGTTCAAATGAACCGCATTCAACTCAACTATCCAATCTCAACCAACCGCTACTGGCGCGTTTTCGGTGGGCGTGTCGTGCGCTCATCGGAAGCTGTCAGCTACAAGTCGCACGTTCATCGGGAAGCATTGGAAGCAGGCGTCGTAGAGCCTCTGGAAGGCCCAGTATGGGTTGAGGTGAGTTACCACCCAAAGAAGCCTAAAAAATCGACTGGCAAGCCTGTGAGGGCGATTGATCTCGACAACGTGTTGAAAGTCGCGATCGATGCACTTAATCAGATTGCCTGGGTGGATGACAGCCAGATCGTCAGGATTTTGGTTTTAAAAAGCGAACCCATTGCTGAAGGGGGATTGGTTGTCGAATGGGGGTCTGAATGATTGTCGTTGATATTGGATACGACATGCGTCTTCTGGCTTCCATGCTCGGCGGCATTCGCACTTTGATGAACCGGGGGACTTTGGTCGTCGATGGCAAGATCGGGCCTCAGGATGGGATGACAGCGGACATGGATGCCATCGTCGGCGAGCTGGCTTTTGCTAAAGCTCAAAACGTCTGGCCCGACCTCAGCCTGAAGCCACGATCAGGTTCAGCCGATCTTGTGATCGCAGGAAAGAGAATTGACATTAAATCCACCCGGCACCCCAACGGACGACTCCTCGGAAAGAAGAAAGTGAATGAGGATGTGGATATCTACGTCTTGGCCATCGTTAGCGATCACCAGGTCACGTTCCCAGGATGGGCGCATCGTCACGAACTTTACAACGACAGCAATCTAATCGATCTGGGTCACGGAGTCGGCTATGGGCTGACTCAAGACAAACTCAACACTTGGGAGGCCGTGTGATTTTTACAACGACCATTTTTATTTGGTCATTCGTTGGTGAGGTCCAAGCGCTGTGGACTTACCTCATCCTGCATTCAGCGGTCTGGTCCTACGGGCTGTGGAGGGACTGGTCATGAGGTACTTCATCGCTTTTGTCGCGATTGGGTACTGGTCAATCATTTACGTCATCGCTTGGGTGATCAATAAAACCTGTTGGGAAAAGCGTCGTGGATAGTCGTCATCAGACTTTGTCGTCGGACTCTCCGGAATGGAACCTTTGCATGGACAAAATGCCTCCCAAGGGGACAAAAATTCAGATGCGAAGGATGGACGGTAATCTTTTTGATGGACTTTGGCACGAAGAGTACATGGTCGTCGCTTGGCGACCGATGCCGAAATTCACTCCCGAGCAGCGATCTCGGTTGACGGCTGCAAAAGCCGCTGGAATCGACCCCACCCGACTTCTCAAAAAGATTTCGCGTGACGAGAAAGTTTAATGCGTATTTTTTCAAATAAAGGGGTAAAGCAATGAGCGAAACAGTTTTTGAACAGCAGGCCAATTTTATGTTAGCGAAAGGGCAATCGGTGGATTTCCCCAACGGTGATCAGACCAGTCTCTGCGCTGATCAGATGGCTGAAAACGTGACTCAGACTTTTGATGCGTGGAACGCCGCCGTGGTGGGGATTACCTCTGATGATTTCGATCCGGTTGTTTCAGTCGCTGCAGTTGGCGTCAAGGTCGTAGAAACAATGCGTGCCTGCATCGAGGTGCTTTTTTCTTTGGGGATTGATGCACAGGCCGCTTGGGATGAGGTACATCAAAGTCATATGACGAACGCTTTACCCGATTTTGAAAAGGTTGTCAGCCGGAGCTGGAAAGTCGAGGAAGCGGCATGAGTTTAAGTCCTTACGAGGATCTCGTTATCCGGATGGCGGTCCATCAAGAGGATGAAAACGATCCCTATGGCCGACCCCCAGATCAGCCTGGCGCGAAACTTGATAACGGTAAAATCAGAGCCGATCTTTTGCTTGATTTTAGGAATGCACTGAAGGCGGTAGCAAAAATTTCGACTTTCGGTGCTGATAAATATACCGAGGGTGGCTGGATTACGGTCCCGCAGGGAGAAAAGCGATACCGAGCTGCTCTTATTCGTCATTTACTCGAAGACGGCATTGACCCACAGAGCGGGATGCCACACACCTGGCATGCGCTGTGGAATCTTCTCGCGGTCGTTGAGATTGAGCTGCGAGGTCAGAGTGAATGATGAATTGGGAGCTGACCTTGCTAATCCTTCTGCTGATCCTGTACAGCATCCTGAGCGATGCCTGAGCAGAAGGAAAACGTCCCGGGACATCATTCGGGGGATGTTAAAAGATTGGGGCGAGTACGAAGCGCTCGGCCTTTATTCCGCCTATGCCCAACGCTCTGCTTTAGGACGAATGGGTGAATCAAGAGCCACGGGAGATGGAAAACCCCTTCCGCCGATATGGATTCCCAGAGACGTTCAAGAAGCCGGAAGGCTGGTGGCCCTCATGCGTGAGCAGTGCAGGGCTGGTGAGAGGTACTACAAGGCCATTAGAAAGCGCTACGTGGCCATGGAAGACATTCGAGGCGATGGCATAGACCGAGCAGAACGCTGGATCACCAAAACCTGGTTGTCCATGAGATGAAATAAATATCAATTTTTTTAAAGGACAATCGTAGATCACCGATAAGTGCGTTTTTTGAGTATCGTGCCAGGCAATGTCAAATAAGACCGTTCGAAAGGCGGTCTTTTTTTTATTCAAGTTTCGCTCTCTCTCCTCGATGAGCATCTTGCCCGCCACAGCGCGGGTTTTTTTATTACAGGTGATCCATGCACGTTCTTATCGGCTACCTTATTACGCAGATCGCGAATATCTTGCTGGGTCCTGACGTTTTCCCAAGGATTCTTGGAATTGTCCAACGCTGGGCAGAAAAAGAAATCTCAAGCGCCGAAAAACGTAAAGGCGTTTTGGCTGAGGTCGAAATAATTGGTCTTGAGCTGACCGAATCCATGGCGCGATTCGGTGTAGAACTGGCCGTTCAATACTTTAAGAAGATTGCTCCATCAACTGACTCGGCGAAATGACGCATGGGCGTGTTGCCTGTGCAGCATGCCATGAGATTTTCAAAAAAAAGAACTCAACACATAAGTGGTGCAGCCTCAATTGCGCCAAGCAGGGAAGTTATCGGCATTCTAAAACCTGCACCGTTTGCGGAAGCCTTTTCCACAGCATCAAAAAGACACAGAAGCTCTGTTCAAGAGGATGCTCCGCTCGGAAATTGGCTTCCGCTCCTAAAAAGTACGATCAGCATTGCGGTTTAACTAATTACCAACAGTTGTATCGCGCAAATAACGGCGCTTATAACAAACACGACTATAAGAAGCGATTCGATCTGCTTCAGCACCTCGGCGGGGTGTGTGTCCATTGTGGTTATAACAAAGACTGGCGCGGGCTGGTTCTCGATCACATTCGTGGCGACGGCAAAGAAGACCGAGAAAGAGTCGGAGGCCGGATCTACCGTTACTACATCAAGCATCTCGATGAAGCTGAAAAGAACCTTCAGGTCCTTTGCGCTGGCTGCAACCAGGTCAAGGCCATCGTCAATAAAGAACACAATCGATCACGGCGAGTTTTACCTTATGAATCCGATTAAGAAAAAACTGGGAATGACCACCGACGAAGGAACGAACAAGCAGGGCGTTCTCTGGCTTGCTTTGTCTGGCGTCCTGGCGATTCCTGATGGTGTAGCCAAAAACATTCTCATGGGCCTCTGGATGATCATGATGGCTTCGATCAGTTGGTTGACCGTTGGCGCCAAGGCAGATCCTGAGTACGTCGATATGCAGAAAGAGCTTAAAGATGTTCTTCAAGAGGGCCGCGAGTAATGGCTAGGCTCCAGGAGATCAGTAAAAACCTCAGCGCCTATCTCGACATGATCTCGGTCAGCGAAGGAACCCACGGCCACGGAGACGATGGTTACAACATCCTCGTGGGTGGAACGACTTTCCACGACTATTCAAAACACCCCAATATCATCGTGACGTTGAATCCAAGATTGAAATCGACTGCAGCAGGTCGTTATCAGATTCTTGCTCGTTACGCGAAAGCGTATTCAAAAATGCTGGGACTTAAAGATTTCACGCCAGAATCTCAGGATCGCATCGCCATTCAATATATTAAAGAGCGCCACGCGCTTGAGGATATCGAAGCAGGACGGATCGAGTCGGCTATTAAACGCTGCCGCAGCGTCTGGGCGTCTTTTCCAGGCGCAGGTTATGGACAGCACGAACACAAGATCGGTCGCTTATTAGTTGCATTTGCGGATGCGAAATCAGGAAGGCTTGCCTGATGCATGAGCCAGACGATGATTACGAACTTTTAATGCAAGGCGGAATGCTTATCGGTTTATCTATCATCCTCGCTTTTCTGTGGGGTGTTGTTGAGGTTTTTAAGTAATGCTTCCAGAAACCCCCGAAGAAATGATCAGAAATGCCATTAAATTCGGTATGGTGATGTGGGTCATTGTTATTTTTATTCTATTAAATGGCTGCATTTCTGCGCCGATCGCGCCGAATCTCAAGATACCGGATATGACCTCACAATCATGTCCAAAACTGAATATGCCAGCGATTCCAGAAGATGTGGAGCTGGATATCAAAGGCGACAGGATCAACAAAATCAATGCAGGTGGCGACGTCATCTTGCGTGGCTATGCAAGAGCGCGGCAGTTGTTGCAATAGCGGGTTGTTCTTGTTCTTTTTCAGGGAATCTTGTTTTTCCGGACATACCCAATGGCTTACATACCAGCACGTTCCCTGACGGGATCTTTTTTGGACTTACTTGTAGAGAGATTGAGGAAAAAAACCATGGGCGAATGGATCAAACTCGGCGTGATGCTGTGCGGATTCGCAGTGGTTACATGGTCGACGGTTCAGAATCTCGAATACAGGATGGACAAGATTGAGAAGAGCTTTGACGAGCATCTCGATAAGCACGATGTGCAGTATGATCAGATTCAAAAAACCCTGACGTTAATTCAAATCGACGTCGGACGTATTAATAAACAATAAGGAGCCGTAAATAACGGTTAGATATGGCAAAATCAAGCACATCAGGGCAAGGAAGACCAAAGGGAGCAACAAACAAAGCGACGGCGGACGCAAGAGCTGCAATCGCTCTGTTTGTAAACAACAACGCAGACAGATTGGAAGGATGGCTGGATCAGGTGGCTCAAGAAAATCCCGCTGAAGCCTTCAAGTTATTTCAATCGGTGATCGAGTATCACGTGCCGAAGCTTGCGAGAACAGAGGTTGAAGCGACGGTTCAGCATTCTTATGAAGACGCTCTCCTCAATATCATGAATGAAAATGGCAGCAGTAGCGCCGATTAAAAGCGCCGATGATGCGCTAAGAATCCTTCGCCGAGATTTCACAGCTTATGCGCCAAGAGCGCTGAAGATCAGGAGTAAAGACGGGTCGATCATTCCTTTCAAGCTGAATCAGGCGCAGAAGCACCTTCATGACATGCTTGAAGATCAGAAATCGAGGACTGGAAAAGTCCGGGCCATCATCCTCAAGGGTCGTCAGCAAGGCATGTCAACGTACACCGAAGGTCGGATGTACTGGCTGACATCAATGAATTTTGGCAAGCGTGCGTACATTCTGACGCACTTAGCCGAGGCGACATCAAATCTTTTCGGCATGACGCGCCGATATCACGATCTCTGCCCAAGAGAATTGAAGCCGGCGACTAAAGCAAACTCAGGATCACAGCTGGTTTTTGAAAAGCTGCAAAGCGAATTCAGCGTTGCAACCGCTGGGTCATCAGGTACGGGTCGATCAGCCACCGCTCAGTTCTTTCACGGTTCTGAAATTGCGTTTTGGCCAAATGCAGCCGATCACATGGCTGGCATCGGACAGATTGTTCCTGATGCACCAGGTACTGAAATCATTCTCGAATCGACCGCTAACGGTGTCGGCAATCTCTTTCATGGAATGTGGCAAGACGCTGAGGCTGGACTATCTGAATACCTGCCAGTTTTTATCCCCTGGTTTTGGCAATCTGAATACGTCAAAGAACCCCCTCTCAATTGGGTTCCGGATGGCGAAGATGCCGATTACAAGGCAGCTTTTGGCCTAAGCCTCGAACAGTCTTACTGGATGTATCAAAAGATCCTGACCGATTTCAGGTCGGATCGATCGCTTTTTGACCAGGAATACCCCGGATCTGCCGCTTTGGCTTTCAAGCGGGTGGAAGGTGACCCTCTCATTCCCATGGATTTGGTCCTTGCAGCGATTGCTGCCGGTAAAGATGACGTCGAAGTTTATGGGACGACGATTTGGGGCCTCGATCCTGCTGAGTATGGCAATGATGACTCGGCTTTAGCGAAGAGGACCGGGCGGGTCGTCACTGAAATTAAGAGCTGGCACGGCAGAGGACCGATGGAATTGGTCGGAATCGTCGCCCGAGAAGCTGATCGCGAGTCACCCGACATGATCAACGTCGACTGCACCGGCATCGGGTCCGGCGTTGCTGACCGACTCATCGAGCTGGGCTATCCAGTCAATCGTATTCATTTCGGTGAACGCGCCGTCCAAGACGATATTTACGCACTCAGACGCGATGAAATGTGGGGTGAACTCAAGGAGTGGCTGGTCGATAAGCCTGCTGTTCTCCCCGAAGACAACCGGCTTATGGCTGATCTTACCGGCCCTCAGCACTCGTATGACTCAAGCCGCCGCCTCAAACTGGAATCGAAAGAGCAGATGAAGAAGCGTGGACTTAAAAGCCCTGATCGCGGTGACGCGGTCGCCCTGACCTTCGCCCTGCCATCCATGGCTGCGCGCGCAGACGTCATTGATCACTCACGACGCGGGAACTGGAGGCTCTAATGTCAACCGAATTCGATACACTCACCGAGGACTACAATTACGAGCGCTCAGGTAATGAGCAGCCGCTGACTCAGGCCAAGGGTGGCCTCGATTGGATGCAGTATCAGCGCATCATTGAGGAAATCAGGTATCAACCGCATTGGCGCCAGGAAGCCGACAAGCATGCCGACTATTACGACGGCAATCAGCTTGATCCTGAGACGCTCGCAGACTTAGAAGAAAAGGGGATGGCCCCTTTAATCACCAATCTGATCAAGCCGACCGTCGACATGGTTCTTGGCATGGAGGCTAAAACCCGTTCTGATTGGCGTGTTGTCGCCGACAACGATGAATTTCAGGACGTTGCTGAAGCCCTGAGCCAAAAGCTTTTCGAAGTAGAGCGTGAAACGAGAGCTGATCGTGCGTGTTCCGATGCTTATGCCTGTCAGATCAAGTCAGGACTCGGCTGGGTCGAAGTCTCGCGGGAATCAGATCCTTTCCACTATCCCTATAGAGCGGCCCCCGTTCATCGTCGCGAGATGTTCTGGGACTGGGTTGCGAAAGAGCATGACCTGTCAGATGCACGGTACGTCGTCAGAAAACGCTGGTTCGACATGGACCTCGTGGCCCTTCACTTTCCCAAGAAAAAAGACGTTCTCTCAGCAGCATTAGGCCGTTGGGGCGGTAACTGGATTACCGCAGCCACTGAAAATGCGACTCTGGCCAATTCTTTTGATCAGGAACGTGGACTCACGGTCTCCGATTTTGAGTGGATCAACCCTCGCCGGCAACGTATTTGTCTTTTTGAGATCTGGTACAGAACCTTTGTAAAGGGCAAGATCCTTCGTCTTCCTGACCGCGTCGTCGAGTTCGACCCCAAGAACCCGATGCATAAGTTCGCTGTTGAGAACGGGATGGTGGTTCCTGAGAGCGCGATTTACGCACGGATGAACCTCTCCATCTGGGCAGGTCCTCATCGTCTTTATGACGGTAAGACCGACAAAAAGCGCATGCCTTATATTCCTTTTTGGGGCTATAAGGAGGACCTCACCAACACGCCTTACGGTCTGATCCGTGGCATGATCAGCCCGCAGGATGAAGTCAATGCTCGTCGTAGGAAGCTGATGAACCTTCTCTCAAGTAAGAGGATCATCGCTGACAGTGACTCACTGGACACCCGCATCAACTCTTTCAGTGATGTCATCCAGGAAATCGCACGCCCTGACTCGGTCGTCGCCCTCAACCCGATGAGGAAGAATGCCAACGGTTTCAAGGTTGAAACCGAACTCAACCTGGGGCAGCAGCAATTTCAGATTATGGAAGAGTCAAAGAAAGCTCTCCAGGAAGCAGCTGGTGTTTATCAGGCCATGCTGGGCAAAGACACCAGCGCGACGTCAGGCTTTGCGATCAACAGCCTGGTCGAGCAAGGAACGACGACGCTCGCCGAGATCAACGACAACTACCGATACAGCCGCCGTCTAGTTGGAGAACGACTGGTCGAACTGATCCGCGACGACATGGTCGGAAAACCCGTCCAAGTTGTTGCCGGAGACGGTCCTAGAAAGAGGATCATTTATTTGAATCAGCCCGCACAGAACCCACAGACGGGTCAGATCGAGTTGATGAATGATGTCAACAGATCAACCGTTAAAGTCGCTCTTGAAGATACCCCATCGACTCCAGCGTACAGAGCGCAGCAGCTGCAGATGCTCGGCCAGGTTATTCAATCCATGCCGCCGCAAGCTCAGGCCATGATGGCTCCTTCTTTTGTCGAAATGACAGAACTCGAAGATCGTCACGAACTGGCAGATCAAATGCGAAAAGCTCTAGGTATTCAAAATGCCGGACAAGATCAGCAAGATCCGGAAAAGCTCCAACTCCAAGAGCAAGTGCAGCAAGCAACCCAGGTTATCGAGCAGCTCAAGCAGCAGCCCGCGATGATCGCAGCTCAGGCCAAGCAGGCTCAGGTTGAACTCGATGCACAGAAAGCCCAGGTCGATATGGCCAAAGCCCAGCAAGATGCCGAACTTAATAAAGAGATGGCCCTTGCTGAGATCGACAAGATCAAGGTAGAGACCAGAAAACTTGAGCTTGAAAGCGAGCTGGAGATGATGTGATGGCAGAGGGATTACAAAGTGTTACCCCAAAACTGCCATTGCCCGTCAGCAATGAGGCAAATGATGTGACCCTACCAGAACCTGCAGACAACGTACTGACGCAGGTTGCTCGTGATATCAAAGCTTATTACAGCCCAGAGCAGCCTGTGCAACCGGCACAAAGCCGTACATTGACGTTGCCGTCACCAGAATTAGCATTGCCCGCTAAAGTCAGTAATCCTCAACCCTCTGTTGATCCAGTGCCTGCCGGCAAAACCAAGACCGTTCTCCATGGCATGAACAACCTAGTGAATGATTTTGAACTATCACCTCATGAAGCTGCCGGCGTGATGGGCAACCTGGCGCATGAATCCGAATGGTTTACGAAGCTTCAGGAAGAAAAGTCGAAGTACATCAAACCCGGTAACAAGGGCGGTTATGGCTGGGCGCAATGGACCGACTCTGAATGGGAGCCACGGCGAACCAACTTTCTAAAGTACGCCAAGGTTAACAAGCTACATCCAACATCGGACCAAGCGAATTATGGTTTTCTGAAGACTGATCTCAGCAATAACCCACGCTACATTAAAAGCATTCGGGGTGCTGATGATGTTAATGATGCGACTGAACGCTTCATGAATAGCTACGAAAAGCCAAACTCGAAAGTGGCGCAGCTGGATAAACGTCAAAACCGGGCGCAGGCAATCCTTGATCTTTACAACAAGTCCAAATCAAGGACTCAGAAACTGGCGTCAAACCCATGAGTGATCCAGGCTTCGAGATAAACACATTTTTTAGCCAAAAGGCCCGCTTATGCGGGTTTTTTTGTGCCTGTCGATTCCCGTCGTGATGACGGCACGGGTTTTACCCACACGGATCCATCCGATAAATGGAAGACAAGCAAGTGACTGATGAAAATGTCCTGAACGGTGTCGAAGAGATCGGTGATATCGATCTCGCCTCTCTTGACCTCAACAACCTCCCGTCCGATCCAGAGGAGCTTCTGAAGCTCGTCAATGGAGATCAGAAGATCCCCGAGGAAAAGAACGAGGAAGAAGAGGAATCGGACGAAAAGCCTGACCCGGAATCGTCCACCGAGTCAAAAGAAGAGGAGGCACCCGTCCTCTCGGCTGACGGAAAGCACCAGATCCCATACTCGGTATTGCGCCGGGAACGGGATGCAAGGCGCCAAACGGAATCCGAAAACGCCTCACTCCATCAACAACTGGAGTCACTGAAACAGCAAAAGCCTAGCGAGGCCAGCCAGGCAATTATCCCTGAGCTTGACCATGATGACCCCGAGGTCAAAGCACTGGAAGAAGAATTTCCTGAGATCGCCAAGATTAATAAGGCGGCCCGAGCGGAGAACCAACGGCTCCGTCAGGAAATTGAATCACAGCGCAGCAAGGTCGAGACGATGTACTCGGAATGGGAGAAGGAGAAATCAGCGAAGCAGCAGGTTGAAGTCGAAAAGGTTAATTCCGAAATCGATTCAAATCCGGTGCTTCGATATCTCCGTGCTGAAGGTGATGAAAGCTTATGGAAAGCGGCAGTAGAGATCGACCAGAGACTACAAAACTCTCCAGCATGGGCTGATAAGCCTATCTCTGAAAGGTTTTCGAAAGTGGTCGAGCGTCTGGAGGAAGACTTTGGTCCGGTCAAAGTGCCGGCTGAGTATCAGTCACCTGCCCGGAAAACGGCTGCCAAAACGCCCCCGAAACCACAGATTGAAGACGATGAGGATGACCTCACCATCAACACTCTCTCGGATTTGAAGGGAGGCAGCAGTCCAGAGTCGAGTGGAGTCAACGCGGAAAACCTTACAGCAGCTGATATTGGAAACATCTTTTTAAAGATGGACCCCTCTCATTTTGCCAAGATGGATCCCGTCGAAATTCTGCGAAGACTCTGATCAAGGATGAAAGGTCATGTCGTGAGACACGCCTAATCCAATAACCCAAAACGCCGAGATGGCGTTTTTTTATGGCCGCGTCGTGAGACGCCCTTCTCCCATAGCAGGAAACTTCAATGGCACAAACCCAGATCCGCGCGGGTTCACCCTTAGCGCGTAAAATTTACGGCGCAGCATTGTTTGCTCGCGTCATTCAGGCTCCAGCCTTTACCCGTTCACTGACTGGCGATGCACCTGCCCAGGGCGATGCAGAAGCCAAACTGAAGGGTCAGACCGCATCCACGATGCCTATCGTGCGTGTGACCGATCTTTCTAAAACTCAAGGCGATGCAGTCTCTGTAGACCTCTTCGACACCATCAACGGTAAGCCAATCGTCGGTGACCGTCTGGCAGAAGGCAAGGGCGAAAAGCTCACCGCTTCCAGCATGGACATCCGCATCGATTTGCTGACCAAGGTGGTTGATGCCGGCGGCAAGATGGCTGCACAGCGTACCCTTCACAACCTTCGCGGCATTGCGATGGCTCAGATGGAAGGTTACTTTCCACGTCTTTATGATCAGCTCGCTATCGTCCACATGGCCGGTGCGCGTGGTTCATTAACCGGTAGGGACTGGATTGTTCCAACCGCCGCTGATCCTGACTTTGCTGACATCACTGTCAACAGCATCAAGGCTCCAACCTTCAATCGTCATCTCGTTGTTGATACTGCTTCAGCCGGCAGCCTTATCCAGGGTGGTCAGCAGCTCGGTTCTGTCGACAGCACTGACATCATGACGCTGGCTCATATCGACAGCCTTTCTTTACAGTTGGACGATCTCGAATATCCGATCCCTAACGTAAAAATTGCTGATGACCCCGCTGCAAATGACGAGCCTTTAAAGGCAGTTCTCTGGCTGACCCCACGTCAGTGGTATCACCTGAAGACTGAATCTGGCACCAGCAACACCTGGCGTACCTTCCTGCAGAACGCTTGGGCGCGTAAGAGCTACGGTTCTAAGCACCCACTGTTCTCAGGTGAGCCTGGCCTTTGGAATGGCATCTTGGTTCGCCAATTGCCACGCTTCACCGTCCGCTTTGCGGCGGGTGAAAGCACCAATGTCATCACTGCAGCAAATCGTTACAGCGCAACTGAAACGACCCAGGCAGTGAATGGGTCGTTGGCTGCTGGCTACGGTGTAGAACGCGCCATTCTGACCGGTGGTCAGGGTCTGGCGATGTGCTATGGCCGTAACAACTCTTCCGGCTATTACTTCAGCTGGAACGAGCGCAAGTACAACTTTGATCGTGCGCTTGAAGTTGCTGGTGATGCCATGTTTGGTATGTCGAAGCTTCGCTTCAACTTCACTGATGCTTCTGGCAACAGTGAGCCAACCGACTACGGCATCTTTGCTATCGACTCCGTCGTCAAGCTTTAAAACCTATAAGGCTCACTTCGGTGGGCCTTTTCAATCCTGAGGTAATTTCATGGCTATCTATACCGCATCAACTTTGACGCGTTCGCCTACGACTGAAAAAGGCTACGTGTACAACGATCAGGGCAGCATCACGCTGACCGCAGCAACCGGCGACACCGCCAACTTCTTTGTGATTCCGGCTGGTACGGAAATCCGAGAAGTCGTTATTAACAACGCTTCTCTTGGGACCGCAGCGCCGATCAACATCGGCTATGCCCCTGTCGATGGTTCTACGGGGTCTGCAACTGCTTTTGCTTCTGCTTATGCAGCAGGAACTGCAGTAACCGCAGGTCAGCCTTACCACATCATCCTGGCTACACCTGTTCGGGCTGAAGTGGACTCGTTCCTTCAAGTTGTTTTTGGCACGGTCAGCTCTGCGTCTTCTGGCGCGATCACTGTCCAGGCCAAGGGCATCCTGCTCGGCAACAAGTAAGACATCGAGGCGGGTCTCGGCCCGCCTTTTTACTGCGAGAAAAAAATGCTCAAAGTTAAATATATCGGCAATAAGCCGACACAAGCTTTTAGGTTTGAGGACTTGACCATCACTTGGTATGGAAATGGTGACGTTCAGCAGGTTCCAGACCACTTTAAAGGCACGATTGAAGCTCATTCAACTGTATGGGAAATCGTGGGCCACGCAAAAGATGCGAAATCTGAAATGATTGGAGAAACCAAAGAAGAGCCAGTTGAAACTCCCACTTTGGTTGATATCAGCAACATGGACAAAGCCTCACTTCAGGCTTATTGCCAGCGAGAATTTGGGTTGACTGTTGATCAAAACTGGTCAGCCACGCGTCTTCGGAAATACGTCCAGGATGTGATGGGTCAGAAAATGCACGACGTCAGGTAACCGAAGGTAACCGATGGCCTATACCAACGCAGACGACACAATCAGCCTATCGAGCCTAGTAGGGCCGATGATGCTCGACATCCCATATCCCATCGCACAACAAGGGATATTGTGGTCTGCGATTGAGTTCTGCGATAGGACAAAGTTCTACTCAAACATTCAAACCCTAAATATTTCCAATGGTATTCAGAACGTCATCTTATCGCCCAATGATGACGCCCTGATAACCGACATCATTGAGGTTGAGTGGAACGGAAAAAAGGTTGACCCCATCAGTCGAGCCGATGCAGATGCGCTGACTCTCATAACGACGTCTGGCCCTCCCCAAGGCTATTACAGGCCAAATCCAGAGGCAATAACCCTGGTTCCTGCGACTGATGTCGGCGGAACGTTGAAGGTGGTCATGTCTTTGACCCCGACCAGAACAGCGACGTCGATCCCCAAATTTCTCTATGACTATCACTGGGATGCCATCGAGCATGGCGCCTATTACCAGTTGATGAAAATGAGCAATCGCCCATGGGCAGATCCTGCCATGGCTTCGTATCACCGGCAGCAATTCGAATGCTTGATCGGAACCTACAGCATGCGAGCAGACAAGGACGGCACTCGCCTTCCTCTTCGCGTTAAAACTAACTTTTAGTCGGGAGACTACCCATGGCGCTGACGGCACAAAACATTATTGATCGATCATCGATGATCGTGCAGGACATCACGAACGTCCGTTGGCCGGCAACAGAGCTTTTGAATTGGCTTAATGATTGTCGCCGATCGATTGCTTCTATGCGTCCAGACATTTACTCAGTATCGACTAGCCTGAGTCTGACAGCAGGCGCGCAACAGCAACTTCCAGCTGATGGCGTTCGACTGATGGATATTCCAAGAAATATCAGCGGCGCTGCTATCACCGTGACACAACGTGGTTTTCTCGACCAGCAAAACCCTAGCTGGCATCAAATGACACAGACCTCATCGATTCTTCACTTCATGCTGGACGAGCGTTATCCATCAAATTTCTGGGTCTACCCACCCTCAAATGGTTCTTCACAGATTGAGATTATCTATCAGCAATCACCGACGGAACTCAGCGCTTCCAGTGCGCTGAACGTGTTTGAGAATGCCTATGCAGGGGCCATGGTGGATTACGTTTGCTACAGAGCGTTCAGCAAGGACTCTGAGTACGCCGGTAATGCAGACCGCGCCGGTATGCATTACAAGCTTTTCCAAGATGCATTGAATATGGGCGCACAAACCACGCTCGCAGCCAGTCCTAATAAAGTCAACATCGCAGCGGGTGGTCATGGCAGGGCAGGCGGCTAACCCATGGCTGAACGAATCAAGCTGGTTCAAGGCGACAACCTCCCAAGCGTTATCGTCCAAATATCAAAGGATGATGGGTCTGGTCCGCTCGATCTTCGTGGGTCCACTGTGGTCATGAAGTTTCGGGCCTCCGGCGCAACGACCATTAAAGAAACTCTAATTGGCATTTTAATGGCGGGCTACAACGACGGTTCGGGGAACATTAACATTCAATCGCCCTACAACTTAGCAGATGGACGTGGTGGACAGGTCCAATTTACTTGGGGGTCAGCTTCCCTTGATACCGCTGGAACTTACGAAGGCGAGGTGGAAATCACTTTCACCAACGGGCAAATCCAGACGGCATTCGACAGGTTAAAATTTAGCGTGAGGGAGCAGTTTTAATGCAGATCCGGGTTTCTGGTGTAGCACCCTTAAAACTCAGCGCTTACGCCACCGCTTTGCGTTTGATGGCCCGCGTTGCAGATCGTGGGGCTTATCTTCTCTGCCAGGACGCTGTGGGGCTTTCAGATTCTGTCACTCTGATCTCATCGTTTTTACGCCATTTGGCTGATGGGATTGCGGCGTCTGAGATGGGTCTGCCAAAATTCAGCGTGGCAAAAGCGCTGGTTGAATCCATCGGCGCGTTCATCGACACGGCCTCCCTCACACCGGGTAAAGCATTCGCCGATTTATCCGCAACATTAGACGTCCTCTCGCTTCAGGCGGGAAAAGGTCTAGCAGACTCAGTAACAACGTCCGAATTCAAGTCATTCGCACCCTCTAAAGCACTTATTGACTCGGGAACGGTTGTTGACCTTCCATGCCTAAAGTGGATTTCGTCTTTTGCAGACCTTGCCCAAACGGTTGATTCGCTTTCGGCGGTATGGACTTATGCAAGAACGCTTGCCGAGACTTCAACAACTTCAGACGCTTCATTCAGAAAAACAAGCAAGCCGCAGTTTGATAACGCGTCTCTGACTGAAGTTCTTGCGCGGGTCGTTACTAAATCGGCGACTGAAACAGCGTCGATCAGTCCTGAATTTTTTGGCAAGTCCATCAGCAAACCCTTCGCAGACTCGACGACTCAAAGTGAATCACTAACACGATCTTCTAATATCAATCGAACGATTATCGAAAGTGGTCCTTACGTCGCAGACGGTTATTGGGTCGACGGATATTTTGCACCGACTCCTGCGGCGGGGGACACATTAAGACTGTCCCCAGCAAAGTCAATAACTGAAACCGCCTTCACGACAGAACTGTCCAAACTTCTATTTTCTTTCGCGAGAACCTTCGCCGAAGCCGCCTCAGTTTCTGAGCAGATCAATTTTACTTCGACAAAAAGTTTCGCAGATACAAAAACAGCAGCCGACAGTATCTTCAAAAGATACTCGATGTTCATTGTAGAAGGCGGCTTTTACGCCGACCCAGACTATTTTGCAATTTCTGATTACGTCTCCGGTGGTCTTGCCGTCGGGGATTCTTTACGACACACGCCATAGAGGACAATCTGATGACGAACGAAACCCCTAACGAGCCGACCAGCGGCATCCAAGAAAACGTCAACGCGACCGGCCAATTGGCAATCGTTTTGCGCGACGCCGAAGGCAACATTAAGGAAGAAAAAACCATCCCTAATCTGGTTGTCACGGTCGGGAAAAACTGGATCGCTTCGCGCATGAAGACGACCGGCCAGCCGAACGAAATGAGCCACATGGCAATCGGTTCCTCAACCGCTACGCCTGTTGTCGGTGATACCACCCTCGGCAATGAGCTGGGCCGCGTTGCTTTAACGAGTTCGGCAGTGACGGCTTCGATGATCGAGTACATCGCGACTTTCCCATCCGGTACGGGTACGGGTGCGGTTACTGAAGCGGGCATCTTCAACAATGTTTCTGGTGGCACGATCCTCTGTCATACATCTTTCAGCGTAGTAAATAAGGGCGCGTCAGACTCATTGTCGATCACCTGGGATCTGACCATCTCCTAATGAATAGCCACGCGGAGCCACCGTTATGACACAGATTGTTACTCGGAGCGGAAAAGGCTCCGCGCTGACCATTACAGAACTCGATGCGAACTTCACGAACCTCAATGGTGACAAAGTTGAAGCCACTCGCGTCGTCGGGACGACAACGGGCGAGCTTGTCGGAGGTGGATCTCTTAATGTGGATCGGACCATCGGCCTGGCCGACTCTGGGGTTTCTGCGGGGACGATCAACAATTCGGCGAGCCAAACGACCCCGATCAGTATTGATGCGAAAGGCCGCATAACTAATACCGGAACCCCGGTCGTCATCGCCCCCGCTTTCTCTAGTGTGTCCAGCAAGCCTACAACTCTTTCGGGTTACGGCATCACGGATGCCCAGGGGACGATATCTGGCGCGGCCTCCACCATCACCTCAGCCAATTTGACAGCCAGTAAAGCGCTTGCTTCTGATACCACCGGAAAAGTGGTTGTCTCTGGAACCTCTTCGACAGAGCTGGGTTACCTTACTGGGGTGACATCAGCGATCCAGAATCAGCTCGATGGTAAGCAAGGTACTTCTGGAAAAGATCAAGCGAACGGTTACGCCGGACTGAGTGCTTCTGGGAAGCTCAGTGATGCCGTCATCCCCGATTTAGCAATCGTCCAGTACTTGGGGACAGCAGCCAATCAAACCGCAATGCTGGCCCTCAAGGATCCTGCCGATGGTGTTTCTGCCCCACAATCGGGTGACTGGTGTCTCCGTTCAGATGATGGCAAGGTCTACCTCGTGACGGGATCCCCCTCAACCTCAGGAGGCTGGACTGCGCTAGGTTATCCGACGGCTCCGGTCCTAAGTGTAAATGGCTATACCGGGTCCGTTTCTTTAACGAAAACCGACCTTCAGCTCGGGAATGTATCCAATGACGCGCAGCTCAAAATCGCGTCGAACCTGGCTGATCTTAATAACGCGGTGACCGCGAGAACCAATCTAGGCGTTGCCATCGGCACAAACGTCCAAGGATGGGACGCTGATCTGGATGCGATTGCTGCACTTTCAGGGACCTCTGGTTTTGCAAAGAAAACGGCGGCAAACACCTGGTCTTTAGACACCAGCACTTACATCACCGGGAATCAGACTATCTCTGTAACGGGTGACGCTACAGGCTCAGGAAGCACGACGATTACAGTGACCCTCGCCGGTTCAGGCGCTACCGCAGGGACTTATAAATCTGTCGCTGTGAACGCAAAAGGGCTTATCACTGGCGGTACTAATCCCACGACGTTTTCTGGTTATGGCATTTCAGATACTAGCGCAAATCTTGCCGCGTCATTAACGGATGAAACTGGCTCTGGTTCTGCCGTTTTTGCCACAAGTCCAACGCTTGTTACACCGACACTCGGTGTTGCCTCTGCAACTACGGTTAATAAAGTCACGCTGACTACTCCGGCTACTGGCTCAACGCTAACGATCGCAGACGGAAAAACTCTTACAGCGAGTAACACCTTAACTTTCACTGGTACAGATGCAAGTTCTGTCGCGTTTGGCACTGGCGGTACGGTTGTTTTTTCTGGCGGCGCGTTAGGCACTCCAAGTTCAGGTACTTTGACTACCTGTACTGGCCTTCCAATTAGCACTGGCGTATCCGGCCTTGGTGTTAATGTATCAACTTTTCTAATAACACCAAACAGTGCAAACCTCGTATCCGCTCTTATCGATAAAACAGGTACGGGTTCGGCAGTTTTTGCAACGAGTCCAACGCTGGTCACACCGATTTTAGGTACTCCAACATCAGGTACTTTGACTAGCTGTACTGGTCTTCCTCTGTCTACGGGCGTCACTGGGACACTTCCTGTCTTGAATGGTGGTACTGGCGTAACAACGTCCACGGGATCAGGCAATAATGTTCTTGGTACAAGTCCAACGCTGGTCACACCGATTTTAGGTACTCCAACATCAGGTACTTTGACTAGCTGTTCTGGCCTTCCGATCTCTTCCGGTGTATCCGGTCTTGCGACAGGAGTAGCGACTTTCTTAGGGTCAGCGTCTAGTGCAAATCTGCTAGCTGCTCTTACGGATAAAACTGGATCTGGCCTTGCGGTATTTAATGTAAACCCGACATTTACGAACTATACAGAAACTTTTTACACGATCACCTACGCATCGACTTTCACATTGAGTTTAGCTAACGGGACGATGCAAACGGTGTCTCTTGGGGGTTCTCCAACGATCACAATGCCAACGGCTGTTGCGGGTAAAAGTTTCACGCTGATTATCAATACAAATGCTGGTGGCAACACAGTCTCTTGGTCAACTGTTGCATGGGCTGGCGGTACGACTCCAACGGTTACGACAACTGGTAGTAAGAAGGACATATTTAACTTCTACTCTGACGGGACTCTTTGGTATGGATCAACCTTTGGACAGAGCTTCTAATTATGTTTAGTGCAAGCAAAACAGCGGCTCCAGTATCCGGCTCGTTTCAGGTTAGTAACTCTCTGCGGTTTAGAGCGTCGGCTAGTGCGTATTTGAATAGGACGCCAAGTGTTGCTGGGAATAGGCAGACTTGGACTTGGAGCGGATGGGTTAAAAGAGGGGCTATTGACACAACAAATGATGGGCCATATCTATTTTCTGCTGGCCCTGATGGAGCCAACTTTACGCACTTTGGTTTTGCATCAAACGCATCTAACGGCTTAAAAATTTTAACTGTAATTGGTGGGTCGACTATAGTACTTAATGTAATTACGTCAGCTATTTTTAGAGATCCATCAGCTTGGTACCATATAGTACTTGCTTTTGATACGACTCAAGCTACGGCAGCAAATCGAGTAAAAATATATGTTAACGGTGTGCAATTAACTTCATTTAGTACAGCAACATACCCATCGCAAAACGATTCACAATCATATGTTAATGCGATAACCCCAAATTACGTTGGAAGATCCCCAGAAACAAGCTATCGCTACTTCGACGGCTACATGGCCGAGATCAACTTCATTGACGGTCAGGCTTTAACACCAAGTTCATTCGGATCTATTAACGCAACAACTGGTGTCTGGCAACCAGCACGGTATACAGGCTCATACGGCACGAACGGGTTTTATCTCAAGTTCAACAACGGCATTAGCACGACAACGCTCGGCAATGATTCCTCCGGTAATGGCAATAACTGGACCACGAACAATATCAGCCTGACTGCTGGGTCTACTTATGACTGGATGCTGGACAGTCCGACATCGTATGCTGGGTCAAGTTATGGTGTTGGGAATTATGCGGTGTTTTCTCCTCTTGGTAATGGATCTGGCGCAGCATCAGCTAGTGGATTGTCAGGCGGCAACCTCACTTTGTCAGGCGCAATAACAGGAGGTGTTCAAGGGACTATTGGAGTTCCCGTTGGCAAATGGTATTGGGAAACTACTGTTGCCGCAAATTTAGCTCCGTTTGTTGGCATATGCAATGATAACCGCTCACTTACAGCAGACTGCGGAATAACTTTAACAAATGAATATGGTTTGTATATGAACCCCAGCCTTAGCTACATAGACGGAAGTTCAAATCCTTGGGCGTCTGGAACCATCTCAAACGGCGATATTATTGGAATAGCAATTGATGCAACAGATTACGCAAACATAAAGTTTTGGCTATCAAAAAATAACGTATGGTTTAGTAGCGGGGGCGGTACGTCTGGAAACCCCTCTGCGGGTACTAATGCGGTACAAACTATTACAGGCAGTAAAACGCTCTATCCTTTCTGTGCCGGGCGAACGGCTGGGGCATCAACGCTACATGTCAACTTCGGCCAACGCCCATTTCAGTTTTCTCCTCCTACTGGATTCAAATCCCTCTGTACACAGAATCTGCCAGCGCCAACGATATATAACGGCGCGAATCACATGGCAGCTACGACTTATACAGGGAATGGATCAACGCAGAGTCTTAGCAACGCTGTAAACAGCGTGAGTTTTCAGCCGGGGTTGGTATGGATTAAGAATAGAAGCGGGACTAACAGTCATCAACTTGCTGATTCAGTCCGTGGGGTTACTAAATACTTATTTTCTGATGCAACGCTTGCTGAAGAAACAAGGACAAACCAAATTACCGCTTTTTCTTCTACTGGGTTCAGTCTTGATTCTGGCGCGGCGGTAAACACTAGCGCGAACAATTTCGTCGGCTGGCAATGGAAAGCAGGCGGCACAGCAGTCAGCAACACTTCAGGAACGATCGCATCCTCTGTAAGCGCAAATACAACTGCTGGGTTTAGTGTGGTGACGTATACGGGGAATGGGAGTTTAAGTGCGACCGTAGGGCATGGGCTTGGTGTTGCTCCTGCAATGATTATTCAAAAAGGTCGTAATGATTCAACATGGTCATGGCGCGTGATGCACTCTGGATTAGCGACAAATCAAATGTTGGTTCTGAACGCTACAGCAGCCGTTTATACAAATAATGTAGATGGTTACATAGCGAGTGTTGGATCTTCTACTTTTGGGTTCTCTGGTGGAACACCAGCGGTTAATACAACAAGCACAACTTACGTCGCCTACTGCTTCGCCGCGATTGCTGGATATTCAGCGTTTGGGTCTTACACTGGGAATGGGTCAACAGATGGGCCGTTTGTGTATTGTGGGTTTAGGCCGAGGTTTATTTTGGTGAAGAGAACTGATACCGCAGGATATAATTGGGTAATTTTTGATACTTCTAGATCAACATATAACGTCATAACCGCAGAGCTTTACCCAAATAATTCTGAGGCAGAAGCTAATTCAACTAATGATTTTGATATTGTTTCAAATGGTTTTAAATGTCGTATAGCGGCGGCAACATACAACGCCTCCGGTGGAACCTACATCTACGCCGCATTTGCCGAGAACCCTTTCCAGAACTCTTTAGCCAGATAGGAAACAACTATGTTCTATTACCCGCCAACCGCTTTATACATCCAAGAAGGCACTGAGTTCACGATTGATGATGTGCAATACTCGGCCAATTGGCTCAATCTATCTACGCCGGAAGAAAAGGCCGCGCTGGGTCTAGAGGAAGTTATCGTCATCGGATCTCCGGCTAATCAGACTTACAACTGGGTGACTGAGACTCTAGCTGAAGCCACTCTGACATATACCAATACGCCCAAGGATCTGGACCAATGCAAGTCTTTAGCGATCTCTCAAGTTAACTCAACGGCTTATTCTCTACTACTCCCAAGCGACTGGATGGTAACAAAGCAAGTAGAAACTGGAACGCCAGTAGCGCCAGACTGGAATAGCTATCGCGAAGCCGTAAGAACAACCGCAAATTTAGCAAAAGAAGAGTACGCGGCTTGCACAACGGTGGATGAAATCGCAGCGATCACTATTCCTTGGCCTTTAACACCTGGTGCAACAGTAACTCCAACGGCGTAAGAACTTATGAGAATCACCGTCCCCGCCTTTACTGGGCTTAACAAACGGATCGCCATTCAGCGTCTCGGGGATTCTGTTGCCAGCGAAGCGACGGATTGTGATTTTCGTTCAGGCGACCTTCGTGGGTATTTAGACGACGCCCCTGCGGGTACTACCGTTTACCACGACATAAGCGGCGTCACCATATTTGATTACAGCCCGACGCAAGAGTTGGTCGCTAATGGCGATTGGGATATTGTTCGCTCACCCGTAGTTAACGACACTTACAAACGTGTCTACTTTTCGAAATATGATCCTGGTAGCACGACCAATTACGTTGGGATCATCGAAAGCCGAAACGTCCAAGACCAGAATGGTGGCCTCGCCGTCCTCAGTTCGACAAAGCGATTAGGCGTCCCAAAGCCCGCCGATATTTACATCCCACCCACTTACGAGATCCGTCAGGGTGATGTCTTTGGGGCTTCCCTAAGTACGAATTCTGACGCCACGGTAAAAGTGTTACCGACTCTCGCGGCACAACTCGATAAAGGTATAAAACTTATTGTCTCAGCCCCAGGGTTCCCCATAACTGGTCTGAGCATTACCGATGTAAATCTGACTGGAACCGGCGATGGCCTTGCAGTGGTTACGCTTGCGGGCAACAAAAAGGTTTGGAAGAATTGCGACGTTGTTAAAATTACACCTCCCTCGACGACTACGCCAAAGGTTTTCAAAACGTCGATAACCTTTAGGTTGTCCAATCATGGCCTCGTTAATGGGGACCAAGTTGTTGTATCGAGAAGAAAAGCACCGGCTCAGAATGCAGTAAACCAAGGGTGGCCGACCCTATTTCCGACTACTGCGGGATCCACTTTGTGGAGTGTAACAGTTATCGATCTTCACAATTTTTCCCTAGATGGCCTCAATGTAACTGCTAATGCTACTGAAGCCGGAACAGTTATAGCAGATCCCCCAACGGTAAAGTTTTCTGTATTCGCGCCTACCTCTGTTTCATTTGGCAACCCGTCTACCGTGTCGGTTAACAATAGCACGGACGTTACCCAATCATCTGTCACAAACTTTACTAGCAGCACTACATCGTTAGGCACATGGGTTGACGCTGCGGCTATTGACACGCTCCGCTCAAGGTCTTATTGCATCACTTACGTCAATTCTTATGGGGATGAGTCTGCGCCCTCTACTCCGACCAATCCTTTCGATGTTGTCCCAGGATCTCCGGTAACTTTTGGCCCAAACTCTTTTACCGTTACGTCTGGCGTTCCTGGCTGGTCGATGAACGACGTTACGGATCTGATCGAGGTTCGCCTTTATAGGACGGACGAGACGGGTACTTTCAGGCTAGTAACCACAGATTCTCTGTCAACGGACAGCACCAAGTACAACATCATTAAGGTCTACAGAACTGGAACGACTCAGACCATTCAGACCAAATCTGACGGGAATATTTTCGTCGACAAACTGACTGACGCACAACTCGGGGAACCACTGACAACGACTGGCTGGTATCCACCTCCGCAAGGAGTGCAGGGCATCATATCGGCCCCCAACGGCGTGATTGCCGGGTTCAAAGGCAAGACCCTCTACGCTTCGGTTCCTTACGTCCCTTACGCATACCCCGTTGCATATCAAACGGCGACAGACGCCGACATCATGGGCCTTGTGACGACCGGTTCAGGTATTGCTGTTCTGACCAAGCAGATGCCGTACATCATGATCGGTAGTGACCCATCGTCCTGGTCGATGATAAAACTTGAGGTCCCAGCGGCTTGTGTGTCCCACGCATCCATCGTGGATATGGGTACTTTTGGCATTTATGCTGGCCCTGAGGGCCTTATGGCAATTACGGGTGCAGAAGTTCGTAACCTCACACAGGACCTGCTGACTCGCGCCCAATGGCAACTTTATAACCCGACGTCAATTATTGGTGGGCATTCTGAAGGTCGCTACGTCGGGTCTTATATAGCCACTGACGGCACCCGTAAGAGTTTTATCTTCGACACTGTGACCGGCGATTTCGCAGACCTGTCTCTTTCTGCTGTGGGGTTTTACACAGATCTTTATTCAGATACTCTGAAGTTCGTTGATAACGCGGGCAACATCAAACAATGGAACAGAGGCTCAACGAGAAAGCCCTATAACTGGACGAGCAAAGTTTTTGAGCTTGGGAAGCCCTCAACATTCGGAATCGCCCAGCTCATTTCTCCCTCTGAGGTCTATGCGACTGCCACCTTAACTTTAAAACTGTATGGGTGGGATGGCGCTTTGACTACGCTTTTGGCTACTTTCGGGGCGGCAGTGGGGGTTACTCCTGCTGGCATGTATCCGCTTCCAAATGTCACCCCTTTTAGAATTCCAGTCACACCGCGATATACCGCTTATAAGCTGTCCCTTCAGGGTGATGTCTCAGTTGCGACGGTGTCGTTTGCCAGCACGATGGATGAACTCAAGGAGGTCTGATGGGCATTCGTGGCGTACCCCCCGGTATTACAGACCCTAACCTTCGCGGGTTCCTTCAGGATATTCGTAATGCTTTAGCGGGCGTTTCTGAAAAAGTCACCAAGCTCTCGACGACGACAACAACGTCTTCTGGCGGTGGCGGTAATCATGGCCCTGGCGGCGGTGGAAATCCTCCAGATGGCGGTGGCCCCCCGACTACCTCTCCTGGCGACGGGCTAAACCCGCCACCCCCCACTTCTCTGACGGCAAAAGATGGTACGTCGCGTATCACGCTGTCTTGGGATAACCCAGTTATAGCAGACCTTGCCGAGACAGAAATATGGGGGAAAAGGATTCTCTTGCCGTGGGATGCCACAAAAACTTACGCCAACGGGGACTACATCATTTCGGGATCGACGACATACGTCTCGATCAAAAAAAGCAATTTGAACCATGCGATCACAGACACCGCGTGGTGGGTTCCCTCCGTCGCTATTGGCCCAACGACCCGATCAAAACTGGGGGCGTCTAAAGGATCCCCGTGGATTTTTACTGGCACCGACAGTAACAACTTAGGGCAAGAGACATGGGCTTTCTGGGTCCGCAATCACGACACCGAAAACCTGTTCAGTGACTTTTATCCCGCAGATGATGTTGGTGTTATCGGCCATTCGGTCACGGTTGAATATGAAATATCCAACACAAATCTCTGGGGCGACCTCGAAACCAGAATTACCGTCATCGACTCCCCGACAGGACTAATTGCTCAAGTCGACGCAGAAGTTCAGGCGTTCCAAGGGGAGGTAGATCAATCCATTGCGGACTTGAAAAACGGTGTTACGGATATCACAGTCACCACGTCCTCCGGTACAACGACACTAAAGGGCCTAAAAGCCTCAACCGAGAATAGCGCTGCCGGGATTGTAGCTATAAATACTGTTAGTTCTAATTCTAGTTCAGCGATTGCACGGTCTCTTTGGGGCCTGACTGCAACAGTCAACGATCCGACTACCGGCATTAGCTCGAAGTCCAGCATTACGCAATTAAACCAAGCTGTATCGGATTTGAACGGAGCTTCTGCGACGCAGCTAAATTATGTAAATGCTCAATTTTCCAACAAGCAATCTCAAATTGATTCAAAGGCCAGCTTGACGCAGCTCACTCAAGCAAAGTCGGATATTTATGGCTCTTCAGTTTCTCAGTTCTCTAATATCAATGCGTCATTTCAAGCACAGTCGCAACAAATAGCGTCCAAGGCGACAATCACCGATATAAATAACGCAAAGTCAGATATCTATGGATCTTCAGTCTCCCAATTTTCTAACATACAAGCAACCTTCAACAGCTTAAACGACAACATTAATGGCAAAGCTGGCGTTACTTTTGTCAACGAGGCCGTGGCAAACGCGAAAAATGAAGCGATTGCGACCTCAACGCAACAGGTATACAGCACTCTTGGGGGCAATTCTGCAACGGTCCAACAAAAGGTCAGTTCTTGGAATGGCGCTGCCGCTTCTTATTCAGTCAAGATTGACAATAACGGGCAGATTTCTGGGTTTGGTTTGTCTTCCGAATCGGTGTATGGGACGCCGACGTCCTATTTTATTGTTCGTGCGGATCGGTTTGCTATTGGTCGACCCGGCACTGGGCAGTCCGATACCCCATTCAGTGTAGATACATCAACAGGAATTGTGCGGCTCAATTCAGCCAACATTTCTAATGTAATTCAGTCTACTAATTTTAACGGCAACCCGAATTGGATTGCTTCCAATCCAGGGGACAACGGTTGGGCAATCAACCAGGCTGGTGAAGCCGTTTTTAACACGGTGCTTGTTAGAAACCCATCAAACATTGCATCGTATGCTCTTGGCAACTCGCAAACTTATTCCGGCCAAGGGTCCTCTAATTTTAACGGCACCGCCGCTTTTAGTGTCTACGGTAATTACTACCCAAAAGCCCCGTATGGAAAAACAACTTCAGTCCTTTTATGCGTAGACATTGAATCAGCAGCCACTACTTCAGTAGTCACTTTAAAGGGGTTTGGGTCTTATAACGGACTTGTATCTACATACACTCTATACGATAAAGGCCAAAACCTACAACAAAAATCATTTTCCGGGTCAGTAGCTAAATATTTTATAGTCGGTGATTCGTATTATTGGTGGACGGTAGAAATTACAAATAACGGACTCGGAGTGGCCGGTAACCCTAGAATCTCCATTATGGAAATCGTTTCATGAATCATACTTCTGTTGTCGGCTACGATAATTTGTCTGGAAAAATCCTAGCTGTTGCGACTTTCAACACGGGCAGTTTTAGAGATGTCGATAGAAACGTTTATGAGCGGGAAGGCTTCGATACGATTGTGGTAGAGGAACACATCGAGTTTTCTCGAAAAGACATCTACGTCAAAGACGGCGCAATCGCCGAACGTCCAACCTTCACCACCACTATCAGCCCCGGATCAATCACTGCGGACGGTGTTTCGATGGTTACCATTTCAGGATTCCCAGCAGATTCGACCCTCACGATATCAGGGCCGATAAACGAAACATGGACTGAAACCGAAATCACAACCGAGCTGACGGCGAATCTTCCAGGGTCGTACAAAGTACGGATCGAGAACTGGCCTTACCAGGATGCCGAGGTGACCTTCAATGCCGCGTAACCTGACTGGATCACCTGAGCAACGGGATGCCCTCCGGGTGCAACTACTGACCAACTGCGACTGGTATTCCATCCGGCATCGGGATCAGGTGGATCTCAAAATTCCTACGTCCCTGACGGAGGCTCAGTACGGACAGCTCCTTTCCTACCGACAGCAATTGAGGGACTGGGTTGATGGTTCTTTCCCTTTGAAACCCGAGTGGATGTTATGAGATTAAGGCCTGCCTATATTAGAAGCCATTGGGGATGGGTCCAGGAGGGCCTACGCGAAGTCAAAGCATTGCGTGGTGGTTCATGGCGCCCTGAAGATATTTACGCAGAGTGTGTCAACAAAGACGCCTTTCTATGGATCTCTGATGACACCTTCGTTATTTTGAAGCCCACGGTCGATGAATATTCAGGCGAAAGAATCCTGTTGACTTGGATGGCCTGGGGTAAATCAAAGGATGATTTGATGCAAAAGTACCAGGGTCAGATCGTGGAGATTGCAAAAGATCAGGGATTTGAGAAGCTTCAGTTTTATCGTCACGCTAAATGTTTTGTTGAACACAAAGGCTGGACAAAAACCTACACCATTTATGAAATGGAGCTTTAATTATGGCACCCGCACACGTTTCAAAACAACATGATTCACCTTGGGACATCGTTCAAGCAGAAATCGCGCAACAAAGATGGAACAGATATAAAACTACGATGATTCCTGTGGAAAATCAGTGGATGGCCAATACCGAATCACTGAACTCGCCCCTTAAATCGGACGAGGCGGCTGGACTTGCAACCTCAGGCGTCATGAAAGAAGCATCGCCAATGATGGACCAACAAAAAAGCCAGATGATTAATGCTGGTGTTAACCCTAACAGCGGGGCTTACATCATGGGTCGTGCAGACATGGGCAATAAGTTGGCTGATGCGACAGGCAGCGCTGATCTTAACGCGCGCATGGGCCAAAAGAACCGTTACTTGCAAGGCCTTCAAAATATTGTATCTATCGGCAACAACCAGGCGGGTACGGCCCAGCAATCGTTGTCAGACGTCGCCAACATGGCAAGGGCTTCAGCCATGAACAACATCGAATATGGCGCACTTCAAAACCAGGCAGCAGGCAATGCAGCAGGAACAGGAGTTGGTCTTGCCATTAGCGCTTACGGCAACAAAAGATAAGGAGCATAACTATGGGCGGTGGTGGCGGTATTTCAAATGCTTATGAAGCGTCCATGCCTTTCGCTGAAATTGCACGGGCGCAATGGCGTGACTACAAAAAACGGTTCATGCCGGTCGAAGACAAGTTGATTGCAGAAGGCACTGATCAGACTCAGTACATCCGCGATCCAAGGATGGCGGCTGATTCGGTTAACAACGCGTATAACACTCAATCGGGTGCTACCACTAGAGATCTTGGAAGAATGGGCATCACCATGTCTCCAGAAGAACAAAGTGCAGCAAATGACAGTACGCTCATGAATCGCACCCAAGCCTTGGTTGCTAACCAGAATTCAGCGCGGATGGGTGTGACGGATCGCATAGCCGGCGTCATGGATGGCGGTTTATCAGCTGCAGACAGAACCATTAGGAAATAATCATGGCTGGACTTATCGATCTCGGTATTGATTACAAGCGGCAAGCCAACGCAGGTTTTGGTGAAGTATCAAAAGCAAGAACCGAACAAGCGCTGTTTAATCGCAAGATGAATGCTCAAAACAAAGCAGGTGCTTACCAAGCAGCGGGTACTGGTTTAGGACTGGGCTATACGGCTTATCAAAATGGAATGCTTGGAAAAGCAGCCGAGACATTGAAGGCAAGTCCAGAAGTAGTCAAGGCTTTGACGCCTACCCCCCCTCCGCCGGCACCTGGCTCAATTAGCGGTAACCCACCACCTCCTGGCCCTGGTCAGCCGCCTGGTGCAGATGCATCAGACGTTGCACAGGCAATTAAAGGCGTACCGACCCCTCCAGGGTCAGCACCAACACCACCGCCTACAGAGCCTGTAGTTCCTGTTGAGCCACCGCCAGTAGCTGCTCCAGAAGTAGCTGCTCCAGAAATAGCTGCTCCAGAAATAGCTGCTCCAGAAATAGCTGGTGGTGGCGAGGCAGCAGCGGCAGGTGGCGAGGCAGCAGCGGCAGGTGAAGGAATTGGCACTGTCGCATCTAACCTTTGGGCAAGTTTTCTAGCCTTGTTTTAGGCAAACATAAACACTGAAACAACCCGCTTCGGCGGGTTTTTTTATGACCGTCGAATCGTAGTTGTAGCCCTCACCGCCTGGCTGGGGTGCAATACCGAATAATCTTGGAGACTCCCATGAATGGCTTTGCAGCAGAAGGTTTCACAAAAGGCCTGGTAACGGGTCTTGAAGCTGGTAACACACTTACCAATTCAAGTCACGAACGACAATTGTCAGACCAACGCAATGAGTGGCAAAAGCATTACTACGAAAGCGCTGCACTCAAAGATGAGATGGATGCACAGAAAACAGCGGGCGAGCTAAGAAGCAAAAAGCGCTCTGAAATGCTTCCTCAGCTTATGCCTATCGCTCATTCTGTTGCGAACGGAGAACCCGTTACCGAAGAGCAAATGAAGCTCCTAAGCGACAGTGGAATCAATTTGGGGGCCATTTCGGATGACGGTGCAGTTGATCGACTGAAGAACGTCGTTGACCTAGTACGCCAAAAGAAGATTGATATGAACCACCCCATGGTTGGGTCAGTTCTCAATGATTTCCTTGGCCATAAAGTTCAGCGTGGTATTGGTGGCGTATCTATTGATCCAGCAACCAACACACCAATTCGTATTGATAAGAAAGAAATTATTGGACTCAGTCCTCATCCCACAGATCCTAATCTTGTCGGGGTCAATGTCAGAGTCACAGGTAAAGATGAGAATGGTAATACCCATTCTTATGACGACCTGGCATCCGCTCATGGCACGTCACATCCAGAAGACAATTACCTTTTCTTCAATCAGAAGCAGATTGAAGCACCGCTTGCTGCTTCTGTAGCACTGAACGCGGGCCTTAAAAGGAACCCAGACAACAGGCAGATGTTGGGCCAGATGCTGACCGATTATGCGATTGATCCTGAAACCCAAGCAAAAATTGGATTTAAAAACGCTCAAGCTGAAACTGAAAAATCCCAACAAAGAGCCACCGAAGCCTTGGCTGATGAACGCTCTTCTCATGCAAATTTCTATAGTACTGAAAAACCCAAAACAGAAGCGGCGCGTCGTGGATTAATTGAAAAACAAGCTGGAACAGAGGACGCAAGGTCCGCTTCCTACGATCGCAGTAACCGACCTACCAATAATGGTTCATTAGGTTCTGCAAAAACTTCATCACCCAAAGTTAAAGACTTTGACGAATCTTTGGCGGCCAAACAGGCGAATCGATTCGTTCCTGCACCCAGGGATCAATACGATAACAAGGAAAAGCCTAGTGATGAAACCATCCAAAAGCGCAATGCCCACATCGGCAGGATCCGGGATCTTATGCGCGTTGGTGGCGTTGAAAATCAGCATGATGCAGCAAGCTATGCCGAAAAAGGAGAACAGGTTGAGCGCGTGACAAAAGATGGTCGCAAGTTTAAAGGCATCCGGGTCCTTATCGATGGTAAGCCGACCACTTTCCCGACTGAGTGGATTAATTAAAAGGAAATCCTATGCTGGCGTTTGATGATGAAGGCAATGAAATTTCCTTGGCTCCTGCCAAAGAAACCCGCTCTGAACCTGTCACGCAGACCGCTCATCAGGGATTAGACCCTGAAAAAAGGGCATTGCTGGATACCATCGCTGGGGGTGAGTCACCTGGCTATAATGCCATGTATACCGGCAAAGGATCTGTCAGAAGATTCACTGACTTTTCTGACCATCCTCGATCAGGTGACAGGATCAGTAAAGGCCCAAACGCAGGGCAGACTTCATCCGCAGCTGGCCGTTATCAGTTCACCCCATCAACTTGGGACAGACAGGCCGAAAAGCTAGGACTTCCAAACTTTCGACCTGAGCATCAAGATGTCGCTGCAGCGGACCTGGCTGAAACGACTTACGGAAAGCGCCTTCTTGACACTTTAAAAACCGGAGACGATCGGCGTATTGCTGACGTTGGCAGAGGCCTGAATACCCAGTGGACGTCTCTTCCAGGTGGCTCTGAATCGACAATGTCTGAAAGGGATTTTGTTGATAGTTACCGTCAAAATCTAGCGAAGTACAAAGGTGAAGGCCGTCCTGATGCAGCCAAGAAGTATGGTTTTTCTGACGACGAGCTTGGCCCCATCAGTGACCCGGTTAAATCAGAACCAAGTTCTTTAAAGCCCTCATCTGCTCCTATTGGTCAGGATCAAGAAAGCTTCTCAAGCCGAGCCGGAAGGGCGCTGTCTGACGTAGGCAAGTCCTTGGCGGATATCAATTCTCATTTGGACCCTGTCAAAAGGCTAGCACCCCCAGCGGCTCAAGAAGTCCCCAAGGTTGATCCTGACTATAAAAAGTTAGAAGACTCCCTTCATACAACCCTCGCTCCTCAGTTTGTTGACAAAGTCCGTAATGTTTACGAGGCAGCAAGTCCTGATGAAAGACAGCGGTTAATGGCCCAGCCGGGCGAGGTGGGTGCAGTCGCTCAGTACATCGATCAGAAGTATCAGGGCGCTGATCGTGTCATGTCCACAAACCCAGACCTAGCTGCCGTGGGTGATCGTCGTGAAGACATCACTCTCCGCAATCGTCTGAATGGCATGGAGGATCAAACGGCCAAACAGATGGCTGATCGCGAAGTCAGGTTTAACTCCGCTCCCATCACGGGGCAAGCGCAATCGACGAATTTTGATTTTGAACGGGCAAAAGAACTTAGAGATGCCGGTCCTATTCAGCGCGGCGCGATTCAGGGCGCACAGGACTTAAAAAGCCAAGCGGCTGGTCTTCACTTTATGGCAGCAGATCTTGCTGATTCCATGGGTATTCCTGGTGCTAAAGGGTATGGCAGAGCGCAGCTTGAAGCCAGAAAGAAACTTCAAATGGGCGAGAATGAAATGGGTCAAGCACCCAATGAGTTCAATCGACATTTGGAAAGCGCCATTCGTTCAACTATTTCCAATGCGCCTTCATTAGCTGCCGGCGTTTTCAGCGGTGGCGAAGCGATTCCTTTATTAGGTCTCGGGGCGCAAGTCACTGGTGATGAGTACGCCAATGGCGTAGAGCGCGGTTTAAGCAAAGAGGATGCGCTTAAAAGGTCTGTGCTGTTCGGATCAGCTGAAGTTCTCGGGGAAAAGTTTGGATTCAAGGACCAGGTTGATCTTTTAAAACGTGCATCTGGCGGCAACTGGAAAAACTTTGAAGGCTTGTTTGTCAAAAACCTTGGCGAACAGTTGGCCGGCGAAATGGGTACGACCTACGCTCAATTCAAAACGGACAAGTCAAAACAGTTTGGTCTGAATCAAGACGCAACCGCGAAAGATCTTCTGAATCAAATGAAAGACACCGTTTATCAGACGGTGCTTCAGACGTCGATGATGGGCGCACCTGGTGCGATTCGTGCCGCGAACAGCCGTCTCAAAGAATCAGACGCCAAACACGACCAGCCTTTCTCCGATGCTTTCACGCCAGTTAATGACACCTACCGGCAGATTATCGGAACCCGCATTGGTGCCTTACGCAATGATCCTGAATTCAAGGAAATCATGCGGCATGAAACCAATATCGACTTGTCAGGAATGGAAAGGGCCAAAGCGGCCCGTCAGACCTTGGCAGAACGTCGATCCCTCAACGAAGTTAATAAGCCATCCATATCAGGAGAAACCAATGGCCAAGATGCCAATGTCAGCAATTCGGGGAATGAAGGACGAGAAAGAATCCCCAGCGAAACGGAAACGGGACGGACGGGAAGAGATGGGCGAGTACAAAGCGAGCAAGAAAGTACCTCTCCCATCATCTCCGAATATCCCACGTCCAACGCTCAAGAAGCCAACGGCTCGGGCGCGGTAAACAATGCCATCGAAATCGGCCAGCCAGGCGAGATTAATGGCAGCAGCAGCGCACAATCCGAAGTTCGCCAAGGCAGTGGGAATTCCGACCAAAGTAGCCAAGGAGTTCAACTCGGCAGACAAGGGGACCGGAATTCTCAAGAAGAAGCGCAAGTAAATCGCTTTTTCATGAAGCCCTCTCCGGAGGGCGTCCAAATTGTTGATGCGGCTGACCATGTGATCAGTACGCATCCGCAATTCTCTGATGCCATCGAGGCATTCGATCAGCTTCAAGCCAATGCTGATAACCAACAAACTCAAACCGCAACCAATAAGGAGACATCCGATGAACTGCAAACTACCTCCAAGGCCGGCAGCGAAGGCGCCCGCTTTCAAAACCCAGAGGGTCGTCGACAACAAGCTTCCAAAGGAACTGAACAAGGGTCCAGGCAAGAAGCCGTCCAACAAAGAAATCATGGACTAAACGACAGGGAAGAACGCGCAAGCAAACTTGATCTGCTCGCCCAGGAGCAGGATAACCTGGGCAACCATTCTGAGGCAGCCGATTGGCGTCAAAAGGCCGCTGATTTTCGTTCAGGGAATTTTGTACCGGAGGCTTACGAGGATGCCAATCATCCCACGGGAAATGTTGGAGAAGATGTATCAGGATCTTCAGGAACAGTACAAAACGCTGCAAGTGGAGAATCAGGAGCTGATGTATCTACTGGAAGTCTCGGACGAGGAACTCTTAGCGAACGATCTTCTGGAGATGTTAGAGGGGCTGTCGGTGGAACCCTGGCAAGCGAAGATAGTAGCGTCGGTGGACGAGCATTAACTGACAAAGAAGAAAGCGAATTAAGAGGTCATAACCTAGTTCTTAAAAAGCTTGGTCGGTCGGAACTGACGCCCAAACAATTCCTGGCGGAGCAATCAACTAAACTGCAGCCTGCCGCGAGCAATCGCACCGTGACAGATCAGGAGGTCGTTGATGCCTACAATTCAGCCGTCGGAAAATACAACAAGCGAGCCGCTACAGAAAACGCAGCCATTGACGCCCGAGGAGTTGGTGAGAGTAAGAAAGTACCTCGCTCGAATGTCAAACCCGCTACCACGTTGCCCAGTAGCGGATCTCTTCAACGACGAACTGCAGAATCTATTGCAAAGATATTTGGACACAAGGTCATCTTTGTCGAGTCAGCAGACGGAAAACCCCTCGACATAGACGGGTCAATCGTTGGATCGCATCCCAATCACATCCTTCTTGCAGCTGATTCAAAACAACCGTTATCTCGCGTTACCTTCCATGAGTTAGTTCATGGACTACGCCGTAACGCGCCTGAAATTTACGGCCAACTGGTTCGCAACCTTCGCGAACATTACAACCCCATCAAAGTAGCCAAGCATTTAAAAGACCGAGGCTACGACTCTGATCTTCCAGGATCGACCGATGATCCAAATCACTTCAGCGATGAAAACCGGAACGAAGAAGAGTGGGTTGCTGATCATTTGTCCGACATCATTCATGACCACAAAGCGCTCAAGGCTTTGGCCGAACGCATGGATGGGCAAAAACAAGGCTCAGGTAAAACATTCCTGCAGCACCTCAAGGATTTCTACGAAAGCCTGATCTCTAAGCTTCGTGGTCAAGGTTTTGGAACTGAGTCAGCCGTAGCGTCCAAGCACCTGAAAAAGTCACGTGACGCGGTTGTGGAGGCGTTGGCGGCATATCATCAGCAGAAAGAATTAGAACGCTTTAGCGACAGAAACAGCGATGATAGTGAATTAGATATAGCAGAAAGCAAACGCAAAGAAGAGCCTGCTAACAAGAAATCAATTCCATCAGAAATGCTTTTAATCAATGACCTGGTTGCAGCTAAGAAGCTTGCATCTAGCCAGAATTGGCAGAAAGGTCGGGACCTCAAATTAGCTCTTGATGAGCGTATGAACAATGCAGCCAGGGTGGCCAGAGTAAATCTTAAATCCAAGGACGACTTCACACTGAAATACCTTACCGATTTAGCCGCTCGGGACGCCACTGAGGCGATGAAGGTTAATTCAAATGCTGTCGGATGGTACGACGGAACGGTAAAGGAAGCTTTAGACATCATGTCTCAGGTACATCCTGAACTAAAGACGGATCCGCAGGCAAAGTTTGCATTTATCTGGGCCACAGCCGTTACCTCTAATGGATTGAAGGTCGACAAAAATTTTGAACTGGCAGAGGCAGCCTACGATTACTACAAGGCGAATGGCCGCATGCCAACAAACATTGGTATCGGCACTGCTGCTGGAAAAATCAATGAAGGCCTAGCGTTATTCAATTCCATGATGAAAAAACATGGCTTTGAAGCGCTTCAGAAGTTCATGACGACCAAATATTCTGTGCGCGACATTCAGAAAACGCATGGCATGAAAGCGGGTGGCGAAGGCATGAACACGATGGTCTATGGGTCTGCGATCCTTGGCCCAAAGATCGGGAATGGGTTCTTCTCAAATCTTTATGGAAATTTTGATCAGCTGACGATGGATCGTTGGTTGATGCGAACATTTGGTCGCTGGACTGGAAACCTTGTAACCATCGACCAAGATGCCATAAAAGATAAGCGCAAGAAACTTCGCGCCCTTATCCGAATGATGACGCCTCAGGAGCGGAAAGCTTTTAAAGCTTCAACAACAGTTGATTTAAGGCTTGATAGGCCGGCAGATGATTTAGCTGCGGATATTGCAAAGGCATCAATGGAGCCAAAGCTACGCGAATCAATGAATAGAGTTGGCGGCAGACCTTCTCATGAATTCGTCGAACTGCTTGGAAAGGAAGGATCAGACAGTCCACGCGAAAGCATTGGCTCTGAAATACGAAAAATGGGCAATGGCCTAGCAAAAAATATTGACGGTCAGAATGAAGCTCCTGGTGGCTCTAAGGAAAGAGACTTCATTCGGGCAGTATTTTCTGGAGCCTTGGAACGCTTGCAAAAACAGTATCCAAAGCTAACAATGGCAGACTTACAAGCTTTGCTCTGGTATCCAGAAAAGAGGCTGTACGATTCTGCTAAAGTCGATGAAAGCAAAGAGAGTTATGAAGATGACGAAGCACCCGACTATGCCAATGCCGCAGAAAAAATCGCCCGAAGAAAAGGAATCGACGTTGCCCGAAAGAGAGTGGCGCCCACTGGACGTACAGCAAGAGTGGGAGGAGGAGAACGAGGGTTGGATGAAGGATCTGATTTCAGGGAAGATTCAGTCGACACTTCCGGGCCAGAAGAAAGACAAAACGGGCTAGACGATCCTCAGCTTGTTTTCTCAAACAGGGTAAAGCCAGCCCCGAAAAGGACGGTAACTGCCTACAAGTTATTCCGAGTCGAAAAGTCTCGTCCTGGCGAATTGTTTCCGCTGTTTGTAAAGATGCGCGAGGGCGCCACACAAGCTGGTTCAAGAATCATTGAGCCAAGCATTCCGATTGGTTCATGGCAGGATGCTGAAGTTGGTGAGCAAGCAGCGTCAGGAAAAGTGAAGTCTAGGCTGGGCGAACTGGCCTATCGCCCAGGCTGGCATGCCGGTGACTTACCACTTGCAACGCATATCGGAACTAACCTGAAGGTCGTTGACGGAAAGCGTAAGCCAACCGTAAGAGCTGAGGACCAAGTGTGGGCAGAAGTTGAATTTGCTGCAGATCACAATTGGCAGCCAGAAGCTGATAAGCGCGGAGTGAATGAGGCCGGGAAGATAATTGCCTCAAGGGCGCATATTACAGATCGTATGCCAGAGGATGGTTTCTACCGCTACAAGACCAGCCCCAATATGGCAGGGACCTGGTTGATTGGTGGTTCCATGAAAATCAATCGGATCCTTTCTGATAGTGAAGTTAGTTCGATCAATTCTTCTGCTGGCACAAAAGATTTGCCAAGGGAGAAGCCATTCGACGCGGAAAAATACGGGTTTTTAGACAGCTACCCAGACATCCCCGCGTCCAACCGTCGCCAAACCGAAACGCCAGCATTCAAAAAGTGGTTTGGTGATTCGAAGGTGGTGGACGAGAACGGCAAACCGCTGACCGTCTATCACGGAACGCCAAATGGAACGTTCAACGAGTTCAGCGTTGAAAACATCAGTGATTCATCGTTGATGTTGCAGCAAGGACCAGGGTTTTATTTCACCGACAAAAAGAACGCAAACCAGTACACAAAGCCTGTAAACAAATCGGCCCCTGCAAAAGCAGCAAAAGTTTACGATGTGCATCTCTCTTTGCAGAAGCCATTGATGGTCACCTCTCGCAGCGAGAACATCAAGCCTGACGCAATGCGAAAAATATTCCTAGACGGAGATAAGGATTGGTTTTTCTCCAATTGGATACCATTCGATACTGGCGTATCGAAAGACGCTAGCAGAGAAGAAAAGGTCGATGCTTACGTCAAGAGCATCACCAGAAACGGAGAGTTCGACCAAAAGTTTCTGAGCAATATTGTCAGAGCTTTCTCTGACAAAGCGAAGATGATGGAATCTTTGCGTAAACATTTGCAGGCCGATGGTGTTCATTTTACGGATAGCCATGGCTCTATTTATGTTGCATGGAACCCCTCGCAAATCAAATCCGCGACCGGCAACAACGGCGAGTTCTCTCCGACTAACCCAGACATTCGGTTCTCCAACCGCACTCCCAACCCACCCTTCTACTCCCAGCTTGCCCGTGGCTTTGAGTCCAGCAAAATGGATTCCATGCCGGCAAGCCAGTGGCGCGTATGGCTGCAAGGAAACAAGGCAAAACTTGGCATCAAGGATGATGAAATTGCCTGGACTGGCATTGACGATTTCCTGAACCTAAAAGGCAAAGAGAAATTGACCAAAGCCGATATCGCTTCATTCCTAAAAGATAACGGGGTGCAGGTTAAGGAAGTGATGAAAGGCGGAGTTGACGAAATGTCAGACGAAGCAGTCACTAGGGCCTATGAGTCAATCTACGGTGATTCCTTAGATAGTGATGGCGATCCGATGCCAATCGACGAAATGCGCGGCATGATCCGCGATGAGATTGAGCATACGGATAGCAGAGATGCGGCCAGGTACGAGCAGTACGCCCTCCCCGGCGGATCGAATTACCGTGAGCTTCTGTTGACGCTGCCTGAAGGGCAGAAGCAATTAACCTGGCAATGGTTCGACCCAGATAGCGGTGAATTTGAGCAGGGATTTGCTACGCAGCAAGAAGCCATAGATGCTCGGCCTAGCATAAGTGCTGTTGTTTCGCGGTTTGAATCAAACCACGGCCCACAGACCTACTATTCTGGTCATTGGGAAGAACCCAACGTCCTCGCTCACATTCGCTTCAACGACCGCACTGATGCTGACGGCAATAAGGTTCTATTTATAGAAGAACTACAATCGGACTGGGCGCAGGAAGGTAGAAAGAAGGGATTCGCGCTCAAGTACAAGCCGGATGATGTTCTGCCGTCCGCTGATAGGCCAGACGATCATCTTTTCTGGTACTTCGATGTGCCTGGCAATACGTTGCAAATTCCAAAGTCATATTACCCGACTAAGCAAGAGGCTAAGGCTTACATCCTCCTTGAAAAGCGTACCAACACAGGGGGTACGGAACCGGCACCCTTTGTAACCGACACCAAAGCCTGGGTATCCCTCGCCCTGAAACGCATTATCCGGTACGCAGCTGAAGGCGGATACGACAAAGTTGCATTCGCGAATGGCGAACAGTCTGCGGATCGTTATGATTTGAGTAAGCAAATTGATGAGATCCGATACCTCAGAAATTCTTCCAAAGGAACAGTTACTCTTGAGGCTATTAAAGGCCGCGACCACGTCTTCAATAAAAACAACATCCCAATAGGCGAAGTGGAAGACATTGTGGGGAAAGAGATAGCGAAAAAGGTAGCGGATGACGAGGGAGTCCTTGACAAAAACTCTGGATACAAATCCCTGTCCGGTCTTGATCTTAAAGTCGGCGGCGAAGGCATGAAATCCTTCTACGACAAGATCGTTCCGCAAGTAGCGAATGAGGTGCTGAAGAAGGTTGGTGGTGGGCGGATGGAAAGCGTTGAAATCGATACGCGATCTCCAGAAGATGACTCTTGGTATGAGGAGCCAACTGATAAGGACGTCCTAAAGCAGGCCGGATTTGTCATCACCCCCGCAATGCGCGACAAAGCATTAGATGGGATGCCGCTATTCTCAAACCGGAAGAACGTCCTTGGCGATACGCCACTTGCTACTTGGACGTCGCCTAAAGTCACTCCAATCGACAACCTCATTTACACCCTGCAAGACAAGCTGGTTGATACCAAGCGAGTCCAGGAAGCGATTACAGCCGCGCAAAGACTGATCGCGGACGAGTGGAACCCCTACCAGAAAGAACTCCTCTATCACGGTCGTACCGCGAAATTGACAGATGATTTCCTAAGCCAGGAAGTTCGTCCTCTGTTTAAATCGATGGAGGAGAAAGGCGTCTCAATGGACGAGCTGGAGGAATATCTCCACAACCGTCACGCAGAAGAGCGAAACAACCAGATCGCCTCTATCAATCCAGGGATGCCAGACGGTGGATCTGGAATCGAAACCCAAGATGCACTGAATTATTTTGCGATGTTGCCATTTGATAAGGCCACGGATCTTGAGGATCTTGCTGACCTGGTGGATAAGATATCTAAGGGAACCAAAAAGCTCCTGGTATCCAGTGGACTTGAAGCTCAACAGACCATCGACGCGTGGGACAACGCATACAAGTACTACGTCCCACTACAAAGAGAAGAGCTTGAGATATCGCCTAAAGGCCAGGGAACTGGATCTGGACACTCTATTAAAGGCTCTTCTTCCAAGAGGGCGACAGGCTCTAAGCGCAAAGTTGTCGACATCCTCGCAAACCTCATGATGCAGCGCGAGCGGGCCATCGTCCGCTCTGAAAAGAACAAGGTGGCAACGGCGCTTTACGGTTTGGCCATTCAAAATGAGAACTCTGGGTTCTGGCTGCCAGTAAATCCTGATGCCATAAAAGATCCGCAACAGGTTGCTCAAGATCTCTTGAACATGGGCCTTGACCAGGCGGATATCGACGGAATCATGGCAGAGCCTACCGAGACCGCCATTGATTCTAAGACTGGCCTAGTAATCCATCGGATCAACCCTCGCTTGAGAAACATGGACAACGTCCTTGCGACTCGAATCAACGGTAAGGACCGATTCCTATTCTTCAGCAAAGAAGACGAGCGTTCTGTTCGTATGGTGGCAGCCCTCAAGAACCTGGATGAAGATGGCTTAGGAACCATACTGACGTATTTTAGAAAAGTGACTCGCTGGATCTCTGCGATCAACACTCAGTACAACCCTGTCTTTGGGGTAGTTAACCTGGCGCGTGACGTTCAGGGTGGAATGCTGAACCTGTCCAGCACCCCACTGGCCGGAAAACAACTGGCGGTTCTCAAGAACGTCGGTCCTGCAATGAAAGGAATCTACTCCGATCTTAGGTCTGATCGGAAAAACAAAGGGCGATCATCCAGTTCCTGGTCAACCCTTTGGGAAGAGTACCAAGGCGCAGGTGGACGAACGGGATACAGAGATGCCTATCGCAATTCTGCAGACCGTGCTGAGGCCCTGAAAAAGGAAATTGCAAGGATTCAAGAAGGGACTTTAAAACGATTTGGTCGCGGCATCTTCGACTGGCTGTCGGACTATAACGACACCCTGGAAAATGCGATTCGCCTATCAGCCTACAGGGTCGCGAAAGATAACGGCATGAGCAAGGACCAGGCGGCTGCTTTGGCTAAGAACCTAACGGTCAACTTCAATAAGAAGGGCCAGATCGCTTCGCAAGCCGGATCCCTTTACGCATTTTTTAACGCAGGAATTCAGGGTAATTTCCGTTTGGGGCAGACGTTATCTGGTAATGCCGGCAAAAAGATCCTGGCCGGCGGCTTAATCCTGGGTGCTGCACAAGCCGCTCTATTGGCTGCAGCCGGATTCGATGACGATGAGCCACCAGAGTTCACCAAGGAAAGAAACCTTATCATTCCTGTAGGCGGAAGCAAGTACATCACGATCCCATTGCCATTAGGCTTCCATGTCATCCCGAACACCAGTCGGATCCTGACGGAGCTGGTGATCGACCAGGGTAAGGATGCTGGCGACAAGCTGATTAATCTTTTGGGGTCTTTAGCTGATGCTTTCGATCCTATGGGTTTCTCTGGCTTCAGTTACCAGACCCTTTCACCCTCAGCAACTGACCCCCTGGTTGCCCTGGCTGAAAACCGCAACTCATTTGGCAGGGAAATCTACAAGAAGGACCGGAGCAGTTTGGATCCTTCGCCCGGATTTGCCCGGATGAAAGACACAGCGACTGGGGTCAGTAAGGTTGGAGCTTATGTTCTCAATTTGATTTCAGGCGGTACTGACTATAAGCCAGGCGCATTTTCGCCCACCCCTGACCAAATTGATTATCTTGTTGGCCAGGCTACAGGCGGTGTCGGACGAGAAATCCAGAAGACCGCGCAGTTCGTCTCCAGCACCATCAACGGTGAGGACATCCCTCCTCACAAGATCCCCTTGGTTGGCCGGTTCTATGGGGATGCCAAATCCCAAGCTTCAGAAACGTCCAGGTTTTACAAAAACCTCAAGGAACTCAACGCACACGAGCGTGAGATCAAAGGTCGCATCAAGGATGGGAAAGACATCAAGGCTTATCAGGAAGAACATCCAGAGGCTCATATGGTCAGCGCCGCCAATAAGGTGGAAAAGATGCTGACGGAACTCAAAACCAGAAAAAGATTGATGATTGCCAAAGGCGCATCAAGGGAAGAAGTGAAAGCGCTTGAAGGCGAAATTGCTTCACGCATCAAACAATTTAATGACGACGTAAAGTCTAGGAGTCAAAAATGATCGACGCTCTGAACAAGCATCTTCCACTGGAGCTGAATGCTCACCTGATTTACGCGGGGCAATCAGCCATCTTTTCATATCGTGGTTACACCAAACTTGCTGACTACTATAAGGACTCCGCAAAAGAGGAGCTGGGTCACGCACAAAAAGTGATGAAAAGAATTCAGCAGTTGGGCGGTTGGCCAGACTACGTCCCTGACGCTCTGCCGGTAAAGGGTCAAAGCAAATGGAGCGTTAGGGAATTGTTTGAAGCCAACCTCGCAACCGAGCAGAAGGTTCTCGACAGCCTCACCAAGCTGATTCAAGCAGCTGATGAGGACGAGCAGGACTGGGAAACTGATAACGTCCTCAGGACCTTAGTATCAGATACCGAGGACGACATCCAGTTCTACACCGCGCAACTGGCTCAGATCGAGGAGATCGGGTTGCAGAATTACCTGACAGCGCAGCTTTAACCTAATCAGCAAATTTCATACCTGGGGGTTGAATCCAATATTCAAACCCCTTGCTAATCAGCAATTCCCAAGCTCTGCCATTTTGGGAGGGCAAGGCATACGGATATCATCCATGTCGTGCCTTGGGCTGTCGTCCTCATCATAACGACTGCTGACAGGCATCGGGACGACACGCCTCCCATCTCCACCAGAAACATTGTACCGTCGGCCATTGGGTTTTCTGGCCGTAGTCATGGGCAATGTTTCGACCCATTCGTTGCCTTCTCGCACATAACCAGTCCGGTTGGGGTCCTCTGCACCTGAGAGTGAAATGGTGGGGTAAATGCGATCCCCATCGATGGCCATGCCACCCTGACCGGGGTCATCTGAGTCGGTCCCTGGAATGGTTGGGTGGATGTAGGTGACGGCGTTGACGTTGGTAACCAACAACAAAGCTGCCAAGGTTAAAACGGTTTTGTTCATTTCAATCCTCCGGTGAGTATCTAATTTTTTATCTAAGTTGTTCTTTAAGGCCTACTCAGCAAGGGTTTAGATTATAGCGCAATGCCCTCCGAAGGCAAAGGTCGTACGTTCGAATCGTATCGGGCGCGCCATTAAATCAATAGCTTACAGAAAAAAGTCCTCGCACCTATGATATCAGATAACGCCTGTAACCCGCATAAAACGGGCTGAATTAGATACGACTATCTAAGTTTTATCATAGTAGATTGACCGCCCTTTGCAGGTTCTCAGGGGCCAAGTGAGCGTATTTCTGGGTCTCCTCAATAGACGAGTGTCCCAAGAGGTCTTTTACCTCATAGAGGGACGCGCCGGCTATGACCAGCCAGCTGGCGAAAGTGTGTCGCAAATCATGGTGCGGATGGAAGTCTTCAATCCCAGCACGGCTTAACGCCCCTAATATCCCCTTCTTTCGATCCTTTACACCCCCAAAAACCAAAGCGTGGTCTGGGTTCCTTAGATAACAATTATCTAAGCTGACCCTTGATTCTGGGTGAATCGGGATCGTCCGTCGCTTTTTTGTTTTGGTATGAATCATTTCAAGAGTGATAAGCTTCCGATCAAGATCCACCCTCTTCCACTCCAGACCGTAAGCTTCCTGCGCTCTCATCCCAGTATGGGCCAGCAGGCGAATCAAATCAGCGACTTCCCCCGATGCACACTCCAGAAGCCTGGCGTATTCCGCTTTGGTTAACCACCTAACGCGGGACTCTGGCTCTTTCTCCTTGGCCCCCTTGGCTGGGTTGGGAATTTCAGATCCATGTCGCCGGTTATATTCTTGAATGGCGGCTGAAAGAATGACGAGGTCCCGATTTATGGTTGAAATCGAAACCGTCTTGAGGCGATGCGCTTTGTACTGATCGATGTCCTGGCGTGTGATGTCGTGGTAAGAACGGCCCCTAAAGAAATCAGCGAGGGTTCTTGCCCTAGATACGTTGGAACGACTTTCTAATCGGTTGGAACGCTCAAGGTACTCTACAAGGACCGCATCGAACGAGGCGCTGACCCCATTTGCTTTCTTTCTGGCTTCGTATCCATCCGATCTGAGTTTTTGCTCGATGGCTTTCGCTTGTTGGAAATCCTCGGTCCCAGAAGATCGTCTAGCCTGCTTACCGCTCGGTTCGACGAAGTTGATGTACCAATATTTAGAGCCTTTTTGTCGGTATGGCATAGCGCCGCCTTGGGTTGTCGGGCAGCAATCTTAAACGATTTGTAGTCCTCTTCGTCAATCCGTACGACATGCCCTAACTTGACGGCAATTAAAGCGCCCTCGTCAATCCATTTGCGAACGGTGGTCAACCCGACCCCCATGTCTGTGGCGACATCTTTGGTTGTAAGCATGCTCATTTTATGTCTCAGATATTAGGCGTTAAGCGGGTTTATGTCTCATAAGATACGTTTTATCGTAGTTTGGCTACGATGCGTCTGGCTTTCCTAAATGTACGGCATCAGATTCCGAGATTTTCGCACCTGCTAGTATTGCCCTAGCCTTGTTCCAGTGGTCCCGAGCCTCTCCACGTGCTGGATACAAGCACATCAATGCAGCCTCGTAGTGTTCGATAGCTCTGGCTTGTCTGTCCAAAGTCTGTATGCCTTTTTCTGACAGTCTCATTACATCTCCCTCCCGATCTCAGCGGCGGCTTTAACAATCCCTCGTCTTGTTGCGGCGCATGGGTCTTCACCTCTAGGTTCGTACAGTTCGTTATCTACATATCTTGGGGTTACAGCTATCAAATACGGGCCGTCTGTACGGACCTCCAGTCCCAACTCCACCATCAACCTGAAGGCATCGCCATCGTCAATCAAGGGGTTCCAAAAATCTTGAGTCTCCTCGACCCACGGCCAGTATTGGTCATCATCATAATGATCCTCGAAAGTAAACCCTATCGCTTTTGCAGCGAGGGTAAGAAGTTCTTTGTCGCAAGTATCTTCTTTGGACATTATTTTTCTTCACCCAAAATATCTGCTTTTAATTTTTCTACTACATCACTGGTGGTTTCTAGTAAATAATCTGGATAGCTTTCTAAAGAATCTTTAGATAAACAGTAAGATTCCAGCGCCGATATAAGCATCAGGGTTTCAATCTTGTCTTTTTTAGTCATCATTTTTCCTCCATATAATTCTCAAGTGCTTGAATAGCGACAGCTTTCGGATCACCTTCACTGGCCCCGATAGCGATCAGCGCTTTAATAAGCTCCTCAGCAACGTCCGCTCTGGGGTGTAAATACAGGGGTACAAGAGGCACTTCAAAACAAGTACGCTCAGAAGAAAGCGGCACAGCTGGGGTTAATGTACCGTTCTGCGTATCCCAGTAAGCTACGGGCTTTGACTCTTGGGTGGAAAGGAACCTCTTAATGTCATCCATGAGGGTTTCATGTGTGTCCTGTGGGAAATTCTCCAAACCGTAATCCCAGATCTGATCTAAAGCATCCAACGCCCGCTCCAATAATTCCCTACTCATCCTCGCCTCCAATCCCGTGATGTTTTTCAGCAAACCGTACTCCAGCCCGAAAAGAAAGCCAACTACTCATCCCGTGGTGCTTTTCCATGTCCTCCTCACTCAACGGCTTTCGCGTTACTTCAGGAATCTCTTCAAAATTCTCTTCAAAATACGAGTTAATTTGGTGGGATAACTTGCGTAGCACCGGATCGTGTGGGTGGCTCCATCTGTGCTGGGCGATTACTAACCCTGCTCTCGCCAACAACTCTCTTTCCCTACTCATCCTTGCCTCCAATCCCGTGATATTCTTCAGCCCAGCGGACTCCCAAGTTAAAGCATCTCAATTTGAAGTTCCCGCTTTCAAACCCAGTAGCCAGAAAACCTTTGCGAATTGCGTCGCCGTCCATTGGCTTTTTAGAATTAAGATCAATCGATTGATCTTGTTTTGGTGTACAGGTGTGGATCTCTGCGGGATTATTTTCCCCGCATCGTGGGCAAGCACTCGTTCTGTTACTCATCTCCCTTTCTCCTAGATTCTCGTGTTGTATAGACCGGCACTCTGATGCCGTGGTGCTTCTCCGCGTCTCGAAGACCTTGCTCGTACACGTACCGATAAAACGTGTACCCCTTTGCTTCGATCACTTTTCGCCCATACGCGCATAAAATTTCTTTTTCTTCTTTTGATATAGGTTCCATATCATTCTCAATTAGGGTGCCAGTTGGTTCCCATAACCCGTCCCGATTTTTTAAAAAAGGGAAGATTCCAACTGGCATAACTCTTTAAATGTCCTTTTCAGGACCTGTATAGCTCAATGACCTATTATCATTGGAGCTTTCTATAAGAACTTGGTGTAAATCAGAGATTTGCCTTTTAATCAGTCTTATTTCCGAGTCACGCATGAGCCAAGCCATTTCAAAAGATTTCTTATCCATATGGTTTTGAGTCTCCAACGGCAATGACATCCAGGCTTCATCAAGCTCTTTGAATACGCTCATTCGAAATCCTCTGTAAGTTTTTCATGTAAATCTGGAAAATAATCATGATGAATATCTAGTATCTTGATAGCTGTCGAAAATGGAGGCTCAAGAGATGAGCCTGTGACGATATCTGACAAATGTTTACTGGGTACTCCTGCCTCGGTTGCAAGTCGATTGACTCCTATGCTCGAGTTCTGGAAGTTATTAATCAGCATAGGCCAATCAATCATTTTTACCTCCAATCAACCAAAGCATCCATAGTATCGCCCTCATCAAACTTTAGGGCGCCACCGGTCTGGTATTCGGTGACCCGTGTTTCGAAGAAATTCTTCTCCTTTTTTATTGATGCCATTTCGTCTAGCCAAGGTAGAGCTGAAGAAGCACCCCAGATTTTTTCATATCCGAGAGCGTTGAGCCGGCGATCAGCAAGATAACGACTTTGCAGCCTGTGCAGATCGGCGTTATAACCCAAAACAGAAGGAATGCATCTCTCAGCCCAGCGATCGATGTATTCCATTGACTGATGAAACATGTCATTAACTTCTTGATTGCTGGGACGATCACCGATTTCATTAAAAATCTCATTGATTAATCGGATGCCAAAGCCAATGTGCATCGTTTCATCGCGGTGGATATATTGGATCTGTTGTCCAGTACCGGTCATTAAACGGCGGCGATGCAATGAGTAAATGGCTGCAAACGCAGTTGGAAAAAATACGCCTTCAAAAATTGCGTAATAAAAGATTAAAGACATAGTGACGTCGCTTGAATGCGACCATTTCTTTGCCCAAGAAAACCAATCGCTGATTTCTTTAACCCTGCGATACATTGAATAAGTTTCTTCCTGATCAAGTCCGATGGCTTCAATGACATGCTGATAACTCACAGAATGCAGGCCTTCTTCGGCAATCTGTCTTGACAAATAAAGCCTAATCTCTGCCGCTTTTACCATTTCATAGACCTTGGTTGTCAGGTTTTCCTGAATGGCCAGATCTGCTGTAGTCAACGATGAAAAAACATGCGTAAAAAGTTGTCTTTCTTCATTAGTTAATTGAAGCTCGTAGCATCCTTTATCAGTTCCCATCGGCACTTCTTGCGGAGTCCAATGATTGGAAAGGCTGTGCTGGGCCATGTTGTAGGCCCACTGATATTTGAACGGCGCTAAGTTGTAACTTTCTTGGCCATGCAGAATAAATTTTTCTTTCATGTTGGTATACTTAAAAAGATTGAAAAACTATCTTCGGAAACTTTTCTGACTCATTAACTGTAATCTTTGCAGGAATTACTATAGAGTTTCTTTCCGTTTGTTGAATTACTTCCAGGGCTTCATTAACAGTATCTGGATACGGCTTGCCAAGAATTCTCAAAGTATTAAGGTTTTCTAATCCTCTGTTATCTCTGTTTTTCCACCAATTCATTGCTTTCTCTCTTGCAAAACCTTCATGCTCAAAGCATACCCATTCAGTAACCACACGACGAATGCCGGCGTAATAATCAACCCTCAAAGTTGGTTTCGATCCCACTTTTGTGTGTACGCTGTATTTTGCATCTGATATTTTGTACTCGTTTATTAATAACTTCGATTGCGAAAGCATGATTGGCGAATCGCTGGCAGAAACAGCTTTACGGGAAACTTCTGGTAGTTTCTCTTCATCTTCAACAAAGAAACCACACGATGGGCATTCCGGTAATTTAATGCTGTAAACTTCACCGCAATTTGAACAAATCTTTGTCAGTGGATCTGTTTCACCTGAATCCCTTCTCTTTTTTCCTTTTACTCCATCGACCGGACCCATGCGCTCGGTCGTATCGGTAAAATCAAGCCAGAGACAATCCTTTTTTTCTGAAGCAATTCGCATTCCTCTTCCGGCACCTTGACAATAAAGCACCGGGCTTTTGGTTGGACGACACCAAATGACGCAATCAACGTCGGGTACATCAAAACCTGTGGCCAGGGCCAAAACGGTGACAAGGCAACGAATTTCCCCTCGACGAAATCGATCAATCAAATCAGCGCGAATTTTTTTATCGGTTGCACCGCAGACCAAATAAGAGGAAATACCTTGCTCTCTTAATAGGTGTACCAGGTGCATTGCGTTTGCAACTGTCGGAGTAAACGCAATCCATTTCTTTCTGTCAGATGCCAGCTGAGTGGCTTCAATCGCCACGTTTTTTAAATAAGCATCGACGCATTCCGACAATTGTTTAATGTTATAGTCGCCTGAGACAATCTGAACCTTATCTGTATTGATTCGAGTTTTCAAAGCGTCGATGGGTCGAACCAAAGGCGATAAAAATCCATTGTCAATCAAGTCTTGAGGGAAAGTCGTGTGCGCTACGCCGGTAAAAAATGGGTTTTTTCCATCAGTTAACCAAACTCCATCCCCTCGAAAAGGAGTGGCTGTAAACCCAGCCGCGCAATATTTGCAATACTTTGATAATTCATCCAAAAACTGGCGGTATCGCCCTGCACTGTTTCCTTCAGGATTAACCAAATGCGCTTCATCGATAATGACGCATTTAATATCGCCTAGAATGTGTGCGGCTTTAAATACGCTACCAATAGTGGCAACGATGACATCCGCTTCTGGATCTTTACTGATCGACGCAGAATAAAAACCGACCTTTAAATGAGAAGGTAATAGGCTTTTAAGCTTTGACGCGTTTTGTTCAGCAAGTTCTTTTGAAGGAACAATCACCAAAGTACGCGGATGATCTTCCGGATAAGTGTCGAATAACTGTCGAGTCAAATCAGCAATTGTCACGCTCTTTCCGCTACCCGTGGGGGCAACGACCAGGGGGATCTTTTTAATGTCTTTATGACTATTCCACCAATTGCAAAGTGAATTGATGGAATCCTCCTGGTACGGTCTTAATTTCATGCAACCAGCCTCGCATCAAATTCTTTCCTGAGTTGCATCACGGACTCTTCCGTCAATGCGCTTTTGTTTTCAACCATAAAAATTTCATGGCTTGAAAAACAGTCCGTTGGGATTCCGTTTTTAAACAGACTTCCGCTCACTTTGTTCTCATACTGAACCCAATTCTCCGGAAGACTAGCGTCCAATACTTCACCAAATTTCCCCAATAGAGAGGGTATAAAAAGATGCGATTCGCAGCCTTTCTTTTGCTCATTGATGTCTAAGTTTGATTTATGTTTTGAGCATGACCATGTTGCATCACCCTTCATCTCAGGCGTTGAATGGCAGCAAGATCTGCATGTCGGTTGGGGTACGCTTGATTCATGGCAAATTGATGCGTAATCGCACCATTTGCAAAGGTAGTAGCTTGAATCCTGAGACATGCGCTCTGGAGGGTCCTGGCTTTCAATGATTCTCTGTGCTTTTGCGATCAATGAATCTGCTCTTGCCGGATCACTTTTTACGATCTCAAGATGTAATCGGTCATCATCTTTGCAGACAGCGACATACAGGCCTTGATGCATGCCGGTCCAGTGCATGTAGCACTGCATCTGATCGTAGTGTTCTGGTTTCGCTTCTTTAAGGAACTTCTTTGAGAGATCATCAAATGATTTTTTTCCGTGCGTTTTAAATTCAAGAACAAACCATTCCTCAGGATGTTCTTGAAGCCCGGTGCAAGCGCCATCCATGGATCCACCGAAATGGCCTCCGATGTCAGAAAACTGAAATTGATCTCCTGTGGTTCGATCGACGTCAACCACTTGGACTCCTGCCTGTCGAAGTAACGAGGTTAGGCTCGATTCTTCCCTTTGCCCTCTAGCAAAAAGACGTAAAATACGAGCCTCGTGGTTTGATTGTTTGGCCCACCGGAAGGTGTACCAAATCTTTCTTTCACAAGGTTGGCCGATAATGCTGGCCCCCAAATGGGGGCGCATCCCGTCTCCTGAGCGGGCCAGAACTGCGGAGTCAATAGCTGCCGCAGTCTGGTTTGCCAACTTGATTGTCGAATCAAGTGCCGCCATGATTTTTTACCGTGCTGCCCAAGGAGCAGAACTGGCCTGCTGCCTTGTTGCTTGAGGAGGCACACTGAATGAAGGGACGCCATTACTGTTAGCCAGAGTCTGAAAACGCTGGACCTCATTTGAATCCGAGTAGCCCTCATTTCCCTTTCTGATCTTCAGAACAGCAACCAATGGCTTAAATAAAATGTCTTCTTTTTCTTTTGGCTCAAGAACCCCAATGGCGTGGCAGATCTGACTCAGCTGACGTTCGCCGATTTCTTTTGCAACGTTGTTTCGATTTTCACGAGTTAAATTGTGAAAAATCTTTCTCCCCTGGTACTGGCCGCCTTGGACATCAAGGGCTAGTCTCATGTAAGTGCCTTGGCCATCTTTTGTGTGCCTGATCTCTGCGTCTGTAATCATGACCTCGTAATTTCCAGCTGGAAGAGGGGAAAACTGATCGTTTGGGTTAACGTTTGAAGCGTTAAAATTTTCAAAAAATGACATGGTTTTTACCTTTATCGTTTGTGTTAATTGTTTTTAGGCCGCTTTTGATTCTTTACTTTCACCGGTAAGGGCTTGAGCAAACGCCTTCCACGACAGCGGCATCGTCGGTGGAAGAGGAAATCTTGATTTCGCGAGAAAAGCTGGTTGACCCACGCTGTGCATAATTCGCTCACCCGACCCAGCGACAGCTCTGATGCGGGTTGATTTATAACCGGCGTCTTCACTGACGGTATTTACGGGTGCGGAGGCAAACAAAATGATGTCGGCAAACTCTTCAGCAATCGCTGACGCTCTTTTATGGAGTTTCAGATCATGTCGGTCGTAAGCTGGAAGGGTTGGGTCTTCCACTCGCTTAATTTCGTTATGAGCGGTCATGATGATCGTCATATTTTTGTGGTCGCGAAGCGCGGTAATACCGTCAAAGAAAGCTCTCCAATGGTAAATAGCTTCAACGTACCCCTTCCCGAATCCGAGTCGCTCTATAGACTCAACTTTATTGTTCTGACAAACGCGCTGCCAGATAAGCGGCTCTAACCAGTCAAGGGAGTCAAGTACAAGAGTCTGAAACTCATGTTCTTCGGTAAACAATGACGCCAACATGTCCATAACATCTTCATAAGAAGACGCAAGAGGAAACGAAGTGACATCCAGGGGTCCCAATCCGTCCTCAGTTTGAATCACTACAGGGTCCGGGGCAGACACTGCAAAGGTTGTTTTACCAATACCTGCATCGCCATAAATAATGATGCGTGGGGCCTTTGGCTTATTGCGTTTAAGCGTTGCAAGAGAAATCATGTTTTTTCCTTAAAGCTAAATGATGGTTTTTTCGGTTTCGTGGTCAGGGCTGGTTTAATCTTTTCCCAAAGATCAGGAAAGCGATCCTCGATGATCTTGCTGTCTTTTCGGCTTTCTTTTAACTCCGCGTGAAAGGGAAAGAATTCCGGTTTTATTTCTGCTTGAAGCTCAAAAAGCTTTTCCTGATCCCAAGCTCTATTGAATCCCGTGACGATGGTCACCTCATCAAACTTGTAAGATCCCTCTGGCTCGATCGGAAGCAGATTAAAGATTTCCCTTTCAACCAAGATGCGATTTTTATTCGCTTCTTTTTCCTGCAGATAACATTCATGCCATGCGCCTTTTAGGTATTCCAGCCTTTCGTCGTCTGGTATTTCTTTTAGTATCGCGCTCATTGTCTTTCCTCAATGTTGTTAGGTTTTACCGGCCCCTCGCTTCCCGGACACTGGAGAGAAAGTGGGCGCACTCGACCGGCTTCAGTGTTTTTGGCAGGCACTACTGACGCACCTCATCCTTGCCGACTACTTATTCTTCAATTTCAATTCATGATTTAGCTTTTGAGAAAGGGAATCCAGCTCTTCTTCCAACTCTGACCGAATGTCTATGTCTAGATCAAATATATTCTCGGATATCCATAGACTGGCCGAAGCCGCGCCCATAATGGCGACTAAAACAGAAATGGTTACGAAGGTTTCAAACATCGTCCGGCCTTTCGAGTTTTGCGATTTTTTCTTCAATCTCGCAAAGGTCTTCTTCGTGTATCAGTGGATATACATCCACGAAGACCTCTGCTTCCTCGCGCAGACCGTTACGAATAACAAACCCTTTGGTTCGCCACTCCACAGTGTTGATCTCGATCTCTTCTTCTTCTCGATCTGACCAAGAGTCTGGATGACCGGAGAAATTTGTCGGTATATAAGGAATGCGTTCAAAATCGACAGAAACAGGAATTCCGCGAAGAGAAATGTTCATAGAACGCCCTCCCCGAAATAGCTGTAAGCGAGTGCTAACCCCAGGATCACGGGGGTGAGGATTTCTAAAATGTTCACAAAAAGCCTCCAAAAAGTTGACCTGGATCAAAAATTGGGGCCACCAGCTCTCAAATTGTTGTTTGAGGCATTGCCTAAAAAGGCGGTGACTTGGCTGTATTGTAGCGCGCGCTAAACAGTTGTCAACCCTGCTAAACACATTAGACGTAAAAAAACCCGCAAGCAGCAGGTTTTTGTCTCAGGCAGTAGATTTTTTTAATGGCGTAACCGTTTTCGGTGTTCGATTACGGTACCGACAATGCTGATGAGAGTGATGTCTGACCGTAGGGAAGCGTAGTCGTCGTTCAATGGGACCAACTCAAAGATCAATTGGCCTTCTGGCGTATAGCCCCTCGGCCTGTATTTTTTAAACGTCACTTCGCCCTTGTCGTTTTTAGCAACGACGAAATCGCCGGGGTTAGGCTGAACCAGCGGATCGACGATGATTTTATCACCATCCTTGAATTCGGGAGTCATGCTATTACCCCGAATGTCCAGCGCGAACGCGTGATCGCTCGCTTTGATGTCGGTAATTAGATACTCATCAGCACCTCCTGGTGGATGATGATCGACCGCCTCTGACCAGCTACCTGCTTGAACCCAGCTTATTTTTGGCACTTTATACAACCCCTTTTGGGACCCTGTTGCATTAATTTCATAATTGTCATCATCAATATTGATTGGTTTTTGAAAATAATCGCCTGAATCCTCTTGTTTTAAAACTTCTTCAGCTTCCTTGTTGCTTTGATAAATATCTCCCTTATCGCTATTTAACCTTGGTCCTTTGCCGGTTGCAAGCCAAAAAGGGTTTACCCCAGTAGCCCTGGCCGCGTTGGTCAAATTTGCGCCTTCAATCGACTGAGTGGAGCCGTTGAACCAAAAGGACACAGCAGACCGAGTGACGCCGCACTCGCGAGCCAGGTCAATCTTTTTTAGACCGGAATGTCGTAAAGCCCAAATTAACCGTTCTTGCAATGTGTTCATTCCAGGAAGCATAAAACTTTCGCTGTTAAGTGAGCTTGCATCAGGGATGTTGATTGTGCTATACATATCAGGCATGAACAAAGTAGAAGCAATAAACATTTTTGGAAGCGCCTCGGCTCTTGCCAGGGCGCTTGGGTTAACGCGAGGTCGCATTTCACAGTGGTCATCTGAGCTTGATCAAGCGCAGATCGATCGTGTGACTGGTGCCGCATACCGGCTGGGCTTACATGAGCTTTTGCCGGCTTGGAATGATAACCCTATAAGTAAAGATTCTAAAAATAGTTTGTTCGTACAACGCCCCCGCGTCTGAGCGGGATTTCCTAAATTATAAAAAGAACCTTTTAAGGGACAGCTAAAGTGATCGAGATGAAGCAAGGAAAACGCATTCACACAGTTGCACTCCGTTTAGATGACCATAGCTTTTTCATGCTTTCACATCTTGCGATGTATGAGCGTAAAGAGCTGGCCGCGTATGTCCACGACCTTGTCAATGAAAAGCTCTATGGGCTTACGTCAAAGATACCTAAATGCATTGATGAAATCGATGAAAAACGTACTGGCTTTGAGTGAGTGAGAGTCACAGTGAGAAGCCGATGGATGAGTGATGAAGATCAGCAAATCATCAGCCTTTATAGAAACGTGGGAGCCAAGAGGCTCTCTAGATTGATCGGCAGAACTCCCCAGGCGATCCACAAGCGCGCGTTATATCTAAACCTAACCGGAAGGCAGGTCTGGACCAAAATTGAGGATATTACGGTTCAGCTGTTCTACCGACTAGTAAAGGCCGATTTGATTGCAAAAAAGCTATCAAAAAGGACTGTCGGCGCCGTTCACGCGAGAGCCTGGCGGCTGGGCATTACAAAACCAAGAAAGACCTGGGGGGAAGATGATTGATTCTGATTTTCGTAAGCAAGTAATCGCTTTGAGAAAGTTGAAATTTACCGTCAACGACATAGCTAATCATTTAAATATGCATAAAAGCTCTGAGCGTGAAGCGATTTCGCAAATTTGCCAAGAGAAAGAGTTTCGTCGTTATCAGCGGGGAATTGATTTTCCAGCACCAGCCTATCGCAGTGCGGGGAGTAACGGATGAACTTTTTATCTTCCACTCTCAGCCAGCCCTTTACAACCGCTTCACAGAGGGTTTACTCTTTCCCCGTCGTCCCACATGGACGGCCGGGATTGGCGTCCCGAGGAAAGCGGCAACTAGCCGCGCTCATGTCTCGCGGCTTTTTTGTGCCTGTGTCTCCTGTTATGGGTGGCCGGGCGGGAGCAGTCGCAAGACTGGCCGGTGCTTTCCCGGTACGCCAACTCTCGTTCGGTCGCCCACCCGATTGGCGTCGGGGAGGCGGTTCAAATCCGCAACTAGGAAAGCACATGAACACACTTACCGTTCTCACGTCCGAAATCCGTCTGCACGACGGTCTCTATTCTCTCAACGATCTTCATAAGGCCGCAGGCAATGCTCGTAAGCATCAGCCATATCTGTTCCTCCGCCTTGATACCACTCAGGCGCTGATCACTGAAATCCACTCCACAGAAACGTGTAGTGCTACTAAGACCATCAACGGCGGCGCTTTCCGAGGCACCTACGTCTGCAGGGAACTGGTCTACGCCTATGCGATGTGGATCAGTCCTAAATTCCATTTGGCGGTGATTAGGGCATTCGATGGACAACACAATGCTGCCATTCCCCCAATCAGCGCTATCCCTCGCCGTTGGATGCTGTCCACCGACTACACGGGACAGCGACAAATTCATCCGATCCCCAACGACGCTTACATTTTAACGCCGTCAACCATGTTGCGGATTCTAGTGTCTCCAGGTGATTGTCTTGAGGTGACCGATGCTCAACTCGCAGAGTTCATTGGGGCGGCATCCAACCGGCTTCGTCAAAGGATCATCAAGCGAGAGCATTCCGTCAACGCACTAAGGGCTGGGGTTCAATGAGCGTGAGCAACATAATTGATTTTGACCAAGCCAACATGCTGAAGGCCGCCCTCGGTTACGCTGCAAAAGGATGGAGCGTTCTTCCCTGCTGGGGACCGATTCACGACCCAGACGGAAAGTTTGTTGGCTGCGGCTGCAAAAAGGCATCTTGCGATAAACCCGGAAAGCATCCTCATGGATTCTTGGTTCCCCGGGGCCAGATGCAGGCAACCACTGATGAGGCGATTATTCGTAAGTGGTTTTCCGGCAACCATCGGCTCAACATCGGCATTCTCTGCTCAACGTCCGGACTCTGTACGGTCGATATCGACCCGAGGAACGGTGGCTACCTCACTCTTGAAATGCTTGAAGCGCAGCACGGAAAAATCAGCTCAGATGTCCATCAGCTGACCGGTGGGGGTGGTGAGCATTTTGTCTTTTCAAATCCCTACGGAGTCAATGGGCTGCCCAATCAGTTGGGTCCCGGCGTCGATGTCAAAGCGAACGGGTACTTCATTGCATGGCCCAGCATCCACCAGTCTGGAAGGATGTATGAGTGGGAGGCATCATCTGATCCATTAAATGGATGCGTCCCTTCTCCGCTTCCCGAGTTCATGCGGGACATCGCTCACAAAGGTGTCCCTCTCGTTCAGGAATCGCTCGGCAGTCGATTAGCGACAGAAGAGCAAATCAAGGAATTAAGGAGTGCGCTGAAGTTTGTCCGCTCTGATGATTATCACGACTGGGTGAATTTCGGTCAGGCTTTAAAGGATCTTGGTGCTGCGGGTTATGAACTCTGGGACGAGTGGAGTCAGACATCAGATAAATATGACAAAAATTTGATGGGCTTCAAATGGAGGTCTTTCAAGTCGGGTGCTTATCAGCTGGAGTCGATCTTCCATGAGGCTCAGACGCTTGGGTGGATCAATCCGATGTCTGGGATTGCTCTGGTTGAGCCTGTCGCTATCGAGGAAGTTCAGCATTACGTTCCACCCGCTGAAAAGATTGCTCCTCCTTTAATAAGAATAGATGGCCAGTCGGCTCCTGGGATTTTGGAGGACGTGGTCAGCTGGATTGAAGCGAGCAGTCGAAAATCTCAGCCAGATTTTTCCCTTCAAGCTGCTTTGGCTTTTGCATCCACTCTCTTGGGT
>CAIXGS010000081.1 GCA_903919125.1 uncultured Spartobacteria bacterium | reverse complement strand
GAGGAAGGCGTTGCTTTGGGCTTCATCGATTTTGCCAGTTTTTTGAGGCTTTCGCCCCAAATACAGAGCAAATACTATGCCAACTTAAAGCGACAAGTGTTTATACTGGAGAATGTTAAGTTATTTTTCAGGATCGACTATCAAGGCGAAGGCAGAAGTCCGCGCATGGCTCTTGAGGATTGGAACGGCGCGGTCAGATCAGCTCACCTGCGAGAGATTTTCTGTGGGGATCGTTTGAAGCAGCGTGCGAAAAATCTGGTGCCGAGGCTCCTCGAGTTTCGGGTCCTGCTCGATGATCACGAACGCCGCCCCTCGCGCCTGCATCATCAATTCGGCGTCTCGAACCAAGCTGCCGATCCGTAGAGGTGGAAGGCCGCTTTGCGCCGTACCAAGTAAATCGCCCGGACCGCGCAAATCCCAGTCTGCCTCTGCGATATCAAATCCATTGGAAGTGCGCTCGAGAATTTGGAGCTTTTCCATCGCCTCCTGCTCCTTGGCTCCGGTCAACAGCACACAATAACTTTTGTGAACGCCTCGGCCCACGCGCCCTCGTAATTGATGCAACTGCGCGAGACCAAAACGTTCTGCGTTTTCGATCAGCATCAAGTTCGCGTTGGGAACGTCGATGCCGACCTCGATCACCGTTGTCGCGATCAGCGCCTTTGTGGTGCCTTGCCGGAACTGCTCCATGATGGCGTCTTTTTCTTCGGGTGGGATGCGCCCATGCAACAGCGCACACGGCATCGGGGCGAGCAACCCCTGCCAGCGCTCAAATTCCGATGCAGCCGCTTTGGCCTCCAATTTGTCGGAGGCGTCGATGAGCGGGTAGACGATGTAGGCTTGGCGGCCGGCTTCCAGATGTTCGCGCAGAAATTTTGCGGCCTCTGGCAATTTGGAGGAGTCGCGGGCCACGGTGACGATTTTGCCGCGTCCTTTGGGCAGCTCGTCGAGGGTGGAAACGTCGAGATCCCCGTAGAGGCTCATGGTGAGTGTGCGCGGGATCGGCGTGGCCGTCATCACGAGCATATCGGGGCAGACACCTTGTGCCCTTAAAGTGGCCCGCTGAAGCACGCCGAACTTGTGTTGTTCGTCGATGACGGCGAGTCCGAGGCGATCCAAGTTACCCTTGCCATAGAGGAGAGCGTGCGTTCCGACGATAATGTCGGGCTGCTCGCTCGAGGGCGTTGCAGCGGGCCGATCCGCGCTACCGGAGACTACGGCCTGCTGCCAGCGGTCGTGATCAAACAGGGGCAGGGGACCCGACTCCTCCTTTCGATTGCCCGTGCGCAATCCGACTCGAATTCCCAAGGGCGCACACAGCCGCTTGAACTGGAGATAATGCTGCTCCGCAAGAATCTGCGTGGGAGCCATGAGCGCGGCTTGGAACCCCGCCTCCACTGCGAGCAACATCGTTGAAAGGGCGACCAGTGTTTTACCAGAGCCGACGTCCCCGTGCAGTAGTCGGTTCATGGGGCGCCCGGAGGCCATATCGGAGCGGATTTCCTCGATGGTGCGCAGTTGGGCTCCCGTGAGGGAGAAGGGCAGGCTGCTGTGCAGTTGTTCGACGAGGCGGCTGGTCTTTGCGTGACAAAGGCCGGGCTGGGCTTGTTGCTCGGCGCGGCGCAGAGCGATGCTTAGCTGCATCCCGAAGAATTCGTTTAATACGAGATGTTTGCGGGCTCTGGAAAGGTCCTCGAAGGAGTCTGGGAAATGGATTTGCCGCAGAGCCTCGAGGCGCGCCATGGGGTCGAGCGTGGATGGGATTAGATTGGGAAGCGCGACGGATTCCAGTCGTTGCAAAGTCTCCCAAATCACCCCGCGCAATACTCGAGTGGAAAGCCCTTCGGTAGCCCTGTGAATTGGGACGATGCGTTGCAGATGCAACGACGCGCTGGAGTCGTCTTCCAGCACTTCGAATTCGGGCTGCTCGAGTACGATTTGGCGGCCGCGGCGTTTTGGTTTGCCGTAAACCACTAGTCGCATCCCTGTGGCGACCACTTTTTCGATCCAATATAAGTTGAACCAGCGCACCGTGATCTGACCGGCTAGCGCGTGGGATTGTTCCTCCACCAATCGGAGCTCGAAGCTGCGTGCTCGCCCGCGCCTCTGAACGGCAGCACTTTGCACCATCCCCATGACGCACACTGGGGTGTCGGATTCGGTCTGCGGGAAACGATCGAAGCGGTTGCGGTCTTCCCAGCGTTTGGGAAAATGTGAGACCAAATCGCCCAGTGTCAGGAGGCCGAAACGCGTCAATTGGCGGGTGCGTTGCGGCCCCACCCATGGCAACTCCTGCAACGGCGTATCCCAGCGCATCGGAGAAAAATAGAGCGGACTTCACGGCGTCCGCTCGTTGACTGTGTTGGACTGCGCGGAGGCGACGTCGGGAGGTTTACTTCGCGTGAGGTTCGTCGAGCTTGGCTTTTACGGCCGCCTCGATTTCCGCGTAAAGAGCCTCGTTGTTCTTGAGGACATCCTTTGCGGCGTCGCGGCCTTGGGCAAGTTGCCCGCCCTTGTAGGACAACCAAGAGCCGCGCTTTTCTACAATACCCTGCTCCAGAGCAAGATCCAGAAGCGCACCAGTGGATGAGATCCCCTCGTTGTACATGATGTCGAACTCCGCTTCTGTAAACGGCGGCGCCACCTTGTTCTTCACGAGCTTCACCTTCGTCCGGTTGCCAATGACCGTGCCGTCGGCCTGCTTGATCGCCCCAATGCGCCGGATGTCCACGCGCACGCTGGAGTAAAACTTCAGTGCCTTTCCACCCGGAGTCGTTTCTGGGTTGCCGAACATTACGCCGATTTTTTCGCGGATCTGGTTGGTGAAAATCACCACCGTGCTCGCTTTGGAAATCAGTGCGGTGAGTTTGCGCAGCGCAGCGCTCATGAGTCGGGCTTGTGCGCCGACGGTGGTGTCGCCGATTTCGCCCTCTAACTCGGCCTTGGTCACCAGCGCAGCAACCGAGTCCAAAACAATGACGTCCAGAGCGTTAGAGCGCACTAGCGTTTCACAAATCCGCAGCGCTTCTTCCCCAGAGGAAGGCTGGGAGACAAGCAGTTCGTCGATCTTGACGCCGAGTTTTTTCGCGTAGGCGGGATCCAAAGCGTGCTCTACATCGATGAATCCGGCGAGGCCTCCCATCTTTTGGGCCTGGGCGATGACGGTGAGAGTCAGGGTTGTTTTACCCGAGGATTCCGGCCCGAATACTTCTACGATGCGTCCCCGGGGGAAGCCACCGACGCCCAAGGCACGGTCGATGAGAATGTTGCCCGTGGGGATCACTTCGACGTCCATCTGTTGGGCTGAACCAAGACGCATGATGGCTCCGTCTCCGAAGTCCTTGTGGATCTGTTGAAGTGCGAGATCGAGGTTTTTATGACGTGCCGCCATTACCTTGGAATCAGCTTTGGAGTCGTCGTGCGAGGAATCAGATTTTTGTGCCATACAAGCTATTCGGCAAGGCTACACCCGAGCGACGTCCTGCAAAGTGAAAAGGGGGAGAATTACATTGGAAGAAATCCGCGCCGGGCAGTCTTGGCATTGCGAGTCTTCTCCCTATTGGGTTTTCTGTAGCCCGTGGGCTTCAAAGAAAATTACTTCTGCTTGCCGCGCCTCTGGAATAGGGCATAGTAGTCCGCCTTGCTGGTTTGAAGCCGATAGATTTTCTTCGACCCTGACAAACTTTGGCGCTAGCTTAATCCCTTCTCGTTTAGGTAACTAAATCGGAGGGTTAGAGAGCACAGTGTAAAGTTAAATTGTTCAGAGATTGAGAAATTAACACTGAAAAAAACTCAGAAAAATCGGCCTAGAATAAGCATTGATAGTCAGTTCGGGGCGTAGCTTAGCTTGGTAGAGCGCCTGGTTTGGGACCAGGAGGTCGTAGGTTCAAATCCTACCGCCCCGACCACTCTCGATAAGAGTGCTTACAACAACAAACGCTTGAGCAACTTGCGTGGATTGAAAACAGGCTATGCCGGGTCTACACCAAAGTTTGGGGAGGGGTGTGTTGTAAGTTGAAGGTTGAGTTGGGTTGTTGATTCAGGGGGGAACGGATTGGTTAACCGCACGCAGCGATCACTCGCAGGCGGTAGTTTTGAAAATTCCTGAAGCCATAGG
>CAIXGS010000080.1 GCA_903919125.1 uncultured Spartobacteria bacterium | reverse complement strand
TGGACGAACTGGGTTCCAGTTTGCGGGTCCATTCGTCGAAGCGTTGATCAGGGTAGGTGTTAGTGAGTGAACCAACCTCAACAGAGACAGGAAGTGTCTTTCTTGCCGTACACGTAACTATGACATTAGGGAGTGGACCTTTCATGGCAAAAATTGCAGTAAACTTCTGAAAATGTGTCGTATTTATTGAGGCAACGCAAACTTTTTTGCTGCATTTATTTTCAGGACTCAACGCAGGCATCTTGCTTTTTATGGCCTTAACAGAGACGCTCCCGAACAAAACAGGGTAGAAAGTGTCTGTCCCTGCCGCCTCTTTCGAACGATCACGATTCACGAAATCCGAAATGCACCCCTTTTCAGCTGACCAAGAATCGCCCTTTCTAAAGGCGCCTGACTCCAGCTGGATTGCATCAAACGGGCTCGCTTTCGCTGTGCCCGATCAGTTCCCGGTTTCACCGGGGCACACCTTGGTGGTGACGCGGCGCGTCGTGCCTTCGTGGTTTGATGCGACCGCCAGCGAGCAGGCGGCCCTGATGGATCTTGTAAACGAAGTCAAACGACTCCTGGACGCGCGCTACTCCCCGACGCCCGATGGTTACAACGTCGGATTTAACTCTGGTTCTGCAGCCGGCCAGACAGGAAGTTGTTATCAACGCCGTTCGGAGAGGAGGCGGCAGGGACAGACCCTTTTCCTCCTTTCTCTTTCAGATCGCCCATCCGCGAAGCGGGTTCTAGCGGGAACTGGTAAAGCGCGTTTCCAAGCAGCGGGTGCTTCTTCAGGGCTGGCTAAAACGGGTGGAGGCGTTCGTGGCTGTAGTGTCGTAGGTGCCAGGAAAAATAGCCTCGTTGCGGAACAGTAAAGGCTCTGCTACCTTTCATTTGTGCCCAGAATCTTCGAGAAAGACGGTTACATATTTTTCTTCTACAGCAATGACCATGAGCCCATTCATGTGCATGTCCGGAAGGGAAATGGGGAGGCTGTTTTTCTCGTGGAGGATGAGGTCTTTCTTCGGGAGTCTGAAGGGCTGAAAGTCGCGGAACTTACGAAAGCTGAATTGCTTGCCGAAGCAAATCGTGAGCTTATTATCAGGAGCTGGCATGAGCACTTTGACCGTCCCTAAACGAACAGCTTATTACGATGGCGGCTATGTGATCGTCCGGATCGCGGGTACGGTTGAGATCCGGTTCCCGATCACGGCGAGCACTCGTCTGGAAAAAGGTACCGAAGCGCAGCTCAAAAACATTGAGGTTTCTCCCTTCGGTTTGCACTGGCCTGAACTGGATGAGGACCTTTCCTTTAAGGGGCTCTTGAACGGCGAGTTTTAGAAGGCCTCAGACCCAGCCGAGAGCAAGACGATTTGAGCGGGAAGGGTAGAAAGTGTCTGTCCCCGCCGCCTCACGAATTAAGAAGTCGCATTAAGAAGTCGCCTTGGTGAGCGGGTGTAGAAGGTCCGCAATCCAAGCGGGGGCATGGCGTAAATCCTTTTGGATGGCGGAACGATCAGCCTCTCCAATATACCGTTTAAGCGCAGCCATCACCTGATCATTCATCTGATTTTGGCCGAGGTAACGGAGCGCTTGAATAATGGTCCCGCTCTTTCGGCCTGCGGTCGCCATGTTTCGGGGGGTCGTGTGTTGAAGATGGATTTCGCGTTTCCCGAGCTTCACCTTGCGCGCGGGACCGTCCGTGAGGAACACGATACGTGAAGGCACTTGTTCGGAAAGCCCAAGCACGTTTGCCGCGTAAGCCCCGGAAGGCTGGAGACGGATAGCGTCCCGAGTGACGAGAGCGCGAGCGATTGCATCGGCGGAAGGTGCGATGGTCCCGAGTTGTGGATCTTGGATTGGGTAATCGTAGAGACCGCGAGAAAGGCGGCGAATCGTCCCGTCAGCCACAAGGCGCCGAAGTGTGGAATCAATAGCAGCACTGCTTCCCAAGCGCTGAAAATGTTTCGGAGAAAACACCCACCCCCTTCCGTGGCCGTAAATCCGGCTACGAATCTTGGAATCAATAGTTTGAGTATTAGAGTTCACAAAAGTCTGACGGGAAACGTATACAATATTCCAGTCAAAACAAGAACCATATCAGTGCGTCTGCATTAGGGACGGGCTGAGAGTGGAATGGGTAACATCCCTTTGAGGATAGAAAGTGTCTGTCCCTGCCGCCGCCACACCTACTTTCCGAACACTTCGCGAAACTCCCAAACGACCTTTTCGCTGTTCCTGCCAAAGACTCGGTACGCAGGAACCAAGATCGTGGTGCCTGCTGCCGCCCCTTCACGGAGGAGCCAGTACGGCTTTTGATTCGCAGGGAACATATAGGGCTCCCTACCGCCTTTAAATGACATGAGCACTTTCTTGTCGCCGTTTTTTCTACACCCGAAACCTGCCCCGAGAATTCCACCTTTTCCGAGGGAAAGGCGGGATCAGGAGTCAGCGCGGAAGATGTCCACACGCCGCTCACCCTCCCCGGCGTGATCGAAATCTCAATATCAAACATCACTCCATCTTCGGTGTCGGGTTCGACCCGTTTGAAGCGGAATCTCCGGACACTCAAAGGACCGTTCAAGCTCTGCTCAGAGCCCCCGGTTGGCCTTGCCTCGGCGCTGGTTTTCTTGATGAGCTTTGCAGAAATGCTTTTGATCTTGTTGGGTGATTTCGGACTTAAGGTCACTTCACACAACATCGTTCCGGCACGGGGCTTCTCTCCTTCCATGGCCGTGTAACTCAGTTCGAAGGCGCAGGAGAGGGTGTCTTTCGCTTGAAAGTTTGAGACTTCCCCCGTCCAGTCGGTGTATTTTTTCCAATCGGCTTTAATGTCCGTAAGCGCGGCGGAACGCGGTATCGGGCGGGCTTGGTAATACTGCACCGGATCGTCCAAAAGGCTGGTCACGCCAGCTAAATCCTTACTCTGAACCGCCTCAAAAAAGGAGCGGACGGTCGACTCCATCGCTGTGCCCTCGGAATCTGATGAGGGTTGAGGTGCAGCGCCGGACTTCACCGATTCGGATGCGGGCGCTGCTGGTGACCCGGCGTCCCAGCGGACGGCGCGAATGCGAGTCAGGTCTGTAGGCTCTTTCTGCCCAGTCAACAATTCTTCCACCGTGTCCCAAATGACCACGCACTTTTTGCCGATGTAAGCCTGGGGAGTCGCCACCACTTTCGTCACGGAGGCATCAGATTCTAAAACTGCAAAAACAGACGTCTGACCACGCTCATCCTCCATCATCCAGCCTGAGAATGGCCGCTTGGCTCCGCTGACTCGCGCCTTACCCGCCGCGATTCCCTTGAATACCCCTCGAAACTCCCCATTCCCGGCGTAATCCGAAAGCTGCTGGGAATACGACACTCCCGCGAGAGTTAGGAGAATGAAGACGATAGACAGACTGATTTTCGGCCAAAAATGTTTCATAAGAGGGATACAAAAATGCGGATTTCGCAGAGTATTTTGAGAGCGCATTTTGCCGAGGCGCGAGCTCAAATTTACAGGAGTTGAGTATTGCCCTCAGGACACGATTTCTGGAGCTAGGACGTGGTGGCGCTACCCGTCGTCCAAAACCAGAGGTGGCCGTGTGAGGGTGATTACTCGGCTTTGGATAGCGCTAACTGGCGCCTCAGCGTCTCCAACTCACGCTTGAGCGGGCCCAGTACTCACGATCCCTGCGGCGCTCCTCGATTTCTTCCAAAAACAACGCCTCCTCCACCGCATCAACCCTTCCGTCCAGAGCCATCCCAAGGAGGGATCGTTGTCCTTGTTCCCCAATCGCAAGTTCTCGGAAATCGTTGCAAACAGAAACCAACAACTCAGGCGTACGAAGTTCCCTCAACCAAAACAGCACTCTTGGAGGATCAGGCAGTTGGCCTCGGTTGTTAAAGAAATCGGCCTCCAAAAGACGGCGGATCATCGGCCAGTCCTTGTCACGCTGCGTCTTTTTCGCCCTCACAAGATCAGCAATCGAAAGCAGGTTGCAGATTGTCCCATCAGCCAACTCTATTGTCGCACGCCTCTGCCAGATCAACTCGAACGTATCGACTCCCCTCATCACAGACATCACATCCACACGCAACCCATCGCACTCTGGGTGCCGGCATCTGAAATGAATGGCGTGCCCCTTCTCAAGATAGGCAACATCGAAAGGCGGCACCGCAATGACTCCCGCCCGGAGTTCCGTGAGCGCCCCTCTTAATCTATCCAAGTTTTCAGCGTCCGCCAGAATGGCGAAATCAGAGTCCCTACTGAATTCTGCCGCTCCGTAAAATACGCAGGCCTGACCGCCCATCAGAAGGCAACGGACTTTGTGCGCTGCCATCGAAGAAAGGACTTTGAGTATCGGGTTCGGGATCAAGGGAGCCTCCTAAGGTGAGATAGGTCTGCCACAAAATCCCACTCTCCCGCCAGCGCTCAATCGGAGACAACCGATACCAAGCTGCCCATTCCTCGCCGACAAGTTCTTCGGGACTTGGACTTGTAGAGAAACTACCCATGTAGTCAAGGCAACACTTAAATCCGCAAATCGTCAAGGCCTACCGACGCACTAGGCTAGAGATGACAGATCAAGGAGAAACGAATTCCGTTCGCCTCTGCCCACTACAAAATCCACCAAGATGCGCTGAAGACGGGCTATGACCTCGTGAGGCCGCAGGGGACAGACACTTTCTCTCGTGCGGGGGTAGAAAGTGTCTGTCCCTGCCGCCTTTTTTCAATCACAAGGACTGTTGGCCGCCGGGACGCTGAACTTGATCGATCTCGCCGATGAGAAGGGCCTGCTCAACGGGATAGATGCGCTCAACAAATTGCGGCGAACCACATTTAGAGCAGATCGCCGATTGGTGGAGCAACTTGAGGCCAAGATTGTTTCCAGGCGCTCCTAACCCGAGTTCCGCAGTTCAAAGATTCGTTTCCCTCATTTCAAACGGCTTACGTTAACATTCAGCCGTTTTTCTCCACTACATTCTGCACCATTTTTGTGAGGCCGCAGGGGACAGACACGAATGGCACTTAGTTAAGGTCGTCTTTAGTTGGATTTTTACGCCAACCAAAAGGAGTGCCGTACCGCGATCGCCCGAAAAAGCGTCTTAACTAAGTGCCATTCGGGACAGGCACTTTCTCTGCGCTCCGTCCCCGGTTGGCATCACTGGTTAACCCAATGCGTTCCTGATGTGGGACTGGCTACAGCAGACCGGAGCGGACTAGGCAACTGCTGTGTGTGTCATAAAATTTGGGCCTCGTCGGTCAGACGGAATCGGCCGAATCAAAAGCCGTGAACATCCCGCACACGCTTTCCAAGCTTTAAGGTGTTTTACAGCAAAAGTTAGTGCTCCTGACTCGAGAGGTGTAATCGAATGAATTCATCGGGAGATATGGGTTGCGGCTTATACCCAGCAGACGCTAAGGGCTTAAAATGGGCGTCGTTCGTAATCACGTAATCTGCATTCGCTGTGATCGCGCAGTCCGTGAACTTGTTATCTTCTGGATCGGTTGCAATCACTTGAAACCGATAAGCGGGTTGCACTTTAACGAGAAGGTCGCCGACAATTTCGGCCAACGAGAAGACTTTACCTAGTTGGTTCCAGCGGTGAACGCCGCTGTGTAGGACTATGATTTCTTGGTACTCGGTGAGTATCTCATTACTCACAGCCCACCTAAATCGGCGTTGAAACCACGCCTCGAAAATAACGTGAGAAGGGTGTCCTGCTTTTGCCGCTTGCAAAAGGACACACGTATCAATGCAGACGATCATCCAATCCGCGATGCTTTTATGGATTCCCTTGCCGCAATAAGCGCACCATCGAGATCGGCATACTTGCCAACCGTCCAGTCAGCAGCCAGCCCCTGCGAGAAATCAGCCCAAGCGGCGCGAAGTTCTAATTCCTGCGCCAGATCGTGAAGCACGGCAACTCCCTCATCGGGCAATCGCTGCAACTGCTCAATCACGTTGAGTCGCAAGATGTCGGGCTTAGGGTACACCCTTTTGATTTGCTCGGAAGCCGTTGACATGGGTTCACCTTACCCCATTACCGAGAGTCCCGCCAGTCTGCTTTTGCGGGGTGCGCAGATCAGATTGAGGAGAGTCAATTGTAGGACACCGGTTGCTGTCGGGAGGTTTCTTCGCTCTAAGTGGTACCGAGGTGGTACCAGCAGGAAGGGCTCTCTCCGCAATCTTTCATAAGTCCCTCCGAGAGAGGGAGCCGGCAGTCGGGCTCGAACCGACGACCTGCTGATTACAAATCACAGGTTTTACAGTAGGCATTTTTGCTCAACAGAGTAAATTGCGGTCAGGAGTGGCCAGCGGCGGCCCCATTTTACTTGAAATAGTGTCCCTATTTGTCACCATTCTTTCATGGGCAGAAACGCTACGTTTGAACCTAGAAAAGATGAGGCCCGGGGTCGCTGGTGGATCTCTATACCCCCTCGCTTGTCTGAAACAGGCACGCGGCAGAAGCGTTATTTTAAGACCAAAGAGGAAGCATTGGGAGCTATTCAACGCATCAAGGTGCGAAAGGAAAATCATGGAACTGCCGCGAAGCTGCTTTCTCCCGCCGATGAACAACAGGCCGCCAGCGCCCTTAAACTTCTCAGAAGTTCGGGCTGCACTACCCAGCTAACAGTGATTGTCGGAGAGTACCTCGAACAGATTCGTCGAAGGGACTCGAGCAAGCCATTCAGTGAAGCTTGGGATGCCTACCTGAACCGGGTGGACAAGGACCTTAGTAAGGTGCACCGCAGGAGGCTTGTGGCCACGAAAAAGCGTATGGTCACGCTGCACCCGAAGATGGTTGCCGAAATTTCTCGAGACGACATTGAAGACTGTTTGAAGGATGCCGCCCCAACCTATCGGAATGCCATGCTTAGGGAGATTCGCTCCGTCCTAAATTGGTGCATGAGTGGTGCAAGAAAATGGCTCACAGAAAATCCCGCCAACGACTGCGAGTTTGCTGCGGTAGAACGTTCTAAAGAGGTTCAGATATATACGCCCAGTGAGATTAAAAAACTCATGCGGGCTACGGTCGAGAAGCATCCCGAGCTTGTTCCTGCCGTTGCATTAATGACATTTGCTGGGGTCAGGCCCGATCATTTGGATGGAGAAATCGTCAAACTGGATTGGGGGCACATTCTTTATGACGACCGTCACCACAAACGGATCGAACTCCCCGGAAGCATTACCAAGACTGGAAAGCAGCGTTCGGTAAAGATCCGGCCATCGCTCCTGTCTTATATTCAGTGGCACATTCAACGTGGGGGCACTCGAGTAGGATTGGTCTGCCCAGTCAAAGGACAAGCGCTCCGAAAGAAAATGCGGGCGGTATTCGATGAATCTAAAGTCACCCGGATCCAAGACGGATTTCGCCACAGTTTTGCGTCATACTTGGCCCCTGTTGACGGGCTTGATGTCGTCGAGACCGAACTCGGACACCAAGGCGGCAGAGAGGTGCTGAATCGCCACTATCGCACCGATGTGAGGAAGACTATTGCAAAGCAGTTTTGGGAGATAAGGGCAGGTGCCGTCAAATGAACGCGGGCTCCGGGGGACAAACATGCTCCACACGCACTACAACCAGAATATGCGCCGGGAGGACGCCGAGCTGTTCTGGAGCATCCTGCCGTCATGAGGAGAAAGTCCCTCGCTCAAAGTCGCACCTTTGCCGTCGAAACGGATGGCTCCACTATGGAGCCACTCAATTTTTGGGGATCGTCAGACGTCTGAATCGAATACGTTAGGCGGGACTGCCCCCGCTCCCGAGTTCTCGGCCCCTACGGAACCACGGCCCACGGAATCACGCCGCCTCGATGACCTGCCCAGAAAGATCAGGTAGGAGGCAAAGATGCTTCCATCCATGGGTCTGTCGCCCTTCAGGGGTTCGAATGTCATGCCGCAGGCCAAGCTGGAATTTCTCCAGCACAAGCTCTTTTGCTACCCGCTTAAATTCTGTGAACTCAACCCGAGTCAAGTTCCCCATCTGACAGTAGCGCAGGAATTCTTGATACGCTTCGCCAACGATCACAGATCCACCTTCTGCGCGTGTAAATGCATTGTGGATGAAGTCTTCATGTGCTGAAACAGTGGCAGGCTTAAGGACTCTGCCATTCGCGTGTTTGCGAGCCGCGTTGACTCCTTCAAAGAATCGCTGGTCGGTATCCAGCACGGTCTTGGCCTTGTTCAGGATTCGATTCAGAACCGTAGGGCGTCTGTGCTCAGTGAACAACAGGCGTGTGTCAGCGAAAGACTCCGAGGCTTCCCCGCATTTCACAAGGTAGTTACTCAACAGAAGCTCGACCTTGCTGTCGCTTGTTGGGCAAAAAGCGTCGACTCTCGGATCGTAGAACCAGAAGCCGTCGCTGGGGCAATAGACCATCCGATGCCCTAATCTTCGTTCACCAGCGAGTAGGGCTGCGAAAAAATCCTCGTTGAGAATCAGGGGAATCTCCACCTGAGCGCCATGAAGGTTCGGCCTGGTTTCATTGAAAAACGCCCTTCCAAATTGCCGGACAGCCTCGGGAAATCTC
>CAIXGS010000079.1 GCA_903919125.1 uncultured Spartobacteria bacterium | reverse complement strand
TGGAAGAAACACGCCAAAATCCGAGGACGATACGCCCCCGAACACACCCGTGAACAACTGAGGGAAAGATACGGCCTGTACCGGATGCCGCACCATGCAGCCTACGGAAAATCATGAAGCAAACCGGAGAACAGCCTCCGAAAGCCGGATGCGGGAAATCCGCCCGTCCGGTTCGATGAGGGGGAGACGCGTGTGGGTGGTTTACCAAACGCGTCTCCCTACTCTATTCCGCGTTCCCGGGAGAGAAGAACCAGTTTTCTTCAAGATTTGGTATGAGTCCAGCTGCCTCGGTGAAGGTTCAGTAACAACGTGGTGTTCCTGACTTTTTCACAGTGGGCTCTTCGCTGTTACGACAGAATGTCGTGGATGACTTCCCCGTGGACGTCGGTAAGTCGCATATCGCGACCTGAATAACGGAAGGTCAGCTTTGTGTGATCCATTCCAAGAAGATGCAGCATGGTGGCGTGCAAATCGTGGATCATGAGTGGTTTGTCCACAGCCTTATAGCCGTACTCGTCCGTGGCCCCAAAAATCGTCCCACCCTTGATGCCGCCTCCTGCCAGCCAAATGGTGAAGCCGAAGGGATTGTGATCGCGGCCATCCTTGCCTTGAGCGAAGGGGGTGCGCCCGAATTCTCCAGCCCAAACTACTAGCGTACTTTCCCACAAGCCGCAGGCCTTGAGGTCTTTGAGCAGTGCTGCTATGGGTTGATCTACCGCGCGGGCGTTGTTTTCGTGACCTTCGCGCAGTTTGCCGTGTTGATCCCAACGGTCACCGCCTGCATTGGGGCAGGTGAGTTCCACGAACCGGACGCCTCGCTCAATCAAACGGCGCGCTTGAAGGCATTGCTGGGCGAAAATACGGGTCTGCGGCATTGGCGCATCGAAGCCGTACATGGCCTTCAGCGTTGCGGATTCCCCAGACGTTTCCATGAGCTCGGGCACGGCGGCCTGCATTCGGAACGCCAGTTCAGCGTTCATGATGGAGCTTTCCAACTGGTCCATCGCTCCAAAGCGCGCCAGAAGACCGCGATCCATTTTTCGGGTGAGTTCCAGTTTGCGCAACTGAAGGGCGGCCTGCGCCTCGGTGGGTTTGATATTGGAAACCGGCTCGCCCCCCGGCTTGAAGATGGAGCCCTGAAAGGTCGCTGGTAAAAAGCCCGAGTTAAAGTTGTCCAGCCCGCCGGGCGGAATCAGCCCGCCATTGAGCACCACAAACCCAGGAAGATCCGCATTTTCAGTTCCCAGCCCGTAGCCCATCCACGCGCCCATGCTGGGGCGACCTTGGAGTCCGCTGCCAGTATGGAGGAAATAGTTGGCGTTGGTATGCTCGGAAAACTCGCTGGTCATCGAGCGCACGATGGCAAGATCATCGACACATTGGGCGACGCAGGGGAAAAGGCTACTCACTGGGATCCCACTCTGGCCGTGCTCCTTAAACTCCCAGGGGGAGGCCAAAGTGGCGCCGTTGCTGTTAAACTGCGTGGGCTCCATTTTCATCCCGAAAGGCTTGCCGTTTTCGGCTGCCAAACGTGGCTTAGGATCGAATGTATCCACTTGGGAAGGACCGCCATCCATGTACAAAAAGATGATGTTGCGGATCTTCCCCGGATAATGGGTGGAGTGCGGAGAAATCGCGGTGCCGGAAGCAGCGGCTTTGGCGGCGCCAAAAACGCTCTGGGGATGCAGTGCCGAGAAGGCCAGCGCGCCGAAGCCTCCAGCGGCGCGGGCTAGGAAGTCGCGGCGATTTCCGAATCGAGAATTGGAGTGATTGCAAAGAGGCATAACGGTTCAGTTGATGTGGATAAACTCCTTGGCGTTGAAAACAACGTGGGCGAAATCGCTCCACACCTTGGGGTCGCTCGCAGAGACTCCTAGTGCTGTGGCCTGATCTTGAATGAATGCCAGCGCATCGCGGATTTCCTCCGCGAGAGGCTCACGGGCAAAAGCGGTTTCGTACATGGAGCGAAGTTTCGCCTCGGGCGGTTGGTTCGAAGGGAGCCTCGCAGCCCAGAGGCCAGCCTGTTGCACGACGAAGGGGTCGTTCATGAGCACTAGCGATTGGGCGGGAACGTTGGACACGTTACGGCGCCCCATGGTGTTGAAGGGAATCGGTGTGTCAAAAGCCAGCATCATGGGGGAGAGGAAGTTGCGTTTGATGGAAATGTAGACACTGCGCCGTCCGTTTCCATCCAGAGGACCCGATGCGGATTTGCCGCGCCCCTCCATAAAGGCGGTCATGAAAACTGGCACACTGGGACCGCCCGCCGTCAGATCCAGTCGTCCGGAAACGGCCAAAATCGAGTCCCGAATCGCTTCGCCTTCGAGTCGTTTGAGATTCATGCGGTGCAGCAGCGCATTCTCGGGATCCTTTTCCTCGGCAAGCGCGTCGGCTGGCAAGCTGGCCATGGCGTACGTCGAGGATAGCACGAGCTCGCGAAGGAGCGTCTTGAGCGACCAACCCATTTCGTTGGAGAAACGCACCGCCAACGTGTCTAGCAACTCATGATGCGTTGGGGCTTGGCCCAGTACTCCAAAATTGTCGACTGTTGGAACAATTCCTTTGCCGAAAAGGTGATGCCACACACGGTTGACCAAGACGCGACTGGTCAGCGGATTGGAGGCCGAGGCGACTAGCTCAGCCAACTCCCGGCGCCCGCTTCCCGCCGTAAGTGGAAGAGCCTGTGGTCCGCTCACCGCTTCCAGAAAACGGCGAGGCACAGGCGCCATCGGCGTTTTGGGAGAACCCCGCTTTAGGAGAAATTCGTCCGCGCCCGAGCCCTCAAACATTGCGGTCGCCACTTGGGACTGGCGTTTGAAGGAAGCGCAAACCGTTTGGTAGCGCTCCACTGTGCGGCGGGCGTTTGCGGAGAGGGCGTTCCGTTCCGGTGACGCGGGCGGACAGAGCAGGTCGAGCGAGCGCACCATCCAGTCCGCAAAGCCGCTCAACGCAGGAGCGTCCGCCAGGCGACCGCTTTCCATGGCTGAGAGCGTCTCTGCCAGAACTCGTTGCAACGCGTGCACCGGATCGCCGCCGCCCGCCGCCAGCGCCGCCGCTTCACCCGCGCCAGAAAAGCCCTCCGGTACTGGCGGCTTTGTCTCCGACTCCACCACCATCGCCACTTCGAAATCCTCCGCGCCATCCGGCATGAGCTCTACGTGCAAGCGATGCCCCTGATACGTCTCCAAGCGGTGCTGCACCCATTCCCAGCGTCCAGCGTCCGCCCATTTGGTGAGCGTCTTTCCGTGGAGTGGCCCTTGGATCATTAAATGCGAATTCACCACCGCGTAAGCCCGGCCAGCGCCGCGCACCAAATACCACAGGCTCCCACCCCCTGCGGTGAATTCCGGTGTGCGCAACGATTGGCCGCTGCGTGGATAGTCTTTTAACGTCCCCGGATCCAGATCGCCCTTCACTGTGATATCCTTCCAAGCATCCTGCCTCCTCGCCGACGGCTGTTGTACGATGCCCGCCAACGGCTTGTCAAATGACGCCCCAAGCAGCGGTGCCCCAGTTTGAGCGGGAGCGAGCCCAAATGCGAAGCCGTCTTGCAGAAAGGGCGTGGCGTTGGAACCGGTGTAATCGGCGATGATTATGGGAGACGGGTTGGGCGCTGTGGTTGGCGGATTTTGTGCGCTGATGGGAGTTGGCTTCGGCGCAAGCCATGCGTTGGCGAAGGCACGAAGCGGATGTGCCGGTGAGGCTTTTGCACGCGTGAGCTCTTCACTCCACGGCGACTTAATTTCCTCGGTCGACGGCTCGGAAGCAGCCTTTCCTGCGCTTTGGAGTCTGACCTCCGCTAGCGTTTCTGGCAGACGCTCCAGCGCGGGACGCAACGCTTGGGCGTAAAGCTTGAGCAGGGCGGGTCCCGTTTCTTTACTCAGTTTGGCAATTTCAGAAGCGGCAACGCGTTCTTGTTCAATGGTTTCAAATCTGACCAAGCGCTGGCTGCTGCTCACCAAAACGCCCATCATCCCGTAGTAATCCTTCTGCGAAATGGCGTCGAACTTGTGGTCGTGACACCGGGCGCACGCGATGGTCACCCCCAGAAACGTCTTGCCCATGACGTCCAAGCGATTGTCCAGTCGGTCCACTTCGTCCTGCCTAATATCCACTGGGGAATGCACTTCCTCACCAAGAAACCAGAATCCCGTGCCCAACACAGACTCGTTGGCCCCAGTCCCAGCCCGCAGGCGCGCGGGTAAAAGGTCACCTGCGATCGCCTCCTTGACGAACGCATTGTAGGGCACGTCCGCGTTGAATGCGCGTACCAGATAGTCGCGGTATTGCCACGCATTGGGAATCGGCGGATCAAACTCGTGCCCACGGCTTTCCGCGTAGCGCACCAGATCCATCCAATGACGGGCCCAGCGTTCGCCGAACTGCGGCGAGGCGAGAAGTCTGTCCACGACACGCTCCAATGCGTTGGGCTGCTTGTCGTTGAGAAATGCGTTGAGGTCCTCGACGGAGGGCGGAAGACCGGTTAAATCAAACGTAACTCTCCGCAGCAGCGTTGCCCGGTCCGCCTCGGGCGCGGGAGCGAGTTGGGCGGCCTCAAGTTTGGCAAGGACGAAGGCGTCGCTTGAAGAGCGTGGCCAGTCTTTGCGCTGTACCGATGGAAGTGCATGGATGGCTGGAGCTTTCCAGCACCAGTGTTCGTCGCGGCGCTGTGCCAGATCAAACTTTTTGGAGTTCTTCTTCGCCGTTTTACCCTCCGGCCAAGGAGCGCCGGCCTTCACCCACGCACTGAAATCCGCGATAACATTCTCGGGCAATTTCCCGCCCGCTTTTTTCGGCGGCATCGCGGTTTCCGGATCCCCGTAATGAAGGGCTGCGATGAACGGGCTCTTTTCCGGATCGCCCGGTACGAGTGCGGGAGCCGTATCGCCGCCCTTGAGGAATCCCTCGCGTGAGTCTAGTAACAGGTTAGCTTTTAGGCTTTTAGAATCTGCGCTGTGACACTCAAAGCACTTTTCCGCGAGCACGGGCCGGATTTTTTGCTCAAAAAACTCCAAGTCGCTGACCGCCCGCGCGCTGATGGGAAGGCTCGCAGTTAGCAGCGTGGAGAGCGCAAATTGGCGCAGTGCTCTAGTTGTCATACAGTTCCGTAAAAGTGGCTAGCGGTAGATGGTGCCCTCTAATGGCTTGCCGTTAGTATCGAGGATCTGGAACTCGTGGATGCCGTGGGACTTGCCGTCTTGGCGGCTCCACACAATTTTCTTTTCGCGGTTGATTTCAAACAGCTTAATCGCATCTCCTTTGGCAGCGTAGCTCGTGATTATCAGGTTGCCGTTGGGCAGCCATTGCGCGCCGCACGGATCTTTGAAGACGTCGGGCAGGTCCGCGTTGGAGCATTCCCAAACCACTTTTCCCTCGGGATTCACCTCCACGACGGAATTGCCGTGCGTGAGGTTCACGATGGTATTGCCGTTGGGGATGCGGATTGCGGTAAAGGGCCAACTGTCTTTGGGTTGCTCGGGCGTTTTAAATTCCCAAACAATTTTGCCCTCAGGCGTGTATTCCCGCACCACCTTGTCGAAGAGCTGTGGTACGAGGTAGTTGCCATTGGGGAGCTTGCGCGCCATCCGGCTTTCCATGTGATGATTCGTGTTTTGGCATTGCAACGCCACTTCGACGACAATCTTGCCTTCGCGATCGACTTCTAAAATGCGCGGCTTGTCTCCTGCTTCCGTAAGCATGATGTTTCCACTGGGAAGTAATTGAGCTGTATTGACTTCTGACTGCGTCCCTTTGTATTCGAAGAGTACTTTCATCTCGCGGGTGACCTCGATGACCGCGCCGCCGGGGTAGTCTTTGTTCTTGCTCAGGGCGAGTAACAAATTGCCATTGGGCAACATCCATCCATCCCTTGTGGACGCTGGGTATTTCCAAAGTAGCTCTCCTTTGTCCGAAATAATCTCGGTGGCTGCGCCGAAGGCGACGTATGAATGGGTTATGGCGGGTTCTTCGCCTCGGGCAGTGAAGCCAGAGAGGACGGCGCAGGCGGCAAGGCAGAGCGACGCGGCGAATCGGCGGGAATTGGGTGAGGGGAAGGCTGACATACGTGTGATAAGGGGGCGTTGAGGTTTAAGGAGAGTATCTGAGCGGGCGGCTGCGTTGCGACTCTGGGAGTAGACGAAGTAAAACGGCTCATAGTTAACCCCAAGGCGCTTCGAGTATGAGAAGACATTCCGAAGAATGTGCGGCCTTTTCAAAGGGGACTGCTTCTTAGCAACTTGACCCTTGCCGGCATTACTCTCAACGGCATGGGTTTAGAGGCTGCCTTGTCGCAAGATAGCGCGACGGAAACGGTTGGGGTTTTGGAACAGAGACTCCATCCGCGCCTCGGCGGCCTCCGACATGGCACCGGACTGCTCCCCCAAAGCGCATTTTAAATACACAGCTTCCCTGAGGATGAGGCGCAGGTCGGCGTCGCAGGCCTTCGTCCACTGCGCATCGCTTAATTCGTTGCGTTCCTTTGCATTCTCAAAATCAATTAACTGCACTTCCAGCGGGGAGGGGCACACAATGAGGTTGTGTAACTCCATGTCACCGTGGCTGAAACCCGCGTTGTGAAGCGTCGTAATCTGCCCGTAAGCTGCGTCCAGCAAGTGCCACAAGCCAGCGGCAGCAGCCAGCGGTTGCTCCAAGGCTACCTGAATGTTTTGCTCCTCGGGCTCTATCCCAAAGGGGGAGATGCGGTTGAAGGGCTTGCCAGGCAAAAAGCAACTCCGGAAGCTCAGCGGCGACCAACCGATAGGCGGCGGCACTGTGAGCCATTCCGAGGCGCGCATTTGTCGTTGAAATTCAACCTGCGGATCCCCGTGCAAACTTGCCGGAAAGTAAGTCTTGCGAAAGTGTAACGGATAAACCTCCGTGGCGGGGTATTCGCGGCGAGTTTCGGTGCCGGCGATCACTAACTCTGCCGACATCAAGGGCATGTCGCCCACTTTGCGCAGCGCGAGGGTGCGCACCACAAAATCTCGACCAGGAGGCTTCAGAATGAGGTGCTGATACTCTTGGGCAAGTCGCACGTGGTGGCGTGGTGAAACTGCAATCCAACCCTCGGAATTCATGGCGTGATGTTACCAACAAATCGGCGACTAGGGGAATCCCAACCGCAACTTTTGCGCGTCCTCGGTACCGGTACTTCGACTCATTCAGATTGAGGATCCGATGCTGGGGAAGCGGGATTTCCATCCCCAACGAGGCGACTTATCGTAGCCCCGAGCAGAGCATCCTTGCGGAAGCGTCTGTGAGTGTGGTGGACAAGAATGTAGACGGGAAGAAGACTCGGGATTTAGCGGAAGCGTATCTTAACTAACTCTATAGCGAGGAAGGGCGGGATATTATTGGGAAGAACTTCTATCGCCCACTCAGTGCAAAGGCTTTGGCTAAGTATGGATCGCAGTTTCCTAGGCTTGAATTGGTAACCATCGATGGAGCTTTTGGCGGTTGGACGAAGGCGCAACGCGTCCACTTCGTTGACGGTGAGACGTTTGACCAAATTTACAAGCCCTAGACCGAAGGAGGCAAAGTCGCATCTCCCCAAGATATGATCCCTCAACAAGAAAGACTTCTGAGTCCCAAGGCTGGCGATTACGTAACGCTTTTGAAATAAGCAGTTTGATTTTTAAGGTATTGATTAAAAGCAGACTAATTATGATTAAGCGTATCAGACGTTCTGCCGCGCTCCTTGCCATCGCCTCCTATTTCAATGGTCATTTCCTGTAGCGCTCGACTGAGCTTCATCTTCATCTTCCTGCCGGAAGCATTAGCGCTCGTTACAGCGAAAAAGTCCTCAATGTTTCTCACCAAACGGCCGTCAACGCTTTGGATGAAGTCCTTAGGCCGAATACCCATTTTGTAGGCGGCACTGTTCGTAGGGCACTCCGCGACAATCACACCCTTGTCACTTTCTGAAATCTGGAGCGCTGAAAATTCCATTTCCTCTAACTCCCGCAGCCTGGCTCCTTGCCAGTCCCGCAGCTTTTCGGCAAGCGACGGAGCAGTGCGGACCCTATCAATTCGTGGGAACTCAGGCACGCGGGCGATGGCTTTGAGGCGCGGTGACGTCACCCCGAACTGATCCATCGGAAAATTCTTGAACCCGAGTTGCAATGCTGCCGAGCCCTCCTTCACACGAAAATCTCCTTTCGTTGGATCCATAAACATTGGCTCGCCGACTAGCGAATGGGCATCGCATCCGTTGGCCGCGAACTTGATACGATCCGCCTCAGTCGTGGTGAACAGATTTCGATCAATTTCTTTGCCCCACTTATTCCGATCTTCTGGCTTACCCCATAAGTCGGTTTGCATGGCAGCCGGCAAGTAGGGCCGCATCACGATGTTTTGGGTGAACACATCCTCGCTGGAAGGATACCAGCAATGGGGATGCATACCGTTGTTAACGATAATGTTGTTCCTCACAACGCGGTGGAAACCCTCGCGTAATTTAAGTCCACGTCCTAACAGCAAGTTATTGGTGATTTCATAATGAGTGGAGCCGTCGTCGAGATCGACATCGAAGCCGTAGTCGCAACGCCAGCGATTATGGCGCAGAAGGATCGGCTTCATCGCGTCGGCAAAAGCGAGCTCCGCGATGGGCGTGGCTGCATTGAGATTCTTCAAGAAAGTTGCAGACCCAGACCAATAACGATCACGCCCCCACGAGTTGAAGCTGCCGTGGTCTCCTGTCTCGCACACCGTATCGAAGACATCGCAGAACTCGATCACGTGGCCTCCCCAACAGCCATCGCCTATGTTCAATCCCGCGCGAGGCACCTCGTATGCAGAACAGTGCCGTACGGTGATGTCCTGTGCCATAGAGATTTCTACACACGCCGACTGCTTTTCCAACCGACCAATGCGCGTAATCAAGCAGTCCTCCACTAGGCACTTCGCAGGATAGTCCTCGGTTAGAGGTCCCGGCGCACGGTCAATCTCTTGCGGTTCGAGTTGTGGCTTGCCTCCGCTGTACGGATTGCCCGGCCCCCATGAGAACATGGGACTTCGTACGGCTTTGGGCTCGCCAACGATGGCCACGCCGTTGGCCCCGCACTCGCGGATCAGGCAGCCGCGTACCGCTATGTTGCGATTGTAGCCGCTAATGAAAATAGCGTTTCCACCGAGTTGCTCAAAATCGCAATTCTCGATGGAACAGTCCTCCGCGCCATGCAGAAATACCGCGCCGCCGCGATAGATGGTCCAGTCCGAACGCAGCAACGACTCCTTGTTCTCCATAAAGGTGCGCCCTGCCGCAGTAAACGTCATCCCGCGCAGTGATACTGATTTCACCGGGTGTTCTTTTGTACCGGCAAAATCAATGAGCTGGCGTAGACGGACGATCTCGATTTTCGCTGTTTTCAAGTCCACATCCTTGGGCGGATAGAAGTAGAGGGTGTTAGTCTTGGCGTTGTGGAACCATTCGCTGGGCGAGTCCAACTCCTCGAAGACATTTTCGACAAATCGAAAATCTTTGTGAGCACCTTTGTCCGGACGGTTGTTTTGCCAGCCGCCTTCCAACTCCAGCGTGCCGTCTGCATTCTTGCCGAGGATCCGATAATGCATGCTGCCCCACAGTGCACCCTGCATCGCGTGAACATATCCACCCGCGGGATCGCCCCAGCGGGCCACGCGTTCCGGTGAAGTGGAGTCGCGTGAAGAGCCATTAAATTTAGGCGCATCCGGTTCTCCATTAGCACCCGCTCCGAAGCGCTTTGGTTTCGTTGCACTCGGATCATAGTTCGGGTGGCGAGCCATGTGCTGGAGTTGGCCGCTGACAAAGAGTTGATCGAATACCAAGCCGGGCTGCGTCCTCGCCTGCATGATGCCGTTCTGATAAGGCTCCCAGATTAGTTCGATTAGGCTTGCTCCGCTAATCACAACCTTCTCGCCTTCGGCTGCGCGATACTCCGTCCCTGAGTCTTCGCTGGTAAACACCAGCGTCTCCGGCAGGTAGTAAGTGCCCGCGTGGACGATGACGTTTTCTTTGCGATTTCGTGCTTCGTTCCTCGCCTCAGCAAAGGTGCGAATCGGCCCCTCTGGGCGGACGTGGACTTCGGCGGCATTAGCTGTCCACGCTAGCAGCAAGAAGAAAGTTACACCTCCCTTGGCGGTCCTAGAAAGAAGGCGGTTGGAGAAGAAAGGCATGAACGTCCTAAATGGATAAAACATTGAACTCGGCCTGATAAGCTTCAATTTGTAGCAAACTGGAGTTCTCTCCATTGTATTGGCTCGGGTATGAGCGGGGTATAAGTGCCTGTTAATTGCTTCCATCGCGAGTTGGCCCTCCACATTCCTGCGACGTCTTTCGTTGGGTTTTTACTTCAACCAAAAGGGTTACCGCTCCGCCATTGCACGAAAGAGTGGCCGTACAGGGGACAGACACGAATGACACTTGCCCTCCTGCTCCAAGTGAGGCTCGGCTCATAACGCCAACGGTGTTGCATAATACAGCCCAGGGTTGGACCGACGCTGGCGGGCCTACTTCTGGGTCACCAAAAACACAGCCAACCCTATCAGGGTTGCATCCGGAAACCCTCTCTATCCCAGTCGCCAAATGAAGGAGGCAGGCGCGCTAAAAGCGTCTTAACTAATTGCCATTCGTGTCTGTCCCCAGCCTCGCTCTCAAGAGCCCGCTCAATTTGGATCCTAATTCGCGGACGAACTTCAGCTTGTTCTCACAATACCACAATAGCATCCGCACCGGCGGGCGCCTGATTGGCCCATCGATTGGTTAAATTTGAAGAAATACGAGTTTTTTAAATCGGCTGCTAAGTCCGCCTTGCCGGCCGGGTAATCCTTAAAAAGCTTCCGCCCCATGAAACCATCCCCACTCTCGCGCCGTCATTTTTTACGGAGCACCGCGGGCTCCCTCATCGCATTGCCCTTTCTTCCCTCTTTGGATTTCCGCGCATTCGCGCAGGAAAAGTCGACCACGCCTCCAAAGCGAATGATCTTCTTGGGTTTCGGCTATGGCGTCACGAATGAGACGTGGTTTCCGAACCTCGCACAAACCGGATCCGATTACACCCTCCCTCCGGGTCTGGCGCCTCTGGAACGCCACCGGAAAGACTTCACCGTCGTCCAAGGGTGTACGAACAAATTCGCCAACGAAGCGCATTGGGGCAGCACTTTCTGGCTCACCGGCGCCAACCGTTACGCGGAGCCGGGCCAGAGTTTCCATAACTCCATTTCTGCGGATCAGGTAGCCGCGGGCATTCTTGGGAACGACACACGTTACGCCTCCATTCAGCTCAATACCCCGGACGTCCAAAATTCCGGCCACGGACCGGGGCTTTCGCTGGCCTGGGATCAACGAGGCAAACCCGTGGCTGGTCTTGATAATCCTGTAGTCGCCTATCACCGCCTGTTCTCAGACGAAACGCTTCCCCTCGAACAACGCCAGGCCGCCCTCAAGCAAAAACGCAGTGTACTCGATACCGTCCTTGAAGATGCCCGACGCGTCCAACGGGGACTGAGCAGCTCCGATACTGACAAACTGGACGAATATTTCCAAAGCATCCGCGATATTGAAACCCGTCTAGGCAAAGACGAGCAATGGCTCACGGTCCCCAAAGGAAAAGCGCCGATGCCAGAGCCCAAACCAGGACTCGCCGGCCGTGAGGAAATCAAAGTGATGTACGACCTCATCGTGGCTGCCCTTCAGACCGACGCCACACGAGTAATCACTTATCGCCAGCCCGTTCAGACTCTGCTGGCAAGCCTCGGTTCCAAAGTCGCGTCCCACGACATGAGCCACTATACGCCTGGGGAGCGAACAGAGGCTTCGCAAAAACGAGACGCGGCCCAGAGCGAGCTGTTGGCCGGACTTTTTGATAAACTCAAGGCGGTTAAGGAAGCAGATGGATCTTCTTTATTTGAAAATAGTTGCGTTGCCTACGGCAGCAACATTCGCTCGATCCATTATCTGGATAACTGCCCAACGGTACTTGCCGGTGGTGCCGCTCGCCTCAAGCTCGGCCAACACATCGTACTGCCCAAAAACACGCCCCTCGCCAATGTCTGGCTGACGTTGCTACGAGGCATCGGAGTGCCTGCAGAACGCCACGGCGACAGCACCGGAGTAGCGAAAGAACTACTCGCCTAAGCGATTCATTCCAGATGTTTCAGACGACTCAGACGATGAACCGTTTTTCTTGGTTTGCTGCCTTTTTCCTGACCGCCACAACGGCCTTTCCTGCGAACGAAGCGGTCGTTCCAGAAAAACACCGTCAGTTCTTCGAGAGCTACTGCACCGAGTGTCACAACGCCGATAAACAAAAAGGAAAACTGCGCCTCGATAACGTTTCGCTAAAACTCGACTCCGTAGAAAACGCTGAGCGTTGGCAGAAAATTCTAAACCAGGTCAATTCCGGCGAGATGCCTCCGGATGACAGCAAACAACCAGAGAAGGGGGCGAAAACCGAATTCCTCGACTCCGTTGCCAACACTCTCGTGGTCGCCCGGAAAACGCTCAGCGATCAACACGGCAACATCACGATGCGCCGCCTCAACCAGCGGGAATATAAAAACACGATTCGCGAATTACTCGGCGTGGAAGTCGATGTTCATGATCTGCCCAAGGACGGTGGATCGGGAGCCTTCGACACGGTGGGGGCCGCGCTGTTTATGTCATCCGATCAGTTCGAACAGTACCTGGCACTGGGCCGCCGAGCGGTCGATGATAGCTTTGTACGCGCACTCGGGGCGTCAGCGCAATCAAAGGAATCGCCCCTCAGAACGATCAGAGAACGCCGCGAGGTCGAGCTACATGCAAACGCAAAGGTTGGTGGCACCTACAACGGCTATTACAAAGGTGGGTACAGTGTGGCAAAAGCCTACCTCGACAGCGACCGGAGCAAGCCGCCCAGCGCTTTTGGCAAAGGCATCGCCGATGAGGTAGAGGCAAAGTTCCGGGTAAGAGTCTTCGACGAACACGGGCCGTCCTTTGAGCGTTATCTAAACGATCCGCTCACGCAAAAAGGTGCGTACCTGACTATTTACAACGTCATTACTGAGGAAGTAGTCACGCTACCTCCGGATCAACCTTCGGGATGGCTCAAGACAAAACATGAAGTCGAAAAAGTTGAACCTGGCAGATACAAATTGCGCTTCCGAATCGGTGCAGTGAAAGGCACTCCGCAGGAGAGGCATTTTGTCGCCCTCGGAAGCCGTTCCTCTGGAACAGAGGATTTCAGCTTGATGCACACCTTTCAGATCAGCGGAACAATCGATGAACCGCAGATCATCGAGTTCCCAGTGAATATCACGGGGAACGGCCCGCGCACTTTTGTGGTCCGCGAAAAACGTGATGTGAAGCTCGACTTTGATCTCTACACCGCTGCGCGTAAGGCCACTGGTGTCGGTCCTGAACCTGCGCTTTGGATTGATTGGGTGGAATGGGAGGGACCACTCGCGGAGCCCAACCCTCCGGCGATTGCCGAGTTGTTCGTCGCGGAGAATACAGAAACGCCGGAGACTCAGACGGCGCGAGCCCTACTCGAACGTTTCGCCGTGCGCGCCTTTCGTGATCTCAAGCCGGATCCCGCATACATGGACCGGCTCATTGAGTTGTTTCAGGTCCGGCGCAAGGCTGGTGACTCGTTTCACGATGCGCTGAAAGAACCCCTGAGCGTTGTCCTCGCCTCTCCCGGATTCCTGTACCTCGCCGAACCGAGTTCAGGCCCAACCCGTCGCCACCTCACACAACGCGAATTCGCAACCCGTCTCGCGTATTTCCTCTGGAGCGCTCCACCGGATTCGGAATTACTGGCTCTCAGCCAAACGGGAGACCTGAGTAAACCCGAGATCCTTTCCAAACAACTCGACCGGATGATAGACGACCCCCGGAGCTCGGCTTTTGTGAACGCTTTTGTTCATCAGTGGCTCGGTCTGGATCGGCTCGATTTCTTCCAGTTTGATACGAAAGTACATCGCACTTTTGACGAGAGTACAAAAGCTGCCGCGCGAACGGAGGTAATCGAAACATTCGCGTCTCTTTTGCAGAAACGTAAGAGCCTGAATTACCTGCTGAAGTCCGACTTTGTGGTCATCAACGGACTGCTGGCGAATTATTATGGGATCCCAGATGTCAGCGGGGATGCCTTTAGGCCTGTGAAACTAGCCCCAGATTCCCCACGCGGCGGGCTCCTCGGAATGGCAGCAATCCACGCGATGGGGAGTAACGGGAAAGACTCCAGTCCAGTCGAACGCGGTGCATGGATCCTGCGGAAAATTCTGCACGAGCCCCCGCCTCCTGCGCCGCCGAATGTGCCGCAGCTTTCGCGCCTCGAGGGAAAACTACTCACAACGCATGAGCGCCTAATGGCGCATCAGGAACAACCACAGTGCGCCTCTTGTCACCGCAAAATTGATCCCATCGGTTTCGGTTTGGAAAACTTCGATGCCGCTGGGAAGTGGCGAACAGAAGACGGATATGAAAAGAAGGGCGTTGGGAAAAAGACGTGGCCCATCGAACCTGCAGGCGCCTTTCACAACGGGCCTGCATTTAAGGATTACTTCGAACTGCGGGATTTGATCGCCGCAAAACCGGAGCGGATCGCAAGAGGGCTCACCGAAGCGCTGATCGAGTATGGCTTGGGGCGACCTTTTGGCTTCTCCGACGAAGACCTTGCCGTTCGAATTTTAGAGCAATCACAGAAACAGAATTTCGAAGTCCGAGCTTTCCTGCAGGCCTTGGTCAGCAGCACAGATTTCCAAATGAAATAACCATTGATGAACAAAATAACGCCACTCCTTCTCTCGCTTACCCTGCTCACAACAAGCGTATTAGCGCAAAGCGCGGCCCAAGGCACTGTTCTTGTGAAAGCCGAATTCAGTAACGATGTCGTCGATAAAGCGATTTTTGGAATCTCTTCCTGGAACATCCCAGAGACGTGGGAACTTCGGGACGGGGCGCTCGCCAGTATCTACGACGCAAAACAGCACCCCGGAAAAGCACACGGCACTTCGATTAGCCCGCGGATAAAAGCGAGGGACGTTAGGGTCTCCTACCGCGTGAAATTCGAGGACGAGTCGGCGCGCCTTTCAATGCTGATTAACACACCTTTCCCTGCAAAAACAGGAATCCCCGTGTGGCATATCGGAGACGTGTATGCTCGTCTCCCGCGTAATACAACGGACGCAGTCGTCTCCATCGTAGAGCGTGATTTCACGTACGATGAAAACGATCCACGCCTGGTCGGAAAGAAAAAGGACCACGGTCCGGCGGACATCTTTAAGCCGTACCTTGCCTACTCCGCGCCCGGTATCAGCTGCAAATCTCCCGCCGCTTTAGTGAAAGGACAATGGCATCAATTCGTGGTGGAGAATGTCGGGACCCAGTGGACTCTCTGGATCGATGGGAAAGAGGTGCTGACACAGGTGATGAAGCATTCGGATGCAGAAAAGGAGACCATTGCCTTCATCGCCTTCGCCCCCTTGCTCTTGGACGACATCGTCATCGAGGAATTAGGGCGTTAACGACGGGATTGCCGCAAAGCGATCGCGTCACATTCCTCACGCTCCACCGACTAATTTACGCGACTCACCTTCAGTGTTCAGCCTTGGGCGGACGCCTGCAATCCCGAGGGGCCGGGATGGCGTTGGCGCGCCGCCGCACTAGCAGCCGATTCCGCTACGCTCCATCGACTGCCAGTGCGGCGGGTTTCTGTCTCGTGCGGTCTTTTACAGACAAACGTTTACACCCCCGCAGTGAGGCTGCGAATGACAGTTCCGATGCCGGAGGCATCGAGGCCATTTGCCGGTGGTTGAGCGAAGCGACACCACCGGATAGGCTAAAAAACACAGAGCATCCCGTCGGGATGCCAGTCACCCAAGCTGCTGGGCCATGGTTATTTCGCACTGACGCACACCGTGTTTCCCATAAATAATTGCCTGCTGGACCTGAGATGCGACGCCGCTGCCATCCCCTTGGGATGCGGGCGGTTTCGGCCTGAGAAACCGGTGGTGTCGTCGCGTCGCTCCTCAACCACCGGCAATTGGCTTTCATGCCTCCGGCATGACAAATCGCAGCATCCCCACGACGACATTGGGTGCCTCACCGAAGCAATTAATCGGCAAAACACCAATCGCCCTCTTTCAACGCGGCGTCGCCAGAACCGCCAAATTAGACATCCCTGTCTACTAGGAGCCTGTCGGACTTACGTTCGCGCACTAAAATCGACGTTCTAAAATACCCAGCAAGGCCCCTCTAACTTTTCGTTAAGGTGTTTTGATGTTAAAAAAAACGGTGATTTTACTCAAAAACAGACCAAGTCTGACAAACCACTAGCGCAGAACAGAACTCCGCTGCGGTTGCGTTCTTTGGATCGTAGATCTACCTCTATTTGGTGTTCTGCGATTCGAGCGCCTTGGTAACAATGGCGTCGGAAATCAACTGGCATGCTGGGGTGGACCAATGGAATTCGTCACCTGCGGCAAGATCGAGCCGAGCGGCTAGCGGGTTGTGCAAAGGATAGGCATTCGCTTTTTGCCAGCCCAGCACGCTTTCCTGCGCTTGGATAAGGCGGCTGTAGAGGGCGGTTGGCGTTGCAAGGTTAGCAATGCTTTTGAGGGGGCGCAGTTTGAGGCTCCACTTCGTTTTAGTCTTCAGGACAGGTGAACCGAGGTTAAGTGCCGGTTTTTCAGGTCAGTAAACTGTGCTCAAAAGCCGCTTGGTGGCGTGGTTTTGCATCTGGACTGTTGCTGGGTAGACCGAAGTCGAGTGGATGCAGAAAAATATTTGAAATAATCTTTGACTCAATCTACACCCTGCAAGTATACATTGATTGTCACGGAAGTTTCGCTGCTATTCACCGGTCGCCTTTTGGTGCCGTTGGCGGTGGTTCTCCAGTCCGATTGTTCCCTAACTAAAACTTCAAAAAATTCCTTCTATGCGTTTATCACTTCTTACCCTCTCGTTCCTCGCGCTGAGCGTTTCCCTCGCCAGCGCCGCTCGGGATTTACTGAATGTCTCCTACGATCCCACTCGGGAATTCTACTCAGAGTTTAACCCAGCCTTCGCTCGCTATTGGAAGACGAAAACTGGAGAAAACGTCTCGATCAAGCAGTCTCACGGGGGATCAGGCAAGCAGGCGCGGGCGGTGATTGATGGACTGAGGGCGGATGTGGTGACGTTAGCGCTGGCTGGAGACGTTCATGCGTTGTACTCCAACGGCGGATTGATTCCGGAGAATTGGGCAAGTCGGTTGCCGGATAATAGCGCTCCTTACACATCCACGATTGTGTTTCTGGTGAGGAAGGGGAATCCGAAGGGCATCAAGGATTGGGATGACCTGATTAAGAAAGATTTGCAGGTGATCACGCCTAACCCTAAGACATCAGGAGGCGCTCGCTGGAATTATCTGGCGGCGTGGGCGTATGCAGAGAAGGCCTTTGGTAAGGATGAGGCCAAGGTGCTCGATTTTATCAGCAAACTTTATAAGAATGTTCCGGTCCTCGACAGTGGTGCTCGGGGTTCGACGACCACTTTTATACAGCGGGAAATCGGTGATGTGTTACTGACATGGGAAAATGAGGCGTTTTTGGCGCTCAAAGAATTTGGAGCCGACAAGTTTCAGATTGTGGCGCCGCCCCAGAGCATCCTTGCTGAGGCGTCGGTGAGTGTGGTGGACAAGAATGTGGACGGGAAGAAGACTCGGGATTTGGCGGAAGCCTATCTCAAGTACCTCTACAGCGAGGAAGGACAGGATATTATCGGGAAGAATTTCTACCGACCCCGCAGCGCGAAAGCTCTGGCTAAGTATGGATCGCAGTTTCCCAAGCTTGAATTAGTAACCATTGACGGCGCTTTTGGCGGTTGGACTAAGGCACAGCGCGTCCACTTCGCGGATGGTGGTACGTTTGATCAAATTTACAAACCGTAGACTGAGCATAGGTCAAACCGCATCTCCGCAAGATATGATTCTTCCACAAGAAAGACTTCTGAGTCCCAAGGCTGGCAGTTACGTGAGGCGGGCAGCCGCTCACGTGCAGAGTCGCCTGGGCGGCGGAGAGCGGTTGCCGTTGCGTGAGCTCTTGTCGCCTTTGTACACGCAGGCTTTGCATTCGCCATGCTTGCGGGCCGATGCGCTATCCATCTGGGAGAGTTTTGGGGAGACGCTTTGGTTGCCGCGCTTCCGTTTCCAGCGCACGCAAACGGTTAAGGAGCGTTATAAGTTGGGCATCTTTGCGGGGATTCACGGGGATGAACCCGCTGGCATTCTGGGGTTGATGGATTTTATCCGCGAACTCGATGAGACCCCGGAAATCGGTCGTCATTTTGAGCTTTATTTGTATCCCGTGTGCAATCCGGGCGGGTTCCTCGCAGGAACTCGGGAATCTCGGTCTGGAAAGGATTTGAACCGCGAGTTCTGGCGGGGATCTCAGGAGAAAGAGGTGCAATTACTGGAACGTGAAATTTTGGCACGCCAGTTCGACGGGATCATCTCGTTGCACTCGGACGACACTTCACCTGGATTTTACGGTTTTGCGCGGGGCGACGTTCTGGCTCGGCAGTTATTGGGGCCGGCTTTGAGCGCGGCAGAGCAGGCGCAGCAACGCGATACGCGTCCATTTATCGATGGATTTCGCGCCGTGAACGGCATGATTCACGAGTCCTATGAGGGGATTCTGGGCGCTGCGCCGCAGCAATTTCCGCAGCCGTTTGAGCTCATCTTGGAAAGTCCCGCCCTCGCGCCCCTTTCCGATCAGCGGAATTCCTTTCGTTTGGCCTTGAAGGCGACCCTTCAAGAGTACTGCCACTTTATGGCTTACGGAGCGAATCTGTAAGCGACACGCTTTGCCTCCGCCGCGGGTGCGGTTGAGGCAATTGAAAGATGGGACGGGCGGGGTTCCTGAGCGAGACAAGCTTGGTGAATCTCTTTTGGTCCAAATCTATACTAAAACAGAGTAGTTACACGTTTTGAAAATATGCAGTCTGATTTTCAAGGTATTTATTAAAAGCACACTAATTATGATCAAATATATCCCGCGCTCCGCGGCTCTCCTCGCCCTTGCCTCAGGGGCTCTCACCGCCCACGCTCTTGCCCAAGACAGCGGCGCCCTGTTGGACGCCCTGGTGCAGGAGGGCGTTATCAAGGAGTCAAAGGCTGAGGCAATTCGTGCCAAGTTGGCGCAAGACTTCTCAAAGACGTCGGCAGGTAAAATTAAGCTCGATAGTTCCATCAAGGAGCTGAAAATTTACGGAGACGCTCGCTTCCGCTACCAGTGGGACGAAATTCGCTCCCAGCTTAAGAACGCGTCGACTTCAGACGACAAGCGCTCTCTCCAGCGGGAGCGTATCCGGCTTCGCATTGGCGCAGACGCGAAATTGAGTGATGAGTTCACTGCGGGCTTCCAGCTTTCTACGGGGCAGACTTCTGATTCCGACAATCAGACGGTTGGTTCGGCGGGGGAGGGTGGCGGTTTTGGGAAGTTCCCTCTCTACATCAGTAAGGCGTATCTGGGCTGGGAGCCCATCAAAGGCCTTGGCGGCGTCATTGGGAAGCAGACCAACCCTTTCTACACAAACGAGCAGGGGCTGGTATGGGATGCGGACATCAATCCGGTGGGCCTCTCGGAGAAGGCGGAACTGCACAAGCTCTATGGGTGGGTAGGACCGTGGGAGGTGACATTGAACGCGGGTCAGTTCACTTTTGCGGACAACAACGAGGGGTGGAAATCCCAGGCTAACGGGACGGATTTAGCGACCGATGCCTTTTTGTTTCAGGCTCAGGCTGTCGTCGGCTTTAAGTTTGATGATAGTCACAAACTTACTGCCGCCCCCGGCTTTTTGACCTACAACTCCGCCAGCGCCAAAAATGCAACCGGCTCGGTTTTGAGCGGAGGCTCTGCGACGGCTTCGACCGTGAACGGCTCAGGATTTGCAGCAGCAAATGGAACGCGGGGATTGCAGTTGTTGCTGTTACCGGGGGATTTCACGACAAAAATTGCTGGGATCAAGACTAAGTTGGTTTGGGACTTTTCCTATAATCTGGATGGCGAAACGCGCGCCTATGATGTTTACGGATTGACGCGAATCGGCGCGATTGGCTCAAACGGCTCAAACCGCCGTAGCGCCACCGACGACTACGCTTGGCTGGTCGGGTTGGTGTTCGGGGAGAACAAGAAGAAGGGTGATTTCTCTCTTCTCGCCAACTACCGCGCGACTGGGTTGACCGCAGTGGATCCTAATCTTAACGATTCGGATTTCGCTAATAGCAGGCTCAATACAAGAGGCTTCAAGCTTGGTGTGGGGTACAACCTGTCAAACGCGGTGGTCCTGAACCTTGCCTATCAAAACGCCTTCAATCTGCGTTCCGAACTCGACAGTAGCGCCATTACAGGTAGCGCGACAGTTCCTTGGAGTAAAGCTGGCGTTGCTGGAAGCCTTGCGGATCGCAACAACGTCCAAATCTTCCAAGCGGATGTGACCGTGAAGTTCTAGAGCGAAAGTTTGGTGTGTGTATAGCCGGGTTCGCTCGGGGGAAAGAGCCCGGCTATTTCGCTTTCGTCACCCGGTGACTGTGAATGCTCTCTGTGGAGGAGGGAATACGCTCCTTAAGAAGCACAAATTTTTTAGTTAAAAACATAAAATACAGGTAGTTATATGCCAATATTTGACAGCATTACTCAAACCGTAGGCCGCACGCCCTTAATTAAACTCTCTCGCATTGGAGCTGGGTTACCGGCGAGGATTGCACTCAAGGCTGAGTTCTTCAATCCGCTGGGAAGTGTCAAAGACCGGATTGGACTCGCAATGATCGACGCCGCCGAAAAGGAGGGGCGCATCGGGCGGGGGTCGCGAATTATTGAGCCGACTTCCGGAAACACGGGGATTGCGCTGGCCTTTGTTGCGGCGGCGCGAGGGTACAAACTCACTCTGACGATGCCTGAAAGCATGAGCGTGGAAAGGCGCATTCTTCTCTCTCTTTTGGGGGCGGATCTGGTGCTCACGCCTGCTGCTCTTGGAATGAAGGGCGCTGTTGCAAAGGCTGAGGAATTAGTGGCGCTGGATCAGAGCGCCTGGATGCCCCAGCAGTTCAATAATCCGGCCAATCCTGAAGTTCATCGAAGGACAACGGCGGAGGAAATTTGGTCCGACAGTAACGGAACCGTCGTGGCACTGGTGTCTGCAGTGGGCACAGGTGGAACGATTACCGGAGTGAGCGAGGTAATTAAGTCTCGCAATAAGAGCTTCAAAACCATTGCGGTTGAGCCCTCTGCCTCGCCCGTAATTACCCAGACGCTCCGGGGGGAGCCACTGAAGCCGGGGCCTCATAAAATTCAGGGAACGGGCGCAGGTTTCGTGCCTAATAACCTCAACCTCGCTCTCATCGACGAGGTGATCACGGTCTCCAACGAGGACGCGATAGAAACGGCTCAACGTCTGGCGCATGAAGAAGGCATTCTGGCGGGAATTTCGACGGGTGCCAATGTGTGGGCTGCGCTGCAACTCGCGTCTCGTCCGGAGTATTCTGGAAAGCTGATTGTTACCATAGGCTGCAGCACTGGGGAGCGTTATTTGAGTACTGCGCTAGCCGATCATGCACGTGCGCTCGTGCAGTCTTAAGGAATTGTAGGATATTAGTGCCTGTCCCCTGTGTCTCTAGAGGCGATGCAACGGGTAATGCTGATCAATAAACTCATAATCTCGATCGGCGTCTAAAAGATGAGCGCCGTGTTGGATAACGGTTGCCGCTATCAGGCAGTCAATTGAGTTTCTGATTGTGAGGCCCTGTTTCCGCAATTCCCTGTATATTGTGGCGCCAAGATCGAAGGTGGAAACATCGTCTTCTAAATAGATCAGATTGGAAAGTTGTTGTTTTGTAGAAAGGTATTTCTTTTCGTCTTTGATTCCTTGAAGAACTTCTGTGAAGATAAATCCGCAGATACATAGATCTTCTCTATCTACGATAAATTGCTCGAGAAGTTGTGTTTTAGGAGTGACGTTATTCCTCAGGAAATCAATCCAGACGCTCGAATCCACTAGGACCTTCACGCGAAACGTCCTTTCCTCATGAGATTGAGATCGCCTTCCCATGGGACATTTCCTTTCAGTTCAAGTAAGCCAACTTGGCGTTCACGTCGGATCAGTTGTTGTAATGCGTGATGAACCAACTCCTTTTTGGTTTTAAGGCCGGTAAGTTTGAGTGCCTCTGAGACGAGTTTTTCATCAAGGACGATGTTTGTGCGCTTCATGAATACACACACTATCGACTCTTGGTGTGTATGCGAGCCTTTTGGCTCTCGATACAATAATCAAGAGCGTTCCTGGTAGAGAGGCGGAGCATCTGCCCAACGCCAGAACTGAGCAGCTTCCGTGACGCATGGAGGCTGTTCGTCTGCAGCGCCTAGTTAGGCTCTTGGCGTGGGGTGCACTAGCATCTCTCCATATGGAGGCTCTAGATGCTTCGGTGCTTCCAATAGTCCGGTTCCCGACTGCAGTGCATAATGGCAAAAATACTCACAAGTTCACGGTCGCGCTGCCAACGTTAATAGAGAACGTAGGGGAATCGCTTAAACACGTAGCAACGAATTTCAGGTTCGGCGACTACTCGACGCAGCGTTGGATCTCCAATAATTTCTGAGATAGCCGACTCTACTGCGGAGATAAATGCTTCAGCAACAGGAGGGGATGCATTGTGCAAATAGTAACTTGCGCTTTGAGTGTGCTCAATAAGCGCCTCTGGATGAAAGCTGTGAGAGGCCTTTAACTGGCGATCTGAGCGGATTGAACCAGCTGACGCACTTGCTCCAATGCGACGTGAGCAGGAATTAAAGTAACTTCGCCGGAGTCGACTTGAGCAATCCGACGTCGGACCTCGTCAATTTGTTTCTGCTCGATGTCAGGAGGGATGTCGTCAACGAGGGATGCCAGTAGCCGGTCAGCCAGATCAGCACGTTCGACGACTGATAGTTGCTATACTTCTTCAAGGATGTGTGCAACAGCCTGTGTCATGGGTTGTATTGTAGCATTTGGTTTAACTCGATCAAGGCGGAACGCTTTGTTCCCGTGAAGGGCAATCGATTCTGAGGAGGTAGATCCGCCGGAATTCGTACCGCAATTCCTGGTCGGTTCATCACGTGTGTGTAAATCATCGTAGTGGCAACATGCTTGTGCCCGAGAAGCTCCTGCACAGAACGGATGTCCTATCCAGAATTCAGCAAATTCTACGTCTTTGATCCTCAGTCTAAGGCATTCCATTAGGCGGTGTAGGATATGAGTGTCTGTCCCCTGTGTCTCTGCCGACCCGTGCGCGGAGACATTGAGACGCTTCTGAAGAATCTCGAGATACTCGTACACTGCACCGCGCGTGGGTTCGATCGCAGTTCCCTCTCCGTAGTCGTCCATGTCGCGATTTGAACCATAGGCGAACCAGCGCCCAAGGCCAGGTCCAGAGACTCGGTAAACGTCGTGCCCATCCGCAGCGAAATTCCGCCAAAGCGTTCTCCGACGCCCGCCTGCTTGTAAATGTCCTTAAGCCCCGGGAACGCAGTTGCCATCACGTGCTCGCCCGTTGTGATTCCCCCATACAGCGACTTCAGTTGTTTGGTCTACTGGTCCGCGCTTAGCGGGGGACGCGGGGACGCGGGGACGGGTAAACTGCCGTGACAAGACCGGCGGCACGGTTGAACCCCGCCTCTTTGGCCCGGGGACACGATCCAAGCCGAAGCTATAGATCGGCAGCCTCGTCCGCCTGCGCGACAAAGTTAATCGAACACAATGCGAGCGAAAGAAGGACAGAGCGTAAGCGGTTCATGGCTTTAGTTGAATAAAACGCCAGTAGGGGACTAAAGTTTCGGATACAGCAGCAGACCGACAGCGTGGGATTGAGTTGTGAGGTTTCAAGACCGGAAACTCAGGCTTCCCGTTGGTCTCAACCAGAGAAAATACAAATGAAACCCAGCCCCACATCCATCACAGCCCTGATGGCCATCCTTTTCGCCACCTGCCCCTCGCTTCAAGCCAACGACTTTCGCCTCGGCTCGCCGCTCTCCGATCACATGGTGCTTCAGCGCGAAAAACCAGTCGCCATCTGGGGCTGGGCCGATCCGGGCGAACGCGTGACCGTCGCATTTGCCGGCCAATCGAAATCCACCGAAGCGGGTGGTGACGGCAAATGGTCGCTCAAGCTCGAATCCCTGACTGCATCCGCTGAACCACGCCAACTCACGGCGAGCGGCAAAGACGGACGCAAGATCGAGATCAAGGACGTGCTCGTGGGCGAAGTGTGGCTTGGCTCCGGCCAGTCCAACATGGCCATGACAGTGGCCAGTTGTTATCACCTTGATACCGAGAAGGTGAATGCGAAGTTCCCGCTCGTCCGCCACTACCGAGAATCTTCCGGTCCCTCCGACCAACCGCAGGCAGAGGGCAAAGGCGTCTGGCAGGAATGTACGCCGGACTCTGTCAGCGGTTTTTCGGCTGTTCTGTATTTCTTTGGGCGCGAAATTTACAAGGAAGTTGGCGTGCCCGTCGGTCTCATCAACACCTCCGTCGGGGGCACGCCCATTGAATCTTGGGTGGCAGCGGAGGTGCAGTCCTCCAATCCCGAGACGAAGGCTAATTACGATCAGCGCCTTGATATGTACCGGAATTTCGATCCCGCACAGGCTCCCGCTTTGCACCAGAAGCAGCTCGCCGTCTGGAAGGCCGCCTCCGAAAAAGCCAAGGCCGAAGGCACACCCTTCGTCGTCCCCGCGCCGAAAGACCCCCTCGCCATGCACAAGCTCAAAGGCGGTCCCTCCGGTCTTTTTAACGGCAAGGTCGTCAATCTCGTCCCGTACACTCTGCGGGGCATGCTTTGGTATCAGGGGGAAGGCAACGCCGGCAATACCGGCCTCTATCGCGTCCAACTCGCACAACTCGTCACGAGTTGGCGCACGCTTTGGCAGGAGGAAGTTCCGTTCGCATGGGTCCAGCTTCCGAATTACACCGCGCCCGGGGAGGGTTGGCCCCGCATCCGCGAGTCGATGCTGAAGACACTCGAACTGCCAAAGACTGGCATGGCCATCACTATCGACCTCGGCGACGCCCAAGACATTCACCCGAAAAACAAACAAGACGTTGGAAAGCGTCTCTCTTTCTGGGCGCTGGGCACCGTGTATGGGAAAAATGTCCCTGCCATCAGCGGCCCGCTTCCAGTGGGTTCCTCGACCAAGGGCAACGAGATCACGGTTTCCTTCAAACACACCAACGGCGGACTAAAGTCCATCACTGGCGGCACCCTCACCGGTTTCCAGATCGCCGGCGCGGACCAGCAATGGAAAACTGCCGACGCAAAGATCGCCGGGGATTCCGTCGTTATCAGCAACGCCGAAGTCGACCAACCGGCTGCGGTTCGCTACGCTTGGAAGGATTGGCCCGAAACCAGCTTGGCTAATGGCGCCGGCCTTCCCGCTTCCCCCTTTCGCACCGACGACTGGCCCGCGCAGAAGAAGTAAAATTCAGGGAACCAAGTGCTGCTCTGGGGCCGCGATTCGCTCGGCCCGTTATTAATAAAGAAGCACAGCCAGCCCCAGCCAAGTAGCGGAGCAATCAAATCACCCTCACTAGAAATATGATGAGCCGAATATCCGCATCTGCTTTTGCCGCGCTGCTACTTTCGTCACTCGCCCCGCTTCATGGCGCGGAGCCCTCGCCATTACCGTTCTATGAGTCGTTTGGCCCTGACTTCGATGCAGGCCGCTTTACGACTCCGATTCCGAACAAAAACACCGAGGTCCGTAACGGTGCGTTGTGGACACATGGTTCGAGTGGTGGGAAGTATCCACCGATGGTGTATCTGCCGGTGGAGGGAAAGGATCTCACCATTTCGTTCCGTTACCGTCACCTCGGGGAAGGGCGTTCCTTGTGGTTTTTTGTGGATGGCGATGACGGGTTCGGAAGTGTGGATCACATGTTACGAGTCAAACTCCTGCGCGACTCCGTGGTTCTGGAAGTGGATGCACATTCCAAGGACGCCAATCATCCGTTGCGCCAAAACAAACGCGAACCGGATGCGGTGAGTGGCGCTTATCGTCTGAATGAGTATCTGGCTCCGGAAAAGATGGATCTTAAAAGCAATGATTGGAGAGAGGTGCAGTTGGTATTTCTGGGCGAGAAAGTGACGGTTAGTGTGGATAGTAAATTTTGGAGCAAGGAGCTGATTCGAAGCAACTTTAATGAGCCCAAAAGGAAGCTTCTGTGGATGCAAGACGGGGCGGAAGAGGGCCTGGAGATTGACGACATTCGCATCGAGGCAACCGTGCCAAAACCGTGAGCTTCTTGTGTCGCCGCTCCTGTCCAGTGACTCGTAAGCACATCTGGAAAAACAAGTCAAAAACGGTAAGTCTTTGATTTTCAAACCGCTTCCGCCGCTCTTGCGCGCGGTATGATCGCGGGCGCGCTACATGATGCATTCGCCGTAGAGGTTGGGTTGGGGTGTGATTGAGGCTTTAAGCCCCTTTGAGGTGCCGGGACCTCTCGGTGCTCGACAACCTAAAGTCATCTATCAATTCACTTTTTCGATAACTTTTTCAGATAGGCGGTGTTTCCCATTGAACACCATGCGACTCCGTTTTTTATCCGAGCTATTGATTTGTCTGCTTTATCTTTCGAACCTTCATGCTGCGGAAACAAAACAGCCGAACATCGTGTTTTTTCTGATCGATGATCTGGCATACGCAGACTGCGGGTTCAATGGCGGCCGACAGATTCAAACCCCAAATATTGACCGACTCGCCAAAAGCGGGGTGATTCTGGAGAACCTCTACGTGCAACCTGTGTGTTCTCCCACGCGATCTGCACTGCTGACCGGTCGCTACCCCACCCACACCGGTGTGTATACGATTGTCTCGCCACATGCTCCCTGGGGACTTCCCTTGGAAGAACGGACCTTGGCTGATGCGCTTCGTTCTGCCGGTTACCGGACTGCGCTGACTGGGAAGTGGCACCTTGGGGAGTTTAAAACGGCCTACCAGCCCAACGCCCGAGGATTTGATCACCAGTACGGACACTTCTTTGGAATGCTGGATTACCTCACCCACGAACGGATGGGACAGGTCGATTGGTATCGGAATGGTGAACCCTTAAATGAAGAAGGTTACACCACGCATCTGATCACAAAAGAAGCCTGCAAAATCATTGAAACCGAGGATAAAGCGGAGCCCTTGTTCTTGTATGTGCCATTTAATGGGGTGCACAGTCCCTTTCAGGTTCCCGACTCCTACATCAAGCCCTACGCGAATCTTAAGGGGAACAGGCAAAAGCTTGCAGGTATGCTTGCGGCGGTAGACGAGGCCATCGGGCAGCTCGAAGAATCTCTGCGCAAGGCTGGGATTTTGGAGAATACGTTGATTATCTTTTCGAGCGATAATGGCGGGTTGCCTCCCGGAGATAATGGAGCGTTACGGGACTTCAAGGGATCCATTTATGAGGGGGGGATTCGCGCGGCGGCCTTCGCCTGCTGGCCTGGATATATTCCTTCTAATCAACGGCTGAATCAACCAATTCACATGGTAGATTGGTATCCAACCTTAATCAGGCTTGCGGGAGGCTCGCTGGACCAGAAACTTCCAATTGACGGGATGGATATCTGGCCGACGCTCACCACCTCGGCGCCCTCGCCGCACGATGCCATTCTCTCGGTTTCCACACAGGGCCCATCGCGTGCGGCGGTCCGGATGGGAGATTGGAAACTCTTAGTGTCTGGCAGTGCGTCCGATGGCACGGAGGATGACGAAGCAAAGCCAAAGGGGAAGAATCGGCCCCACAAAGTTGAGGAAAAATACGAACCAGTGGCGCTGTTTAATCTGGTTGAAGATCCGAGTGAAACAAAGAACTTGGCAGCGTCGGAACCGGAACGCGTGAAGGACATGCGAGTCCGCTTAGCCTCGCTTTTGAAAGATGCGAGTCCTTTGAGCACCCCCCGCTAAACGCCACATGCACGGGCGTAAAACTATAAATTCAAAAGCAAACCTACTATTTACAATGAAGTTTTTCTCTCCGTATCTGAGCGCAGGTCTGCTCTTTCTCGTACCTGCCGCGATGCTAGGCGACGTCCGTCTGCCCGAGATTTTTTCTGACCATATGGTACTCCTTCAAGGTTCTGAAATTCCCGTCTGGGGATGGGCTGCCCCGGGCGAAGAGATAACGGTTTCCGTACATCCCGCAGGGGAAGGAAACGCGGCGGCACTTCAGTCGCAGAAAGCCACGGCCCTCGCCGACGGAAGCTGGCGCATCAACCTAGCTCCCATTCAGACACCCACGCCTTTAAAGTTGCAGATTCGTGCAAACAATCAAATCACCATTGAGGACGTAGCAGTGGGCGAGGTCTGGCTCGGTTCGGGCCAGTCAAACATGGCAATGACGGTAAACCGCGCCATGAACTTCGATGAGGAAAAACAGAAAGCGACACTACCCAACCTCCGTATGTTCCGAGAGGAATCGGGCCCCGCACACGCTCCACAAAAGGATAGCAAAGGAAAATGGATCGTTTGTTCCCCAGACACTGTAGGCAATTTTTCTGCGACTCTATATTTCTTTGGTCGCGAAATCCACCAGACACTCCAAACGCCCGTGGGTCTGATCAACTCCTCCGTCGGCGGCACACCCATCGAGTCGTGGATTGCTTCTGAAGCGCAGGAAGCAAACGCCGATCTCAAGCCATTTTTTGAGCTCTTATCGAACGATAAGTCGTCCGTTGTCACCGAATCTGCGATTCAAAACTACCAAAAGGAAATTGCTCAATGGAAGGAGGATGTAAGGAAGGCTCGTGCTCAAAAAGAGAAAATCCCCCGCCCTCCAAAGAACCCCGCTGGAGCGACGGAGCGCAGTGGAGGGATTGGCGGGTTGTTCAACGGAAAAATTGCTCCCCTTATTCCCTTCGCGATCAGAGGGGCTCTTTGGTATCAGGGAGAGGCAAACAGCACCCCGACTAAAGCCCCATTTTACGAAGCACAACTCCGCCTCTTGATCAACGATTGGCGGGGCCGCTGGGGACAGGAATTTCCCTTTGCTTGGGCGCAACTCCCAAACTTCGGTGGGCAGGGCCGCGACTGGCCCGCCGTGCGCGAAGCGATGCTCAAGACTCTTGCGCTTCCAAAGACAGGCATGGGTATCAATATCGACATTGGCGATGAGAAAAATATCCATCCGCAAAACAAACAGGAAGTTGGGCGTCGCCTCTCGCTCTGGGCTCTAGGGACCGTCTATCATAGAGCAGTTTCAGCAACCTCGGGTCCACTTCCGAAGGGACATGAAATTCATGGAGAGGAAATTATTCTGAAATTCTCCCACATCGACGGCGGCCTCATGGCAAAGGGCGGTCTTTTAAAAGGATTCACGATAGCCGGTGAAGACAAGCAATGGAAACCCGCCAATGCGAGGATCGATGGCGATGACGTCATCGTCTCGTCCCCCGAGGTAAAAGCGCCCACTGCGGCGCGCTATGCTTGGACAAACTTTCCTGAGTGCAATCTCTACAATGCAGCAGGTCTTCCCGCCTCCCCCTTTCGAACGGACTCTTGGCCCAATCCCTAGTGGAGATCAGGGGGCGCTCAACTCCAACCGAGCCCCACGCATAGACCAGCCGGCTTCCACCGGCCCGCCGGAGTACATCGCCTCGGCGTTAAAATGCGTGCCGGCATAATACCAATCGCTCGGCTCACTCGGCAGATTCGCATCGGGTGCAATAGCAATGATCTCGGCGAGCGTCCTGCTGAACTGCTCAAACGAGATAGATACGCCGAAGGGCTTGAATCCAGACCAAGGCTGCCCCTGCATTGTGGTCATGCTGGGCAACAGTGTGCAGCGCTGTGAGGAGGCTTCTGCGCTGGTATAGCCCATCCAGTTTTTGGTCACCGGATCTTGGCGGACGGATTCTGCAACCGGTTTTTTTGAGTCATAGCCGTAGGTGTAAAAACCTATTGTGTAGGAAATAGAACCAGCGGCCTGAGCAACTTTCTTTGTCATTCCAATGGTGCTTTTCGGGAGAAATAAAAGACACCAGTTCATATAATAGCGCGATTTAACCTTGGGAGTAGTCACCGTCACGGGCACTTGCAGTTCAAAAGTGAGTGTGAAAGTTTGGCCAGGCTTCAGCATGACCGGTTCGGAAGGTTCGGCCTCTGGGGTGATCATGAGTTTGCCGGGAACCGCGTTCTTGAGATCCATGGGAACGCCTACGCTGTTGAGGTAGACCCCAATCGTGTCCCCTGAAATTTGCACCCCAGTGCTGCCCGGCTGATCCAACATCCCAACCTGGCATTCTGGAGGGGGATAGAAGCCGGTTTTTGTGCCCATAGGCCAGCTCGCCGGTACGAACGCTCCATTGCTCGTATTGGGATTTCTCTGGATGGCTTTCAGCGCAAAGGGGCTGATGACCCGCTTGGCACTCAGGTGAAAGTGCTCGGCAAGTGTGGCGTGGCTAGGTTGCTCCAACAGGACCAGTCGCTCTGCACCAAGCAAGTTGGTATCGTTGGAGAGCAACGCGAATAGACCGGTGAAAACGGGCAGACGCAGTGCAGCGCAATATTTTTTTAGCATGACGGCGGGATGGCGTGTGCGAATTTGCCGTTCACTTCGGTCCGGAGTCTCTTAGCCTGCGCTCGGAGAGGTTTGGGCAAGCAATTGGTTTCCGAACAATGAAGCGTTACTCGCGCCTCAGCGAACGCGCTTGGATCCTCTCGGGGCCGCCAAGTCCGTAAAGGGCGGGTGTTCGTAGGAAACTGGATCCGCTAGGCGTGGATCGTTTGCGGATTTTAACTCAGACAAAAGCACGCTTGAAAGGCGCGCTTTCTGCGCGGAATACGCTGGATCCTCTGCCACATTCCGCAACTGATTCGGGTCGGTTTTGAGATCATAAAGTTCCTCTGCCGCACGCTTCCCGAATGCGCGTTGATAAAATGATGCGCCCGCGCCATCGCTACGGTGCATGACCAGCCATGCTTTGGTTGGTCCCGAGTCCATATCCTGAAATGCAACTCGCGTATCGTTCTCGAGCGCCTCTTGGGTCGGTGTATTCGATTCGCTGATGCCGCGAGAATCTCCCATCGGCCAACGCTCCGGCTCGAAATTACGGATATAAAGGTACTCGTTGGTTCGCAGGGCGCGTATCGGGTAGGGGAGGTTGTCGGGGCGCGCGGTGTCGACATGACGTTCCCGGCCGATGATGACGGATTTGCGTGACGGATCCACCTGACCGCTGCGCTCGGATTTCAGAAGTGGAACGAGCGATTGACCATACAAATCAGTCGGGGCTTGTACCCCGCCTATCTCCAAGAACGTCGGCGCAAGATCTGGCAGACGAACTAAATCATCTACAACACGTCCCGAGGGTGTTCCAGGCATTCGGATAACAAGAGGCACAGCGCTCCCGTGGTCATAGACATTTCCTTTGCCGTTGGGGACCCCGGGCATCCCATGGTCGCCGCTTAATACAATCACGGTATGCTCTAATTGCCCTGTCTCCTCCAACCGCTTCAACAGGACGCCCAGATAGGCGTCGACGGCTTGGCATTCCCCTAAATAATCGGCTACATCTTCGCGGACCTCTGGGACATCCGGTAAAAAGCCTGGCATAACGTCCTTCAGACGCTCCGGCTCAATTCCCCATAACGCTTTCCCAGAACCCTTTGCCCAAGTTCTGTGTGTCGTTGTTGGGCCGAAATAATACAGCCACGGCTGCCCAGGTTTGGCGTCCTTTAAAAACATGTCGAAATTGTCGCGGACCTGTCCCAGCACCTTGTCCCGTCCGTCTGCCAACGAGACGCCCTGCGCCATCATCTTTGTAACTTCGAGTGAAAAATGATTGGGGAGATGTCCGGCTTTTTCGTAGGCAAACCGTTGTCCTCCAATGGCTCCATCTGCAGGAGAGCCAGGCCCCCAAGCTTTGTAAGTCTTTCCAAGGTGATATCCGCTTTCTTGGAGCATCAATGGGAAGGATGGAATGGCAGAATCCCACTTCCCACCGATCAGGATCGCACCCTGCCCGGTCTGAAAAAAATGGCGCCCTGAAAAGAGTGCGCTACGTGAAGGGGTACAACTTGGGGCGCTCACAAATGCATTCCGAAACAGAACGCCTTCTTTAGCCACGCGATCGACGTTTGGCGTATGAATCACGTCATTGAGGGAGGGGCGAGCATCGGCTTTGGCATAGGCACTAGCATAGCGGCCCCAATCATCGGCGAACACGAAGAGTATGTTCATTCGTTGCTCGGCTCGGGCAGCAAACAGCGGAATGAAGAAAGTTAGAAGTGCGATATGGGACAATTTCATGAGAAAAATTAGGCTCGAATTTCGGTTGGGGATATTTGTAATTGCGTTCCGATTGAACAATTCTTTTTGGGGAGTCAACGGGCGTCATCCGCCCCGCCCCATAAGGTCATTTGCGGGCATCAGCAGGGCTGTGCGACTCAACAAATCGCAACACTAAGGGCATTGCCGGTTCGGCCATTTTCCCATGGTCGAATCCCTGTATTTCATGGAGCGTGACGTCCTTGTGGCCCGCTAATTTCATCATCCGCCAGAAGTACGCGTTTTCCTCGTAACGCCCCATTAGTTCTTTCTCCCGGTCACCCGTCACAATTAGCATAGGTGGCGCATCGGCCTTCACATGGAACAAAGGCGCGAGATCATCGACCAAGGGCTGTTTTTCATCCATACCGCGCTCCTCACGAATGGCAAAGTGTGTGATTACTTGCGGGCTCAAAGGGATCAGACCCGCAATCGCCTTTGGATCCAATTGGTGAGCGCCAAGCCACCTTTTATCCAGCCCTACCATCAACGAAAGATAGGCGCCTGCGGAGTGACCGCTCAAAAAAACACGTTCAGCGGACCCACCATAGTGGTGGATATTTTTAAGCGTCCACGCAACTGCGGTCGCGGCGTCCTCAATAAATTCCGGGGCCTTCGCAGCGGGACTCAGACGATAATTCACAGCAACGATCGCCACGCCGCGTTTGCGAAGATACATGGGGATGGAACGCTCTCCCGCGGAGAGTCCGCCGCCATGAAACCAGACAACCGTCGAATAGGGCTGGTGATCAACCGGAAAGTATAAGTCCAGCCGACACCGTTGTTGCATGGCTTGCGTGAGATTATCACCACTCCGATACAGAATTTCCGAAACCAACCTGTACTTCTCTTGGGGATCATTTGGGAAATCAGTAAACACCGCGGCTCGCTTACCGATTTCCGTTCCTACCCTCGCGAGCTCAGCCTCAGCTTCAAGGCACTTCGATTCAAAAAGCAACTGAGCCGCCTCATTCAGTCGCGCACCCAACACGGCGTCGGACCCAATTCTTTTACGAAGTTGATACAACATTACCGGCAAGCGCAAATCAGCCGACCCGTGAGCGGAGACATTGAGACGCTTCTGGAGAATCTCTAGATACTTGTATCCTGCACCGCGCGTGGGTTCGATCGCAGTTCCCTCTCCGTAGTCGTTCCAGGTCGCGATTTGAACCACGGGCGAACCAGCGCCCAAGGCCAAGTCCAGAGACTCGGTAAACGTCGCGCCCATCCGTGGGGAAATTCCGCCAAAGCTTTCTCCGACGCCCGCCTGCTTGTAAATGTCCTTAAACCCCGGGAACGCAGTTGCCATCACGCGCTCGCCCTTTGCGATTCCCCCGTACAGCGACTTCAGCTGTTGGGTCCACTCGTCCGCGCGTAAGGTCTTTCCGCCCGATACTGGAGGCCAGGCAAACGAACCCTCCGCTCCGGCAGAACGAGCCAAATGCGGGAGTGCAAATGTGAATGGGCGCGTCGAGAGACGCTTTTCAAGTGCCGTCCATTGCTCCGGCTTTAACAACTGAGGTCCGAACAAAAGCAGCAGGGGGCGGTTGTCCTGCCTGATGTAGGAAGGATCTGCGAACCAGTGGTCTTGCGCCCAGAGCAGGTCTTTTTCCGCCTGCGACACTGCAGCAGATGTTTTCTCAGTGCCGTTGGTGCTTTTCTTTGCCAGCGCCTGATCTTCGTAACACACGGCATAGCGCAATCCGGCTCGCTTCAGCCAAGGCACAAGTTTTAGGGTGTGTTTATGATTCGCAGCGTAATCGAGATCTTCGCCGATGCCGTACCAGTCGATGATTACGCCCTGCAGGCCGGAAAATTTCATCAGCAGGACCTGGCACTCCAGTGCATGCTCGTCGCCTGAGTCGTACGGGCCGATAAGCGGTTGGTCGTGCGAGGCAACCTCACGATTGCCGTCCCACAGCACATGGTCAGGGTCAAAGTGATTCATGGTCCAGTGCCAGCCCCATGAACCACTCACTTCTTTTGTCGCATACCACGGCATGTAATGGGCCACCACAACCGGCTGTTGATCACTAGCCACGCACAGCGAACTCCGGAACAATCCCATGAACGCGACAAGAATGTTAAAATACCGGAGCGAATACATGGACTGTCGATACCTGCTTTCTTCGGTCGCGCAAGTTTTTGTCTGCAAAAGCGTCTGTCCGAAAAAGGGTCTAAGTGTCTGCCCCTTGCGTTTCTTCAAGAAAGTGCCTCGGTAATGGCTCGATGGTGTCCGACCCCAGTGAGTCTCTGATTCAGTCCTTGGTGCAGAAAGCTTAACCGAGTGTGATCGATGCCCATGAGATGCAAGATCGTTGCATGCAAATCGCTGACGTGACGACGGTCCTCGACGGCTTTAAAGCGTAATTCATCAGCGGCCCCCATGGATTGGCGGCCTTTGATGCCCGCACCCGCGAGCCATATTGAAAAGCCGTGTCAGGCGTGATCGCGGCCAAATTTGTCGATACCTTCACTTTTCGGTCGCCACGTTCACTTCCAAATCTCGCGGTCCAAAGTTCGGTAGCCGATGGCTTCCTGGAGGTGCTCTGGTTCGATGTGCGGAGCTTGCGCTAAATCGGCCACAGTTCTGGCGACTTTCAGAATGCGATCATAGGCGCGTGCGCTCAAATGCAGTGCCTGTACGGCAGATTGCAGCAAGGCGGCGCATTCTGGGTTTAGTGCGCAATGTTTGCGGATCTCGCGGGAGTGCATCCTCGCGTTACAACGGGCGCTTCCGGCGAGGCGCGTCTGTTGCACGGCGCGCGCGGCGATGACCCGCTGGCGGATTTGCGCGGACGCCTCGCCCGGTTCGCCGCGACTCATCTCGTTGTAGGTGACGGCTGGGACTTCCAAATGGAGGTCGATTCGGTCCAGAAGCGGTCCCGAGACGCGAGCCCGATAGCGCTGCACCTGTTGCAACGAACAGCGACAGCGCCCTTTGCGGTCCCCATAAAAGCCGCAAGGACAGGGGTTCAAGGCGGCGACTAGCACGAAGTCGGCAGGGAAGGTGAGGCTTCCCGCAGCGCGTGATATAGTGACGGCGCCGTCCTCGAGAGGTTGCCGGAGAACCTCCAGCGTAGCGCGGCGGAACTCAGGCAATTCGTCTAAAAATAGCACGCCGTTATGAGCCAGACTGACTTCGCCCGGAGTCGGATTAGCCGAGCCTCCCAGCAGCCCGGCGTCTGAAATCGAATGGTGCGGCGAGCGAAAGGGACGCTTGGCGACGAAGGCGCATTGTTTGCCGCCCAGAAGGCCGCAAGTGCTGTGGATTTTCGTCGTTTCAATGGCCTCCTCCAGCGACATGGACGGCATCAGTGAGGGAATGCGCTTTGCTAGCATCGATTTCCCCGAACCGGGCGGACCAAGCATTAGCAGGTTGTGTCCACCGCTAACGGCAACTTCAATGGCGCGTTTGGCTTGGTGCTGTCCGCGCACATCGGCGAAGTCATCGCCTCCCGACGAAAGTCGAGCTTCATGCAAAAGTGCCTGTGCGTTGTGTGGTGTCGCGGGTATTTGCAATTCGCCCCTGAGGAATTGAACGGTTTCGCCAAGGGTCCTCATTCCGAACACCTCGATCCCTTCGACAAGGGCCGCTTCCGTGGCGTTTTCAAAGGGAAGCAGCAACGCTCGCCTGCCGTGTTTGCGTGCAGCCAGTGCAATCGGAAGGGCGCCTCGCACGGGCCGGATGGAGCCGTCCAGCGCGAGTTCCCCCACAATGCAGTAGGCGGCGAGGTTCGGGAGCGGCGTTTCTTCGCAGGCCGCCACAAGTCCAAGAGCGATGGGTAGATCAAAGGACGGGCCTTCTTTGCGCACATCCGCTGGGGCGAGGTTTATGGTGGTGCGGCCTCTTGGCCAGTGCAGCATGCTGTTGGAGACGGCTGTGGTGACCCGATCTCGGCTTTCACGCACCGCAGTATCCGGTAGGCCCACGATGATAATCGCTGTCATACCGCTGGCGGAATTGACCTCAATCTCCACCTCCAACCCTTCCACCCCGTGAACCGCTGCCGAAAAGACCTTTGCGAGCATGCCCCTGAATCGCAAACCGCCCAAAGGACCCTAAAGTAAATCCGGATACCGCTCCTGCCCAACCGCTTCACACGCTGCGTAAATTTCCTTAGCGGAATCCATCTTGAGCGCGGCCTCGGCAAGCGCCTTGCATTCGAGAAGCGTGAGGCTTTGCACCGCGCTTTTCACTCGAGGCACTAGCGCGGTTCCGGCGCTTAAAGCGTCCACGCCCAACCCTAGTAGCAGAGGGGTAAGGGCCACTTCACCAGCCATTTCGCCGCACACTCCCACTGCAACTCCATGGGCGTGCGCCGCATCAACCACCGTCTTAATTAAACGCAGAATCGCCGAGTGGGTCGGTTGGTAAAGGTAGGCGATACGCTCGTTGAGCCGATCCACCGCGAGGGTGTACTGGATGAGGTCGTTGGTGCCGATGGAGAAGAAATCGACCTCAGGAGCAAGGAGATCCGCAACGACTGCAGCGCTAGGAATTTCAATCATCACACCCACTTCCATCGCGGGATCGAATAAGTGGCCCTCGGCGGCGAGCTCCATTTGACATTCATGGAGCAACTCGTTGGCTCGGCGCACTTCCTCCACGCCGGAAATCATCGGATACATCAAACGCACCTTCCCATGGGCGCTCGCCCGCAAGATGGCGCGAAGCTGGGTTTTAAAGACGTCCACCCGCTCCAAGCAAAAACGAATGGCGCGCCAGCCCAGAAAGGGATTGAGTTCCTGAGGCAAGTTCATCGAGGCCATGACTTTGTCTCCACCCATATCAAGGGTGCGTATGACCACAGGCGCTGGAGCGAGGTTTGCGGCCACGCTTCGATAAGCTTCAAACTGCGTTTCCTCCGAGGGCAGTTCTTCCGAATTAAGGTAGAGAAACTCCGTGCGGAAGAGTCCTACGCCGACGGCTCCAGATTTGAGCACGTTTTCGACGTCGCGCGGCATTTCGATATTTGCGGAAAGCTGTATATGCTTTCCGTCAATGGTTTTACATTCAGTCTCACGGAGGCAGACAAGATCTCGCTCCACTTGACCTTTTTGGCGTTCGAGTTCGGCGTATTCTTTGAGCGTGGCCTCGCTGGGGTTGAGGATGGCGAGTCCGTGGTAACCGTCTAGCAACAAGCGGTTACCGGTGCTCACGGCAAGACTCAGGTCGTGCAAGGCGACCACCGCCGGGATGTTGAGCGAACGCGCCATGATGGCGGTGTGGGAAGTGCGGCTGCCCACGTCGGTAGCGAAGCCCAGGATGGTGTCGCGATTGAGTTGCGCGGTGTCGCTGGGAGTAAGGTTGTGGGCGATTAAAATGCGCGGCTCACCGGAAGTGGGCAGCTCTCGTGTCTTGCAGCCCATGAGGTTACGGACAACACGGCGGCACACATCGTGAATGTCGATGGCTCGTTCCCGGAGGTAGGGATCGTCGATTTCGGCCAGTGACTTAGCGTAGCGATTGGCTACCGAGGCGAAAACGCTTTCCGCGTTGAGTTGCTCCTTGCGGATGGTGCGGACCACTTCATCTAGGAGGGTGCGATCCTCGACCACCAGCAAATGGGCGTCGAAAATACTGGCGTCTGCGCTTCCGATGGAATCGGCGATACGCTGTTGGAGCTCTTGGATTTGCAGCCGCGTGTTGAGGAGAGCGCCTTCTAGGCGGGAGACTTCGGTGTCGGTTTGCTCCAGCTTGACTTCGTAGTGTGGAACCGTCTCGTCCTCAGGGCGTTGGAGCCAGACAGAGCCCCTGGCGATTCCGGGAGAAACCGGAATGCCTTGGAACCGTCTTTCAGTGAGGTCAAGCGGCTCGCTCATGGCATGGGACAGCGGGAAACGCCGCTAGTCTTCTTCGAACTTGCGGTCGAGCAGCTTCTGGATTTCGTCCATGGCGGAAGTTTCGTCTTCGCCTTCGCAGGTGATTTTCAAACGCGAACCCAAACCGGCTGCGAGCATCATTAAGCCCATGATGCTTTTGCCGTTTACTCGTTCGCCGTCCTTTTCTACCCAAATCTCACAGCGAAAACGATTACAGGTCTTTACAAACATGGCAGAAGGCCGTGCATGAAGTCCGAGGCGGTTTTGGATGGCTAGTTCTTTGGTCACTTGGATCGGAAAAAGGGCTGAGGCTACGGGGTTCGTGGCAGTTTACGAGTTCTCTTTTTTCTGCATTATCTGCAGCAAACGCTCGTTGAATTCCAGCGCACTGTGATGGCCCATGCTTTTTAGTTTCTGATCCAGCGCCGCCACTTCTACCAAACGCGCTAAATCCCGGCCCATCCGAACCGGGATGGTCACATGCGGAATCCGCACACTCAGGATTTCGTAGTACTCTTGATCCAATCCCGTGCGGTCGACTTCCTCCAATTCCTGCCAGTCTCGAAGTGTCACCACCAAATCCAGTCGCTTTTCCAAACGCACGCTGCCGACTCCGAAAATCGACATCACGTTAATCACTCCTAGCCCGCGCACTTCCATGTGGTGCCGCGTCAAATCTGGGGACGTCCCGATGAGCTCGCGCCCCTCAATGGAGCGGTAGCGCGTGATGTCGTCGCTCACCAGACTGTGTCGCCGCTCGAGCAGACCCAAGACGCACTCGCTTTTGCCGATGCCGCTAGAGCCTCGCACCAGCGTCCCGACGCCTAAAATGTCCACCATCGAGCCGTATTCGCTCTTCGTAGGCGCAAAATCGTTGGCAAGCGCCAACGTCGCCGCGTTTAGAAAGTTCATCGTCACCATTTTACTGATGAAAACCGCCACCCCCGCCGCCGCCGCCTCTCCAATAAGGTAGGGTGGGGGTTCGTAACCTCGGGCCACAATGATGCACGGAATCGGGCGCTCGCACAGGGCGCGGCAGCGGTTTTGCGCCTCCAATGGATCCAGACTGTTGAGATAGGAAAATTCCGCAAAACCGAACACCTGAATCCGTTTTTCAGCGAAATAAGAGTAAAATCCAGCAAGCGCCAGTCCGGGGCGGTTGAGTGTGGGTTCCCTGATCTCCCGTTCCATTCCGGCGCTTGAAGGAGCAAGTTGCTCCATCTGAAGGGATATTGCGTGCCTCGTGTAAAAGGTCCCAACGGTCACAGCGGAATAAGTGGGGTCGGGATCTGTGGTCATGGGCGGGATGGTTGGCGCAGGATGTGGCGATAGTGGGAGAGGACTCAAAAATCCCTCAAGTCTTGGTTCAGCGCGAGCCCAAACGCTGGTGTGTAGTAAGAACCCAGCCTTTTATATTTGTACAATATCGGGGGCATTCCGCCGCTCTTTTCGTCAGGTGCAGTTTTTTGAGCACTGTGATTGATAAAAGCCCGTCGGTATCGCGCTTTCCTCGGCTTTTCCTCTGAAAAAGCTGTCTGGCATAAGAGGTGCTAATTGGGAAACGCTTTTAGTTTGAATTTATGAAAACAATTGAAGATAAGCGTCTTATGCCTGCTGATCAAGCGGAGAGTGCCTCGCAACTGGGATTGCCAGAAAGAATCCACCGTTTGGCAGGGTCTATAGGAACGAACATGAACCGCTCCTTGAAGGATATTAACGGCGTGAACAGCCAGATCCGCCTCCTTTCGCTCAATGCCAGAATTGAGGCGGCCCGCGCCGGAGACGCTGGACGTTCTTTTTCCGTGGTCGCTACCGAAATGGGTGCCCTTTCTGGGACGACGCAGGTGGTGGTCAACGATCTGTCCAAGGAAATGCGGCAGGATATTGATGAGTTGACGCTCATCTCTAAGAGGCTTGCATCGGAAGTTAGGGGCAAAAGGTTTTCTGATTTGGCGCTCACGAATATCGATTTGATTGATCGAAATCTTTACGAGCGCTCGTGTGATGTTCGCTGGTGGGCGACCGACCCGAGCGTCGTGCAACTTGCGGCTGAGCCCACTGCTGAAAATGCTCAATTTGCCTCCAGTCGACTTGGCGTGATTCTCAACGCTTACACAGTCTACTTTGACTTGGTGGTGTGTTCGCTAGATGGCGTCGTGCTCGCAAACGGGCGCCCAGAGCATTATCACTCCAAGGGGATGTCTGCTGGCCAGCAACGCTGGTTTTTGGATGCGCTAAGAACGGGTTCTGGCGATGAGTTTGCGTTTGAAACGGTGCATGCTCCCGGTCTTGTGAACGGCGAGTACGTCCTTGCCTATTCTGCGGCGATTCGGGAGGGCGGCGAAACCCACGGGAAAGTTATAGGAGTTCTCGGTATTTTGTTTAAATGGCAAAGCCTTGCCCAGACCATTGTCGATAACACACCTCTGGATGAGGAGGAAAAGCGCCATTGTCGTGTTTGTATTTTGGGCGAGGATGGCACTGTGTTAGCCGACACCAAGGGGCCTCCTCTGTCTGGAAGTTTGTCCCTGGTTCAAAATAGGCAGCTATGGGCGGATCCAAAAGGGTTTCACGAGATTAAGGGCGACTTTGGAAAAACGCAGCTTGTGGCTCATGCAATGGCGCCCGGGTTTGAAACGTACTCCACGGGCTGGCACTCCGTGATTATTTATACCTAGGGGTATTCTTGAACGGCTTCTGGTGGATGTGCACCCTACAGGAGAATTATTTTTCTTCGTTTGAGAAGATCAATTCTCCCATTTTGTGAATGCGTTAGTTTTAGCTTTCTCAGGCGTAGTTGTGTCAATTGAACGCGTTGCAGTCATTCTATCTTCAATCGGGCGGGTAGGAAACGCACCCTGCGAGTGGACGCTTTGATTGCAGCGTGTGCGGTTCTCAAGAATGCATCTTTGGCAACAGATAATATTTCTGAATTCGAATGCTTTGTTGCGCATGGGCTTCAGCTCTGCGAATCAACGAAATTTGCGTTCGCCCTCGGAATTCCTAGTCTCTGCCTGCAAACAGTTTGCTCACGGTCTGAAAGCGGTTCAGAATCTCGGTTTGTTACGGGTTCGAAAGCACTCCTGCAAATGGATTGCTTTGACGTAACCGAACTTGTCTTTCGCCCTCGCCGGTTAAAAGCTCAATGATGTCATCGCTTGATCCATTTAAAGCAATGTCCCATACTTCAAGAGTGGACCGCACTCCGGGCGAACGGCGTTTTATCCAAGCAACGACGTTTCTTTTCGCAACATCCACTAGTGCGGGCTCTCGCCTGAACTGATCCGCGACAGCGACGGCTAGCGCACGATTTCGTGCACCAATATGTCAATGGTTGGGCATAGGGTGCTAGTACCGAAGTGCTAACGTCAATTCTGGAGTGTTCAAGCCTGACCGTCTTAAGTTCGCTATCGCCGCAACAAGTTCCTTACTCCCTCGGGGACCACATGAAGAAGTGTTTTAGGCGCAATGTCTCGCTCCCGTTATCAAGGAATTCAGAGTGCGTTTTTAAAAATGCGCCTTCGGACCACATCGAACCCTCCGCCAGCCGATCCTTCGTGGCGAGCCTTCGTGCACCGAAGGAAAGGTTCTGAACTGCGTGGTATGCGGGCGTCACACCAGAGTGGGGTGCGGCGATTTGGGGATGTCTGAAAAAGTCTTCTGTCACGCATCTGCGTGAGTTGCTGATGGTCGTGCGTTGTAGATAATGCTGATGTTGAAAAGGCTCCTGCTCAGTTTTGGGATGGTCGCCGCCGCCGTGCAGGCTGGTGGTCCTTGGGCATGGTTGAATGGGGAGATCGCGAAGGGGGAGGCACAGCGGCAGGCGCTGGAGTCTGAGCTGGCGGCTCTTCCGGCCTTTCCACAGCCACAGCCTCATGAGCGGGCTGGGTTTCATAGCGGCTTTGCGCCGAGGGCGGATGTGGTCCGGTGGGTGCAGGTGGATTTGGGAGTAGAGCGCGAGCTGGATGCGGTGGTGGTTGTCCCCGCAATGCTCGGTGCCGCGGAGGCGTATGGATTCCCAAAGCGCTTTCGCGTGGATGCGTCGAATGATCCGCTGTTTGCCGATTCGGTGCCGCTGCTGGATTACACCAATGACGATGCATCGTCGGTGCTTGCGCCTTGGCATATCGCAGCTCATGACGTGAAAGCTCGGTATGTGCGATTCACAGCGACGAAGCTCTCGCCACAGCCGGGGATGAGTTCTCGGTTCATCTTTTGTCTCGGAGAAGTGTTGGTGCTTAGTGAGGGACGCAATGTCGCGCTGCGATGTGACGTGCTCGCGCCAAATGCAGTGGAAACGTTGCCCACCTGGTCGCCGAAGCATTTGGTGGATGGCACTTATGCGCTGGGTCTGCCGGTGACGGCTGGGGAGAAGTATTCCAATGGCTGGCACAGCGCGATTTCACCCACAGCGGATGCCACTAAATGGGTGCAGGCGGATTTGGGATCGAAACAGCGAGTGGAAGAGATCCGCCTCATCCCAGCGCACCCACGTGATTACCCGGATCGGTTTGGTTTCGGCTTCCCTCGTAGGTTCAAGATCGAGGCGGACGAGCAAACGATATTCGACAGCACAAACGCAGATTTTCCCAATCCTGGCGATACGCCCGTGGCCATCCCGACTCCCGGTTTGCAGGCGAAGAACATTCGCATCACGGCCACGCGGCTCTGGGAACGCAGCGGCGATTTCGTCTTTGCTCTCGCTGAGCTTCAAGCCTTTGCTGGAGGGAAAAACCTTGCACTCGGCAGTGCTGTCACGAGTTCGGATGAGACGACTACGGTCGCTTGGAAGAGCGGGCATTTGGTGGATGGCCTCAGCAGTTCGGGTGTGCTGATCGACGAAGCCGAATGGCTGGCAGGGCTCTCGAAGCGTCGTGAACTCACTGCAGACCTCGGCACGCTCGCGTTCGCTCAAGCCGCCGCGCTCGGTGTGGCACAAACCCGTGCCGTGTGGCTCGCGGGCCTCGTCTTGTTGGGGGGCGCGTCCTTTGCGGTGGGCGCGGTATTGCATTCGAGACGTCTTCGCGAACGTGAGATGGAGACGTTGCGCCAACGCATTTCACGCGATCTTCACGATGAGATAGGCAGTCATCTGGGCAGCATCCGGCTGATGTCGGAACTGGCGCTACGGGAAGGCTCGGCTTCGGAATCATTGGATGAGATTCATCGCCTTGCGAGAGAGGCCGCCGAGTCCATGCGCGGGATCGTCTGGCTTGTGCGCGAGGGCGATGCGCCGAAGCTGACGAGCCTGGTTGAAGCCATGCGTCAAAGCGCCGCCGCTTTGCTCAAAGGCATCGACACGCACTTTCAGGTTGCGACGCGCGACGATGCGACCACCGCTTCACTCACGTTTCATCGTCAGGTGTTTCTGCTTTTTCGCGAGGCAGTGCATAACATTGCCAAGCACGCGAATACCACGAAGGTGGAGATAGAAGTCTCGTGGCAGTCCAGGCGCTTTCATCTTCGCATCGAGGATAATGGCCGTGGCTTCGATGTCGCCGCCGTCACTGCCGGAAACGGTCTGGCCAATCTTCGGCATCGTGCCGAGGTGATCGGTGGGGAGCTTCACGTCACCAGCGAGCCCGGTAACGGCACGCGAATCACGCTGGAGGTTAGCATTTCATGAAGAGCATCTGGATTATCGAGGACCACGCTGCCTTCCGTCGCACACTGGTCCGTGTGTTGAATGCGGAGGATGGCCTGCAATGCACGCGCGACTTTGACTCCTGCGAGAAAGCCCTCGCCGCACTCGACCACGATGACGCGCCGAACTTGATCTTGCTGGATGTGGGACTGCCCGGCATGAGCGGTCTCGATGGCATCCGCCTCATCAAAGAGCGCTCACCCAAGGCTGTGGTCGTCATCCTCACGGTCTTCGAGGATGATGACAAAGTCTTCTCCGCGATCTGCGCCGGAGCGGCTGGCTATCTTTTGAAAACGAGCAGCGCCACCGAGATTACGCAGGCCGTGCGCGATGCCCTCGACGGTGGTTCACCGATGACCTCACGCATCGCACGCCGAGTGCTCGACATGTTTTCCAAGCTCGTCCCGAAGCAAAGCGACTACGGCCTCAGCGAACGCGAAAAGGAAATCCTCCAGCTCATGGTGACCGGCCTCATCAAAAAGGAAATCGCCGACCGACTCACGCTCAGCATCCACACCGTGGATACCTACCTCCGACGCATTTACGAGAAGCTCGAAGTGAACACCCGCACCGCCGCGGTGGCGAAGGCCCTTAAAGAAGGTCTTGTTTAATGGTGTCACGCGCACGCGTGGCATGACAGTTTTCCAACGACGGAGTAGAGTGGGAGCATGGTTCGCTTTACTCCCCTGATTCTCCTCGCTGTCTGCCCGTCGCTGTTAGCGGCATCCGTGGATTTCAATCGCGATGTGAAGCCCATCTTCGAGGCGCATTGCGCTGGGTGCCACGGCGCGGAAAAACACAAGAGCGACTACCGGCTGGACTCGCGTGAGGTAGCGCTTGCGGGTGGCGAAAGCGGGAATGCCGCCATCGTGCCGGGCAAACCGGAGGCGGGCTCGCTGATTCATTTCGTGGATGGCTCGGATAAGGAGCTCTTCATGCCGCCTCGCAAGAGCGACGCAAAACCGCTGAACGCTGCACAGGTCGAGACGCTAAAGATGTGGATCGCGGAAGGCGCGAATTGGTCTGAGTCCTCGGTGAAAATCACAGCCAATGCTGCAGATGTGACGGAGCACTGGAGCTTTCAGCCATTGAAACGTCCGAGCGTCCCCGGCAGTGAAGCGAATGCGATTGATGCTTTCATCCACGCCAAGCTGCGTGAGCGCGGGCTTTCCTCGTCTCCCGAGGCGGAGCGCCGCACGTTGATCCGCCGTGTCTCGTTTGATCTCATCGGACTGCCACCGACGGCGGAGGAAGTGGATGCGTTCTGCGCGGACAAAGATCCGAAAGCCTATGAAAAGCTCGTGGACCATCTGCTCGCGAGTCCGCGCTATGGCGAACGCTGGGCGCGACATTGGCTCGATGTCGTCCACTACGGCGAGACGCACGGCTATGACAAAGACAAGCAGCGCAACAACGCCTGGCCCTATCGCGACTACGTCATCCGCGCCTTCAACGAAGACAAGCCTTACGCGCGCTTTGTGCAGGAGCAGATTGCTGGCGATGTTCTGTTCCCCGATACGGTGGATGGGATCACGGCGCTTGGGTTCATCGCTGCCGGACCGTGGGACTTTATCGGCCATAGCGAAGTGCCGGAGACTAAGACAGACGGCAAGATCGCGCGTCATCTCGATCGTGATGACATGGTGAGCAACACGATCAACACCTTCCAGTCGGTCACGGTGCATTGCGCGCAGTGTCACGACCACAAGTTCGACCCCATCAAGCAGGAGGATTACTACGCGCTCCAAGCGGACTTCGCGGCATTGGATCGCGCCGACAAAGCGTACTTCGCCGATGCCGCGCTCACGAAGCGGTATGCGATGATCCAGTTTGAAAAGCGTCAGCTAGACGCGCGGATTAAGACGCTCGATGAGGAAGCCACCAAGGCGGCGGGCGATAAGCTCGTAAAGCTTGATCAACGCATCGACACCGCCACGAAGAGCCTCAAAGGCAACGGCTCTCCCGCGTTTGGCTATCACAGCGCGATTTCGCCGATACAGGATGCGGTGAAGTGGGTGCAGGTAGATCTCGGCAAGAGCATGGACATCGACAAGATCGTCCTGCTGCCTGCCTACGATGACTTTGGCGGTATCGGAGCGGGCTTTGGCTTTCCGCTGCGATTCAAGGTGGAGGTGAGCGATGACCCCGAGTTTCGTCAAGGGGCCGCACTGGTGTGGAAGCGGCACGACCAGACCTTCATGCGCGACTTCACCAATCCCGGCATCGTCCCATTCACGACGGGTGGAGCCAAAGGCGACTTTCACGCCCGCTATGTGCGCGTCACCGCGACGAAGCTCGCGCCTCGCAAGAATGATTTCATCCTCGCGCTTGCCGAGCTGCAGGTGCTCGATGAAGCTGGAAAGAATCTTGCGCTAGACAAGGAAGTCACCGCGCAGGACAGCATCGAAGCCGGACCGCGATGGGCAAAGGCGAACCTCGTGGACGGCCACGCTCCCGTGCAGCCGGATGCCGGCGCGGGCGACATCGCCAGTCTGCGAGCGCAGCGTGCGAAGCTGTTGCTCGAATCACTGGCGGAGCCAAAGCGCAAGCAACGCACCGACGCGACTGAGGAACTCAAGCGCGTGACGGCAGAACTCGGCAAGTTCCCTAAGCCGCAAATGGTCTATGCGGGCATCGTGCATTACGGCACCGGCGCGTTCTCCGGCACCGGTCCGAATGGCGGCAAGCCGCGCACCATCACCGTTCTGGGTCGCGGCGATGTGAAGCGGCCTGGTAAAGAAGTGTTGCCGGGTTCGCTGAGTTTTCTGTCGCCGCTGCCTTCACGCTTCGACCTGAAACCCGATGCGGACGAAGGCGAGCGTCGCGCCGCGCTGGCACGCTGGCTCTCCGACGAACGTAACCCGCTCACATGGCGCAGCATCGTGAACCGCATGTGGCAGTATCATTTCGGGCGCGGCATCGTGGAGACGCCGAATGATTTCGGCAAAATGGGATCGCTTCCCACGCATCCCGAGCTGCTCGACTGGCTGGCAGTATGGTTCCGCGATGACGCGAAAGGTTCGCTTAAGGTGCTGCACAAACTCATCGTCACCAGCGAAGCATATCGCCAGACATCCGTACCCGACTCGGCGCTAATGAAAGGTGCCAGCGAGATCGATGGTTCGAACACATTGCTCTGGAGGCAGAACCGCCGCAGGCTGGAGGCGGAGGCAATTCGCGATAGCATCCTGCTCGCCGCTGGCAAGCTCGACCTCACCATGGGCGGGCCAAGCTTCCAGGACTTCGTCATTACGCATCCGGAGCACTCGCCGCACTACGAATACCAGCTCTCCGATCCGGAGGACGCTAAAATCCAACGCCGCTCCATCTACCGCTTTATCGTGCGCAGTCAGCAGCAGCCGTGGTTGGCGACGATGGACTGCGCGGACCCATCCATGCTCGTGGAGCGGCGCAACCAGACCATCACACCGCTGCAAGCACTCGCGCAGATGAACAACCAGCTCGCACTCGCGATGGCGAAGCACTTCGCGGAACGCGTCACCAACCCAACCAGCGACCCCGCAGCTCAAATTAGCGCCGCCTTCCGCATCGCGCTGCAACGCACGCCCAGCGATGCCGAGCGTGATGATCTCGTCCACTATGCAAAGCAGCACGGCCTCGCGAACGCTTGCCGCCTCGTGCTCAACCTCAACGAATTCGTCTTCATCGACTAACTGCTATGAACTCACCTTTCCATCGTTCTACCACCCCCTCTACGATGAACCGCCGCGACTTCCTTTGGCAAAGTGGAGGCGGTCTCGGTGGCATAGCGCTCGCCGCTTTAATGGGTACGGAACAAGCCCGTGCCGGCGAGTTACCCAGCATCCTCAGCGGCAAGCTGCATCATCCGCCTAGGGCCAAGCGCGTCGTGCAACTCTTTATGGCGGGCGCGGCCAGCCATCTGGACCTCTTTGATTTCAAACCCGAACTCGTGAAGCGCCACGGCCAACCCAGCGACTTTGGCGAGGCCGTGGAGGCGTTCCAAAACGGACTGGGCCCGTGGAAGAAACCCGTGTGGGATTTCCAGTCCCACGGACAGAGCGGCAAGATGCTCGGCGAAGTCGTCGCCGACCTCGGCAGCGTGGTGGATGAAATCGCATGGATTCACAACCTCGTCGGCAAGACTGGAGTTCACTCGCAGGGCACACTTCTTCAGAGCACTGGCTTCAACCGGCCCGGCTTTCCTAGCGCTGGATCATGGGTGAGCTACGGGCTTGGTTCGATGAATGACAACCTGCCCGCCTACGTCGTGCTGCCCGACCATCGCGGACTCGCCTCCAACGGCACCAAAAACTGGGATGCCGCCTTTCTACCCGCGCAGCATCAGGGCACCGTCATTTATCCTGGCAGCGAGACGCCCATCGTGGACCTTTTCCCCGACGCAAAGCGGGGCGACTTCATCACCTCCGCCAGCGAGCGCGAGGGAGGTGCCTTGCTCGCCCGGCTCAACGCGACTCACGCGGCCACGCGCCTCGGTGATGAACGTCTGGACGCACGCATCCGCAGTTACGAACTCGCCGCCAAGATGCAGCTCGCTGCGCCCGAGGCTCTCGACATCTCCAAAGAATCCGCCGCCACCAAGGCGATGTATGGCATCCGCGACGACGTGAAAGACTGGCCGAAGACCATTAACGCCGAGGAGGAGATGGACATATTTGGACGCAAATGTCTCGCCGCCCGGCGACTTCTCGAACGGGGTGTGCGCTTCGTGCAAATCTGGAGCGGCAACGACAACGGCTTTCCTAGGCGCAACTGGGACAGCCACGAGGATGTCGAGCGCGACCACGGCCCGCTCGCGCGAGGTTTCGCCCGAGGAGCCAGCGCCCTCATTCGCGACCTCAAACAGCGCGGTCTGCTTGAGGACACCATCATCCTCTGGACCACTGAGTTTGGCCGCATGCCGAGCTCTCAAGGCGGTGGCAAAGGGCGCGACCACAATCCCTACGTCTTCACCAACTGGCTCTGCGGTGGTGGTATCAAAGGCGGCACCACCGCTGGTGAATCCGATCAATGGGGCTACAAACCCCTCGATCGCTCCAATCCCACCACCTGCTACGATATACACGCTACCATCCTTCACCAACTCGGCATCGACCACACCAAGCTCACCTACCGCAGCAACGGCATCGACCGCCGCCTCACCGATGTGCACGGGCATGTAATTAAGGAGCTGATCGCGTGAAGCACGAGCCCGAAGCAATATTCTAGTCAAAACGACACATCATGATCATAGACCGCCGCAAGTGCACCATGGCTTTTGCCGTCAGAGTTGTCGCCGCGGTGGTGCCAACTTAGGGAGGCGCATCGGCACAACCAGCGGAGGTTTAACGCACCTGCGTCCAGGCTGAAGAAATCGTGCCATGGGGTGAAAAGCATTTCCCTAATATCGCCGCGACGGAGTTCGGCGAGGCTTGCGCCGTTTCTTGTTTTATCGCGAAACCGCTCACGCTACTACTTTCCACCACTCCCTTGCCCCCATGAAAAAACTCTTCCTGCTGCTTCTGCTCAGTGTCCCCGCCTACGCCTCCGCTAAACCGGCCCTTACTCCGAATATCATCTTCATCCTCAGTGACGACCTCGGCTACGGGGATGTCGGGTGTTACGGTGCAAACAAGGTTCAAACCCCGAACATCGATCGTCTCGCAAAAGAGGGGACTCGTTTCCGAGACGCGCATTCCACCGCCTCTGTTTGCACCCCGACTCGGTTTGCATTGATGACCGGAAAATACGGGTGGCGTCAAAAGGGAACTGGCATCGCCCCCGGAGATGCCGCTCTGCTCATTCCCCAAAATGCACCCACGCTTCCCTCCATTCTCAAGAGTGCCGGCTACACCACGGGGATCGTGGGAAAATGGCATCTTGGGCTGGGGGATACCGTCCCGAACTTCAATGGCGAGATCAAACCAGGTCCTTTGGAAGTGGGATTTGATTATGCATTCTTCATTCCGGCGACCGGCGATCGGGTGCCCTGTGTCTTTGTGGAAAACCACCGAGTCGTGGGTCTGGATCCTGCGGATCCCATCGAGGTCAGTTACGGCAAACGAATCGGGACGGACCCAACCGGACTGGAGCGCCCCGATCTCTTAAAAATCAAAGCGGACAAGTCCCATTCGCAAACCATCGTAAACGGAATTTCTCGGATCGGTTATATGACGGGTGGAAAATCTGCGCTGTGGAAAGACGAGGATATGGCGGACAAACTGACGGAGAAAGCGGTTGGCTTCATCGAGAAGCAGCAGTCCGATAAACCGTTTTTCCTCTATCTCGCCACACATGATATTCATGAACCTATGGTTCCCCATCCTCGTTTTCGAGGAACGAGCGGGTGTGGCTGGCGTGGAGATGTGATTCATCAGCTCGATTGGACAGTCGGACAAGTCTTGGCCGCACTTGAGAAGAAGGGGATCAGTAAAGACACGCTCATCGTGTTCAGCTCCGACAACGGCGGCGCCCTCAAAGATACTTATGATGACGGTACCAACGAACTGCACAGCTTGCAGACTCCGAACGGGATCTTGCGCGGTCAAAAAGGTAGCCTCTATGAGGGCGGGCACCGGGTTCCATTCCTCGTGCGTTGGCCGGGACACGTTCCCGAGAATGCCACATCGGATGCCTTAGTCGGGCTTGTGGATTTGCCCGCGACATTTGCTGCGCTCACCGAGCAAAATGTCCCCAAGGACGCGATTCCAGACTCCGTGAATGTTCTCCCAGCGCTGTTGGGTTCCAAGGGAAACAAGGGTCGCGAACAGCTCGTCCTACAGAACAATGGAGAAGCCCCACTCGCTCTTCGAGTCGGTACTTGGAAATTGGTCCAGGCAAAAAAAGGAGCTTTCGAGCTCTACGATCTCGCTCAGGATTTGGAAGAAAAGGTGGATCTGGCTTCCACTCAAACCGAGCGTCTTGCTCAAATGAAAGCAGTTCTCGGGGCAGAGATGGCAAAGGGCCGATAACGGGCACCAAATCGGATCTCTGGATCTTAGAAATAAATCAGACTCGAAGTTAAGTGGGGTAGTGGGGCAGGGGACAGACACTTGGCCTCTCCTTCAAGGGAGGCTTATGCAACCCCTGCAGGGTTGTGGCTCATTTTGTGGGCGTGACCCAGGGTAGCCCGCAGCGCGCAACCCTGGGCTGGATGATTGAACACCCTTGGTGTTCCTTTCTCGCAGTTGAATTTGGATTGCCAACGCCAAGGGCGTTGAATCTTCCAGCCCAGGGTTGGGTCGACGCAGGAGGACCTACCCTTGGTCATCCCAGCAAGCCACTAACCCTGAATGGGTTGCATTAGTCCGGCGCCCCTTGTTCTGGCAAGGCTTGCGATTCGTGCGTTGGAAAACAGGGCGTGATGCGGCGGAAAGTGTCTGTCCCCTCACACCCAATTCCCTCACACCCAGTCGTGCGTGAAGGCCAACTTCGGGAGTTGACGGGTGTTGCCGCCTCGGGCGAACGCGAACACGCCGTGATTCCCAGCAGAAGACAAAACAGCAAAAGGGCTCTCACCCTTTTTATGGCAGCCGATAGAAGGCCACTTTTGCACCGATGGACTGGCACAAATCGAAAGGCGTGCCAGACTGTGGCGTCATGAATTCCCCGACTCCCGCCAAGCGATTGCATGAAATGAACGCCCTAGAAGACATGGGCCAGTTCCCCTTGGTGATCTACGTCGGAGCAACGGGTAATGTGTTGGCGACTCTCACTGCCACTTGGTTCCTTCACCACTACACGGACGATTTTCGGGTATTGTGGCTCTGGGCGGTGGGAATCATCGCACTGAATCTTAGCCCCGTTGTTTTTCTGCGCCTCGTCTCGAAAAACACCCAGAACACCCCCCGGATCCGAGAGATGAATTTTTTCCGAGATCAACACCGCTTTGCCTCGTGGGTTTACGCGGTGGCTTCCGGCAATCTCTTTTTCTGGATCGTGACCGCGTGGTGCGTGTTCAGTTTCAATGCAGAACTCCCCAGTCTGCTCGGACTTCTCGGAACGGCTCTGGTGGTCACGTCCTTCCCGGCCTGGATCCGGTTGTTCCAGAAAAACTAAATCCAATAAGTACTCAGACCGATCACCGCGCCCAAGGCTCCGACGCACAAGCTAATCAACCAGAAGAGCCGGAGCCGAGTCAGAATCGAAACCGAGGCCACCACGACGGCCAACTGGAGAAACAGAGACGCGGGGGACAGACACTTTCCTTACTCCCGATTTTGCGAGTAGTCGCGACGGCAAAAGGAGTTGAAAAGGAAGGGTAGAAAGTGTCTGTCCCCCGCGTCCCTCCACTCTATTTGTGGCTGGCGTACCTTGCGTCAGTTTGCCTGTTGGTAAGGACACCATTGTCCGAATCACTGGGTGGGGCGGAGCAGCCAGTGCCATATTGGAATCACTTCGATACCCTCTGGTAAACTGAAGCCACGCGGTGGGGTGTCTTCGGTCAGTAGAATTTTCCGTGCTTCTGGGAACTCTTTTGAAGCCCCCACCAAAGACCGAACCTCCCTTTGAAAAGTTGATTCATTTTCAATCTCAGCGGCTACTTGGATGAGTTGGGTGCCTCCGTCCGATTGGGTGGCGAGGAAGTCAACCTCATGCCCCTGCACCGTTTTGACATAGGCCAAGCTCCAGTTCTGACGCAGTAGTTCACAGGCGACGATGTTTTCCAGATAATGTCCTCGGTCACTGTTTTTGAGTGGGTTGTAGGCAGCGGCTAGCGAGTGGTCAGCAAGGTACAGTTTGCGGGGATTCACTTGTTGTCTGCGTTCCGAGCGGCTTGCAACGGGTAGTGTGAACACTAGAAACGCATCCTCCAGATGGGCAAGCATCGCCAACAGGGTCTCCTTTGTTATGCTGATCCCGCGTGAACGAAAATCTGCGTAAACCTTGCTCACGCTCAGGGGACTAGCCGGTTGCCTGAGTAGTTGTCTTACAAAAGCTCGTAACGCCACTAGATTGGCAATGCCGTGCCTCTCTGCCACGTCTCGAAACAGCACTGTATCTACATAGCCTTGGAGCAAAGTTACCCGTTGATTCCTGAGGGACTCGTTGCCTGCCTCAGGAAAGCCCCCAATTTCAAGATATTGATCAAAACAGGCGAGCCACGATGACCGCTCGCGCCCACTGATGAGCGAACTCTCCACCGGAGCCAGGCCGCGTGCCCTCGCAAATTCATGAAAGCTAAATGGGGTGATGACCGTTTCCAGAGATCGTCCCCTCATCGTTGTGGCCACTTCTCGGCTGAGCATCTTCGCAGAGGAGCCGCTGAGCAGTATCTCCACATTCTCAGTGTCCATCACACGCCGGATAAATTTTTCCCAGCCGGGGATCACCTGAATTTCATCAAAACACCAAGTTACCCGTTCTGTTCTTCGAGATTCTGGATGAGAGCGGTAATACTCGTCCAAGATCATCCCGAGATCCACAGCCTCCATCTCCCCCAGACGTTCGTCTTCAAAGTTAAAATACATCAGCTGGTTGCGAGGGACGCCCTCGGCAAGGCGTGCCGCGAGGCACTGATAAAGAAAAGTTGTTTTCCCAGCTCTACGCATCCCGATAATCGCCCGAGACTTTCCCTCTAGAGGGGCTGTGGAAGCCTCCCTTGGGGTCAATTTAGGAAAAGGGAGCTCTAAGGCATCCCCAAGTTTCTGACGGATTGCCTCGCGTAAGTGGTCTTTCATAAAGACCGCTATCGTTTAAAATCAGTCTTTTTAAAAGACTAATTTAGCAGACATTTCAAAGCGCTCCACTGTTCGAAATGCTCGGAAAGCCTTTGCTGGATCCAATCCAACAAAATGGACAGATCTAGCATTCGTCTACGCAGACCCCCCATTTTGAGCAATTAAAGTGTCTGTCCCCTGCGGTTCCCATTCGAATGCCCAGCAAAATCCCGGATCGCCGCCGCCACGGTCGCTGGCTCTTCTTCCGGCGCGGAGTGACCGCTTTGCTCAAGGACGAGGAACCGCGCGTCGGGGAGGGCCGCAGCCAACCGCCGGGCGCTTTCCAGCGGTACGATGCGATCGTGTCGGCCGCCCATGACGAGGACGGGAAGCTCCACGCTAGTCAGATTCAAAGAAGGGCTGGCTCCGCTGGTCATGCCGGCGGTGAAAGCGAAGTAAGTTTCCTTTAATCCCTCGATCAAAAGCCGTGCTCGATAGGCCTCCGCGACCTCTGGGGTGAGCACTTCTTGCTGATAATAGGCCCGCCGTTGCAGCTCGAGGAAACGCTTCGGCGACGAAAGCAAAAGTCGGCTGGCGTTGTAACCCAGCCAGCGCGTGACTGGGGAGCGCAGCCAAGCGGGCGCGTCGCCAAATTCCGATACCGCGCTGATCAGCACGAGGCGTTCGACCAAATTGCGATCAGACTCCGCCAGCAGTAGGGCCAGGGTGCCTCCGTAGGAATGACCCAAGACGGTCGCCGGCCCCATCCGCTTCGCTTTCATGACATGCCGGATAAGTTCTAACTGCGCGTTTATGCCGAATTCCTCCGTCGTCTTTGGACGCTCCGTGTAGCCAAATCCATAGTAGTCCATGGCCACGACCCGGAAGTGTTCCGCGAGCAGCGGCACGAGCTTGTGAAAGGAATAAGTCGAAGCTGCAAAGCCGTGCAGCAACAGGAGCGGCGGGCCGTGGCCGCATTCTTCCACATGGACTTTGTAACCGCGAAAGGTCAGGAAATTCTCCTGCGGAAGGTTGGCAATGGCGTCCTCATAAGGCGTGAGGGACGCGCAACCGGGGAGCATGGCGGAGAAAGAACCGATCATCATGAGTAGGCGACGGAAAGTGTCTGTCCCTTGCGGTTCTCTCACGGCGGTTCTCTCACTGCGAGAATGAAAGAAAATGAACACTGACCCTAGTTTGATCTCTTTTTATCGAAACCGATGGAAAGTGGTGCCCACCAGGGGACAGACACTTTTCCCTTTCTTGTAACCGCGAATGCCCACCAGGGGACAGACACTTTTCCATTTCTTCCACTTTTTCCCTCTTTTTCCCCTAACCCTAGGTGAGTCGCCCAAAGTCGTCGTGGGGATGCTGCGGTTTGCCATGCCGGAGGCATGAAAGCCATTACGGAGGTTGAGGAGCGACGCGACGACACCACCGGTTTGTCAGGCTGAAAAGGCTTGCATCCCAGAGGGATGCTAGCGGCGAGGCGTTAAGGGCAAGACAAGCCATCTTGTGTGGGAAACACGTTGGGCGTCGGCGCGAAATAACAATGGCCAAGCAGCATGGAAGGGCTGGCATCCCGATGGGATGCGTGGTGTTTTTTGTATCGCATCCGGTGGTGTCGCTTCGCTCAACCGACCGGCTAATGGCTTTGATGCCTCCGGCATCGGAACCTACCTGAAAGCGTGAGCGATGGCGCGAGGGGGCGCGAGGGGACGCGAGGGGGACAGACACGAATGGCACTTAGTTAAGGGCGTCTTTCGTGGGATTTTTACTTCAACAAGGAGGAG
>CAIXGS010000078.1 GCA_903919125.1 uncultured Spartobacteria bacterium | reverse complement strand
GCGCTGCCATGGCCGACCAACCCGTCCATCAACCCAACGACAAACTGTTTCGTTCGACTTTCTCCGAGCTCGAAAACGCCACTGCTTTTTTCCAAAACTATCTCACCACAGATCTCGTTGCTTCGCTGGACTGGCGCACGCTCCGTCAACAAGCGGGCAGTTTCATTGATGCGGAACTCATTGGCTCAGAAAGTGATTTGCTTTTTAGTATATCTTCTCAGTCTGGCGAGGCGTTCATCTACATTCTCTTCGAACATCAAAGTCGAGAAGACCCATGGATGGCGCTTCGTCTACTGAGTTACATGGTAAAAATTTGGGAGAGACAACGTGTCAACGTCGTTGCCTCCAAACAAAAGCCGTTTCTCTCGCCCATCATTCCGGTGGTTCTTGCGCAAAGCAGCGAGGCGTGGCGGACCGAACCCCGTTTTGGCGCTTTGTTTGGCCAAGGGGCGCCGTCTGTGTACACTCCCGATTTTACTTTTGAGCTCATCCAACTGGTCTCTCTTGGTTATGCGGAGATGCGTGGCTCGGCTGCGGGAGTGCTTTCAATGCGCGCTTTACGAGCCGACGCTCTGGGAGAGTTGTTGCATGCGATGGTTTTTGATGAGATTCTACTACTGAGCGCGAGCGAGAACGCTGTTGAGAGACTTTTTCGTTACATCAGTAACAGGGACATCGATAGAAACGCCTTCCGCAAAACGCTCAACAGTCTTCACGACAGAAATTTAAAGGAAAAAGCGATGACTCTTGCTGAACAATGGCGCGAAGAAGGCAGGGAAGAAGGCCTCGAAAAAGGCTTGGAAAAAGGCTTGGAAAAAGGCAGGCAAGAGGGCTGTGCTGCGGAGGCTCAACGCTCGGTTATCGATGTCCTGAATGTTCGCTTTGAACGCGTGCCGGAAGGTTTGCTTGAGAAGGTGCAGCATGAACAGAACCTCGCCAAGCTGAGGAACCTCCTCATTCACTCGCTAAAGGCTTCCTCGCTGGAAGCCTTTGCCTCTCACTTAGAGGGCTGACGTAGGGGCGTTGTCGTGTTAGGAGCAACTTTGGCTTTTTTGGGTGATTACTTCACTCTCTGCTGCGTTTTTAGGAACGCCCCAGTTCGATCGCTCTCAAGGCAAAGGTTGTCAGTCGCTTTCCGCTTCCGTAGCGACTCTCAAATGAACGCCTGCGCTTTCTTCGGCTTTTGCGCCTGATAAAGACTCTTTGCATCTGCCTCTCGATTCCTCTTCTGTCGGTCCTATGCAGGCATCCGCTCGTGAAGTCCCCGCACGGCCCGAACACGCTTCGTTGCAAGCGTTTCATCCAAACGCGCCTGATTGCTCTCTAACTGCGCTCGCGATGCCACCGGGTGGTTGAGGTGAAACACCACCGCTCGCCCCCTCACAAATTTGCGACCTCGTCCGAGGTGAAACAACCGTGCCGCAAGATCGCTGTCTTCACGCCCCCAGCCAGTAAACGTTTCGTCGTACCCGTTCACCGCAACCAAATCCTCTTTCCAAATTCCAAGATTACACCCGATAACGCCTCGCAAATCTTTGTCGAAACGAACGCTTTGCCACGGCGTGCGAAACGCCTTAAGCCCCTGCTCAATCCTCCGTCTCGCCACCCAACCCGCGACGCTGATCCTCGCTAAGTTGAACTCCGCCACGTGCCGCTCTTTCACAAAACAACGCCGCGCCTGCACCCAATGCCCCGGTTCCGCGAGCGCCGCGTGATCCGCCACAAACTCCGCATGCGGCACACAGTCCCCATCGAGAAAAACCAAATAGTCGCCCGCCGCCTTGAGGATTGCCTGGTTCAGTACATGAGTGCGACGAAAACCTTCGTGCGTCTGCCACACGTGCGTCAGCGGGAAGTTTAAACGGCTTTTCCAAGCATCTACAAGCTCGATGGTTGCAGGCCCAGACCCGTCGTCTGCCACCAAAACTTCCAATGGTGCCGCAGACTGAGCATTCACTCCAGAAAGCACCTTCTCGAGGGCATCTGGAGCATTGAAGGTGTTAACCACTAATGTCACGAGGGGTGGCTTGGACGGGCGGTGGATCGTTGTGAAGGTGCTCATACAATCGGCTGTAACGAACGAAGGTGGCGTATGCAGTGCTGGCGGCAATAAATAAACCAGGAAACCCATCCAGCAATCCAAGCCTCACAAAATAAGCACGTACAAATCGCCACCAAGCACGAAAGACGGCTTCAGACACCGACCACACCGCTCGCTTTTCTAGTTGGCGCTTTAAAAAATAGTCCGAGAAGACGTTGATCTTGCTGACGTAACTCCCAATCGACGGATTGGAAAAATGATGCAACTCCGCCCGCATCTCCCTGCAATCCCCTTCAAGCTCGATCTTATCATGCTCCGGACTCCCGCCCCAGCGTCCGGCACCTCGTCTGAACAAGCGCAACTGCCGGTCGGGATACGAATCGCCGTGCCGCATCCAGCGCCCTAAAAACCAAGTTTTTCTTGGAAACCGAGCGCCAGAATACCGCAGGTGCAGCTCTTGAGAAAAAAATCCCAGAATCTCCTCCTTGAGTGCCAGCGATACTTCCTCGTCCGAGTCCAACGCCAAAACCCAAGGTTGGGAAGCCAACCCAAGCGCAACGTTCTTCGTATCGCGGTATCCGATCCAGGGCCGGTGCTCCACTCTGGCCCCATAACGGGCTGCAACCTCGGCGCTTGAGTCCGTTGTATTATTCAGAACCACAACAATTTCCTCAACCCAACCATGGATGCTTTCCAATAAGCGAGGCAGGTTGTTTTCTTCATTCCTTGCAACGACGCAAACACTGATAGGAAGCAATTTGTTCATAGAGACCTCTGCGCCGAAATTTGTAGAAGACGTTGCAGCTCAGTCCAAACAGCCTCCACTTTCAGGGTTCGAATACACGGCTCGGCATGACTGCAAATATGCGCGTGACCGCTGCAATGACAACCTCCGCCTGTCAAACAACAATGCTTCTCACCAAGCGGTGCCCAGCGGCGCGCATCCGTGGCCGCAAACAGTGAAAGCGTCGGCACGCCGAGCCCAGCGGCGAAATGCAGTGGACCGGTGTCTCCCGATATGAACCCTCGGGCCCGAGCTAAAATCGCAAGATACAAGTCTAAACTCGAAACCCGCCCCAGCATCGGCGCCTCCGGTTCAATCTCTCGAAGCGCTTCCAAAAGCGCCTGCTCCCGCTCACTTGGACCGCTCGCAAAAACAATCCGCACTCCTGCACTACGCGCCTTGAGATAAAGCGCCCGCCAATACTCTACCGGCCACTCTTTTTTGGGCTGGCTAGTCGAAAGGTGCGCGATAACCGCACCGGGCTCCAACAATCCCGTAGCCTCGTGAGCAAGAGTATCATCGGCATGCACCTCCAACGCGCAATTGGCATTCTGGTCGACGTGAAATTCTTGAAGAAGCCTCAGGTGTCGCTCGCTTTCATGCACATCCACGCTGGGAATTGTTTGTTCTAAAACCGGACGATTGTAGCAGTGTTTTCTGCCCCAAAAACTCCGTTTCGGGATTAGCCCAATCCGTTCCTGCGCACCAATCATCAAACTCAAAATTGCTCCCCGATCATTCCCGACAAAATCCACCGACAAGGCAAACCGCTCCCTCCGCAACGCGGCAATAAGGGGAAGGCTGCTACGCAACTGCGCCCTGCCTCTCTTTCTCGGAAGGCCCCAAACATGGGTCAGCCATGGTAAATGTCGGACAATCGGAACGGCTTCTTCCGCGACCAAAATGTGCAATTCATCCTCGGGACGGCTTTCCTTCAACGCTCGCATAGCCGGCACTGCCACTGCCACGTCGCCGAGATATTTGAAGAGAATGCAGAGATTTTTTTTAACAAACCGAGGCATGGACTTTAATGGTGCACAGATTGTTCCGGATACCAAAAGATTGCACGCGAAAGCAGCAGGCAAGTTTTTTGAAAACGTCTGTTGGGTGTGATGTGGTCTTGGTAATGGTACAATCCGCCGGCCCTGACGTGCGCATCGATCTCTAAACTAAGGTTGCCGCGGAACGAATTTTAGCGGCTCTGGGCCGCACTCCAACAGAAGCGATCTGCCTCTTTTACTGGCAAATCGCTATCCGAAAGGAGTTTCCCCTCGAATTGGGAGTTCCGAATGCTCTGACGGAGTCGGTTCTCGAGATGAGCGAAAATGATAAGGTGTGGGATACTTGACATTCTTGCGCCTCGTATCACGCTTTTTGAACCTGCGAGTTGCCGGCAGCAGTGTCTTTCATCATCGTACAGTTTTGCTATCTAGGTGCTTTGCTGTGTAAGTCTTTTTCAAATCGAAACGTGACCCAACCGGACTCCTTCTATCAACATTCAAAGGACGCGCGCAAATTGCTCGTGCTGGATCTCGGGTTTCTCGGGGACACGATCCACCTACTGCCCGCGCTCTGGGCCATTCGACAAGCTTGGCCCAAGGCGGAGCTCCATGTCATGGTGGCTGAGCATGTGACACAAATTTTGGAAGTTGCTCCATGGATTGACCAAGTTTGGGGGTATCCGCGTTTCCCTAAGGGCCCCAAACCTTGGCAGGATTTCGACCGCATACAGAAACTCCGAGCAGCAAAGTTTGATGCCGTCATCAATCTCAACGGTTCGGATCGTTCGAGTCTGCTCACTTTTCTCACTGGAGCGCGGTGGCGTCTTGGTCGCAGGCCACAGGGTGGCGGCCCGTGGCACTGGCCGTTTCAATTTACCCAAACAGTGGAGCACCCCTATGCAACGATGCCCGTGTACGAACAGCGCTGGAACTGTCTTGCGCTCGCGGGCATTCCGGTTGGCACGAAGCCGGAATTCCACGTCACCATCCCAGCAGAGGGTCGTCGAGGCGTCGGCATTCAAGAGGAAGAGGATGGAGACTACATCCACATCAGCCCCTTTACGACGCAGGACCAAAAGGAACTGCCCGAGGGCGAGCTCATTTCCCTGATTTCAAGCCTTCTATCGGTGGGGAATAGACGACGCCTGGTTGTCTCCTGCGCCCCCAACGAGCGCGAGCAGTCAAAATTTAACCGCATTCTTTGTCAGCTTCCAGAGCGTCCATGGCTCGTATTTGCCGGAACTCTCAAGATCCTAGATTTAGTGAGCGTCATCGCGGGTGCTCGTGTCCACTTGGGGGGCGATTCAGGCGCTCTCCATCTAGCTGTGATGGCTGGCGTCCCGACGGTTTCCTGGTTTCGGCAGTATGACGGCTTGAAGGATTGGGCGCCCAGCGGGCCTCCGCACAACGTATTAGTTGGGGATGGCGGCGGGGAGGCTGGAATACGCGGTGTGCGGAGTGGAGATTTATTGGATGCTTTGGCTAGCGGCGCGCACACCCAAAGGCCACAATAGTATGACGCACAAGTTGTCGGTAGTAACCCCTTGCTATAACTCGATTCGATATATTCGCAACTGCGTCGAATCCGTGCGTTATGCGTGCCAAGGCATGGATTATGAGCATATCGTGGTCGACGGATTGAGTTCGGATGGAACAGTCGAGTATTTGCGAGAACAATCGGACATTCGCTTGCTGTCAGAAAAAGATGCAGGGATGTACGATGCTCTCAACAAAGGAATCGCTATGGCGCGTGGGGAAATTATCGGCCATCTCAATTCGGATGAACAGTACTCTCGCCGCGGCCTTCTTGCCGCTTGGGCCGCCCTCGATGACAAGGATGTCGATGCTGTCATGAGCCCGACGGTGATGCTAAACGGCAGGCTGGAGTTTATGCAACTTTTCAACCAGGTGGTTCGTCCTACCGTGCGCGACGTGCATTGGCACATGCCCGTGCAGTCATGCTCGCTACTTTACCGAAGAGCGCTCTGGGAGCGGGAGCCTTACGACACTCAATATCGGCTAATTGCAGATCACGTGTGGTTCCGCCAACAGATGGAAAGAGGCCTCGAGATTCGGGTGGAGCGCGAGCCGATTGGAATTTTTATTTGGCACGGCGAAAATCTCAGCTCGACTCAATCGCACCTTGAGGAAAACGCGCTTGCAGATATAGATACGAAGTCTTGCCTCATGAGTTTGGTTAAGCATTGGTACAGATTCCGCAAGCTCTGTTTGGGGGGGTATTTTCGGGCTAGGCTGCGTTACGAAGTCTTTGGAGACGCCGGCCTCGAGAAAGTGGAACTGTTCTTTCCCAAGCTGAAAGTTCGCAAGTTCGACAAAACGAAAGTCAGTTAGTTTCATTGGAGTGCCATGAAAAGTCTAAATCATGTTTTGCATAAAATTCACAATTCTATCAGCACAACATTTGGCGCCCCTCTACAGCCTGCTCCCCGTCCTCCCAAACCGCAACTAGTGCGTCAACTTCGCCCGCGACTGGATGACATAATCTTTTGTAGCCAACTACAATCACTTCATTCCCCTTGTCCAAACCTAGTTATCAGGCAGCCTTCGGTTGATCTGTTTTGCTTTAGAGATTGCTGGGTGGTTGGCCCTCAAGGTTATATCTTCCTAAACAGGCGGACACCCCTTGGTCAAGGGGGCGTAGATCCGCAAAAGATGATGCGACCCCTACCTAAGCTGTCATCTCGGGAAGATGCTCCGCTTTTCTATCTCGCTGAAAACAGCGTTAGCCGGGCCCATGCAGTAATGCAACATCTGTCACGATACGAAATCGCGAGAGAGTTCTTACCCAGGAATACACAAGTTATTGTACAAAAAGGGCAATCTGAATGGCATACTCCTTACCTCCAGGCTACCGGGGCAAAGATCAATTGTAGGGAGACTTCATTTGGCACAATTCAATCGAGCGAACTTTATTTTGTTCCATTAGCGGACGAGCCGATCACAAACCTGATAGGCGACCCGAATCATTACTTAAGCCTAAGACACAACGCCTTGCTTGGAATGCATTTGAAAAAAAAACCTGTTTTCATTTCTCGTGGCGATGCGCCTCGCCGCCGACTGGTTAACGAAAATCGTATTTTTGAAATTTCACGCCGCCTCTTGCCCGATTTAGAAAGAATCTGCCTTGAGGGATACTCATTTAAAGAGCAGTTGGCCGCGGTGGCCGGTGCGCCGGTGCTGATCGCCCCACATGGACAGGGTTCGCACCTTGCCCTGTTTACCGAGAAAACTACTTCTATTCAACTTGTCCCCGGCTTGCCAACTTTAGAAAATCCTTTTTTCGAGTGCGCTTTGCTCTTCGACTTTTTTGCAACTCTTGGCGGTGAAAGCATCACGCTTAGCTGTGCCTCTGGGGAACAACGGTTGCAGCAGAATGACGACTGGTATTATCCAGAATCCAAGTTTGAGCATGAAATAAATCTAGCCCTAAGATCTCGCCCGCACGATTGTGTAATAAATTTTAAATAAAAAGTTTTAAATATCAAAAGGCGTGATCTTGAAATCTCATGAAATTACGTATTCAAATTTTTAAAACTCATCACTTTCGAAAAAACACCGAATTACCCTGCAAATGAGCGAACCACAGCGACCAAGAGTCGTCCATTTGATCGATCAGCCCGAGGGTGGAGCGGCCGTGGCGGCGAAGCGTTTGGCGCAAGCACTCCCATCGGGGCAGATTCAAGCGGAGATCTGGGTTTTGGGACGGTCTCATCCTTTGCAGCACCTCCCGACCACAACCTTCCTTGAGCAAAAAAGCGGCCCACGACTTTCCGAAAGGCTGATAAAGAATTTCTCCAAGGGCTGGGCGCAGCTTGTCCGCCGCAAGCGGCAGAGGGAATTACTTCTTTCCGCTCTGCAAGAAAAGCAACCGGATGTCTTGCACCTGCATAATTTGCACGCTTCCGCCCTCCAGCATGAAGACCTCGCACTAATTCCGCCCAGTATTAACCTCGCCTGGACGATGCACGACTGCTGGCCGTGGGCGCCATGGGCTTACCGCTGGAAAGATGAGGCTGGGGCTGATGAAATTCAAGGTGCAGATCGGCGTCCAGCGCATGAAGGATTGGCTGCACGTCGACAGTTTTTTGCCAAACGCAAAAGCACAATCCTAGTGAGTCCGTCCAATTGGCTCGCGCGGGAGGCGCAACGCAATGAGGCCCAAGACGTCCATGTCACAGTAATTCCCAACGGGGTTTCCTGCGAAGTTTTTAACCCCGTCCCCAAGCTTCAGGCCAGAGCGGCAATCGGACTTAATCCTACGAAGGTATGGCTTGGATTATCTGCTGCCAGTTTCGACCGCCGGAAGGGAGCGGATATCTTAATGGCGGCTCTTGAAATCTTGCGTCGAAACAATATAGGCGTGGTGTTGTGGGGAAACTGTAAGGGAATGAATGTCCCGGAATCCGTCGAGTTATTCACCGCCGGCTATGTGAAAGACGAAAAGCACCAAGCGTTGCTTTATTCTGCCTGCGATCTATTTGTTTGTCCCAGCAGGATCGATAATTTGCCCAACACCATTTTAGAGAGCATGGCTTGCGAAACCCCAGTGGTTGCAAGCAACATCGGCGGAATACCAGACATGGTACGACCGGGTCATACAGGATGGCTTTTTACGCCAAACACCCCCCACGCCTGCGCCGATGCTCTCAATCAGGCATTGCATGACAGGGAGAAGTGGGCAGCCTACGGGGAACGATGCCGTAAGATTGTGGAAGGCGAGTATTCTATCGCTCTCCAAGCTTCGCGCTACACTTCCCTTTACCTAAATATGATTTGCCGCTCGAAGTTGTAGCGTAAACCTTCCGTATGAAATTCCGCGATGCAGTCAGGCTCATGTTATCCCCTTCGTCATTTCGAGCGCGGCGGGAGTTGGAAAGGGTCCGCAATCGGCCCCGATACACCTTGGGGACGACCACATTATTCGGGCGTCCACTAGAGTACGTGGACAGTTCGTCTTACTTCTTCTTGCACGAGGAAATTTTCAAACAGGAGATTTATGCTTTTCAAACGACAAGCGCGCAACCGCGCATCATTGATGGCGGCGCCAACATCGGACTAAGCGTCCTTTATTTCAAAAAACGCTTTCCCGCCGCGCACATCATAGCGTTCGAAGCTGACCCATCCGTGGCGGATGTACTCCGCCGCAATCTGGCAGCTCAAGGACTGGGCGATGTGGTGGTCCGAGCGGAAGCGCTTTGGACTCACGAAACTGAGCTTTCTTTCCATCGAGAAGGAGCTGATGGCGGGCAGGTAACTTCCGCGACCGGAGCTGGCACCTGCCGCGTTTCTGCCGTGCCTCTTGGACAGTTCCTCCATGCTCCTGTCGATTTTTTGAAACTCGACATCGAGGGGGCCGAGTTCGAGGTTTTACGCAGCTGCCACGGCCAGCTTGGGATGGTGGACAAAGCGTTCATTGAATATCACTCCAAAGCTGATCAACCGCAGTCCTTGGCCGACTTACTACTGCTTCTGAGAGAGGCAGGTTTCCGGTGCTTTGTATCAGCGCCCAGCGTTTTCAGCCCTAAGCCATTTCTGGAAATCAAGACTTACAACGGTTTCGATATGGTGCTTAACATTTTTTGCCTCCGGCCTACCGCTCGGCCATGAAAGGCATGGTTCAGATAAAGCCGCTTGAGGAGTGCTCGGTCGTCTGCCTCGGGGACGGCGAGAAAATCCAAGCCGACGCCCTTTGTTGGCAAGGCATCCACGTTGGAACAATCCGCAAAGACAAAACAGGCGCGGCCCGATTATTTAGGGACCTTCCCATCGGTCACAGCGCACATTGGGCCTACGAGGTTGATTTACACACCCAGCAGTTGGTCGGTCCATTCGGTGTCGAATGGCTTTCAAGCCCCCTCTTTAACTCCCTCATTCATCCGTCTTCTGACAAGATCGTTGTAAAAAGGGAGATCCTCCGCACGGAGCGGAATGTCATTATTCTTAATTGTCTCGACATGATGTACGGGCATTGCCTGTTGAAGCTACTCAACGCTTCGCGTCACTTGGAAGACAACCCGGAACGCGGGCTCGTTGTGCTAATTCCGTCCTTTCTGCGCTGGCTCGTTCCTAAAGGAATGGCGGAAATATGGTCCGTTCCACTCGGTCTGAAGGCGATGAAAGCGTACTACATTTCTTTAGATAGTCAGATCCAGTCGTTCTGTGAAGACTATGACTCTATCTGGCTTAGCGAAGCGTTTTCGCACCCGTCAAGGTTCCGGATTCAAGATTACACCCGCATCTTGCCGCACGACTTTACCAAAGGAGAAAACCTCGTAACCTTCATTTGGCGTGAGGACCGCCTTTGGTTGCCGCATTATACTGCGAAGAAACTGCGAAAGGCCGGCTTGCAATCCTGGGCACTCGCTTGGCAGAAAAAAAAGATAATCAAACTGTTCCAAGAAATTCGCCGGAGGTTTCCAGAAACCCGCTTTGCCGTGGCCGGACTGGGTGTGGCCGGAAGTTTTCCAAAATGGATTGCGGATTGCCGAGTTGCCTGTTTTGACGAAGCATCAGAAAAGGTCACCGCACGGCTTTACTCCGACTCTCGTATTGTGATTGGCATCCACGGATCAAACATGCTCCTCCCCTCTGGTCTCGCCGGTATGACCATTGACCTGATGCCAGGTGACAAATGGCAGTGCTTGCCCGAGGATATTCTTTTTCAAGAACCCGATCCGAGAATGGCAGCTTTCCGCTACCGTTTTATTCCCGTGAGTACCGGTCTTGCCGCGACAGCCCAAATGGCGACATCAATGCTTCAGCAATTGCAGGCGATACCTATGTTTTTAAGTGAGGACACGTAGAATCGCACGCGGTATTCCCACAATGGGTTAAGAACGAGGCGGCCCTAATTAGGAGGCAGTCATTTTGTTGGTGAGTTTCGCATGACAAAAACTGGCTGATGAATTTGAGTAGAGCCGTCTATTTCTTCGAAGTCGCTTTCTTTGAATCCGAAACTTCCAAGGACTTCCCATCCCTGATGAAGCAATGCCAATCGTTTGGCACCATAAATCCTATGTAGGTTAAAGAAAACAGCTTCTTGTCCTACTGGCACGGCGATGAAGACTATACCACCTTCTTTTACGATCGTTTTGAGTTGAGCCATCGCCGTAAGATCACCATCTGGATCAATAGGGTCGCCGTAGCGGCCCAGCCCCGAATGTTCGTAAGTCGATAAAGAGATTGCTGCGTCAAACTTGCGACCGCTTCCGAACACCCTTGCAGGCGTAGTTATCTCCAATCGAGCATCATTTGTCGGAATCATGGAGTATTCTATAGTGACTGGCCGGGCACCATTCGCAAGGCAGAGCGCTTCATACCGAGGCTTTTCTGAACCAATGATGGCTACCTCTAACCCTTTTATTGGAAAGGCGGCTATAGCATCCCGTATGAAGCCGTCCATAGACCCATATTCTGTCTCTTTGCCCTGTAATGCCTTGTTGATGTATTCATCAACCTCTTCCTGAGTATAATAAAGATTTTTTCTCTGGGAAGAGTCATCGTAGGCGTAAACAATACTTGCGACTCCGCCCATCGTGAACCGTTCCTCTAGTGCCTTGGATAGACTCCTAGGCGGACGCTTCCGAATTAATTGGGAGCGAAGGTTTTCAAGCCACCTCATATAGCGGCCTCCATTAAACTTTCTCGCCAAAGAATCATACGATCATTTTCAACAAGGTGACGCGCTCCTTCCTTGCCGAATGCTGCTATTACCGTTTCAGGCTTTATTTTGCTCCAGTCTTCGTTGAGCCCGTCAACCTTCGAATAACCGAAAAGGCTGGCATCATCCACAATGATTAGATCGAGAAATGGCCGGTTCCCCAATATGGCTATTTCATTGAGAAGCGGAACGTCTTCAGCTCCTTGAGCTGTTTTTCCACCGGAAAAATGAGCATCAAGGTAAAATACGGCAGGCTCTTTCAGCTCCATAGTCAACCGAGCCAGAACCTCACTAGAATCTCCAAGTTCAAATTGAATGTGCGTGTGAGCCAGTCGTTTAGCTGCCTGCTCATGCAATTCCTTACTCAATTCGATTGTGTAACATGAAGGAAAGTGGGCGGCCGCCATCTCTATTGTTTCACCCTCGTTTGTCCCGGTTTCTACGAAAGTCTTAATGCTAGATATGAAAGGCATTCTCTTTGTCAAACTTAGGACCTGTTCTACAACGGGTATTTTTTCGCCATATAGAAACTTGCGATGAAAACTTTTCTGTCGTCTTTGAAGCAGTCGTCGAATGAGGTGTTTCACTTTTTTAATGCCAGATTTAGTATCATAGAATTTATACTCGTATCGGCTCTCGTCTGAGATCACAAGATCTGAAACAAGATGCCCCTCTGCCCCAAATCCCTCGTCTGGCCTCGCGGTGATTATGCGTTCTGCAGATGATAGCCAGCAAGCCCACCACGAGAAACTGCTTGGAGCTACGATGGCTATCCGTGCTCGACGTAAAAACTCGAAGTCTTCAAGAGGATTTGTGCTGTGAATGAGAAGCGGCTTAAAGCGTTCCATTGCCTTAAGAAACGGTTGCGATCTTTCGAGATCATTCACTAGGACAAAGAGTTTATCAAATGAAAGCTCTTTTAGCGACTGAGTAAAAAAAGATGGTCCAATATTAAAGTAAGATTGCACATAGACCACAACGTCTTTATCTCCTGGAAAACGGGTTGCATTAATGTCAGTAGCAAGCCATTTTCGAATATCGAGCTTCCACGGGCGGTAGTATTCATATCGCTGAAAAAAACCAGCTAAAATGCAGCCCGTATGAAGGATTTGAGAGCATGCTGAATCAAGGTTTATTGCTTCCTCGTAATCTGGGTTAATACTCTCTGGGGTGTTGTGGTGAGGTAAATATACCGCTGGATAACCAATCAACTTGCGCCCGTCCAGAGGCTGAAATGTTTGAGGAAATCCTTGGATTCCTAGGTGATTCCTATTGATTTGATTATTAGTAAGATGCTGGATGTAAGTGGAGGGCCGAACCGCAACTGTAAGCCCAGTGCGTTCGTGAAGGATCCTCGAAAAACAATATTGGAAAAGCGTGTTCCCCAGCCCTCCATGGTAACTGAGTTCAATCATTGATTCTCTCGTATTTTCTGGCTTGGGCGCGCTATCAGCATCGCAAATTGTGCCGTCTTAGCAAACTTACCTCCCGGAAAAACTGGGTCACCAGCAATAAGGTTATGGAGATCATAGCCGACGGACTTCAGGTAGAGGAGTAGTTCTCGTGGCGAATTGCCTTGATCGAAAGTGGTTTGGCCAAACTCAAGAACGCATGCTCCGATGCGCTGCTCTTCCAGAAGTTTACGGGCACCTTGAAGGCCCTGTAACTCAAATCCTTCTGAGTCAAGTTTAAGCAAGTTGATGAAATTAACCTTCGTTCTCTGGCAGTAGTCATCGAGCGTGAGCATTGGAACTTCAATAATTTTATCAGGTTGTATATCAATTCCGTAATTCTCTAACGGGCGGCGTTCTACAGAGTTCCAAGATGAATGACTCTCAGGGTAAATATGAAATTTAGAAATTCCTGCGCAAGCACCCACCGCTACGTTGTTGAGTACAAGGTTAGGATGAATTTGTTGTTCCGATTTCAATTTTAGTTGTCTGAATGCAAATTCCCCAGGTTCAAAACAATGAACGGCCCCACTAGCGGAGACTTTGTTTCCAAAGTAAGCTGCCGTCGTTCCAATGTTGCTGCCTACATCGAAAACAGTCATACCTTCGCGGAGATATTCTTCGTAAAACGTGTGCTCAGCGGCTTCAACCTGCTCAGCATTGTGTACGCTTTTCGGGTTGAGAGAAAAGATGTTTGTGAGTCGTCTCTTTGCTTTTTTGATTCTCTGCGAGAGTGTATAGTGCATTGAGGGTTTTAAAGATTAAAAAGGTGATGTTTTTTTAGTTTTTTTAAAAACTTAGTGTAACGTTGTGTGAAGTTATTAAAATAACAGGCACCAATTTTGGCTCCGCTGGGGGCACCCTGGGTAATCTTGGTCTTTGGGTGTTTGGGGGCGATATCTCATGTTGCCTTTTTCTTGGGCGCGCGTTGACGAGAAGTTAATCTCCTGACCAGCCGACTCCGCTGTTTGTGGCGGTGGACGATGTTCAAGAGCAGAAGCGTCGTTTTCAGAGTTTTAGAGTGTTTTTGATTTTCTCGCAAAGTCTTTTGAATCGACCAGCGAACGAACGATCCTTGGCAGCCCCAAAAGCATGACGCTGGGCGTAGGCATCAGCGTCGTGATGGCGTGTCACAGCCGCCGGATGACGCAAAGGGAATCCGAGATCCTGTGCGGCTTGCCCATGCTTGTTTTCTTCCACATCACGGGTGTTCGTCGCGGTGGGACCTGTTCCGATGTTGGTCACTAAATTTACGGCAGGGGTAGCCGTCAACATGCCGCGCCGCCAGCAGGTGTAGGTCCAGCGATAGGCCCACGATTGGATTTTGCCCTCGTGCGTTTCGTTAAAAATGTTTTCCCAATAGAGAGCTTCCAGAGGATTTCGAAACAGTGTTTCAAGCCAATTTGTTTCTCTGGTGTCTGGCCAATCGGACATTCCATCGTCGTAAAACTCCCATGCGCGTCGCCATGTGGCCCAACCCCAGCAGTGCGGGTAGCGGGAGAAATAGTAGCTAGCCTCACATCGGAAGCCTGTCGGTTGGAAATTGTCGCCAGTGATTACTCCCACGCTGCGGTCACCCTCATAATAGTCGAGCAACTCCGTGCAGAATCGAAAAAAGGATGGATCAGGAATGCAATCATCCTCGAGGACGATGACACGATCATCCAACTCCAATGCCCACGTAATGGCTGAGGCCATTCTGCGCCGGAGCCCGAGGTTGTGAGGAGAAAAATCCGTGAAGACCTCCGCCGGCCAGTCGATCTGCTCGGTGACAAGGCTGCGCACCTCCTCGCACAAAGCGTGGTCCTCAACGCGTCCGCTCCGCGGGCCGTCCGCTGCAATGAAGATCTTTCTTGGCCGAACTTGCTTCAGCCGAGTCATAAGCTGTAGCGTCTCGCGCGGTCGGTTAAAGACCGTCAGCAGAACTGGGGCGCAGGATTGCACGCTCATTTTAAACGGAGCTGAATGAGAGTTTCTTCATGGAACGGCACCATGCTTCAAGGACAACAAGGGAGAACCAGACATTTCTTAGAGGACCACGCGACGGCGGACTCTTTGCGAGTTGGGACAACGTCTCCCTGTGTAAAAGCCCTTCTCGCACTAAGAAGCCATCAAGCAAGTCAGTGCTGTATTTTTGGTGGATGCCGGTGAGCCATTGGTCCACTGGTGGCGAGAATCCGCGCTTTTTCCGATTCATAACCCAATCAGGCAGAATGTCCGTGGCTACCTTGCGAAGAAGATTTTTTGGCGGATCGGCATGATCGGCTCGCGTCTTGCGCAGGCCCACGACGGTTTCCACTAGACGATAATCGACGAGTGGCAGCCTCAATTCGACGGACGACGCCATGCTGAGCCGGTCTCCTTGGGCGAGACCATTTTCCAGGAGGTAGGTGTCGCAAATAAGCGAAGTCAAAGCGACGTCAATGTCGTCCCAGTACTTTGCCCCGTTGAAGCAGGTGTTAGCGTGTCGGGAGGGCAGGGAGTCTAAATACTCTTTCGCGTAAACCCGAGTGGTGAGCGCGTCAGCAGCCACAAATTCGTTGTTTAAATTGTAAAAGACCAACTCGTCGCCGGGCGTGTCAAGATCGTTCCTTATTTTAGACACTGCGGGAGAGATTCCGCACATTTTTTTGAGCCAGCGCCGAACGTCGCGTACGGAGAGCGTTGGCGGGAGCTCAGCCAGCCAATAATCAGGAAAAGCCTTCCAACCGTGCCTGCGTGCCAGCGCCTTCAGATGTGAGCGGGCTGCCGCCTCACGGACCCAAGGGTAACCCCAGAATAATTCATCTCCGCCTTGCCCTTGGAGCATCACAGGAACACCATGTTCCCGTGCAGTTCTCATGACGGTATAATAGCCGTACCCGGCAATATCGGCGATCGGGTCATCGGTGCGTTCGACTAATGAGGGAAAGCCGTCGACGACTTCGGACGTGGAAAGGACCACTTCTTGCCAAGGCATGCCGAGGTGCGAGGCAAAGCGTTGGGCATCAATTCTTTCATCAGAATCGACAGAACCCTCGTAACCTACTGTGAAGGTTTGCAATGTTTGCGGCGAATGCCGCGCGGCCAGAGCCGCGACTAAGCTGGAATCTAATCCTCCGCTCAGTGCGACGCCGACTGGGACATCGGACCGCGTGATCAGTTTGCCGATCTCCTGCAGCTGCTCGTGGACAAGTTCAACTGGGTCGCCAGCCAATGCAGGGGCGTCATTCATGCTCCAATAACGCTTGGTCACTGTGCGCCACCCCGCAATATCGATCGTCATGGTGCATCCAGCCGGAAGCTTGGTGACATCCTTCACCATGGTGCGTGGTTCGGGGACGTACCCAAAGTGGAGATGCAGATCAACGGATGGCGGGTCGATCGCAAAAGGAGTGACGCCACTGGTAATCAATGGCCGCAGTTCGGAGGCGAAGTGGAGGCGTCCCTCTTTTTCGTGCAGGTAAAGAGGCTTTTCGCCCATACGATCTCGGGCCAAAATGAGTCTTCCACGCGGATTGTCCCAAAGGGCGAAAGCAAACATACCGCGGATGTGATCGACGCAATTTTCGCCGTACTCCTCATAAAGGTGCGCGATCGTCTCGCAATCGCTGCCCGTCTGAAACCTGTGCCCTCGAGACTTTAAATTTTCCCGCAACTCGACGTAATTGTAGATTTCGCCGTTCGCGACTAGAACAATCGAACGATTCTCATTGTAAAGAGGTTGCCATCCTCCACCCAAGTCAATGATGCTCAACCTCCGCATACCCAGCCAGATATGATCGCTGGCAAAACGGCCCTCCCCGTCGGGGCCTCGATGTACCATGCCACGTAACAACTGCGCGCCGAGACTAGGAGCCTCGGGCCCCAAGGGTTCTCGGGAAACAAAGCCAGCTATTCCGCACATAGATTAGGTAAAATTAGCCCAAAAGCTGTTTTGGAAAATCGTGTTAAGGACCGCCAAACGCATGGGGTTGGTTGCGAAACTGGAGCCGTTGAAGCGGAAGAAAACTCTTTTGCCGGGGCCTTGAAAATGCACGAGGAAGGCGCGAACTGGGGCTGCATCTTTAAGAAAGTAGGGAACGATCCTCCCATTTTCATCTGTCCAACGCACTTTTTTGCGCGAGCGCCTTCGCAATTGCATAAAATCAAAGCCTTCAGGAATGTGGAGATTGACGTCCACATAACCAGCGGGCGTGTCGGTCGGAAACCTCTGCATATCAGACGAAACCCGCATGAATTCATAGAGAAATTGCATCTCCCCTAAATTGTAGATCTGAGCAGAATTCCGGGCCCCTTCATGGCGCTTCAAGCTGTCTGCAACGCGTGCCTCGTCAGCATAAAAATCCAATATGAAGCGAAGGAACCCCGTTATGTCTCCGCGTACGAAGGTAAAGTGTGGATTATTGCTGCTCAATGCGATCGGGCAATCCGGCAGGTCAGGAAGTAACCTTGACGCATCCCCAAAGACCGCGACATCGCTGTCCTGCATGATGTAAGTCCGGCTTGGCGATGAACGGCGAATACTCTCTGTGACAAACCATCGGTCTAAAACGAAACGCTCGTAGCGTTCTTTAAAACAGGAAATGTGCCTGTAGGTGCGGCGGAAAGTCTCCAGATCTTCCGATGGGAAGGCAGACATCTCGCTGTGCCGGATGTCGAACGGCTTCAGCATAGAGATGTCTCGCACTTCGTCTGTAATAACCCTGATCTCCGCTTCTGGGTTGAAGATCCTCACTTGCTCGACTGCGTTTCGCAAATACCGTGGGATCGTGCCATAGTGGTAAAAGAGAAACGTAAGGGCTCGGCTCATAGGCCGGGGAAGATGGATCGCCCCGCGATCATGTTGGCCGCACGCATGGGATATTTAGCTGCTGCGCTCATTGTTTTGTTGAGCGCGTGTTGGAGTCTCTCTTTGTATCCGTTAAGCTTGAGGTTTCGGCCCATCTGTCTTTTGGCGTGGCCATGGAAGTGGATAATCGGGCTCTTAACGAAAGATTCAGTGTTTAGCCGGCAGAACATCGGGATGGTTCCCTGCCAGAAAATCCGCGAATATTCTCCATTTTTCACAAATCGATCGTCTTCTATCAGGTTGTGGCACACAACAAATTTATCGTCTTCCCCGTATGTGTTTTTAACCCGGGCAAGTGGCTCCTTCATGAGGAGTGCAAGTCCAAGCATTTCGGTAAAGTAACGTGTGCCGAAGCGGGTTTCCAGAGTTTCAGGACTAGCCCGAAAGAGTTCATCGTAAATACGGCAAAGGTCCGAAATGACCGATGCGTCATTAACAACAGCAAAAGCAGCTTGGGCTGAATATGCTGCAGAAGCTTGACTGAGCGTCATTTGATACGCTGCGTAATGCTCAAAATAGGGCGTAATCCGCTCGTAGATCATCACATCCGAATCGATCAGAAGGAATCTTTCAATCCCGAATGTCCGAATGAAATCTAATAAGGCAAAATACTTTTGGTGGCAAAAAAGAATCCATGGGTATTGGTAACTTGGGAAGAATTCAAAGGTGAAAAGCTTCGCGAATTCTTGGGCCCGATCAAAATAATCCTCATACCGGTAGTGCTCCACACCGAGATAAAAGCTGTTGCTGCTGTCCCCTAGAAGAATGAGTCGGCTATCAGGGTTGGAACTTCTCGCCTGCGCGATTGCATGGGCCAGATAAAAACTGTCTCCGCGGTGGATAAGGATAATCGGCGGTGGAGGCATGCGAAAACAGGGTATGACTTCGGGAGGTTGATTCGGCCATCTATGTGGTCAGAGTTACATGAGAAGATTCAACATGCCGCCAGCGCGCGGAAATTGAAGCGAAAGGTGGGATAATCAATTCGAGAGAGACGGCACTCCTCAGTACCTGCTGGGGCAAACATTCGCGCAACCCAAGCGGGAAATGGACACTGACTGGGGCGCTGGCGCTCAAAGGTCATTGGCGGGATTCAATAGGGCCTCGAAAAACGAAAGAGGCCACAACCGAAGCTCAAAGTTTCGGAGCGGGAAGTAGGGCAGTTGGGGAGCCATCGGCGGGCATTGTCGTCCTCGATGAGTGAAAACTCCTCGAGCTTAAGTTGGTTGAGTTTTCTGATAATATGCTCGGGGGTAAAAACGCGGTGCGCATTAAATTGGACGCACGGAACTCCACAGGGCGTGCTCAGAAGTAATTGGCCGCCTGGCGCGAGGACTCGCTGCAACTCCTCAAGCCCGATAATCCACCCGTCTGGGTTTATAGGATCACCATAGCGCCCAAGACCGATGTGTTCAATGACGTGTAGACAGCTCAAGCTTTTTACAGAATGACTTGCATGAGGTAGATTGAGGATGCTTCCGGAGCGGAAGCTGAGGTTGGGGACATGAGATTCAAGGGGCCTTATGTCTATGTATTCTACAGGCATGAAACTAGCGACATGGGCGACGAAGCCCTCCACCGAACTGCCGATATCGACATGATGTTCCGCAGCGAACTGGTGAACATGCTGCGCTGCCCAAAGATCTTGGAGAAAGTAGTGCCCGCGGGCGGTTCCCGCGCTGGCGTGACGGTCTTCCGTGCAAATGTTGAGTTAAGCACCAAACGCTTTCCAGCTCGGAGCCGCAGCTTGCTGCCAACGTCTTAAGCAGCCCATGAACCAGATGAAATTTCGTGGACTTGCAAGCAGCAGCTTTATTAACCGCTTGAAATTGCGGCGGTGGTATTTTAACGGTATCGGTAACATGGCTAATACGATGTGAGAAGCAGCCGGAAAACACTGTCGTCAAACCTTTTGTGTACTCGCAACCGCCGCAAGGGGGGGGGAGGTGCGCGAGATTCAAGTCTGAGGCCGGGGTACATCTCGCACATTGCCATTGTGTTTTTAGGGTGGTGGACAGGAACTTTGTTCTGGGCGAGTGGGAAAATGAAACTTCTTTAAAACTGATGCGTCGTTACGAGATCTACTGTGGCAGGAATAGCCTCAATGCAGTTGCTCCCGCCGCACGCCCGCTGCACCGGTACACGCATGGAGCGCAACCCTGTCACTTTTTCAAAACCCCGTCACCCACTGAATCAAGAAATGTCATACATACGCGTGCCTGACATTTCAGACTAAGCCTGCCAGCGGCCCTCGGTTTGTCGCGTGCGTTGACGTATTTGCTCTAAAGACTAGAATTCGATCTCCATTGTGTGTTTCTGGGCTCCCTTGACATGTATTGGTGACGCGTCATTTGCCCTACAGGACGTTGGCGATTGTCTTGCTTTGGAAGATTTGATTTAGAAGGAATAGACCGGCTTTTGAATTGAATAAACCACCACCGTTAAATCTATAAAACACTCTCTTTCCTGGCCCCTGAAAGTGCAAGAGGAACGCCCTCACTAAATCATCCCCTTTTTTTAAATAAGGAATATTAACGCCATTTTCTTGCCTCCAGACCACAATTTTCCTGTGACGGCGGCGCAGCTTAAGGGAATCAAATCCTTCCGTCCTGTGGATATTCGAGTCAACGTACCCATCCGGCGTCTGTCGCTCATAATTTTGCATGTTACTCGATTGTTTCATATATAAATCGAGGAACTCCATTTCTCCAAGATTATATATCGTATCTCCACTCTTGTGGCGTAAGTGCAGCTCTCTGGATGCTTCGAGCTTTTCTGGATCATTGTAGACTCCGGTAATGAATGCTAAAAAATCAGAGATGCTTTTCCTGATGAAAGTAAAATGGGGGTTGTCCCCCCCCATGCAGATCGGGCAATCCGGGAGTTTCCCCAGAAGTGCGCTAGCATCGCCGAAGACTGCGACATCGCTGTCCAGCATGACATAGATGGGGTTTGGATTGGATTTTCTAATGGTTTCCGTTACGAACCACCGCTCCAAAACGAACCGTTCAAACTTCTCATCGAAACATGATATATGACGGTAGGCCTTTTTGAATTGTTGCAAAGCCTCCGATTGAAACTCTTCAATTCGGAACTTTCGGATATTAAAGATATCCAGCCTTGATGCATCTTTAATTCCATCGGTAATAAGATGAATTTCCGCATCCGGATTGAAAGTGCGCACATGCTCTATGGAGTGGCTTAAGTAACCCGGAATTTTTCCGTAGTGGAAGAAGAGGAAAACTACTTGTGGACTCATTCTGTCTGATTTCTCTTCTCAAGCCAGAGTGCAGTGGTTTCAAAGACTCCACGATAGGTTCTATATTTTCTCCACGCCGCTGAATCCTTCGGTCTCAGCATCGCTATTACTCGATTTAGGATCATTTTTGGAAATGCACGCCGGATGTCGCGTTTAGCAGCACACACGCAGTCGGAATGTGAATAATGCTTTTATTTAAAAAGTAGCAATCCTCGAGCCTTCCTGCATGCCACGTCGAAGGGATCGCTTCCTGCCTCGCTGTGGCCCCCAGCATGCCTAATGGAAACCTCCTCGATGCAGCCTATCTCAAAGCCAAGTTCCCTCGCGCGCAGGCAAATATCCGTCTCCTCGCTGTACAAAAAATAATCGACATCGAATCCGTTGAGTGAAGACGCAGGGGACAGACACTCGTCGGGTTGCGTCGGGGGGCGCCATTTCCGTCAAACTGAAGCTCTCGGATCGTTCATTCGTCGCCGAGTGGCCCCCTCAAATGCTGTTCCAGTAACCTGCGGTGTTTGGTGACCCGCCCGCAAACACGCTTGCGCCACATTCGGAAACTGGAAGGCTTCAGCTCACGACGCATCACATCGATGACTTGCTTTTCGGAGAGGCCGGTGCGTTTCTCGATTTCCTCGAAGGTGGTGCGATCCTCCCATGCGTAGCGAATAATGTGGGAGACCTGTTCCGGCGTATAAATCGGTTTCATTGCGGATAAAGTTGGTGGTCGTAACGGCTCCTTTTTTCCCAGAAGGGAAAGAATCCCGCCCAGGCAAAGGAAGGCGGCGGGGGACAGCGTCTCTGGCAAAGCCCTTTTCTTGTTTGCATACTGACCAAAGGATTTTCGAGACGCGAGGGATGCGTTGATGAGGTTTGTGCCCGAGGCTCGCGCCGGGGACAGACACTTTCCGACGCGCTTTCCCATCAACTTACGGTGGCAAAAGAATACAAAACTGGCATTAAGTTATAGCAGCAGATGCAGCTCGGATTATTTCCCGAAACGTCCAGATTCCAAAATTTGCAGATCAATGGGGATCAGCGTTCCGGTATAGAGTTTCACAAAATTACCGGAATGAGTGTCGGCGATTACAACGCCGGTGGTTGGGTGAGCCCACCGATTATATCCAACCCTTTCATCACCCTGATTTTGAAACCATTGAGATATTTCATCAAGCTCGGGATGTTCACCGCACACGAAAGGTTGAGACGTCACGATAGACACGCCTTCTTCACCGGTAATGACGCCTTCAAACCGAATGTCGTCTCCCAACAGCTCATTCGACCAGTGCACATTGTTCACGTATTCGCAAAGAGATCCCTGTTGACCAAAGCTCGATGGTTTCGTGATTTTAAAAACGACACCAAGGTCACTGAATAAGAAAACGTTGTGTTCCGAGCCGCCATCCACGCACTTATAGTCGTGATGGTCGATCTCTTCTTGAACCTCTTCTCTTGAAACTCTTCTAGGCTCCAGAGCCAGTCGTTTTTTTGTGCCCACGATACCAAGGATTGGGACTCACGATTGAACCGTTTCGCCTCATCTGGGCAAGAATCTCGGCTCTGGTCATCGTGGCGGCAGCTCGCTTTGAGCTCTCTAAGCGCAGCACCCGCATTTCTTGAGGTGATACGACGAGCGGGGAGGAAACCTGATTCTGTTGATTGTTCATCGCTCAAAGTAAGACGGTTGTGTTGGTATCTACGTTTTTCATCGGAAGCAAGCTGAAATCATAGGCAGTAACGCCACTATCACGTTAAAAAGAAGATACTTCCGAAACACAAGTATGATTACTTGTAAAACGAAAGCGTTCTGGGGATGTAATTTCGAAGCATGCCAAGTCCACTATCCACTTCTCCCATCCTCGCCCCACCCGGCGCAGGTCTTCCTGCACCTGAACTTTGGATTGCCCGCCTGTTATTCACCTTCTCCCGCTGGTCCTATAACCGTAACTCTGTCACCGATACGTTCCTCCGTGAGCAAGGTCAGATCGGGACTCTGGTTGACCAATGCTCGCTGACATCCTCCAGCCATCGCATTCTCATTCCCCGGCTGCGCGGGCTAGAAGACAGCAGAAAGCAGGGGACAGACACTTCGCGGTACTGCATCGAATCTAAAAGCACAGACACAACGCCTGTTGGATATCTTGGCCGAACCCACCTAACTGGCTCCGCTTCGCGCGCCACCTCTGCTGAAATCATAGGTAGTAACGCCACTATCACCCTAAAAAGAAGATACTTCCGAAACACAAGTATGATTACTTGTAAAACGCAAGCGTTCTGGGGATGTAATTTCGAAGCATGCCAAGTCCATTATCCACTTCTCCCATCCTCGCCCCACCCGGCGCAGGTCTTCCTGCACCTGAACTTTGGATTGCCCGCCTGTTATTCACCTTCTCCCGCTGGTCCTATAGCCGTAACTCTGTCACCGATACGTTCCTCCGTGAACAAGGTCAGATCGGGACTCTGGTTGACCAATGCTCGCTGACATCCGCCAGCCATCGCATTCTCATTCCTCGGCTGCGCGGGCTAGAAGACAGTTCACGCGATTGGTCAGTTTGGATGACCCTAGACCACCTTAGGATTACCAATAACGCTTTCTCTAATATCATCCGCAACCTCACCAAAAACATTGTGCCACCTGGTGTTGCCAGCACCGCTGCAGTGAAACCCTCGCCGAATGCCACGTCTTCTGTTTTGTCGGAATACAATCAGTCCTGCTCCGAATTTCTGCAGGTTATCCATGAGAATCCCAATCTGGCCACCGAACTAAAATTTGCGCATCCATGGTTTGGCCCCATGAACGCAATGTCTTGGCACCTTCTCGCAGGAATCCACATGGGTATCCATCGAAAACAGATCGCTGCCATTCTTGAACGTGTTGTCTAATCAGTTGCAAGTCTTTCAGCGGTCTAACTTTTTTGCCAAGACTTTGATTATGGCAAATTAGCGCTCAGGCTTAGGACTTTTTACGCTGGAGATTTTTGAAGTTTTTCCAGTTTATCGTGTAGACGTTCAAGGTTTTCGTTCACCGATATTACTGTGGAAACAAAACCCACGACGAGCACGTAGGCGACTGCTAACGCGAAAAGGATGAAGCCCACAACCTCGGGTGGGACGTTATTTTGATGCATGGATTCCCTCACAGAATTCCCGTTCTCCCCAAAGAAAGCGATCCATGTAACGCCGAGACTCCCGAGTGTTAAGAGGTGGATCAAACCGATGATTGAAGCAAAAACTTTCGCGATGAGCCTATTCATATAACCAAACGTAAGGAACTTGCATTTCCTTGGCAATCCCGCGAGTGGTCAAGCCTAATCCCGTTATGATACGCGGTCGAATGAACCCCACGAAGTGAGAACAGCAGGGCTCTACACTCTCCGAACGCCACTGCGCCACTGAAATGCTGACATGACAAATGCCTCCGTAATTTGGTAGAGGTGTGATCTATTTAAGCCGCAAGTTGCGTGGACTGTTTGTGGCTGCCCCACGGTCTTCCTGCGCGAGAACCGCCAATTGATTGTTTTGGCGTAAACGAAGCCGACGGTGAGACCACGAACTCAGAAGCAGAGGAACAATGCAGGCGTTTTATTTTATAAAGATTCGTCTCCCGTCATTATATGTGCCACGATGTCAGTGGCCGTATGCGCGAAGTTTATCCAAGGGCCTATCCATTCAAAATATTAAACCTTTTGCGGGCTTTGCTTTTGAATCGCATTTCTAAGTTGGGAGGAACGGGGGTAGCTTCGAGAGCAGTTGCGGAGCGTTTTTCTCCAAACTTGCGCATTCTCTTTTGGGCGTTTTTTTGCGCAGTTTTCGTTCTACTAGCCTTCTCGGAGAGGGGTAGCGCGGCTCCGTTTGGGAATTTTTCCAAAGCAGAATCCGGCTCTCTCCCCATCCCTGTGCCGCTCGTTTACACTGTGATCGGTCGTGAGGCCGTACGCATTCCTCTAAAAGTCGTGGGAAGCCAGTTGGGAGTGGTGACCTTTCTTCTCCGTGCATCCCCCAAGCACGGCTCGGTGCGCCTTCTTTCAGCGCAGGGAGATGGCGCGCAGGTAGAATACACGCCACCCTTGAATTTGGCTCTTTCGACGGACTCTTTTTCCTTTGTGGCTGCGAATTCCAAAGGTGTTTCAGGTGAAGCCGTGGTGCAAATCAAGATTGTGGACCGCGGCCCTAAACTCGAGGTTGCTGCCCAGTTGGACTTCGGCACCGTACGTGTGGGTGAGCGCAAGACCCTTACGTTGGAAGTCCACAACGCGGGTGATTTGCCGGCTGTCGGCTCCGTTAATGTGACACCCCCGTGGACGCTGACCAACCCCGAGTCATCGGAGCAATTGGCTCCGGGTCAAAAGCGAACATTGTCGGTTGAATTGACTCCCATCTTGGCCGGTAAATCGGTTGGGGAATTGCGATTCGAAGGAGATTCTTCGAAAACTGTGACGTTGACGGCAGAGGTGCGGGACTGGATTCAGGCGGGTCCTGACCCTCTTAAATTACGCGCCATCGAGTCTCAAACGCGCATGTGCCAACTCCAATTATCTAACGAAGGCGACGATACACAAACCGTCACGTTGACATCTAAGCCACCCTTGGAACATCCCGCGGAAGTCCGTCTTGCGCCGCATCAGCAAGTCGCGATTCCCTTGCGCTCGATGACTCGAATTTCGGGTAGTTACTCTGGCGTGTTGACTCTTTCGGGGGGAGGTGAACACGAAACGAAGGTGCTGCTTTGGGAGGCGGCAGCTCTGGGCCCGTCGTTAGGCGGGGTGGATATGAATCAAGCGCCGCTGCGTCTTTCTCAAATGTCCTCGGACCCAGCCCCCAGCGTCTTGCTCAGAAATGAGGGGGGGCAAGCGGGTTCTTGGGCGCTGCAATGCCCTGTGGGATGTTCGCTTCGTGTGGGCAGCGCACCGTTGAGCACGCAGGCTAATTTGCAACTTGCGCCGGGAGAATCCGCGCGCGTTTCCCTATTCCTAACCGCCCAGCCTGCTCCGGCGACCCTTGGACCCCTCAAAATTCGCGGTCCTGATGGTGAGCACGTTTTGGCTCTCGAAGTCGCGCCACTTCCGCGTCTCGTTCCGCTCGAAAGTCCTGCAACGATCGCCGCTGTTGAGGCCGCCCCGCCGGCTTCGTCGTCCGCTCCGACGTCGTTTGCATCTGACGTTGCGCCTCAGCAGTCCCTCATTGCCTCGGTCTCGGCCACCCGTTCTCAAATTACAGAGCTGGATCCCGCCACTATCCACACGATGACACAGGCTTTTGCCCAAGGCGCCTTGCTTAACGGATTGACGATGACAGGGGTGAAATCGGATCGGGCCACGCTCATCTTCCCGCTCGCCGCAGCGATCGCGCCTGAGCAACTTCTTGTGCATTTCCGTTCTTTGGAACGCTCTGCAGACGGTTCGCTGCGTATCGATTGGGGCCCGAGAAGTGCGATAAAAGGGCGTCGCGATGCGACGGGAAAGGTAACCTTGACGGTGCTGAGCCTCACGCCGGGTGCCCTTAATACGATCCGTGTTCTCGGACCCGATCGTGGCGATGGCAGTCGTGTGATCCTACATCAGTGCGACATTGATACGCCTAAATCGGCACCTTGGTTTACCTTTACCAGCGTTTGTTTTTGTTTGGTAGCAGCAGCAGGTGGCGGCTGGATTTGGCTTAAGCGGAGGGGTTAAGTGTCGGAGAAAAAGGAACATTGAGGTTTAATTGCACTCGCGGTTAAAGTTCAATTTATGAACGAAATAACCTGCCCAATGTGTTCGATGAACGAAGTGCTGAAACACTCGGAACGCTTGGAGTGTGTCACCTGCGGCCACGAATGGGAGCCCACTTCGGAGCCTGTATTCGAAGGTGCCTCTGAACGCGTTGTGAAAGATGCTAACGGCAATGTGCTTTCAGACGGCGACTCCGTGACGCTGCTTAAAGACCTCAAACTTAAAGGCTCCACTCAAGTCATTAAAGGCGGCACTAAGGTCAAAAGCATTCGTCTAGTGGAAGGCGATCACGAGATATCCTGCAAGATCGAGGGAAGCGCGATAGGATTAAAAGCCTGCTTTGTGAAGAAGGCTTAAACACTCTAATCATCACTTCCGCGGCTGAGGCGGTGGGGCAGTTTATTCCCTAGCCGCTTGCAGTAGTAATGCCGTGTTCAAGAAGGTGCTATTCGAGGTTTTAACGACTTTGGAGCGAGACAAGATTAAAAGATCTATCACAGCCTCAATCACGCTCTCGGCGCTTCGGTGCACGTTGCAGGGGTATATGCGCCCACTATGGTCTGCTGTTAAGTCTGTCCAGTCTCCGCTGATTCGCTTTTCCACATAAGCGCCTTTCTCATAAATCGCTACATTTTTGAGTTGGCCAAACTTTTGTTCAACCGTCTTGTCATCGGAACACACAAAGAAGGTTTTGTCTTTCCCCTTTGATATCAATTCGAACAATTGTTTGTCATCCGCACCGTTGGCTCCAAAATCCGTCTTGCGAATTTGAATTCCAAAAAAGGGTTCGGGCAGGCGTTTTTCACGAATAAAAGCGTCGGCACGGCCTGTAATCGCTGGTTGGATTCGCAATTTCTGAATGTAGGGTTTTACTCGCGCCCAATCGAGATAACCAGGAATGAGTGGGCTGTGATAATAGGCATCCCGCGAATCAGATTTCAGAAAATGTACGGCATCGTCGAGGGTTGATACCGCAAGTGGCGAATGAAATGGCACCCCAAGTTTGAGGTGATCCTCCGTCATAAAGAAATGGAACTTCTCTTTGTCTGGGGCGTATTCCAGCAACTCCCGTTCAATCACCTCGAACTCAGTATTTTCAAAAATGTCTGAGAATTTGGCGCTGCACCAATTATTGATGGGCCAAACGATGATTGGTTTGAGGCCTGCGGCTTCTGCGAGAATTAAACCGCTCACCAATCCGTTGAAGCGATTGCCAAATCCACCGTCGCAATAAATATGAAGAGAACGGTCGGCGCGAGGCTGCTCTGCCGGCAGAATGGAATATTCTTCGGGGAGTGAATCGAAAAGAAAGGTATGGAGTTTGTCTGTCGCGGCTTCCCAAGACAAAGTGTTCAGGAAGGCGTCTAGTGCCGGTGAGATGGCGTTTTGAGAGGGATTTCCCGCTTCAACTGCAGCCATCATTTTATTTGTTAAATCTTCTAAATCGGGTTCAAGAAAGTCGCCTTTGGTATTCAGCGCTGTTTTGGTGTGATCCGTGAATGTGCTCTTCACTGAAGTACAAACCTCTGGGAAGAAAAAGTCATCGGTTGCACCGCCTTCGGTAACGATGACTTTCAGGCCGCAAGCCATGGATTCCAACACGGGTAAATTGAAGCCCTCTGCGCGGTAGGGCGACACGTAGAGATCCGATGCGCCGTAAAGCAAACGCAGCTGTTCCATGGTGAGCGCGGTTGGCAATACAACGACGCCCTGAAGAACATCAGGGGTCAGCAATCCGGGATGAGACTCCTGAACCGAAGAGACCAGCTGATCCGCGGTACGTCCGTACAGTCCCCGGTTGTCCTTGATCACTAATTTGGCGTTGCGGTGCTTCTTTCGCACCTCCGCGAAGGCGCGCAGTAGCAAGTCGCCCCCCTTGTTCCAGAAAGCACCTCCCACGTTGAGGAATGCAAAGTCATCCGGGGCGAGGCCTAGTTGGCTGCGGCCCATTTCTCGCTCCTGCGGCGTGGGTGAACGGAAAATCTGCCGGTCTACGCCATGAGGAATTACTTTGATTCGATCGGGGGCGATCCCTCCAAGCTCGAGCTTCTTCTTTGACCAATGGGATGGCGTAACCACCCAGTTGCGCCCTTCTGAAAAGGCGGCTATATTCTGGCTGTCTGGCGTGAGGCTACTTTGATCTAAGCCCAGTTCGGTCACCATGAACGTAACCACTTTTTTCGCGGGCCCTCGGTAAAGGGAGAAAGGGGAGGAAATGCTGAAAACCACGTCCGCTTCTTCTCCGTGATGCGCCGGAATCGAAGAAAGTTTCTGAGACGTTTCTGAACTAAAACCAACGCTATTTTGGGAGGGCGACCAGTTAGGAGAGTGGTAGGGGAGATCTTCGTGTGATAAGTGAAGTTCCTTTTTCTTGAGTAGTTCAATCAATTGAAATTGATTTACTAAAGAATAAGAATGATTGATATCGCGCCAGCCTCTTACGAGTAACGAACGCTCGTTCGGAGTCCGTTTGACGCGTTTGGAGGGCGTTTCGGCGATTTCGCGGCCTGCCGCTTTGAGGAATAAACGTTCCAAGTTATGTGCGAACAGTTTTGCGGTGGGCGCGTTCGCTTTTTTTTGCGCAGAAAGTAAATGCTCACGCAACTGCGGAGCGCGGCCTGGGATCGAGGCGATTTGAACCGCTTTTTCGACGTATTCCTCGTGGGAATGGGCGATCAATTCGGGCAAGCCGAGGGCGGTTAGGAGGCTTCCTCCCATGCGTGAAACGAATGTGCGCCCACTGAGGGTCAGCATGGGCAGTCCCTTGGACAAGACGTCATGGGCGGTGGAGCCCGCGTTGTATGGGTGGTTGTCTAGGAACAAATCGGCGAGGGGAAGGCGAGCGAGATGATCCCGAGGATCGATCCGACCCGCAAAAATGAGCCGTTTGGGATCTACTCCACGGCTTCGTGCGAATTCAGTTAAATTCGCAGTCGCCCAACGGTTGTCATCCAAAAGCCACAACACACTGTTTGGGACGCGGAGTAAAATATCCATCCACGCTTGGAACATCCGCGGATTTAGCTTATAAATATTATTAAACGACGCAAAGACGAATTGATCCTCAGGTAAATAATGGGCAGCCCTGTTTGTATTCGCGCCCACCTCCCTCCGGCTGTCACTGGGGAGAAAGCTATGGGGTAAATATAGCGGTTTTTCGCGGTAGTAGGACGCGAGATCCTCCGGAATAGCGAAGGCATCAGCGATGACAAAATCAATGTACGGCAGTGCGGTCGTGCCGATGAAGCCCAGCCATGTTGCCTGAACTGGCGCAGGGCGGTAGCCCAGAACTGCCACGCGGGTGCCGGAGCTCAGGCCGTTCAAGTCCACTAAAATGTCAATCTCACATTCCAGAATACGCCGTGCAATTTGTTCATCCGATAGGTGGCCGACCCGCTCAAAATGTTCCAGCGAGGCAATGATTCGTTGCCGGTGCGCAGAGCCATCCTCTCTTGAAACGCAGAATCCGTACGTCTCAAATTGGGAGCGATCTTGATTTTCAAACAACTCCGCTAAAAGCAGTCCTACGGCGTGTACGCAAAAGTCTGAAGAGAGATAGCCGACACGCAACCGCCTGTGATGGTAGCGGCGTCCTTCGCAGAGGCGGGCTTCGGGAAAGGATAATTTTCTGTGTGCAAAAGATTGGGCTGAAAGCAACTGAAGCGCGGGATCATCGGCCTCGGCCAGCATGGCTAGCGGGGAGGTCGCTAGGAGCATGTCCGCCCTGGAAATGCCCGGAAGCTCGGAGTAAACGGGCCATTTACACTGTTTCTGGCGTAAGTGCACCCAATGCTGTAGGGCGTCAGGCTGATTGTGGTTCACCGCCAGACTGCGAGTCAGAGCCTGCTCGGCCAGTTCATATTCGCGAGTTTCCTCGAGCAGACGCCCTGTGTGGTTGAGTGCTGTGGTCAACATTGCCACCGGAGTGGAGGGTTGGTCGTAGACTGCCTTCCACTGTTCGAGGGCTTCCTTCGGGTGCCCTTGTTTTTCTAGAGTCAGCCCGAGATTTACCCGCGCCTCTGGGAAGTCGGATTTCAGAGCAACGGCCGCTCCGTAGGTCGTTGCGGCTTCAACGTCTCGTCCTAATTGGGCGAGGCCCACCGCTTGGTTAAAAAGCGCGACATAGCGCAAGGGGGATGTGGTTTTACTTAACCAAGCCGAATAGAGTGCGACGCTTGATTCGACTTCGCCTGTAGCCTTTAACGATTCAGCGGCGGCTATTAATTCCCCAAGATCCATTTTGCCCTTATCAATATCCTTCAGCAATTTTTGTAATATCGGTGAACTCGCTGTCGTCGCCGTTGGAATTGAAATGGGCTTATAAGACGGTTTAGCCGTTCTTTCTTGGATTTTTGATTTCATCTAAACGATATGAGGCGATATGAGGCAAAAGGAGAATGAAGCTGAGCCGCCATCCCGCGAGTTGCCTCGGGAAGAGTAGCAGCAATTGTGCCCGCGAACTTCTTGCAACTGCAACAGGGCACTCGGGCACACCGCTGCATCAGGGGGTGCGCAGGATCAGGCGTAAAGCATCGACGCGAGGACGTGCATTTGCAAATGCTGCTTCCAAAGCCGCGCGCTGAGCCTCCAACATCGCAGCTTCCTCGGGGCGCACATGGTCGTTGAGCTCGCTGAGTTCCTCCAAACGACTGATCTCGGCTCTCAATTGAGCGTTCATCAGGGCCGTCGCCGTTTCTGTGAACGTTTTGGCTCGTGCATTGGCTAGTTCTTGCGCCTTGGCCAACATCGTGGGAATCAATTTCCGCCGCACCACCGCCTTCTCCAGTAACCGTGTGCTTTCTCCCGCCTCAAGCACTAGGGCGCTTGCCGGAAACTCATCGGTGAGATCGTTTGATTCATGGTCCACCAGCACTCTTACGGGCGTAGCGGGAAAAAAACGATCGGAGTGAAGGGACGTTTGTGCGACGCACTCCACCACGGCATACACTTCGAGCAATAGCGACTCTTTCCCACCGCCTTTCCAGACTCCAAACGACGAGTTACCCGACTCTCCACCCAGCATCATTTCCAGCGCCCCCGCCACCAGAGGATGGTCGGCGCTCAGAAAACTCACATCTTCTCGGCTCAGTGCCCGCCCGCGCTCGAAAGTTCCCACAAGGCCATCAACTGGGAGGCCCGGCAGCGGCTCCTTCTGTAAAAAGCCGGGTTGCAGAAGAAAACTGCGGTGCTCTGCGCCTTGGGGCTCTGCGCCGATGCCCAAGAAGTCGAGTAATCGCATGAAGAAGGACTCAAAGGAGGCGTCGCTGTCAGCCGCTCTGATCGCCTCCAGCACCTGGTTCGCCTCCGGCATCCTGCAGGAACTACGCTCCAAGAGTCTGTCGTATCCGTGCTTTAGCTGCACGGCAACTTTCGCCCGCAATGTCGTAGTCTGCTTGATGAAAGTCTTGAGTTGCGGGGGCTCGAATTCCTCGCAAAGCGCATCCAAATCTGAGCGTTGCATTGCGGCAATGGCTGCAGCCCCATGAGGCGTCGCTTCAAAAGCGCCCAGTCCCTCGTGGTACCAGCGCGCCAAAACCTCCTCCTCAGTGCCAGTCAAATAGGGAACGTGGATTTGAATCGTTGCCGTCTGCCCAATGCGGTCGAGGCGCCCGATTCGCTGTTCGAGTAATTCGGGATCTGCTGGCAGATCGAAGAGTACCAGGTCGTGGGCGAATTGAAAGTTGCGGCCTTCACTGCCAATTTCGGAGCAAATCAAAAGACGCGCCCCTTCCGGTTCCGCAAAAAATGCGGCGTTGCGATCTCTTTGAATGAGCGTGAGGCCTTCGTGGAACAAACCGGCGGGCACCGCAATCTCGGCTTGAAGTTCCGTATGAATCCGCTCGGCAAGACGGCGGGTTTTGCAAATCAAGAGCACCTTGGCATCCGGCTTCTCTTTAAGGAAAGAAACCAACCACTTGATCTTGGCTCCAAAGGCGTTCCCGTCCTTGCCCGGCTTAATTTTCTCCAAGAGAGCTTTGCGTTCAGGGAACCCAGATAACGCCGCTCGCGTATTTCGAAACATGACCCGCCCAGTGCCAAACGCGTCTAGGAGCGCCACAAGGAGGGGCTGTCGGACGGATTCGTCTCCGGATTGCAGTGCCTTGCACCAGTCCTGAATGCGTTTCGAATGCGCCCCGAAAAACTTGGTATCCTTGGGCGTTGGCACCTCACCGGAAAGCAGTCGGTCGACGGTCGCTGCCACAACTTCGTAGTGAGCCGCCTCCGCTGTGAAGCGTTCCAAGTCGGAGTAACGGGCAGGATCTAGGAGTCTTAGACGAGCAAAGTGGCTTTCTGGTCCGAGCTGCTGGGGCGTGGCCGTGAGCAGAAGCAGACTCTGAATCTTCGACGCAAGCGTTTCGACGAGCGTATATTCCACGCTTGGATCAGCGGCACTCCACCGCAAGTGATGCGCCTCGTCCACGACCAATAAATCCCAACCAGCCTCCGCCGCTTGCGCGCCGCGCGCTGGGTCGCCTGCTAAGAAAGCGACGCTTGTGATGACCAACTGATTTTCTAGAAACGGGTTCACCCCAGGTTGGGTCGCCTCCACTGCAAGACACCGCTCGGCGTCGAAAATACTGAAGAGCAGATTGAAGCGTCGCCACATTTCGACAAACCATTGGTGAATCAAAGGTTCTGGAAGTAAAACAAGCACCCGCCCAGCGCGGCCACTGAGATGAAGTCTGTGCAAAATAAGCCCAGCCTCGATTGTCTTCCCTAGACCGACTTCGTCCGCGAGCAGCACTCGAGGCTGAGGTCGTGTCGCTACTTCGTTCGCGATAAACATCTGGTGAGCAAGTAAGTCCACGCGCCCCCCAAGAAATCCCCGCACAGGGTTTTGCAAGATCGCAGCCCGGCGCCCCAAGGACTCTGCCCGAAGGTCAAAGGCGTACAAATCGTCGACTTGGCCAGCGAGCAAGCGCTCTTCGGGTGAGCTGAAGCTAATGGTGTCCGAAAGATGCGCTTCCGGGATTTCCTTATCCCCTGCGTGGTAAAATAACAGACCGTCCCGTTCTTCAACCGCATCCACCACAAAAGATTCCCCACTGTGCAACTTCAGGCGGTCACCGTCCTTGAAACGCACCCTGCGCAATGGTGCGTTCTTCAAGGCGTACTGCCGTTGCTCCCCAGTTGCGGGGAAAAACACCTCCATCCTCGAGGCGTCAGTTTTGAGCACAATCCCAAGCCCCAGTTCGGGTTCCGTATCACTCACAATCCGCTGGCCGGCCAGCATCCGTTGGTTATCCATAGAAAAGCGGGTCGCACCCTAACGGGGTTGGGAGACGGCTGGAAGCTCGTTGCGATTAAAAACGGTGTCCTTGCGGCTTCGGCCCTTTAGAATGCGCGCCTCATGGTTGTTCTCGGTACAAAACACACTCTTAGCGTGCTGCGCGAAATGCCGCAGGGCTTTTACCTCGATGCATTGAATTTGGGGGAAGTTCTTTTACCTCGGAAGTACGCGACTGCTGACATGGCTATTGGCGACGAGATTCAGGTTTTTTTGCATCATGATTCGGAGGATCGGCTGTTGGCGACGACGTTGAATCCGGTGGCAGAGTTGATGCAGGTGGCAGGATTTCAGGTGGTGGGAGTGCGGGGCGGGGTGGGGGCATTTTTAGATTGGGGACTGGAGAAGGACTTGCTGCTGCCGTTGCGTGAGCAGACGCAGACGCCTCAAATGGGAGACTGGGTGGTGGCGATGGTCGTGCTGGACGAAGTCTCCGGGCGGTTGATGGCGACGATGCGTTTTGCGAAGCACCTGAATCTGGCTGAGCCTGATTTTGCCGAGGGCGAAAAAGTGGAAGTCGTTATCGCAGAGGAAACAGAGCTTGGATATAAAGCGGTGATTCGCCACGCCCACTGGGGTTTGTTGTACAAGAACGAGATTCCATCGCCACTGGTGCCCGGAGATGAAATGGACGCTTTCGTGCGTAAAATTCGTCCTGACGGCAAGATTGATTTGAGTGTGGACGCGGCGGGTTATCAGCGCGTTAAGCCTCTAAGAGATAATATTTTGGAAGCACTCAGGGCCGCCGGTGGACGCCTTCCCCTAGACGATAAGACGCCTCCGGAGGTCATTCGCGCACAATTTCAAACGAGCAAAAAAGCCTTCAAACAAGCTCTTGGCGGACTCTTTCGGGCCAGACGCATCGAGTTCGTGGACGGCGGAATCGCATTGCTGCCGCCCAAATCTTAAAAATATTAAAACCCCTTAACCATAAAGTCTTACTTTCTTTAGAGAGGCGTTAAAGATTCCCATGCGATAACAAGTCAATTATCAGCTGGGAGACGGAATGAAGATGCGCCTCGCTATTTTATTTTTACTATTCTGGTTTGGAGCGCTGCTTCAACTCACTGCTGCAACTGTCTCCGCTAATCTTATTTCGGAGGGTTGGAAGCATCGTATTTATTTGGTTTATCCTCCCGAAAAGATTAAGGCGAACGAGCAACCGTCTGAGGGAACAAGGGCAACGAAGGTGGAATTGAGTGCCGCTCAGGGTGAGACGGAGCCCTTCCTTTTGGTGCTGCGTCCTGAGGTGCCGCTGCGTGAAGTTGAGGTGCGCCTGTCTGCACTTACGGGCCCAAACGGCACCGTGATCCCGGCTCAGAAGCTTCCCGCGCGCCACCTCGGCTACATTTATATCGACGAACCCAGTGGCACACGAATCGCACAGAAAATGCCGTTTGAAACCGGTACCGGATTGTTCCCTGATCCTCTTTTGAGCGGTCTCGCGGCGGTGCGTCCGGCTCATAACTTACAGTTTTGGGTGGCGGTGAATGTGCCCAGAGGAATCTCGGCTGGATTATATCATGGCGAGGCGATCGTCAGCTTTCGGAAAGAAGGTTGGATGCCCCCAGCGTTGGAGGTTCCCGTGCATATACCGGTAGAACTGACGGTGCGTAGTTTTGCGCTGCCGCAGCCCTCTCCTTTGCTCAATACGGCGTACTATTCTGCAAACCAAATCGCAAAGCTATCGACCCCAGCAGGTGGACGCCCGCTTTATGAGGATTTTGCTGCACATCGCCAGACGCCCGAGCCGATTCTGCCTGCTCCGGAGTTGCGAGTTTTGGCTGGGCCTGAACTTTCCGTAGACCTGAGTGGTTGGGAGAAAGAAGCCTCGTATATTTTGGATGAGATGAAGTTACCGCAGGTGTTTTTGCCGGTGTGGGGCTCAGAGCGTGGGCTGATGCAGGGGGTATACTTTCTGTGGCATTTCCCTGCCGTCCTTCGCCAACGCTGGCCGGCTTTTCCTGCGCCGGGTTTGCCGGGAGCATTGGTTTGTAATGAAGAAGGCGCTTTGACTGCTGAATTCAAAACGCTTTTCGCGAGTTACTTAAAGGCGGTCAATGCGGTGGTTGAGCGCCGAGGATGGGCGGGAAGGGTGCTCGTTTCGACAATGGATGAACCGTACACACGCCACGTTGCGGGTGAGGGGATGGAGCGTGATCTCCCGCAGAATAACTACGCGGTCATCCGGAGTCTCGTCGGGTTGATTCGAGAGTCGGCGCCGCTATTGAAAACATTTTGCACGGCTAATCCTGTGCCGGAGTTGGAAGGACAAATTGACCAGTGGTGCCTGCGCAATTTGGAGGCTGCGGGAAGTGGAAAATTTCCGGTGCCTGCTGGTGGTGGGGTGCTCACGTTTTGCGACAATTATCGCACGTTCATCGATTATCCCATGGTTGCGCCGCGCACGCTTGGATGGCTCTGCTGGAAAACCGGTGCTCGCGGATGGCTTACTTTTGAAACGATGGGCGAACTTGAGAAGGCGTGGCAGGAACCCGCGCTCGTGTACCCCCAGTTTAAAGGCGGCACGGTTTGGGGGATGGGTCAGTTATTTTATCCGGACCCAGCAGGGAAGGGGTTGGTGCCTTCGGTGCGTTGGGAAATGATGCGAAAGGGCGCGGAGGATTACGAGTACCTGTGGTTGTTGGAACAGCGTCTTAATGAGTTGAGTAAAAACAAGCAGGACAGTGTGTTAACGCAAGACGCAAGGGCGTTTTTAGAGCACGCGGCTGAGGGCGTGGCAGGGGTGGGAAGCGAGTTGGAAACGAGCACGGGTGCGGCGTTCCCCAACACACAAACTCAAGAGCTGCCGCACCTTTTGCGTGAAAAGACCGCGCAGTGGCTCGAACGCCTTTCGGTGACTCCGAAATAGAAATGGCTCTCCAGGCGCGTTCAAAGCTGGAATGTCTTTTGATGGGATGTCGCTTAATTCCCTCATCCGTATTTTGCGCCTATGGTGCGGTGATATTTTTGGTTATCTATTCGCCCTCGGATTCCAGTGGGGTCATAACTCACTTCCCGCCCAGCTTTACTTCAAACACCCAGAACATTTTATGAGAATATCCCGTATTGCCAGCGCCCTAGTGGCAACGACCGTCGTCGCCGCCCAGCCTGCTTTTGCAGAGAAGCTTGAGCTACAAAAGGGAGATCATATCGCGTTTGTTGGCAGCGGTTTGGCAGATCGTCAGCAGCATCATGCCTGGCTTGAAACCTTGATTCACAAGGCTTATCCAGACCACAACCTCACGGTGCGTAATTTGGGGTTTGCGACGGATGAGGTGAATCTTCATCCGCGTTCTGATGACGTTCCCTCAACGGAATATTTTCTGAATATGACGCCTGGGTTGCTGACTCCCAACCCAGCCAAGCCTGATATCATCTACACTTCGGGTGCCGATTTTCATGCAAATGTCGTGTTTGCTTATTGGGGTTTTAACGAATCTTTCAAAGGTGCGGCTGGATTGGATAGCTTCAAAAACGAATTAGATGCTTATCTAAAAAACTTAGCCTCGACTGACTTTGGGAAGGGAAAGCCGCGAGTCGTGCTGTTCTCACCCATTGCGCAGGAGAATCTGAAGAGCCCGCATTTTTCTGATGGCTCGGCGAACAACGCCAATTTGGCGCTCTACACCAAGGCGATGGCCGATGTCGCCAAGACCAACGGGATCCAGTTCGTGGATTTGTTTGCGGCATCCCAAGAGATCTTCGCGAAGGCAACCCATCCGCTGACCATTAACGGAATCCACCTTACAGAAGAGGGAGATAAAGCGCTCGCTCCCATGCAGTTCAAGGCCATATTTGGCAAGGATGCCACCGTGGATGCATCGCTCGAAACGCTCCGAGCCGCGGTGCTGGAGAAAAATGTCCAATGGCACCATCGCTATCGTACGGTAGACCAATACAACATTTTCGGGGGACGTTCTCGCATTGCGTATTCCGGAGTCACCAATGCGAAGATTCTCGGTCAGGAACTTGCGCAGCGCGATGTGTTGACGGCGAATCGCGATCCGTTGGTTTGGGCTTCGGCCAAAGGTCAGAAATACACGGTCAAGGACGACAACCTTCCAGCCGTGGAACTCACGCCCGCGAATCGGCCCGAGGCGATCCCGTATATGAGCGGAGAGGATGCGATTAAGCATTTGACCCTCCCAGCGGGTTGCAAAGTGGAGCTGGTCGCCTCGGAGGAAACCTTCCCTGAGTTCGTCAACCCAGTGCAGATGGCCTTTGATCCGAAGGGCCGTTTGTGGGTGGCTGCGTGGCCCAATTATCCCGAAAACGCGCCTACTACCAAGGTGTTCGACAAGCTTTTGGTGATCGATTTGGATCCCAAAACGGGCAAGGCCGCCAAGATCACCACGTGGGCTGATGGACTTAATTGTCCCACCGGATTTCAGTTCCACAAGGACGGGGTGCTGGTCATGCAATCGCCGGACCTTTGGTTTCTGCGAGACAGCAAAGGGAGTGGACGGGCCGACACCAAGGAGCGCGTTCTGCACGGCTTGGATGCGGCTGACTCTCATCACGAAACAAATTCGATCTGCTACGAACCCGGCGGCGCGGTGTACTTGAGTGATGGCGTTTTTCACCGTACCAACGTCGAGACGTTTAATGGTCCAGTTCGTAACACAAACGGCGCCATTTTTCGCTATGAGCCGATGACAGGAAAGTTTGGTCGCCACGTGCCCTACGGCTTTGCGAATCCGCACGGCCGAGTTTTCGATTACTGGGGCAACGATCTCGTCACGGATGCCACGGGCAACGCCAATTATTTTGGACCGGCCTTCAGCGGCCATCTCGACACGGGTGCGCATCCCGGTATGCAGCAGTTTTGGACTCGTCCTTCGCGACCTTGCGCCGGCACCACGATTCTCTCCAGTCGCCACTTTCCGGACGATTGGCAGGGGGATTTTCTCAACACGAATGTGATTTCGGTGCAGGGGATTTTCCGAGCGAAACTCACCGAGGAGGGCTCTGGTATTAAGGGAGAGACTTTAGAAAATTTAGTGTCCACCGACATTGCGCAGAACCCGAATTTTCGCCCCTCGGGAATCACAGTGGCTCCGGATGGGTCGTTGTATTTCATGGACTGGTCGCAGATGTTGATTGGACATTTGCAACATCATTTGCGTGATCCAAACCGTGACCATGCGCATGGACGTCTGTATCGTATTACATTCCCTGAGAGACCATTGCTGAAGCCAAAGGCGGTTTTTGGAGAGCCTATTGTGAACTTGCTCGAGTTGTTGAAGGAGCCTGAAAACGATGTGCGCCTGCGGGCAAAGATCGAGCTTGGCGGCCGAGATTCCAAGGAAGTGATCGCTGCCGTCACGAAATGGGAAAAGGCTTTGGACAAAAAAGACGCGGCGTATGAGCACAATCGGTTGGAAGCACTGTGGGTGCATCAATGGCATGATTCCGTGAATCTGCAATTGCTCGGTGAGGTGCTTGATTCCAACGAACCCCGTGCCCGCGCACAAGCCGTGCGCGTGTTGGGTTACTGGCGCGATCGCGTGCCCAATGCGATGGCGCTGCTTAAGAAGGCTGCCGGCGACCAACATATGCGTGTGCGTTTGGAAGCGGTGCGCGTGGCGAGTTTCTTCAACGGAGATGCTGCGCTGCCTGCGTTAGACGTTGCCTATGCTGTGCTCAAGCAGCCGACGGATTATTACATCGAGTACTGCTTCAAGGAGACGCTCAAGCAACTGCAGAGCCTCCGTAGTGAATTTGCACTTCCCTCTGACCCTGAGACGCTTGCTATTGTTCTTGAAAAGCTGACAGATGACGACCTTAAGAAGGCTCCCGCGATCGAGCCCGTGCTGAACGCCCGACTTGGGCGCAAAGCAATGGACGCCGGTGCGCGCGAAGGGGCCCTCAAGGAGCTTGCCAAACTGCACGGTACTTCTCGCGAGGTAGAGTTGGTTGCGGCTTTGGACCGTCAGGATGCGAAAGGTAATTCGGGGATGGGGGCAGCAGACGAGCTGGCCAAGCTCGTTGGAGCAACTCCAGGAACAGCACTCGCGAAGGCGCGCTCTGGGTTGGTGGCGCTGGCGGAAAAGGCGACTCAGTCCGGAGTACGTCGCGCGGGTTGGAGCGGTTTGATTCTCGCTGATTCCGACCCTGCTGCAACTTGGAAGCTCGCGACTACTGAGGCCGCACGTGTCTCGCTAATCGACGCCATGAGTGCCGTGCTTGATCCAGGGTTGAGGGCTAAGTTTCAGCCGATTCTCACCGAGGAACTCGCAGGTGCTAAACTTTCTGGTGCCGCGCTTGCTGCTGTAGTAAAAGCACTTCCACTCACCGGTGCTGCAAATGCTCCGGCGAATTTCAAAGTGCTGGCCGACTTTCTTGCCAAGGGGCAGGAGCGCACTGCTGCCGCTCGCAGTATTATGCAGCTGTCTCGGGAGTCTTGGAGTGCGGAGGCTGCGGCTCCTGCGGTGGAGAGCGTTTTGGGATGGGCGAAAACTGTTCCGGCGGCGAAACGTACGGAGCAATATTTTGTTGAAACGGTGCAGACGGCTGTGGAGTTGGCCTCCTTGTTGGATAAGGAACGGGGAGTAGCGGTGCGCAAGGAACTGCGCGGTTTGGGAGTGAGCGTGTTTGTGGTCAAGACGGTGCGCGAGCAGATGCGTTTTGATACCACGCGGATTGTGGTGGAGGCTGGTAAGCCATTCGAGTTGATCGTCGAAAACGCCGATGTAATGCCGCACAATCTGGTCGTGGTTGAACCAGGCACTCATGTCGAGTTGGCGACCTTGGTGCAAACCAAACGGCCGGATCAGTTGGACAAAAAGGGACGCGCTTATGTGCCCGAAAAAGACGCCCGCGTTATAGAGGCGACCCGCCTGCTGGAGCCCGGTCAGAAAGAGAACTTAAAGATGAAGGCTCCGAGCAAGGAAGGGGAGTACGAGTTTGTTTGCACCTTCCCAGGCCACGGGATGTTGATGTGGGGTAAGTTGATCGTGACCAAGAATGTAGAGACTTATTTACTCGAACATCCAGACGCGGCCAAGGCTGAGTTGCCTTCAGCGGCTCATGGGCAAATGGCCGCAAGCAAGTGAGATAAACAAGACTCACTTACAGGCTGAAATTGAGCCCTCCAATTCGTGGGGGGCGACGCCTGTAGCAGTATCTAAAAAGCGTCAAACAGGCGCAACTCGAGCGGCCTTTTTACGGAGCTCGGGTTGCTGCTCTACGATTCTACTCCCACTCGATTGTGGCGGGTGGTTTTGAGGAAATGTCGTACACCACGCGGTTGACGCCTTTGACTTCGTTAATGATGCGGCCCGAAATTCGAGCGAGCAATTCGTAGGGCACCTTCACCCAGTCGGCGGTCATGCCGTCCTGGCTCTCTACGATGCGGAGGGCCACCGTATTTTCATAAGTGCGCTCGTCTCCCATCACGCCCACAGAGCGCACGGGAAGGAGCACGGCAAAGCTTTGCCAGACTTTGTAATACCAGTTGGACGCCTTCATTTCCGCGACGACAATCGAGTCTGCTTCCCGCAGTACCCTGAGACGTTCCCGGGTCACGCCCCCTAGAATGCGAACGGCGAGCCCTGGGCCAGGGAAAGGTTGGCGCTGAACGACTTCCTTTGGCAGCCCTAGCTTTGCGCCGACCTCACGAACCTCATCCTTGAAAAGTTCGCGCAAGGGCTCCACCAGCTGGAATTTCATGCGTTTGGGCAGACCCCCAACGTTGTGGTGACTCTTGATGAGCGCAGCAGGGTTTCCAGCAATGGCAACGCTCTCGATAACGTCGGGGTATAAAGTTCCTTGAGCTAGAAACTTAAACTTCTGCGTCTTGGACTTCGCGCTACCACCGGCGAGCTTCTCAACTGCCCCCTCAAATACCTTGATGAATTCGTTGCCGATAATGCGCCGTTTGCGTTCGGGATCTGTGACGCCTTTGAGCTTGGAGAGGAATTGAGTCGAGGCGTTGACCACTCGAAGCTTCATCTGGAAATTATCGCCGAAGAGCTTGCGAACTGCGTCTTCTTCGTTCGCCCGAAGTAAGCCGTTATTCACAAAAACACATGTGAGCTGCTCTCCGATTGCGCGGTGAATCAGCGCAGCCGCCACGCTTGAATCCACTCCTCCGCTTAGCCCTAAAATGACGTGGTCTTTTCCCACTTGTTCTTGGATGCGCGCACAGCTCTCGTCGATGAAGGAGCCCATGGTCCAGTCAGCGGTGAAGCCGCAGACATGAAACACGAAGTTTTTTAAAATCTCTCGGCCTTTGGGGGTGTGAACCACCTCGGGGTGAAATTGTAGGCCGAAAAACTTTTTGCCTGGGTGCTCGATTGCCGCGTATGGACTGTTGGAGGTTTTAGCGACAATTCGGAATCCAGCCGGCAATTTGGTGAGCTTATCACCGTGGGAATTCCAGATTTCAAGCGAGGATCCAAGTCCCTTAAAGAGAGCGCAATCCTTGACTACCTCTAAGCTGCCCATCCCGTATTCGCGGCGCTCGGAGTGCTCCACCTTTCCACCCAAGTGATGCCCCATGAGTTGCATGCCGTAACAGATCCCGAGTACTGGTATACCCAGCTTGAAAATTTCCGGATCAGGCTGCGGTGCCTTGCTTCCGTAGACGCTAGCGGGGCCGCCTGAGAGAATGATTCCTTTCGGGGCAATTTTTCGAATTTCCTCCGCGCAAGTGTCATAGGGGACGATCTGCGAGTACACTTGGGCCTCGCGTATACGCCTAGCGATGACTTGGGTGTATTGCGATCCGAAATCGAGAATCAGGAGACGGCTGTGAATGGGCGCTGAAGACATGGGTAAGAAATTCCGGCGTATGGTTGGGGTGCATAACGCCCGACGCCAGTGGGAGTGAAATACCTTCGGTTACCCAGCCCCGCCACAAAGCAGAGAAATTGGAACCAGCAGTTTTTCGACACCAGACCCATTTCTTAAAAGGTTCTGCGAGGGAAGTCGAATCGGGAAAACGAAAATGAGCACGAGTCTCTAAAAATAATTACGGGCTCTGAGTGAACCCGCTTTGCCTCAACAGGATGCCGTCGCTGTGAGATGGTGGGCAGAGCAGGATTCGAACCTGCGAAGTCAGAGACAGCGGATTTACAGTCCGCCCCGTTTGGCCACTTCGGTATCTACCCGTATTACTGAGGGGGCGTAAAACTAGGAGCCCGCGCGGGGTGCGGCAAGCTGAAATGTGGTTAATTCGCAGCCACGACCTTAGCAGGAGTTATTCATAAGAGTACAGGGCGTCTACTAAGCTGTTTGCTCGGGCGCTCGGAAGCACGCCAGGCGACATCTGATTCATCACATACGCAAAGCCAAGCCCACGTTCTGGATCAGCAAACGCAGCGCTCCCTCCCGCGCCGGGATGTCCAAAGGCAAATGGCGATGGTCCAAAGGTCTGGCGTTGTTTGACTCCCGTCGCTGTCCGGGGATCCAGCATGAAGCCGCACTGGAAGGCGGTGTTAATCTGGAGGACCCGATCCAGACCGGAAACATCTGCGTTTTGGAGACGACTCAGAGTGCCTGCGGGGAAAAACTTTTTTCCTTCAAGCGAACCATCGCAGGCGAGCATGGCGTAAAATTTGGCGAGAGCCTCGGCCGTTCCAATTCCTCCAAAGCCCGGATACGAGGCCATTCTGGCAGCCGGAGAGTTCATGGCATCGGCTGAATGGAGTCCCTTCGGAGACGCGAAGGAGCGGGAGGTTAATGATCCCAAGGACATGAAGGCGCTCAAGAATGGATCATCCTTGGGCGGTAAAGTTCTCGAAGAAAACACGGGAGCGACTTGGGGCAGCACATCTTCTGGGACGCCCATCCAGAATTGAAGTTGCAGGGGATCCGCAAAAACGCGGCGCCAGTAGTGTGCTAAGGTTTCGCCGCCGGTGAGTCGTCGTACGACCTCGTCGAGCAAAAAACCGAAAGTCCGCGGGTGGTAGCCATGAGCCGAACCTGGGGTCCAAGCGGGAGTCTGGGATTCGAGCGCGTGGATAACGGCTTCGCGGTCTTCGACGGGGGGCGCCGCGTCTAATGTACAGAGGCCAGCTTGGTGTTGTAGAAGCATTTGCACTGTGACGTCGGCCTTTCCGGCTTGCGCAAATTCGGGCCAGAAACTTGCGACACGGCAATCCAATGGCGTACGCGATTCCAACAAAGCATGGAGTGCGCAGGCAGCGGCGGGGCCCTTGGTCGCCGACCATACGAGGACGGGAGTTGAGGCACGCCATTGCTGAGTCCGTGCCTTGTCCTTGAAGCCGCTTGCAAGGCTGAGTAGGGCACCACTTTGCGTCCAAACAGCGACGGAGGCACCCAGTTCATCACGCAGCGTGAAATTCTCGGCAAAGGTCTGGTCTATGGCATTTGGGTTCATCAAAAAGGAATGAGTAGACTTTCTTTGAGTAGGAGAAAAAGTTCTAATCCTGGGCAATAACTCGAAAAACGCTTGACGAATGCTAGGCAGTTCAAGCAAGTTCCCGCCCCAATTTGTAAGAGAAAGAGACTATCATGAGCCGAGTTTGTAGCATCACCAAAGCCAAGCCCACACGGGGTTCTGTCATCCACCGTCGCGGTTTAGCTAAGAAAAAAGGCGGCATTGGCCAGCACGTAACGAAGATTGTGGGCCGTACTTTTTTTCCCAATCTCCAGACTAAGAGAATCTGGGTGCCGGAAGAAAATCGGTTCGTGACGGTGAAGCTCACTGCTCGCGCTCTCAAGACAGTTTCCAAAAATGGAGCATACGCGACGCTGAAAAAAGCGGGCATTCTCTAAGATTTCTCGAAGCCGAAGAGCACCTCGGCCCCAACCACTCTACCTTATATTTCCTTCAGTCCCCCTAAAACCTAACCCCTACAAACATCATGGCTTACAGCGTACAGAGCAAAAAATCCGGAAAAACTTATTTCCTTCATGGTCGCAAGCAGGTTCTCAAAGGCGGCCAGACCGTGACCCTTTACTACTTCGGTGGTGAGGCTAAGGAAGGCGCACTAGACGCAATGCCAGCAGGTTACGAAGTCTCCGAGAATCCGTCCACGGGTCTCCCGCTTTTGAAGAAGAGTCAAAAGCCCGCTTAGTCTTCGGTATATTAACTTTGAAAAAGCGGCTCCGTATTTTGCGGTGCCGCTTTTTTGCGTTCTTTGCGTTCTTTTGACGTCTCATTTTCCTCCATTTGAGCATCAGCGCGGTTGCCATTTCCCCGCTGTTTCGCGTTGAATAGTAGTCTTCTGCATCCTGATGAAACTTCGTAACCAACTGATCGCTCTGGCTTGTCTGTTCGCGTTTTTGGGAATGGGCGTGCTTTACGTCCGAATGTGGGTGGTTCAAAAGCCTCGGCAGATCATCCTTTTTGTGAGCGACGCCCTCGCAACGCGACCTTTGACTGCAGCACGGTTGTACGCTGGTGGTGCTAAGTATCAACTTGCTCTGGAGAAGTTTCCGTATACCGCCTTATTGCGTAATCCCAGCGAGGAGTTCGCCGTTCCTGACACCGCGGCAGCAACGACGGCTTTGGCTACGGGCCGCGTAACCCGTCACCGTGCGGTGGCAGCAACTGGAACGGGCAAGGCGTTCGCGACTATTCTGGAGCGGGCTCGTTCAGAGGGGCGCGCAGTCGGTCTAGTGACGAACTCTTTGGTAACTTCCCCATCTGCCGCAGCTTTTTACGCTCATACTGCTCGTCCAAATGAAACAGATGGGATTGCCCTGCAACTTTTTGAACGCGACTGGATCAAGGTCGTCCTTGGCGGGGGGCGCAACGATTTTCAATCTGAAGGAGAGGGGGGACGTCGCAAAGATGGGCGGGATTTGATTCTCGAGTGGAAATCTAAGGGAGTGGATGTGGTTCGCAGCAAAGCGGATCTGGAGCGCAGTCAAGGAGGTGAAGACGGTCGTGTCGTGGGGCTTTTTAGCGGAGGTCCGCTGGCGTTTGCGAATCAGATGGAATCCGGCAGTGAACAACCGTCCCTTGCGGACATGACACGGCGCGCCATCGAACTGCTGCGCTCCAATCGGCGAGGCTATGTGTTGGTGGTCGACGCGGCCTTGTTCACTGTCGCATGTGAGGCAAACCAAGCAGAACGTGCTTTACGGGAAGTACTCGCGCTCGACGAGGCCGTCGCTGTCGCCTTGCGCGAAGCGGGTGACAAAGCGCTAGTACTGGCCGTGGGGCGTCACGGAACTGGTGGCCTGACTTTGAGTGGTTACCCGCTTCTCAAGACTCAGCGCGGAGAATTTTTTGGACCTGATCCTTCCGGTTACCCGTACATCAGCTGGGCCACCGGTCCCAATGGTCCGCAACCCGGTGGCTCCGTCCCTCGAAACGAGCCTGCCGCTGTTGCGCAGCCTTCCGCGCTTAACACGGCCGAGGACATGATTTCAGTTGGACGCGGGCCAGGGGCGCAGCGGTTGAGCGGCTTTTTGGATAACACCGTGATCTTCTCTATTTTAAACGAGGCGTTGTGAGTCTGGTTTGTTCTTCTCCCTCGCTTTAGCGCAGTACTACGAATCTTAGTTATGGCTATTCTTGTGACCGGCGGCGCCGGATTTATTGGTTCGAATTTTGTTTTGGATTGGCTCACGCACGAGCAGCAACCCGTGGTGGTGCTCGATAAGCTCACTTACGCTGGCAATCCGGAAAACCTTAAAAGTATCCACCAAGATCCTCGCTTCACTTTCGTGCGCGGCGACATTGCGGATCGTGCGCTGACTTCGCGTTTGCTGGCGGAACATTCAATCCAAGCGGTGGTAAATTTTGCGGCGGAAAGTCATGTGGATCGTTCCATTCTTGGTCCGGGCGAATTCATTCAAACTAACGTGGTAGGCACGTTCGAGCTTCTGGAGGCTGTGCGCGCTTATTGGGGCGGGTTGGACGCTTCGGCGCGGGACGCGTTTCGCTTCCTTCATGTTTCTACGGATGAAGTCTATGGCTCGCTGGACGCCGATGCGCCCGCATTCACGGAGACTCACCGCTATGAGCCCAACAGCCCGTACTCTGCCTCAAAGGCTGCGAGTGACCATTTGGTCCGTGCTTACCACCACACTTATGGTGTGCCGGTTCTGACGACGAATTGTTCCAACAATTACGGCCCGTATCATTTTCCCGAAAAATTAATCCCGCTCATGATCCTCAACGCCCTCGCGGGCAAACCGCTGCCGGTGTACGGGGATGGTAAAAACGTGCGCGACTGGTTGTACGTCACCGATCATTGCAGCGCCATCCGCCGTGTGCTTGCAGCCGGCAAACCTGGTCATGTGTATAACGTGGGCGGCAACAACGAAATGACGAACCTCGAAGTCGTGCAAACCCTGTGCACGATGCTTGACGCTTTGCGTCCGCTTCCCGCTGGGCGCTCTTATTGGGAGCAGGTGACATTCGTTAAGGATCGCCCCGGGCACGACCGCCGCTACGCCATCGACGCCTCCCTCCTCGAGCGCGAACTCGGCTGGAAGCCCGCTGAGACGTTCGAATCCGGTATTCGCAAAACCGTCGCGTGGTATCTCGCAAACCCGCAGTGGGTGGAGGGCGTGGTTTCGGGAAACTACCGCGAATGGGTTGCACGCCAGTACGGTAGCTAGTTTTTCTCACACTCCTTTATGAAGTTCCCCCTCAGTTTCCGTTCCGCTGCCGCGCTTTGCGTTGCAATAATTTCGCTATCTTCCGCGTCTAACCTTCACGCTGAGGACGGCTACATTCGAGTGCGCCACGAGGCTGCTACGCAGGCGGGAGAGCTCTCCTTGGACGCGACTTATACACTTTGGATCCCGGAAGGCTTGGGTGAAAAAAAGCTCCGTGGCGTGATCGTCCATCAGCACGGTTGCGGGGAAGGTGCCTCAAAGGGCGGACAGACCGGTGCCTATGATTTGCACTGGCAGGCGCTGGCGCGTAAATGGGATTTTGCGTTGCTTGCCCCCGTTTATCATCAAAAGGAAAAGGAAAATTGCCGCAACTGGTGTGATCCAAGAAACGGCTCGGACGCTGCGTTTCTCAAGGCGCTCGAAACGCTTGCCCAACGCTCGGGACATCCTGAATTGCAGACTGTTCCGTGGTGTTTATGGGGACATAGCGGCGGCGGGTTCTGGGCTAGTATCATGTTGGCGCTGCACCCTGAACGGATCGCTGCCATTTGGTTTCGCTCGGGAACGGCGCTGAGTGCTTGGGAGAAGGGGGAGATCGCAAAGCCCGAATTCCCGCCGGCTTCCAATGGCGTGCCTGTGATGTTTAATCCGGGCCGCAAGGAAAAGGACGACAAACGCTTTGGGCGTGCCTGGGACGGTTCCCTCGCTCACTGGCGCGCTTTGCGGGCCCTCGGTGCGCCGGCGGGGTTCGCTCCGGATCCGCACACCTCCCACGAATGTGGCGACTCACGCTACCTCGCCATTCCTTTTTTTGACGCATGTCTCGGGCTGCGCTTGGCCGCTCCCAACGCGACCAATTCAGCGCTCAAGGCCGTGGATCTTAAAAAAGGGGTATTCGCGCCTTTGGAAGGGAACACCTTTTCCAAAACCGTCGCCGAACCCGCTGAAGCAAGCTGGCTCCCTAACGAGACTTTCGCCAAAGCTTGGTCCGAATACATCACCGACGGAGCCGTTATCGATGCGACCCCGCCGCCGGCGCCATTCGGTTTGAGCGCCCGCTTTTCAGAGGGCCGTTGGCTACTAGACTGGCAGGCCGACGCCGATTTACAAAGCGGCTTGGCTGGGTTTGTAATTGAGAAAGACGGCCTCGAAATTGCGCGTCTTCCGGAAAAACAAGAGAACCGGTATGGGCGCCCCATTTTCCAAGGGATGTCTTATCATGATACGCCGGAGGTTCCTAAGGACCCGAAAGTGGCGGCAGCGTGGTTGCCAGCAGCAGATGATCCTTTCCAGAATAAGCTTCCCGCGATGCACTTTGAAGTGCCAGTCGATGCTCAATCAGCCCCCGTGTGGAGTGTGCGCGCTGTCAATACGGTGGGTTTAAAATCACTACCTGCTTTCCCGAAAACCCTTGGAGCCAAGGCGTTTGTTGCCTGTGATTATGCGGGTGGAAAAGTGGCGAAGGTCAACGCGGACGGGACTGTGGCGTGGAGCGTCCCCGCAAAGAATCCGCAGGACTGTTGGGTGCAACCGGATGGCGGCGTTCTGTACTGTGAAGCGGGCGGAGCAGTGAGGCTGGACGCTAAACAGCAACGAATTTGGGAATACAAAGCCGCTCCAGGGGTGGAATGTCATGCCTGTCAATTGCTTGAGAACGGTCGCGTGCTGATCGCCGAAGGCGGTCCCAAGCGGTTGATCGAGGTCGCTCCTGACGGCACAGTCGCTCTCGAAATTCCTCTCCCAACCACGATCACGAACGCACACAACCAAATCCGTGGAGCGCGAAAGCTGGCCAACGGACATTACGTTGCAGCGCTCAAGGGCGACTCGAAAGTCGTCGAGATAGACGCGACAGGCAAAGTTGTGAGGGAGGTGTCGGTCGTAGGAGATCCTCACGAGGTCGTGCCTCTCAAGGATGGCAACTGGCTTATCACTTGCGGAGACGGTCACCGGGTCGTTGAGGTGGACCCTAAAGGCTCGCTGGTTTGGGAGCTAAACGAGAACGACATGCCGGATTTCCCCTTGCGTCTTATCGCTGGGGTGCAGCGCCTTCAAAATGGCAATACGGTGCTTTGTAATTATTTAGGTCACGGTCACATCGGGATGCAGCCGCAGTTTGTAGAGGTGACGCGGGATAAGAAGATTGTTTGGCGTTTTGACGACCATCGTCATTTCAAGACGATCAATCAGATTCACGTGATGGAGGAGCCCGCAGAGGTGGCACCTGTGAGGTAAGCTGTGAGGTGCCGCGCTAAACGAAGCGGGTGATCTATTTGAAGCTTGTGGAGTCGCGTGGAGCGGAGTCGCTTGAGTCCGATTGACGCTGGCGTATCTACCTTTGCGAAATCAGGGCAAAAAAATTGCAGCCCCCCGAGGCCATCTGGCACTCGGAGGGCTGCTGTTCCCCCCAGAACACCTTCAACGTGCCACACCCAAGGTGGGGTGACAATGGTTTTTTTAGGAAATCTTACCGCCGTCCCGTCCTTCAGCGTTCGCTTCTAATTTAAGGTGCTGTCTGTGCCTGCTTTGTCAGCGACGGCTCACGGGTGTCTTCAACGAATTTATTAACAAACTTCGACCATATCGTTTCCATTTCCTTCACCCGCTCGGAATTGGCAGGCGCCAAGTCCCGAGTCTCAGAACGGTCCGCTTTTAAATAAAACAATTCTGGTGCGTGTCCTTTTTCTGCCACCCACTTCCAGTCCCCGAGACGCAGTGCGCAATTGTCCTCGTGGGCCCACCACAAGGCTCTCTGTGGCAATTGCTTGTTTTCTTTGATTGCGGCGCTTAGATCCACTCCGTCGGAGGCTGGGACTGCGAGTTCGCCCGCGAGTTTCGGCCAGGGAACTCCCGCGAATTTGAGCAGCGTCGGAGCGATATCCACCACGTGCACAGGTTGTTCACGTAGTTCCCCCTTCGCCTTAAACCCAGCGGGCCACCGGACGATGAGCGGCGTGGAAATCCCGCCTTCGTGCACGTACTTTTTAGAGTAACGCAAGGGCGCGTTGGCAAGGTTGGCACCCTGCGCCTCTAAACAGAGGAAGGACCTTGCGGAACCCGGTGCGGCGTCTGGGGGATTGCCATCACCGCGCACGAGGCTCTCCGCGCTGGCTCCGTTGTCGCTCAGAAATAAGACGATCGTATTGTCCAGTGCGCCGGTTGAACGCAGATGGTCGAGAATGCGCCCGATTTCCCGGTCCATGCGGTCGATCATCGCGGCGTGGATTTCCATCCGGGTGGTGAAAGCCGTCTGTTGTTCGGTTGTTAGTTCCGCCCAATTTTTGGCGGGAGCCGTGGGTTCTGAAAGTTCTGCGCTTGAGAGCATACCAAGGTCCCAGAGGCGGCTGAGGCGTGCCGTGCGCAACACGTCTGAGCCCTCTTGGAAGCGACCCTTGTAGCGCTCAATATCCTCTTGGGGAGCCTGTAATGGAAAATGAGGGGAGGTGAATGCGACGTACGCGAAAAATGGCGCCTTTGGAGACTGCTCGGCGTGCTGCTTCAGGAAGTCGAGTGCGTGGTCCGCGATCGCGGTCGTTGCATAATAACCGGGTTCGGGATCGGGGAGTTTGACATCGTCTAACAACTGGCGTTTGGGGGCGAAATAACGGTCTTGATCGTCCAAGCTGTAAGAGTGATCAAATCCCGCGGTGAGAGGGGTTTGATCCACGTGCCATTTTCCCGAGTGATAACTGCTGTAACCGGCTGTTTTGAGTAGCGCGGGCAGCAAACGGGCCCAATCGGGGCGACGTCCCTTGACTCCGCCACTCTCCGGTTGGTGCGGAAGATAGTCGCGGCGTACGTGCTGCGCGTAGAAGCCGGTGAGGATGGCAGCGCGGGTGGGCCAGCAGCGGGCGGTGTTGTAGGCCTGAGTAAAGCGCAGGCCTTCTTTGGCGAGTTGATCGAGGTTTGGGGTGAGAACTTCGCCTCCATAACAACCTGCGTCGGAAAAGCCCATGTCGTCGGCGAGCAGCAGTAGAATGTTGGGTGGGCGCGAGGGAGTTGCGGCGTGTGAGGTAGCGCCGGAAATAGCGACGCAACAGAAAAGCAAGTGGGGGAGCAGGCGAGACATGGGACAGACGTTGTGGGGTAAGGGAGACGCAAGTGTACCCGCGGGCCCCGCTCTACCCTAGACAGAAAATCGGGCAACTGTTCACGAATTTGCTTATTGAGTCGCTACGCAGCTTCATTGGGGAGTCCGCCAGGCTCCCGTGGAATCTTGAACCCATACTCGGAGTCTCTCCTTTTGAATCAAATTGGAAGCGTCTGGCAACCCACTGGCGATAATGGCCGTCGCCCATCCATCTGCTTCCAAACAATTCGCCATTTCCACGGAGCACACCTCGATGCCGCCTTCGGTTGGATAACCGGTTTTCGGGGAGATGATGTGGGAGACAACCTTGCCGCTTAACTTGTGGCGGGCCCGCACCAATCCTGAGGTGGCCAAGGCCGCGTCTTTGAGTTGCAACACTTGTAGCGGCTTTTGGGCATCGGCGGGGTTTTCGATGGCTACGCTCCAACTGCCGCGAGCGAGGAGTTCACCGCCAACTTCCACGAGATACTCTGCGCAGCCTTTCTTGCGTAAAATTTGCGCCACTCGGTCGCACGCGTAGCCCTGCAAGATCGAGCCAAGGTCAAGCGATACATCGGGATGCGTTTTACGAAGCGTATGGCCGTCGTCGCCGAGCTCCACTTTTTCCCAACCCACGGCCAGCAGCAGCCTGTTCACCTCGGTCTCCGGCGGTGCCGAAGCGGGCTCGCCGAATGGGCCGTAACCCCACGCGTTTACGAGGGGGGCGACGGTGAGGTCGTAAGCGCCGTTGCTTGCGCGGCTAAGGTGTTGAGCGAATCGCACAAGCTTTACGAGTTCTTCGGAAACTTGCTGCGGCTCCAGAGAACGGTTCGTGTTAAAACGGCTTGTCTCGGAGCTGGGCCGCCAGTGGGAGAGCGTGGCTTCGATGCGTTCCAGTTCGCGGGAAACGGCAGCCCGCACCGTCGATAAATCGTTGGGGGCGCCGCGTAATTTTAGGCTCCACGTTGTTCCAAATGCTGCGCCTCGTAGTTCTTGGGGATTGAGCGTCACACTCGCCGAGGTTGCGGGAGATGCGGGAGTGGACTTCGCCACAAAGAACACACCGCAGACCAGCAGAAGCGCAGCTGCGGCGTCTTTCATTGTAAACTTTTCGACGGAAGAAGTGCTTCGCACGAAGTCCAGAAGCGCGCCGGTAGGGCAACCGTATTTGCAGTAGGCCATTGGCACAAAGAGAGAGCCGAGCAGGCCGACGATTGCGAGAATCGCTGGCGGGAGCGTTGCGAAACCCAGAATCCAAGCATCGAAAGGTTCGAATTTTCCCAACGCCAAACGAGGTACGCTGAGGGCCATTAAAAAAACGGAGCCTAGCAGCAGGCTCGGCGCAAGTTTCAACACCCTGTGCCACGCCGTCGGCAACGTCCATTTGGGCAAGGGCAACCGTCCCAACCACTCCTGCGCCGCTCCATGCGCACAAACGTGATGGCAATACACCTGGCGCCGCCCCGCCCACGGTACCAGTAGCGACACTCCCGCAAGGAGGACCAGAGGCGCCGCCTGCCCCCAAGGCAAACCGTGGCGCGCCCAGCCCGCCAGCAGGCCAAGTGACACGAACTGCCCAAGCCACACCCCGAGGCCAATCACCACCACAGCCTGCCACGCCATCCGCACCCCCCGCTCACCCCTCCATTTACTGAACGCCAAAAATAGCGCCCCCACGAGAATCCCTATTAACGCGAAATCTTTCATTCCTAACTTGTCCCAGAAATGTCGGTTTCGCAATTCAGAGTCCTGGCGAAACCGCTCCCTGAGCCCCTCTGCCACGGCGTAACTTGTCATCGTTGCCCCGGCGACCCCTTCGATTTTTTCTGCGACAAAATCTAGCGCCGGCCATTGAGCGACTTTCCAGCGGGTCAGCGATTTCAAATAATCGCCATCGTCAATCATGCGCTCGACGTAATCTTCGGTGTCGAACGACTTTCTCAACTTTACAGCGAGAAGCGTTTCGCGGTCGGGCGCCACAGCGACGAGGCACTCGCTTGGGCCCGCGTAACCGAGGATGCCGTCGGCTACGGGCGATGTGCGCAAAACGTAGCCGAGAGTCTTGCCGTAGCCGTCTTGGACATGGAGCCAGCCTTGGCGCGGGATGTCGGGCATCGTCGTCGTTGCGCTTGGGAAAAGCGTTGCGACTTCCTGCATGGCAATTGCTTCGGGGAAACGCAGCGAACCGAGCTGGCCTCCCAAGCGTTGCGCCACGCCCTCGACCATCGCCAGTCCTGTGAGTGTTGCTCCCGCGATGCCGTCCACACGTGGCGGTGGCGTGGTGGCGGGATTCCAGCCGAGCAGGCTGTTGGCAAAGGTCGGATTTTTGCGCAACGCCTCGACGTGTTCGGGAGTGTCGGCGCTTTCAAGAATCTGGATGCCGATGATCTTGTTTGTCTTATCCAACGCGACCAGCAGGTTGTTTGGCCCTGCGTATCCGATTACGCCGTCCGCTGCAGGAGACGTTGTGACAAGAAGCCCCAACGCGCCTTCGTCCGCATCCTTCGCGAGCATGGCGCCTCCGGTCTGCGGCACGAGCGTCGTCGCCGTCGGAAAAAAAGCGCGTGCCCTCGAAAGCTCGATTGGTTGTTGGGATTGAATCGGAGGGAGAGCCTGGCGATGCAACATCCAAGCGGCCATCCCCAGGGCCGTGAGGCGCCAGAGTCGCACGAGCAAGTTGGTGAGAGTTGAGCTCATTTCCATCAGCTAGTGATGATGAACAACGCTCAAAGGAATGGGAAATTGATTTGGCGAATCGGTTCGGGATCGATGGCAGCAGGGTCCCTTTCACTGAAAGGGATTTATAACTTGCACACCGCAATGGACAAAATCCGACATATTCCGAGTTGCCACCGTCAACCCGTGATATCGCGCACTCGCTGCAATCATGGTGTTCTTTATCTCTACAGTAAAACCAGAGTCACGAATTTCACTGAGGAGCGCCCCCCAAACCAGGGCTACATCCAGGGTTCAATCCAAGCAAAATACCCGACTACGCAGCCCCCCAAACCAAACCTCCAAGTTGGCTCGTCTCTGGCCCTCCGGCATTTTCCTAATACCGTGCCAGATTTCTCCCATCACAACGGCATCAGTGACGCACTCCTGAACATTAGCCTGAAGCCAGTCTACCGCCTTTTTAACACTTTGCAGTTTGGTCGGTTCTTAAAGCAGGTTGGCATCTACAAGATACTTCATCAAAAAGAGATGGCCTTGAGATCAGCAACTGTGTCCTTCTGGTCAATCGCAGAGAACCAATCTTTTTCAGGACAAGCTTTTAACCAGTCCACCAAATCAGCCTTTGATCCGGGAGAGACGTCTTGTTCGTCAGCCAAAACTAAGTGAACGCGATGCCCTTTTGGAAAACGGCTCAATAGCCCGCTGATCACGTTTGCGCTGTCGCTTCCGATATCGATGGTCGCCGTAATGGTGCTCATAAATTCCGGATAGCACGGGCGTAGTGATTTTTCAACTGTCATTGGCACTACAGCTCGTATTCAGCACGCGATGACATGGATGTACCCCGATGACAGACACTTTGGTCACTCATTCCCCAATGCCGCCCTAGGCGCTCAACCGGCCAAGCAAAAGAATCCAGCAACCCTGCAAATGCGCGCCCGTCTTGTTCCTGCTTCTGAACGAATTTCGGAACTGTTTCTCTGTCGGATTCCAAAGTGATGCTCCACGAACAACGCGCTTCCCAAGAGAAAGCCTTCGGTAAAATGCCGTACTCGGCACGACAGTTTATCACAGATTCCCAATTCCCCTTTGGCTTTATCCACGGCAACAACCTCGTCCTGAGAGAAGCCAAGTTTTCCTGAAAACGCTTCTGTTTGCTCGGGCCAAACCTCACCTCGAGCGAAGAGTTGCACTCGATACTGGGCGAGACGTTGTCGCTCCGACTGAGGGAGGCTGCTCAAACCTTCGATAATTGCGCAAAGCCCCTCCACGGCCCTCCGCACTCCGGCCACGGCCTCTCCGTAGCTGCTCCACCGATAGTCTTTCGGATCTTTGACAATCCCAGCTCGTACCGGATTCAGGTCGACGTATAAAGATACCGCTCGCAAGGCATCGCCGCCCTCGACCAAAACGCTACGGAAGCGTTCCTCCCACAAAGTACCTTTCCGGCTATGGATTGTGTTGAACCACTGAGAAAATCGCTGTTTGAGCAGCCTCATAAAAAAGCTAACGTCCCACATGTGTGCGAAAAATCGCTCCCTGAGTGCCTCGGCCTCCGTCACCCGGCTAGCGTGACGCAGGGCCGCTAATTGCTGGGCCAACGTTTCGGCTCCATAAGAGCATTGAGCTAGGCGCAGGCGTTCGACGAGTTCGTGATCCGTGGGAAGATTCTCTGGGGCTGGGC
>CAIXGS010000077.1 GCA_903919125.1 uncultured Spartobacteria bacterium | reverse complement strand
TTCTATAGGTTGTGCGAAAGTAGGACGTCGCCAGTATCCCCGCCCCGTTTAGGTGAAAGCCCGAACGGGGCGGCCTTTTTTTGGGGGGAAGGGGACTGGGGGGGAATGGCTTTTCCGTGGGGGGGGCTTTCTATCTGAAACGGATTTTTAAGGCTTATCGTCAGTTGAGTGTGGCAAAGAAGCCGTCTTTTGTGGTGTTGTGAAAGTCGTTAAATAGATTTCGTTTCCTTCTTTGTAAAACTCATGGCCACTATCGCTGTGCTCGGTACCTTAGACACTAAGGGAGTGGTGCATCAGTATTTATCAGATTGTATAAAGAGGCGTGGGCATCGGACGATTCTGGTGGATATCGGACTCCGAGGGACGCCACAAATACGGCCGGATTTCGCTCGAGAGGAGGTTTTGTTGAGGGCGGGCCGCCCGTTGGGGGCGCTTCATGAGGAGCGGAGCCGGGCAGCGGCGGTGATGTCTGAATCTCTTGGTCAGCTGCTGTTACAGCTCTTTTTGGGGGGTGGCCTGGATGGTTTAGTGACAGCTGGGGGAATGTGTGCTGGGAGAATCGTGGGAAATGCTTTGGGGATGCTTCCATTTGGACTCCCCAGTGTTTTGGTGTCGCATCTTTCTGGGGAGAAACTCGGGCTAAAGCGTGTATTTAAGGACATGGTCCTCGTGCCTAGTCTACTTGAACCCGACAGTCTGAACCGGGTGGTGAGACCGGCATTGATTCGTGCTGCGGGCGCGGTGTGTGGAATGGTGGAGTTCGGTGCCGCGGGTGCGGCGAAAACGGATCGGCCATTAGTGGTGGCGAGTCAATTCGGGCAGCTGGATTCGGGTGTAAGTCGTTCTTACGGATTGTTGCAGGACGCAGGCATGGATGTGCATCCTTTTACGGGTAAGGGCTTGGGGGGGCGCTTAATGGACGCCGTGGTGGGAGGTCGCTTCGCAAATGGTGTATTGGATTTTTGCTTGAGCGACGTGGCTGATGCAGTCGTGGGCGGTGCCTTCCCTGCGGCCCCCGACAGGATGGGCGCGACGGCTAGGACGGGAGTGCCCTGTGTGGTTGTTCCAGGTGGGACCGATGTGGTTCATCTGCGCGGTGATTCGATTCCTAAGTCCTTTGTGGGTCGCCATTTTTTGGATGCTGGAGACGGTTTAGTTATGATGCGAACTTCTCCTCAGGAATGCGTTCGCATTGGCGAATGGATTGCGACAAAGGTAAATGCCTGCATTGGACCGGCGACGGTGTGCCTGCCGTTGCGCGGAGTGAGTGAATACAGTGTGCCTGGCCAAGCGTTTCATGATCCAGAAGCCGATAGGGCTTTGTTCGATGGCGTCCGTCAAAAGCTTCGTACGGGGGTGCGATTACAGCAAGTGAAGGCTACGATCGAAGACGCTCCTTTCGCAATGGCGTGCGCAGAGGCATTGCTAGAAAATATTGCGCAGCGAGATCAGGATCACTCCCTAATTCGACGTGTGGAGGTTTTCAAACTGGCCTCTGAAACGTTGTTAAGTGAGGCATCAAGGATGCTGGAACGCCTTTTCATCGAAGCGGGCGCTTTTGTGCAACAGCAAGGCGTGGAGGCGGATGGCTTTTACTTGTTGCTGCAAGGCAGGGCTGAGATTTTACGAAATGGCGAGAGGGTCACCCAAGTGGGTCCGGGGGCAGTATTTGGAGAAAACTCGCTGATGTTCGGCGTGCCGGATGCTGAAAGTGTGCGAGCACAGGAGCCTTGTGAACTGCTGTTGCTGCGCCACGGCAGTTTTGAGCGTCTTCTGGATCGGCACCCCGACTTGGAAGAGCGTCTTGCGGCGATCATTCAAGCGCGTCTACGCCGAAGCTGAGCTGTTGGGAGCGGGAAGAGTCGCCGTCACTGAGGCGGGATGGGGAGCGGCGGCGTATTCGAGCAGGAGTTCATTAATGCGCTCGAAGACATCACGCATGGTTTCCCAATCTGGCAGCAAGGTGACTCGAAAATGATTGTGGTATGGCACGTTGAAGCTGCTCCCCGGTGCGACAAGCACGTGTTTGCGCTCCAGCAATTCTAAGGCAAATTTCTGGTCGTCGAAGTGAGGAAGGCGAGCGAGATTGACTCCGATGAACGCGTACATGGCCCCCATTGGGATTTGCGAGTAAAGAAATGGAGAATGGGTCACCGCATCCTGAATGGCCTTGCGCGTCTTCCATAACCGGCCTTCCGGGCGGGTTAATTCGTTAATGGATTGCTTCCCTCCGAGCGCGGTTTGAACGGCCCATTGGCCGGGAACATTGGAGCACAACCGCAAGCTTGCCAGCAATTCCAACGCTTGGAGGTACTCCCGCGCACCGCCCTTTTCACCCGTGAAACTCACCCAACCCACCCGAAACCCGCATGCCCGGTATACTTTGGAGAGGCCGCCAAAAGTCGCACAGAGGGTTTTTTTGACCAAGGTAGCCATCGGGACGTGCGTGGCAGTGTCAAAAAGAACTTGGTCGTAAATTTCGTCTGAAAACATCACCAAATGATGCTCCTCAGCTAACTTGGCCAATTGAGTGACCACTTCTAGTGGGTAGACGGCTCCGGTGGGGTTGTTGGGATTAATGACAACAATCGCTCGGGTTCTTGGGGTGATTAGGGCTCGGATCTCCTGTGGATCAGGGACAAAACCTTTTTCTGGGTGGCAGGGATAGTGCACCGCCTTCCCTGAGTGAAGCGTGGTTGCGGCGGTCCATAGCGGATAGTCCGGACTGGGAATAAGAACCTCGTCGTCGGTTTCCAAGAGGGCTGAAAGGCAGAATAGAATGAGTTCTGAAACGCCGTTTCCCATGAAGACGTCATCGGCAGTAATATCTTTAACCCCACGAGTTTGCTGCTGCATGACTACCGCCTCTCGGGCGGGAAAAATCCCCTTCTGATAGCAGTAGGCATCAGCCTCACGTAGGTTTTCGATCATAGCCAGTCGCATGGTTTCTGGTGCTCGAAAACCGAAGGCGCCTGGGTTGCCAATGTTTAGCTTAATAATCTCATAACCAGCCTTTTCCAATTCAGCTGCGCGTCTGGCGAGAGGACCGCGAATTTCATAGCGGACGTCTTGCAGGCGGGAACTGGGTTGGATGCGGAACGGTTTCATAAAGGTAGGGCTTGAATATGGGGATGTTATCGAAACCGCAGGACGTTAAAAAGGCAAAGAAAACCCTGTTGAGGCGCTTGATGGGCGTTTGTTTTTGAACCGAAGAACGGTTACTGGAGAAAAGTGGTGGAAAACCTTCTTTCTGTCTCAATTACCTTCTCCCAGTCGAGGTGCCAACTGCTTGACGCTGGCCTCTAAGCAGTAGAGAGGTGAAAAAATGTGTGCGCTCTATTGCGTTGTTCAATCTATCGTGTTATTACATGATATTATGACGCGCCCATTCTCTTCCAGCCTTTCCTTCGCGCAGCGGCGCGTACTGGACGCCGTCGTGCGGCGTGAACGCCTCCGGCAGCCCAACTTTATCTCGGATCTTGTCTCCGACCTTGGGCTCAGGGCGGAAAGTAGCCTAGCGCCTACGCTCAAACGCATGGAGCGGCTAGGAGTCGTTGAGATCCAGGGGGGCGGAGTCAAGGGGAGGCAGCGTTTGGTGGTTTCCACTGAAGAAGGGAGGTTGTTGTGCAGCGGCGCGCATTCCAAAATCACCGCATTTCCGCAGGCTGCTCCGAGTTTATTGTTGCTACCCATTTTGGGAGCGATTCCAGCGGGGCCTCTCGAAGAGGTGATCGCCGGTGAAGAGGTGGAGTCTGTAGGGGTAGGCTCAGTGCTGAGGTCGCAACCGGGTGACTTTTTGTTGCGCATTAAGGGCAACTCAATGACGGGTGATGGTATTTTTGATGGCGACTTGGTGCTGTTGCGACCCGGGACAGAGGCGCATCAGGGAGAGATCGCCGCAGTGATTACCAACGGAGCGGGGGGGGATTGCGAGGCGACTCTCAAGCGTATTTTCTGGAGCGCCGAGGGTAAAAGTGTGCCGCCCTCGCAGGCGGATGAAGTGCTGTTGCGCGCAAGTAACCCTGCTTATGAGGACATGATTTTCCCAGCGGAAAGTGTGCGTATTGCGGGAGTGTTTCGCGGATTAATCCGGCAGGGAGGTGTGCAATAAATATGGTCAAGGCGCTCGAGATCGAAGGGGTGGAAGGGGTGGCACCGCATTCGGTGATAGCGGATTTGCGTGCCTTGTTGGCAGGGCGTTTTGCTGGAGCCGCGCCCGCATGGGAGGCTGAGCCGGCACGAAAGACTTTGAGTACGGGCGTGGCGGAGTGGGATGCGCAGACACAGGGGTTGCGGTTGGGCGAGGTTACGGAAATCTGTGGTGGGCTCGGTGGGGCGGGGTTGGTTATGGATGCACTGTTGGAGGCTTCTGCGAAGAGGGGGTGGCTTGGGGCGTGGGTGGATGCGGGCGACACTCTGGAGGTGGCGGACTGGGAGGCGCAGCGCTTGCGAAGAATGCTTTGGGTGCGCTGCGGGGAGGCGGTGCTGGCGCTCAAGTCGGTGGATTTACTGTTGCGCGACGGGAATGCGTCTTGGGTGGTGTTGGATTTGCAGGGCGTTTCGCCGGAGGCATTGCAGCGGGTTTCGGGTTCGCACTGGCACCGGTTCCACCGTTTGGTGGAGCAGCGCGAGAACGTTTTAGTGGTGTTGACTCCGACCCCGATAGTGGAAGGGGCGAGGGTGCGCGTTGCGGTGGGCTGCGGTTGGACGCTGGACGCCTTGGAGCGTCCTCGCGAGGCGCTGCGGCGGGAGGCCCTAGTGCAGGTGTTTGTCCGTGGACGCACGCCGCTTGTCGCGGGAGGTTTCCGTAAGATTGCGTAGAGGCGCGGTGGGCTCGGGGGCGGTGAGGTATTTGTGGGTGGAGTGGGTGGCGTCTTTTGCCAAACCAAAGCTCACGTGCGACGAGTCTTCCTCGGGAATTAATGTGAAAGTTTATTAACGCATGCACGCTAATCAACATTATGCGGCACTGATAGTGCCGCGCTTTCGACTGCAAGCGGCGCTTTTGGAAGCTCCGGCTGAAAAGTCGCAGTTCGTGGCTGTGGTTGAGGGCGGTTCAACTCGGGGCGTTTTGCTGGAGGTGAGTGCGGGCGCAGAGGCGCAAGGGGTGCGTGCGGGGATGGTAGCGACGCAGGCTATGGCGCGGTGTGCGCAGTTGGTGTTGCTTTTGGCCTCGGAGGTGGCTGAGGCGAGGCTCGGGCGCCGACTGTTGCAGTTTGTCGAAACGCTTTCGCCGCGAGTGGAGAAGCAAGCTAATAACCTCTGGATGCTTGATTTGCGCGGCGTAAGGGCTGGTGTGGGTATGGAGTACTGGACGGAGTGGGGCGAGGAAACGCTTCGGCGATTGCGTGTGAATGAAGGCATTGAGGCGAAGCTGGGGATCGCGTTGAAACCAGGGCTGGCGTTGTGTGCTGCACGCAGGGCCCAACCGGTGCGTGTGGAGGAGGTGGCAGAGGCATTTGTGGAGGAATTGCGTTTTGAGGAACTGGGGGTGTCGGGGTTCCTGTGCCGCCAACTCCACGATTGGGGGCTCTCGACGCTGGGGGATTTGCTGCGCCTTCCTCGGCAAGCTGCGCTCGAACGTCTCGGCCCAGAGGCTAGTGTGCTCTGGGAAATTGCTCGGGATTCGCGCGAAAGTGTGCTGCGTTTGGAAACGTTTTCCGAGCCACTGGAACTAGCGGTGGATTTTGAACATCCGGTGGAAACCGTCGCGCCAATCCTATTTACGCTTAACCGAATGTTGGAGCAGCTTTGCTCGCGCATGCGTCTGCTTCATCGGGTTGCAGCGGGGTTGCTGCTGCGTTTTAATCTCGATAATGGAGGGGCGTACGAACGGCGATTTACTGTGCCCGCTCCTAGTCGCGAGGAAGCAGTGCTGTTGCGCATCCTTGAAACCCACTTGGAGACACTCCAATTTGAGGCATCCCTCACCGGAGCAATTTTGAAAATTGAGGCGACCACGCCCTCTTCCCAACAGTTGGCACTGTTTGAAAACCCGTTGCGAGATCCGAACCGTTTTGGCGAAACTCTGGCTCGGCTGCGTGCACTTGTGGGTGAAGATCGAGTCGGCGTTCCGGTGGCAAGCAATACGTACCGGAGCGACGTCTTTGTTCTGGCAGACCCAACGAGCGAGTTTGTAGCGCGGGAAACCAACAGGGTGGAAGAACCTTGTGGCGGTGTCAGTTCCCTCAATGGCGTGTTGTTGGGGCTGCCGTTGAGGAGGTTTCGCCCAGCGTTGGCAGCGCAGGTGCAGCTCAAGGCGCATCAACCCGCTTATGTGGCATCCGGCGTGGTGAGTGGTCCGGTGGTGGAAAGCCGAGGACCGTTCCGACTTTCCGGCGACTGGTGGGATTCTCACCCGTGGCATAGCGAGCAGTGGGACGTGCTTTTGGGCGGCTCAGCGCGTGGTTTGTACAGGCTCTGTTTGAACCTCACGGGAGTCGCTACTGCTGGCGTGTGGTTTGTTGAAGGCTGCTATGATGCGGCGGTGTGGCCCTCAAAGAGGGAGAGGCGATGAGCACGGATTACGTCGAGCTTCATGCGCGTAGTGCATTCAGCTTCTTGCGCGGGGCCTCGCATCCGTCCGCGCTTGTTGAGCAGGCGGCGCATCTCGGCTTGTGCGCCCTCGCTTTGACTGATCGTAACGGCGTTTACGGGATACCGCGCCTCCACAAGGCCGCACTGGATACGGGGGTGCGCCCGATCACCGGAGCTGAGCTCACGTTGGCTGACGGCAGCGTTCTCCCTGTGTTGGTTCGCTCCGAAACGGGCTACCGCAACCTTTGTCATTTGCTCACGCGCGCGCATTTGCGAGGTTCGAAGGGAAATGCGCCGGTTTTTTGGGAAGAGTTACCCGAGTTTGCCGAAGGACTTGTCGCGCTCACCGGTGATCATGAAGGGCCAGTGCAGCGCGCCCTTCAAACCGGTCAATCGCACCTTGCACTGGAGGCTGTGCAGCGGTTGGAGACGGCGTTTGGTCCAGAAAATGTGTACATCGAACTCCAGAGGCATCTGCATCGTGGGGAGGCTTTTTTGCATGGGCGCCTGCTCGAGTTGGCCGCCGAGCGAGGACTTTCCCCGCTTGCCACCGGAGGCGTGAGCATTGCCCGAAGAGAGGATCGCGAAATCCTCGATGTATTTACCTGTATGCGCATCCACACGCATTTGGATGCCGCTGGAAAGGCGCTATCGTCCAATAACGAATGCCATTTGCGTCCGCCTGCTCAAATGCAACGTCTCTTTGCTCATTGTCCGCAGGCGGTGAGCAATACGGTGCGTCTGGCGGAATCTCTGCCCTTCACCCTAAAAGATCTAGGCTATGGATTCCCCGAATACCCAGTGCCGCCAGGGGAAACAATGGCCTCCTTTTTGCGCACCGTCACGATGGCTGGGGCGAGGGCGCGTTACTCTCACCTTGGACGCAAGGTGATGGCTCAACTCGAGCGCGAACTCTCCCTAATTTCGCAGCTCGGATTTTCAGGATATTTTCTCATAGTTTGGGATTTAGTGAACTTCTGCACCAGCCATAACATCCTTGTGCAGGGTCGTGGTTCTGCGGCTAATTCCGCAGTTTGTTACTCCCTTGGCATCACCGCGTGTGATCCCATAGCGTGCGAACTGCTTTTTGAGCGATTCCTTTCCGAGGGGCGCACGAGTTGGCCTGATATCGATCTGGATCTCCCCAGCGGGCCGCGCAGGGAGGCTGTCATTCAGGAAGTTTACCGTCGATATTCGCCCGAAGGCGCTGCCATGACGGCGAACGTCATCACTTTTCGGGGTCGAGGGGCCATGCGTGAAATCGGCAAGGCACTCAATTTTTCCCCGGCGGTATTGGGGCGTTTCTCGGCGCTTTTTGCCAGTGGCGACTTTCCAAACACGCTTGCGGTGCGGGAACAACTCGAAAAGGCAGGGGTTTCTGCGTCGCATCCACGCGCCCCGGCGGCACTGCGCCTCTACGAATCTTTGCGTAAATTGCCGCGCCACCTCGGGCAGCATTCCGGCGGGATGATACTGAGTCGTGGTCGTTTGTCGTCGATTGTGCCGTTGGAGCGCGCCTCGATGGAGGGGCGTGTTGTTGCGCAGTGGGACAAATATGACTGTGAGGAGTTGGGTATTATAAAGGTGGATTTGCTGGGTTTGGGGATGATGGCGGTTCTTCAGGACACTCTGGAGTTGTGCGCGGATCGGCAGCGTCCGGTGGACTTGGCGGTTATTCCGAAGGACGACGCTGCTACATATGCGCTGATGCAAAATGCGGATACTGTGGGCGTTTTCCAAATTGAGAGCCGCGCCCAGATGGCGACCTTGCCCAGGATGAAGCCCTGCTGTTTTTATGATGTCGTTGTGGAGGTGGCGATCATTCGGCCCGGGCCGATCCAAGGAGACATGGTGCATCCTTATCTTGCGCGACGGGCAGGAAAAGAGCCGGTGACCTATCTGCATCCTGATCTGGAGCCGATCCTGAAACGCACGTTGGGAGTGGCGCTTTTTCAGGAGCAATTGTTGCGTATTGCCATGGTTATCGCGGGGTTCACCGCGCCGGAAGCTGAGGAATTGCGGCGGGCGCTAAGCGATATGCGCTCGAAGGAACGCATGGAACGGGTTGCAGACCGGTTGCGCCTTCGGATGCGTGAGCGCAATCATGGTGAGGAGTTGATAGAAAAAATACTGCAGTCGATGCGTTCGTTTGCGCTTTACGGATTTCCGGAATCCCATGCGATTAGTTTTGCGCTTATTGCATATGCGAGCGCTTGGATGAAGGTGCATCGTGCTGCAGAGTTTTATGCCTCGTTGCTAAACAATCAGCCGATGGGTTTTTACTCCAGCGCCACGCTTATCCGAGATGCCAGAGGACGAGGTTTGCGTGTGCTTCCGGTGGCGGTTTTGCATTCACAGTGGCGTTGCACGGTTGTAGACAACGGCACGGTGCGGCTCGGGTTGTGTATGATACGCGAGTTATCTGTGGCGCACGGGGAGGCGTTGCTGCGGCAACGGGAGGCGCAAGCGTTTACGGCGATGGCCGATTTCCAGCGGCGAGCGGGTTTGAACCGGGACGAGTTGCGGGCGTTGGCGCGTGCAGGAGCGCTGCAAGGGTTGGCGGCGCATCGGCGCGAGGCTCTCTGGCAGGTGCAGGAGCCTGTGGAAGAGGACCTATTTTCCATGGCGGCGGCGCGCGATGTTCAACCAGTAACTTCGGCGGGGTGTCCGCTTACGCCCATGACCACGGAGGAACGGTTGGAAGCGGACTTTTCCACCACTCGTGTGACGGTTGGCCCACATCCCATGCAGTTTTTACGCACTCAATTGCCGAACGCCTGGACGGCAGCCGAACTCCGCCAAGCCGCGCACGACTCTTATTTAGAAACGGCTGGAATGGTGATTTGTCGGCAGCGTCCGGGGACGGCCAAGGGCTTTGTTTTTCTGAGTCTGGAGGACGAGAGCGGGATTTCGAACATCATCGTTTCGCCTGGACTTTACGAGCGCCACCGGTTGCTTATCGCGGCGGAAGCATTTTTGCGGATCGAAGGTGTGGTGCAGCAAAATGAAGGGGTGACGCATTTGCGAGCGCAAGGCATCCGAGCACTGCCCTCGACGCTACCTGCGACGGCGTCGCATGATTTTCATTAAACGGGGAGCGAGTTTTTGGGCTCGCCGCCCATTGTGAATTGGGGCTGGGGCGGATGCCGATCCGAGTTGATTTTCATCCACTCGAAATATTCGTTTTTGGGTCAACTTGAACCCGAATTACTTGGCTTCTGGCGCAGGCTTTTTTGCACCGGGTTTCCCTTCCGGCATGTCCATTTTTTCGCCCGGTTTTGGAAGGGTGGCTTGGACGCTGGCCCAGTCGGGATTCAAGGTAGCCTCGGAAATTTTTAGATTACGGAAGTCCACGGATTGCCCGCCAACGGTGAAGCCAGGAGACATACGGTCTTGTTTAAAGAGGTCGTTGCTGCCCCACGCGGTGTGGTCGTCCACCTTTCCAAGCATGGTATCGCCTACCATTTCCATGCGGACGGAGTGCCAGATGCCGGGTTGAATTGGGGCGGAAAACTTAGCAAATACTACGGCTTGGTCCGGACCTGCGTGGTCGTTGTCGTCCTTTTGGATCGTGACGGACTGGGGCGTAATCATGATCCGTGCCATGTGATCTTTCACTGCGTTGATGGAGAGACTGGTGCTCTTTGCTCCCTCGAATTTAACTTCGTACTCGATCACGAAATCGGCCAGTTTGTTGGGCAGCCGGGTGACGGCTCCGTGTTTGTCTTCTGGTTTTTCCGCGCCGCGCAGCACTCCGTCGACAGCTTCCCATTTACCTTTCGCGCTCTTCCATGGATCACCAAGGTCGGAGTCGAGTTTGCTTTCGTAGATGACCTTCCCAGGAATCGCCAGCAGCGGTTTTTCAGCTGCACATAGGGTTTGGAGGGCGGTTGCGAGTAGGGCGGTGAAAAGTATTGGGGTTTTCATGGATTAAAGGCTGGGAGAGTTTGCGGGTTACAGGACCGTCTTCGTTGAACTGTGAGAAACCCCGTTCAGGCTCACAAGTTTCGAAGTTTATTCTGTTGATTCGCTGAATTGACGCTGGCGTCGATTGGAGGCAAATCCCTAAATGAATTCTATGAAATCCATCTTAACCAGTTTCCTGTTATGGCTCACCTGCGTCGGATGGACGTCCGCTGCAACGGTTGAAAAGTTCCTGATTGAGGGCAATCCCGTCACGCTAAAGGTTCCTGACAATCTGGCTGCGGGAAAGCCGTGGCTTTGGGTGGGGGAATTCGCGGGGCATCTCAAAACGCTGGAGGACGGCCTCGTTGAGAAGGGCTGGCACGTTGCATACGTGGGGGTCAGCAATGAGTTCGGTTCGCCCGAAGCCATGGGGGTGTGGGAGAAGGTTTACGCAGAGTTGCACGAGAAGCGGGGACTCTCCGCGCGCCCAGCTTTACTTGGAATTTCCCGTGGTGGCCTTTACGTAAACGCATGGACCAGACTGCATCCCGATCGGGTGAGTGTGCTTTATCTGGATAATGGGGTGTGTGATATTCGTTCTTGGCCGGGCGGTTTTCAGCTCACTGCAAAAGGCAAGGGCGGTCCCGGAGACTGGACCCGTTACAAGACGGTTTTTCACTTTGAGAATGATGAGGACGCGCAGGTCAGATCGATCCACCCTACCGACGGCCTTCAACCCGCGGTGAAAGCCGGTGTGTTCTTAATTTCCGTCCATGGTACAGCGGACACCGTGGTGCCTTACCCAGATAACGCAGAGCCGGTTGTGAAACTTTGGGAGCAGTCAGGTGGACGCTTCAAAGTTTTTCCAAAGCAGGGAGGGGATCACCATCCGCACGGCTTGCCGGATCCAGCTCCCTTGATAGAGCTGCTGTCTCTCGAGGCCAAGTGAAAGGTGGCGTTTGTACGCCATCACCAGCGGGGAGTTGTAGTGAGGCGTAGTGACTAGGCGGGCATGACCGTTTTGGAAAACAAATTGAGCACGGCGACACCCGCGACAATAAGGCAGATCCCGACGATTGCTGCGCTGTCCAGTCGCTGTCCGTAAACAATCCACGCGATGAGAGAGATTAAAATCACTCCCACGCCCGACCAAATGGCGTAGGCGATGCCCATCGGGATGGTGCGCAGGGTCAGGGAGAGAAAGAAAAAAGCGGAGGCATAGCCGCTCACCACCAGCAGGCTGGGCCAGAACTTGGTGAAGCTCTCGCATGCCTTCAGTGAGGAAGTGGCTAGCACCTCTGAAAGAATTGCGATGGAGAGAAATAACCAGTTCATGGAAGATTCTCTCACACTTGGCGAAAGGATGCGCCAATAAAGCTTGGGAACAACGCGCGAGTGCGTGCGGTTTTCGTGCGCCACGTCGTGGGCACTCATGCGTTGCCAAGAATCGGAGTAGAACCCTTACTTAATGGTCCCGTGCAATCCCGCATTGTGGAGGGCCGTGGTGAGTTCCTTGGTGCTGAAATCGCCTTCCACGGTGAAAGAAGCGGCGCCTTTGGTGGCGGTGTGCGAGGAGAAGCCGGCAACCGTTTTCAATGCGGTTTCAGTGGCCGTAACACACTTGCCACAGCATAGATGCAGTCCGGTGACGGTCGCAGATTTCACCTTTGCGTCGGCGACTTCTGGGGCCGTTGCGCCTTCGCCGTAGTAACCGGCGGCCACGAGTGAAGCCATAGCCTGCTTCGTAGTGGCATCATCTTTAGCCGTGATGGTGACCTTGTTTTTTTCTACCTGCGCGGTGGCTCCTGCGACCTTTGCAACGGCCTCAGAAATGCCGGTGTCGCACTTTTTGCAGCAGTTGTGGACGCCGTTGAGGATTAGCGAGGAATCGGCGCAAGCGGAGAACGCGAGGACTAGAGAGAGGGAGACAGTCAGTAGGGGTGTTTTCATGCGTAACGATTTCGTTACACCCATTCGGATAAAAAGAAAGGTTGTTTTTGAGGGAAATAGCTGGGCGGAGGGATTTTTTGACATTGGAAATTCGCGCGAAGGTTGAGGCTTGGCATTGCTGCAATGGTGAGTTCGCTTTAGAGGTTAGGGATGGCGCACGCTGTTTTTCTTTGGCACATGCATCAGCCGTATTACGTGAATCCGGCTACGCGCACGGCAATGATGCCCTGGGTGCGTTTACACGCGGTTAAAGGGTACCTAGACATGGTTTCCATCCTCGAGGAGTTCCCTGAAGTCCGGGTGAATTTCAACATGACTCCAGTGCTCCTTCTTCAGATTCAGGAGCTCGCACAAAATCGAGTGCGTGATTTGTGGGGAGATTGGGCGAGGAAGTCCGCCGCAGGATTGGAGGAGCATGAGAAGTTGGGGATTCTGGAAAACTTTTTCAAAATCCATTGGGACAATTTATTAAAGCCGTTTCCGCGCTACTTTGAGCTGCTGAATAAGCGGGGTCTCACGTTTGAGCTGGAGGAGGTTCGGCGAGGGATCCGCTACTGGTCGGCTCAGGATTTTTTGGATCTTCAAGTGTGGTTTAACTTGGCGTGGTGCGGCTACACGGCGGAGCGGCTATATCCGGAGTTAACGGCGTTGAAACTAAAAGGGCGCCATTTTACGGAGGAGGAAAAAGAGCGGGTGCTGGACATTCATCAGGCTATTCTTTCGCAGATTATCCCGTTGTACAGGCAGGCTGAGGAACGCGGTCAGGTGGAAATCACCACGACCCCGTTTTATCATCCGATTCTGCCGCTGGTCTATGACAGCGCGATGGCTGAGCGCAGCATGCCCGGGCGCAAGTTTCCCCGTCGTTTTCACTGGCCCGAGGACGCTGCTGCCCATCTGAAATTGGCTGTCCGGCAGCACGAACAACTTTTTGGGCGTTCTCCACGGGGGCTGTGGCCCAGCGAGGGCTCTATTGCGCCGGAGTTGGTGCCGTTGTTACAGGAGGCGGGGATTCTTTATTTTTGTTCTGACGAGGATAATTTGTTTCGTTCGCTTGCTCAGGACCCGGAGCTGCAGGGAAAGGAGACGGACCACCTCGAACTCTTCCAAGGGTGGAACATTAAACATGGCGCGTCCTCTGTGCAGGCGGTGTTCAGGGAAAAGCCGCTTTCGGACTTCATCGGATTTATGGCCGCGAAAAACGGCCCCGAGGACGCCGCCCGTCACCTGCTGCACCACCTCAAGCACATCGCTCACGTATTGCCTGAGCAACGCGGTATTATCCCGCTCATTCTAGACGGAGAGAACGCATGGGAAACTTTTGCAGACGGCGGGCAGGGTTTTTTGCGGGCCCTCTACGCCGGAGTGCTCGCCGAGCCGCTTTTGCAATCGGCCACTATCGAGACGGCCCTTGCTGCCGAGCCTCCCCAAAAGACAATTCACACGCTGCACACCGGTTCCTGGATATCGAGTAACTTTGACATCTGGATCGGCGAGGATGAGGAAAATCGAGCGTGGAACTTGTTGGGGGAGACGCGGGAGTTTTTGCAAACTCAAGTGGATGCGGGGCACCTTTCTCCTGAGCAACAAGAAGCGGCGTTTCGAGAAATCTACGCAGCCGAGGGTAGCGACTGGTTCTGGTGGTATGGCCCAGATTTTTCCACAGACAACGACGCGCTTTTTGACGACTTGTTCCGCCAGCATCTCAAAAACGTGCACACGCTTTGCGGCAAGCTTCCTCCTTCAGTTTTGGAGGAGCCCATTACCGCAATGCGAGTGACCCCGCTGTACCGCAAACCTCAGCAACCCGTGTTTCGGAAGCTGACTGGGCGGCAATCCTCTTACTTTGATTGGATGGGGGCGGGTTGTTATGTCGCTGGAAGTGAACAGGGGGCTATGTACCGTTCGGATCGGATGCTCAAACAGTTTCATTTTGGAAACGATAATGACGCGGTGTACATTCGCTTAGACCTTGCGTGCTGGGAGAATGTGTCATTGCGCATTGAGTTTCATGGCGTGACACAAGCCGCCCTGTTGATTCCCAACTTGCAAGCGAAAGGGAGGGGGACTTACCGCTGGATTACTGCCGACTCAGAGGAGACGAATTGCCTGGGCGTGGCAATAGAAGAGGCCGTGGAATTGAGCATTCCACTGGAGAAGTTGGAGTTAAACGGGAGCAAATCGGTGCGATTCCAAGTCAAGGTGCTAGAGAACGGGCTGGAGCGCGAGTGCTACCCAGAGCGGGTGCCTGTGGAGTTTAACCTTACTGGAAGCGAATACTCATTGCGCAACTGGTTGGTCTAACCCGCAGGTTCGTCCCCGCACAAAGTGCGCCTGCACACCATTTACAGACGCACTTTGCCTTTCGCTACAGGGAATTAAGGAAGGCGAGCAACGCTTGCCGCTTGGCTGGGGGCAGTCCTACGTAACGGTCGCGGACAACCTTGGCCTCGCCGTCGTGTTCGACAATGGCGAGATCCACTGTTGAAGCGCGGCCGTCGTGGAGAAAGGCGTCCCGCAAGCGCAGCCCCCATAAGGGAGACGTGCGCATCTCTTTTGCGTTGGCGGCTCCCTGAACCATGCCGTCACCCAGTCGCCCCATGTCGTGGAGCAAGAGGTCAGAGTAGAGGGGCACTTTTTGGTTGGAAAGCGCTGCTATAGCAGAGCTTCCAGTGGAGAGTGCCGGAGTATGGCAAGCCGCGCAACCCACTTGCGTGAAGAGGGCCTGGCCATTGAGACTTGCCGTCGTTGGGTTCGCTGGGGGTACCGGGGCGAGAAGGCGCATGTAGTCGGCGGCCAAATTGAGGTCGGACTTTACTGCGCCCACGGCCAGCGCATCCTCGGGATCGAGCACTTTATCAGCCTTGGCGAGGAGCGCCTTGTTGCCGTTGGGGGCGTTTTCCTCCGGGAAATAGCGGCTCGTGACCCCGATTTCGTTCAGGTAAGCGTCCGCGGCAAACCCGTCCAAACTCGAATGCTGGGCTTTCCAGCCAAAACGTCCGACGTGCATCTCCCCACTGATGGGATCCTTTACCAACGCCGCTTTTCCCTTGATGCCGTCAGGCTTCGCGGTGGCTGCGCTGGCAATGAGATTGGCATCAGGAATCGCCTCTATCAGACCAGCGCCGAACAAGGGCGTTGTGAGGCGCCTGGCAATGATCGTCGCCTCCTTTGGGACGAATTCCATAAATGCCGGAGCGATTGCCCGGCGCTGGAGCAGCGGACCGCCAAACTCGGTCATCGGATCGAAAACGCCGTTTAACAAACGGGCAAACCGGGTCACCGTGGTGCGGCTCGCTCCACCAGCTCCGCCTTGAAAGTGACAGGCCACGCACGAAACGTCGTTGAAAATAGGGCCAAGACCGCCCTCGACTGTCTCGACGTTGAGGAACTCGACCTTCCCAGTGGCGAAATCGGTTTTCTGGGCTGTGTTGAGCCCGGGAAGAGCGGTGGCAAAGCGGCCGACGTCGGCGATGGCACGGCCCGGGGGGTGAGGCGGAGGCGGCGTGTTCGGCGCAGGTTTTGGAGGCTGCGAAGCAGGTGGAGGTGGCGTCGCGGGAGGCGGCGGCGGTAATGTGGCCGCCAATAAGGACGCGGGGAGGCTGATTGCAACGGTTAGGAGGGTAGCTGCAGTTTTCATGGGCCGGATTTTGGTTGTTCTGAGATGATTCGGGTGAACCATCGCTGAGCCCATTAAAGCGCGCTTTTGTTAAGGCATTATTTCGAATTTCGGCTTTCTTGTAACGGAAATGTAAATGTCGCCGACCGTTGCGAAACGGGGGAATAAACGGAACCTCCCGCGAGCAAGGTGTTAGCCCTGTGCAAGGCAGCGCGCCGTTGGCTCTAACGGTCCTAAGGCGTCTGTGGGGCCCCGGCGAAGAAATAGGCCAACCGCCATTCTCCTCCCACCTGTCTCCAGGCCATTCTGGGACCTTTGTAACTTTCTTTAACGGAGGCTTTTGGAACTTTCATCAAGCCATTGCGAAGAACGGGTTGTTCCTTCAAAAGCGAGCCGAATTGGGGCCACAATTTGTGCCGGTTCCAGAAATCGTAAGGCTCTTCATCCAAGGGCGCATCATCCTCTCTCCAAGCGAAATCCGGAGCCAGCAGCGGTTGAATGACGCCCTGATCTCTCGTGATGGCACCTTCCATCAGCTTAACCCGTGCGGCCTCGAGGTTGGCGTCCAGCTTGACGTCGCTAAAAGTCATACAGCCTTGGGCGCAAAGCAGCATCATGCCGAATGTAAAATTTTTGGCAGCAGTGGTTAACGCTTTTTTAAGTGAGAGCTTAATGGACGCTTGCATGGTTTGGTTTAGGCTCGGATCTGCCCGTTTCCCCGTAATTGATACTTGTAAGTCGTTAATTCCTCCAGCGCCATCGGTCCACGGGCATGCAACTTATCCGTCGAAATCCCAATTTCCGCCCCGAACCCGAACTCGCCCCCGTCTGTGAACCGGGTAGACGCATTCCAGTAGACGGTCGCGGAGTCGACTTCCTGAAGGAAACGTTCTGCCGTGGATGGGTTTGCTGTGATAATGCCGTCGCTATGGCGGGAACCGTGTTCTTCGATGTGCTCAAGGGCTTCATCCAGACTGTCCACCACTTTGAGAGCGAGAATTAGCTCTAAAAACTCAGTGTTAAAATCCTGCTCCTGAGCTGGTTGTACATGGAGCTTGAGATCTTCAATCTGCGCCGCTGCTGCTAGCGTCTCCGCATCGCAGCGTAATTCTACTCCGTGTCTGGCGAGTGCCCTGCCGGTTTGCTCCAAAAACCCGACTAAAACGTCCCGATGCACCAATACAGTTTCCACCGCATTGCAAACACCCGGTCTCTGGCACTTTGCGTTCACCACAATGGCCTCCGTCATGGTCATGTCCGCAGCCTTATCTACATACAGGATGCAAATGCCGTCGTAATGCTTGATCACTGGCATACGCGCTTGGCTCACAACGGTTTCAATCAGGCTCTTCCCTCCGCGGGGCACGATTACGTCGAGATAGCGATCCATGGAACACAGATGTGAAACGGCTTCCCTGTCTGTAACTTGAATAAGCTGAATGGAGTCTGCGGGCAACCCAGCTGCAGCGAGCCCTCGCGAGAGAGCTGCTGCGATCGCGATGTTGGAGCGAATGGATTCCGAGCCACCGCGCAAAATTGTCGCGTTGCCGGTTTTAGTGCAGAGGACAGCGGCGTCGCTGGTGACGTTTGGGCGGGATTCGTAGATGATTCCAACGACGCCAATTGGCACGCGCACTTTACTGATTTCTAATTGGTTGGGAGGAGTCCAGCGCCGGATAATCTCGCCCACCGGATCCGGAAGGGCCGCGACTTGGCGTACGCCCTCTGCCATTGCGGCGACCCGTTTCGGATTCAATGCCAAGCGCTCTAACATCGCTCCAGAAAGGCCTCGTTCTTTTGCTTGGGTGAGATCAAGGGCATTTGCGGCGAGGATGTCTGCTTCAGATGCAACTAGCGCGTCCGCCATGGCGACCACTCCGGCATTGCGCTGCGCAGTCGAACTGCGGGCGAGCACTCTTGCAGCGGCTCGGGCGCGGCGGCCGTAATCAAGAATGGTATCGGCGAGAGTGCTCATGGTGATTGAGGTGAAAGGGGCGAGGGCAGGAAACGCGTGCCCACATTGCGTCCCGCCGTGAGTGCTGCAATCTGTCCCACTTTGCGCCCGCTACAAATGGCAGTCGGGATCCCTGCGGAAACCGCCAGCTTGACCGCTTGCAATTTGGACACCATTCCCCCCACCGAGAGGCGTCCCTTTTCCTCATGCGCAAACTTTGCTACGGCATCAACATCGTCGACTTGGGGAATGCGTTTTCCCTGACCGTCGAGCAAGCCCTCTACGCTAGTGAGCAAAATGAGCAAGTCGGCGTGCGCGAGGATGGCGACCTCAGCGGAAAGTCTGTCATTGTCGCCGAACTTTAGCTCCTCCGTTGCGACTGAATCATTCTCATTGATGATGGGCACGACAGAGCGATTCTTAAGAATGTGTGTGAGAGTGTTGTGCACATTGCGTGAACGGTTGCGACTGTCTATGTCGCCATGAGTAAGCAGGAGTTGTGCAACCTGCATTCCGTGCTCGGCGAAACATTCCGCATATTGCGCCATTAGCTTGGACTGCCCCACCGCGGCGCAGGCCTGTCGAAGCGCAAGATCCTCGGGGCGATTGGTTATTCCCAGAGCGCCCAGACCGGCTGCGACTGCTCCGCTAGAGACGAGCAAACATTGGTGCCCCGCCTTAATCAGAGCGGCGACCTCCGATGCAAGACGGTGGAACTGCCTTTTGTCCAGGGTATTTCCCTTAACTGAGGCAAGAATCCCAGAGCCAAACTTCAAAACGATGCGCATGTTTTTAGAGCGTTTTCTAGAGCGTAAATACCGCCCAAATAACGCAGGCGGAATCTTGTACTCAAAACAAAGGTACCACTGCGGGCAATGCTAAAGAGTTGATTCAGCTTTTAATGCTAAGTAACGCTCGATGCTGCCGCTTTGAGATCTGAAAATTTGTCTGCATTTTTGCCCACGCGCAATGGACGCTTTACAGTTGCTCTGTACTGTTGCCTCAACTAAAGCAGTGTGCGCACAACGCAAATACTATTATGGCAATTCCATCCGGCATCAAAGCCCCAGACTTCTCTTTGAAGACCAAGACCGCTGACGGTCTTCAAGATATCAAACTCTCCGACAATATTGGACATCGTAACACGGTCTTATTGTTCTTCCCGCTGGCTTTCACCGGCGTTTGCACCAAAGAAATGTGTGACATTTCGGGCGGGCTAAAAGCCTACGCCGATCTGAATGCGCAGGTCATCGGTATTAGCGTCGATAGCCCTTTCGCACAGGAAGCTTGGGCCCAGAAGGAGCATATTTCCGTGGCACTTGCCAGTGACTTGAACAAGGAAGTCTCCAAGGCTTACGACGTTCTTTTGCCAGACCTCGTGGGTATTGGCTCGGCTTCTGCACGCGCTGCTTTTGTCATCGATAAAGAAGGCATCGTGCGGTATTCGGAGCAAACGCCGACTCCTTTGGAACTCCCGTCTTTCGACCTAATTAACGCCACGCTTGCACAGCTCCAGTAGCGGCGGGCGTCAGTTTTAACTCGAAAATTTAGTGGGCCCCGAGCATACGTGTTCGGGGCCTTTTGCATCAGCCATAACGGAATAATCTGAAATGGTAATTTGGACTGTATTCACGCAAATCCTCCTTCCAATCCTGTTATTGGTCGGAGCGGGGTGGGTGCTGGAGCGCAGTTTTCGGCTGGATCTGGGCACTTTGGTGAAGCTCAACATTCACTTGGTGGTGCCCGCCTTTATCTTTCACCAGATTGTCAGCTCTACGCTGGATGGGGCGCAGGCGACGCGTGTGGTTTGTTTCACGCTTTCGGTAATAGGAGTGATGTTCGTCCTCAGCGCGCTGGTGGCGCAGGCCTGTGGCTATGGACGCGGGCAAATGCGGGGTTTGCAGCTCGCTACCATGTTTTATAATTCAGGTAATTATGGCGTGCCCTTGATGGCGCTCGCCTACCCTGCTGTCGGACCTTTGCTGCAAGTCTTCGTGATTGTCACCCAGAACTTAAGCACTTTCACCATCGGTTTGGTGCTGGCCTCAGCCACGGGAGAGCCCCGTAGAGCGTCACTTCCGATTTGGCGTCAAATCTCAATCTGGGCAGCGGTGAGCGGGTTGCTCGTTCGTTTTTTTCACATTCCCGTGCAGGAATGGCGCTGGCTGTGGATGCCGATCGATTATTTGTGGCAGGCGCTGGTGGGGATTGCGCTGGTTACGCTCGGTGTGCAACTCGCTCAAACCAAAGTAAATCAGAGCTTTAAACGAATCGCTTGGGCGGTCGCTTTGAGGCTCGTAGCCGGTCCGTTGGTGGCAGCGGCGCTTGTGCGTCCCTTCGGATTTCGTGGGACCGAGGCTATCGTGATGATTCTCAGCGCCTCGTTTCCGACGGCGGTGAACACGGCGCTTCTCGCTCATGAATTCCAAGCAGACTCCGAATTCGCCGCCGCCGCCGTCTTCTATTCCACGCTCGTGAGTATGATTACGGTGACCGCCGTGATCACCATCCTGCGTGTGCCTCAGGTGGCAGCGGTGTTTTGAGGAGTTTGCGGCGACTCCGCGCTTTCGAGACGCTCGAGGTTGCGGTCCTGCGAACTTATGGAAAGCGTTTGCGTCCAGACTATCCGGAGCGCAATGTCATCTTCCCGTACCTCATCGACCTCGGTCTCCCAAAGTATGAGAAAATCCCCAATGGAGAAAAATGGGTCTTCAACTCTCCACACAACTCCCTCTCCAACCGCTTTCTAAAGGTCTTGAGAGGATATAGTGGCTCTTAGCGCTTCGAGTTTTTTCACAATTTCCGGAGCTCCCTTTAACTGACATAGTGGCGAGAGATAGAATAGGATGTACTCCCAATCAAGGTTTTCAACGCCTTGTCTGATCAAGATACGCTGGACATCGAGTTGGTCTTGCAGACGGTCGGCAAAAGCTTTCATCACAATGAGATCTTCCGCCGAACAAAGCCTGAGAACGGCATCGGGCTCGACTTCTACCAACTGAGAACGTCTGGCTGCCTCCTCTTCAAACGGCAAAGCTCCCAGCGCTATGTCTATTCCAACACCTTCAGCACTTTTGAGAAGTAGGACCCTGTTTTGAAGAGCAAACTCTCTGCAAGCTTCTATCCGAGGCTCAAATACTTCCAAAAGTGGATCGATGTATGTTTCCTCGCCACCAAAACCCGTGAGGAGCGTCAGATCTACATCACGCGTAAACCGCGGTTCGCCCCAGTGCTGAACGGCCAGCCCGCCAATGAAACAAAACTTCCAACCGCGCTTCTCGCATTCACTTTGAACCTCAAGTGCCACGCTACAAAGTTCATTCATGAAGCCCTAAATTTACTGAAAATGCGCTGTTGCTCAACCAAACCGGATGTCTTAGCGGCGGGACGGGTTCTCAGGACATTCAAAACACTCCCTGTGAACGAGCGCAGCCCCTCGGCGGTATCAGCCAGCTTCACGTTGTTGTGGCGAATTTTTTCAAGGGCATCCCCTGCGTGAATCCAAGCATCGACCCACTTTTGAGCGCCAGAGTTTTTAGTTTCACTAGAGTCTGTGTCGTTCATCCAGCGTTCAGGTTACTCCAGAATTGCAGTTATCGCGCGAAAAAAAGCTTTGAGAGGGTGTGATGCTATCCTGCGCTTGCCTCAGGTCGCTGCGTTGTTTTGAGGAGTTTGCGGGGACTCCGCGCTTTCGAGACGCTCCCGTTTTTTTACCGTTTCGCGGCAGGCAGGAACTAGGTGGTTGCACGCCTCCTGGCATATTAGAGGGATTTCTTGGAAGCCCGGAGCGTCCGCCCCAGAGGGCAATGTGCGTGCCTCTTTCGCCAGGTGCGTAAGGGGCTGGCCAGGGGCAAAATTCCAAAGTGTGCGCTTCATGCACTTCTCCAGAACGCAGTGCCATGCGACGAGTTTTTGTCCCTCATCGTCCCGGAGGCGTTTGGCCACAGCATACATTCCAGTTTGACGGTCCAGTGTTTCCCTCAATGGCACGAGTCGCAGTTCGCCCCTGAGGTGACTGAACCAGAGGGCCGTCATGGAGGGATAAAAATAATCCAAAGCGTGGCGCAGGGCTGTGGCGTCGGGCAGGTTCAACAACCATCCGTGGCGCAGTGTCGGCGCAGTTTTTAAGGGACGATAGGCGTTGGCGTCGTCGAAAAAGGAAAGCGCTCTGGCGTCGGTCGCTTCCGTGTATGTGGCAAGGTCATTGCGGTCACAATCCTCCGCATGGCGCAATTCGTAGCCGCCCTCCGGGCGCGGCGTAATCTTGATTTGTCCGATACTGCGGCAACCTTGCGCGATCCAAGATTCAAGAGCCTGAGTGAGATTTCTATTCACTTGGAAAGATTGTGGATTGAACTTTGGTGGGAGACTTCGTCGGCGTGTTGCGCGTCAAACAGAGCGACTTGATCTAGTATGAGCTCCGCAAAAAGAGGCTCTGTTCCAATCGCGCTTGCGTAATATAATGTCTTATTCCTCAAATGGTAAGGATTCTGACGGAAAATGTCCCTCTGGCTTGCAGCAAGTCCCGTGTCCTGCTCGATTCCGAGGAGGACGGGGATGTCCTGATACGAGTGCAAACCGTCTGCGATGAAGAAGGGAACAACGACCACATTTGGACGGCTTGTGCAAGTATCCCATTCGCTCACCAAGGGAGCCTCCTCCATGTAGGTGTTGAACACCTCCCCATAAATGTGCATGTCGCGGATGCGGTCGACTTCCCGCTTTGCAGCGAATGCTGAATTGTCATTTAAATTAGTCCCATGTCCCACAATCAGTAGGCTCGTGTCCGCCGGATTGACTCCTGGGGCAACCTCAGCGGCGCGTTTGAGCAGCAGTTCAGACATGCGCGAATGGTTGCCCACAGGCTCGCAGTACTTCAGCGTCCGTCCGTTGCGGCGGGTGATTTCTCCATCCAACTCCAACTCCCGAGGGATGACTGTTTTGGTAAAATAGCCTTCGCTAATAAAGTTAGTCACGATGTACACCTCTTCGCTGTCCACCATATGAAGCACTTGCCGCATGCTTGGTTCTTCTTTCCAAAAAGCGCAGTGGACTTCCTTAAAAATACCCATCCGCAGAATGGCTTCCGCGTGGTCGAAAGTGGGGGCGCTTGAATCCGGGTTGACGGTGGAGCCGTGGCCGACGAGAAGCAGCGCGCTGTGGGGCTTGTTCAGCATGAAATTAGTTTAGTGAAAATGGCCGTGGAAAAGGAAGCCGAACTCGTCGTCTTATTTTTCTTCCAAGTTGTCCTCCACGGCGCCGAGAGCCACGCAGGCGTTAATACCGCCAAAACCAAACGCATTATTGAGTGCGTATTTGATCTTCGCTGGGCGTGCGCAGTTCGGCACCACATCAATGGCGCAGTGCGGATCCGGGGTGCGATGATGAAGGGTCGGTGGGAGCATTTGCTCCTGGATTGCTAGAGCGCAAAGCACCATCTCAATGGCTGCCGTCGCGCCTAAAGGATGCCCGGTGATGGCCTTGGTGCCGCTCACTGGCGGTGGATTAGACCCGAAGACCGCCTCGATGCAGGCCGTTTCGTTGGCGTCGTTCATCTGTGTGCCGCTGGCGTGCGCGTTGATGTAGCCGATGGCTTCCGGTTGCAGGTCCGCATCGGCGAGCGCGTCTCGGATGCAACGAATGACCGATGCTCCACCAGGCAGGGGGGAAGTCATGTGGTAGGCTTCGTTATTGAGTGCATAGCCCAGAACCTCCGCGTAGACGTGGGCGCCGCGGCGTCTGGCGTGTTCGTATTCCTCAATCACAAGGCAGGCGGCGCCTTCGCCCATTACAAAACCCTGTCGGTTAAGGTCAAATGGCTGGCAGGCGTGCGCCGCTGGTTCGTCATTCCAACGACTCATGGTTTTGATAAAATCAAATGCGCCGTACGTCAGTGGACACAGCGAGGCCTCCGCAGCACCCGCCACAATCACATCTGCCATGTCGTCTCGAATATATCGGAGCGCCTCCCCCACAGAAACAGCACCGCTGGCGCAGGAGTTGGAGTTCGTTGTTCCCGGGCCACGAAAGCCGCACTCGATCGCAATGTTGGAATGTGCTGAACCGCCGAAAACCGTGAGCGCAAGGGTTTGATTCACCGCTTTTGGTCCGCCGGCGATAAACGCGGAGTGCTCCTTTTCCGCGTGTGCGATGCCCCCAAGCGCAGTGCCAAAGGAGACACCGACCCTGTCCTGTGGAACCTCCTTGCTCCAAGGCAGACGCGCGTCTTCCAATGCGAGTAACGCCGAGGCCACCGCGAATTGGGCGTACCGATCCAGCCGCTTTAATCGGTGGGGCGGAAAAAAGCGTGAGGGATCCCAGTCCTTTATTTCTGCGGCATGATGGGCGTGCAGCTTGGAAGTATCAAAAAAAGTAACCCTACCAATTCCGCTTCTCCCCTCGAGAACTGCCTGCCAGAGGGCATCTTTACCTATCCCGACCGCTGTGATGGGGCCTAAACCGGTGATAACTGCCCGGCGTTTATTCTTTTTGGAGATACTCACGACTGAGCCTCCAACAATACCTTGAAGCGCGCGAGAGTCTTGCGGGCAACCGGTTCAATGAATCCGAAACGCAGGACTGGCTCCATGAGCCACGCCAGCGCCGGGAAACGAAAACGGAGCTCATGCAAAATTTCTACCTGCGTCCCTTCGGAAACGGGAGTCAACGTCCAGACCACTCTCATGCCTTTGGTGAAGGCGGCTGTGTGTTCAAAGTGGAGCTCGAGTGTCTCCGGGTCGCCGTAGTATAGCGCCCGCCAAGTCGCAGGAAACCATCCTCCGATCGCCGACATCTGCAGGTGCAACTCATTCTGCCTAGGCGTTACCGTGAGTTCTTTAATTTCACGGACAAAGCGGTAGTGAGGCAAAAATTCCGGCCAACGAAGCAGTTGGCTCACCATGGAGAAGACTTTCTCTTTTGGCGCATGAATTAAGATTGAGGAAGTAGAGTGCACGTTGTGTGGAGCCTATCCCAAACCGAGGCTGCGTCTAGTCGGGCCTTGGCACTCCTGCGGGTACGAGAATGGCGTCTTTCATCCCGTGAAGGATTTTTTTATCTGGAGGACAGAGAGTGGCTAGGGCGCCTGCCAGCGTTGGTTTTTCGTCTAGCGTAAAGTAGTAGGGACACAGCCTGACTTTGCAAGGGAAGGGGACGACTGCACCGGAGCCCTCGTCGTACACGGAGTGAATGAAGGTTTTTGGTTTGTGAAAGCGTTGCGCTAGATACGGTTGGTCTGGGAAAGAAAGGAGAGCCTTTTCAACCGCATCTTTCCATACGGACTGCGGTTCATCAGCCCCAATGACAACGCTTCGTGCGCCCCAAGCTAATTCTGAAAAACCGCTGGCCTTAATTACCAACTCCCGTTCCTTCTGACTAAAATCACAAAGCTCGAGAAAGTTATGAATTCCAAGCCCAGGGATTTCAGCGTGCGGAGGAAGCGGTTGGGGATCGAGTACCCACGAGCGTGGAATCACTTTTTGTAAAGCGAGGTAATGCCGCTCAGTGAGTGCGCGCCTCCAATAGTCTCGCAGCGGGCGCATCCAGAAAAGAGCGAACCAAAGCTTTTCCTCCAAGAAGGGTTTGAACGGCGGGGTAATCGTTGATAATCCCCCGAGTACAGCTCGTTGGAGCTTGTCAACGTCCGGAATGTTTTCGAGGTCAAACAGTTCAAAGAATCTGTAGGCAGCTGCGGCGCGGTCGGTCCGGTCGCCGTAGTACTCTGCGTCGCAAACGCGCTGACCAGTGCGTTTTGCAAGCCACTCCATTTCCGGTCGGTAAGTCTGCGCCTCGAGAGAGACTAGTATGTCGCCTTTTGGAACGAGTTGGGCGAATGCATCCAGCATCCCATTTGCTCCACCGACGACGTGAGTTCCTGCCTCCGAATAAATTTCGTTGAGCCAAGCAGTGAGCCCAATGCCACCTGGAATGGAATCCAACTCGCTCAGGATGAAACCGTCTTGGGTCAGAATAATGTCCGGGCGAAGGACTCGCGGCAAATGGTGTCGGAACGCTTTGGAGCGGCTGAATTCCACAAGCTCCGCCGGCTTTCCTTTGTCGAGCAGCTCTGCGATCCATGCCGGTTGGCGGCCCGAGGCAGAGAGCGTGTACAGGTCATTGCACGCCTTTTGGAAATTCCAAAGCCGCTCCCCTAGAGCCACCAATTCCTGATGAAGTGTCTCAGTGAGAGGGAATGGAGTTGGGGATAGGCGCCACGATTTACCCGCAAATAAACCGGCTTGAGGAAGTGCGTTTCGGAGCGTCTCCAGAGCAACGGATGGTTCGTTCATCACGCTAGCCTCTTCAGCGCTTCGCGCACCAGTTCGTCGGAAGGAATCTCAACGCTCGGGCGTGCCTCAGTTGCCGATTGCACCGCCTTTTGGGCGTCGGTCTGCTTGTAACCCAGTGCAATCAGCGCGAGAACCGCGTCGTTCATCTCCAACGCACGGCCAGTCGGCGCGTGTGTGGAAGACGCCGCTTCCCACGCCGCGGCGACTCCCACTTTGTCCTTCAGCTCGACGAGGATACGTTCCGCTGTTTTTTTTCCAATCCCCTTCACTTGTGAAAGGGTCTTGGTGTCGCCTGCCACCACTGCGGCTTTGAAACTTGTCACCGACACGCCGCTTAAAACATCCAGCGCAGTCTTTGGACCAATCCCTGAAACGTGGTTTATTAGCAAGCGAAACAGGTCTCTCTCAGCGCTGGTCGCGAACCCGAAAAGCACATGGGCATCTTCCCTGATCTGCAGGTGAGTTAGGAGTTGGAGTCTAGTTCCTGGGGTTGGCAATTTATCGTAGCTGGAGAGGGGAATGGAAACGTGGTATCCAACGCCATGCACGTTCAAGACCACATGAGTGGGATACGCCTCAGCCAGGATGCCTTCCAAAAAGGTGATCATGCGTGCAAGGATTTAACGCGACTCACTCGAAGGCAAGCTCTCCGACGAATCCTCTTGGGATTGCCCTTGATTGCATCAGACCATTGTCTGCTTGCTGCCGATCCTGATTGGCGTATTTGGTTGGAGGGAAAGTTCATGGCGCCTCAAGTTCACTCCCCCGTGGAGGGAGCGAAGCGGACTCTGCTTTGCGCTGGGCGTTGGGACGGAACCCAGTTGGTCCCCTTTACCCGTCTCCAATGGTTGGATATGGGCATGAGTTGGGTGCAGTTGGAGAATTTCACGAAGAGAGCTTCGGCGCAGGACTTGGCGCAATGCTCCGTGAGTTTCAAACGCGATAAACGGCAGGTCATCGAATACGCTGAGATTCGGTGTGAGCTGCCGCTGGTGGCGTCTGGGGTGCTTGCGCCGGAGTTTGCCACTCGCTTTTCGGAGACCTTGGGCGACGTGATTCAGTTCGTGGTGCCCACCCGGCATAAGGCGTTCGTTTTTCCACAACTTGGCTCGGATCTGAACCGATACTCTGACATTGTGTTAAACACCTATCGAGACGGCGCTTACCCGGTCAGCGTCGAGCTCTTCGATCTGCGCAACGGGATTCTACGGGGTGCCGGGATTTTCGAAAGGCCGCATTAAGCACTATGGGCCAGCCAGTTCAGCGCACGTTGCATTAAACCATTCGATGGACTTCGCAATTTCAGTAACCGAGTCCTCCCAGTTAAACTCGTATTCGACGCAGATCGCCCCGTGAAACTTTTGCCGCTTCAACTCCGCAAGCATACCCTTTGCGTTGCTGATCCCAGTGCCCCAGGGAACATCGTGCCCCGAGAGCTCTGCCTTATCCAAATCTTTAAAGTGTAGGGCGATCACTCGGCCTTCTAATTTCCTAAGTGATTCGACCGGATCCAGTCCCGAGCGCACCCAGTGTCCCACATCAGCGCACGCACCCAGGAGGGGACTGCGCCCCGCAACGGCAGCTGCAACGGTTTCTGGGTTCCAGTAAAAGCTCTTTGGGCCGGGATGGTTGTGGATCGCGACTTTGATGTTGTACTCCTTGGCGAGCTTTTCCACCACGTCCATGACGGGCCCAAGTTCTTCCGTCTTGCCGTGCACTTCTGGTTCCGCGACTAGCACGTTGATTCCCATGCGCTTTGCGCCTTCAAAAATCTTACGGGTTTCTGCTTCGTCCAGCACTGGCTTGACCACACCCATGTTGAGGAATGTTGGTGAAATACCCCTTTCCTTCATGCGAGCTTGAATGTTGGAAAACTCTTTTTCCGTGAGGTTTATTGTGGGTGACTTGGTAAAGTTTCCATCTGCCTGCACCACGTTGACATTTCCCGAGACGCTCATATGCTTGGCTCCGATTGCAGCAGTTTTCTCGATGGCATCGAGAAGCGAAAATTTCTGGAAGGTGTAGGAGTGGATGGCCAGCGTGAACCCAAGTTTTTCGGCGGGCGTTTCGGCCAAAGCCGAGAACGCGAAGACGAAGAATGCGGCGATTTTAAAGATGTTTTTCATGGGGGATTACACTGATGAGCAAGACCGCGAGACTCGCAGGGCGACTAAAAGAATACAGCCAGAATTTTAACGTAGCATCCGCCCTGCTAATGGGCGAATCGCATTGGGAAAACCTTGCCGGCGGGGCTATGCTTCGTCAGTAATTCAACGATGCGTAATCGGATAATCGTCACCACCACGCGCCCTTGTCCTCTGACTGGCGCTCGCCAAGCTCGTGTCGTCACGGAAGTCGACAGGCATGGTGCGCCCTTGAGAAATGTTTGCTGGATCGATAGTGGTTTTATTGGCGTGGATCCCATTCCGATAGAGGATGTTTCTGCGTTTTACAAAAACGAATACAGACAGCAGTACAAAGGCTCTTTTACTCCGCAAAATCGGCACGTGCTTCGTGCTGCTCGCTGTGCGCTGGATCGCTTTGAGCGGATTAAGACTCACCTGCCCCACGGCTCCTCCTCCCTTCGCACGTTGGACGCTGGAGCCAGTAGCGGAGAGTTTGTTTATCTGATGAAAAAACTTGGCCACGAGGCGGAGGGCATTGAGCCCCACGTGGGCTACGCGACGCACGCAAGCTCCAGTCTCGGTCTTAACGTGACGAACTGCACGTTTTCAGAGTTTCCCCCGAAACCGGATGCATTTGAACTCGTCACACTGTTTCATGTTTTAGAGCACCTTGAGTTTCCGGTGCCAGATCTTATTAGGCTCCGTAATATGTTGGGCAATAGAGGGATATTTGTAATTGAGGTGCCAAATATTTTGTATCGCGGAATGAAGTTTTCTCATAAGTGGCACAAGGGGCACCTCAACGGATTCACGGCTGCCTCTTTGAAGCTAACCGCAGCGATGGCCGGTCTCGAGGCTATTGAATGCGGAGAAATTGGGGACGGCGGAAATTTATTCGGCGTGTTTCGAATCGCCGCGCCGCTCTCTTTGGAGGAAGTGCGTGAGCAACTGGTGGGACAAGCTGACCGCGCAATGGCCGCCATCCAGCTGAATTCGGATGCTGATTATTATTCACGGTGGGATACTTGGGCAAAAATCCCGCGCAAACTTAGTACTCAGGTTGAGGAGCGCCGCATGGCACCAAGGCACCTGAATGCCGCGGCGATTCTGAACAGCGTTTATAAGTCTGTGGCCTAAGGTGAATGTGCACCGGCCGAGATGTCTGATTCCTACTAAAAATTGACATCCACTTTAAGCTCTGCGGATGCTAGAAAAACGCGTGAAAATTTCTCCCCGATTTCTAGCCGTATTTTTTGTCCTTGGTGCTTTGGTGAGTCAGGCCAGCAGCGCGGATCCTGACTCCAGTAGTCTCCATGTTCTTTTCCTCGGACATGCGAGTCCCCATCATAATAGCAACCTCTATTATCCAATTCTGCGTGAGGCGCTTAATGCGAAGTGTGTTGACTTTGAGTATGCCACAACTGTGGATTCGCTGAACACAGAGAATCTAAAGAAATTCGACGCCGTTCTACTTTACGCTAACCACGGGAAAATTTCCCCAGAGCAGTTTTCCGCGCTCAATGAGTTTGTGGAGAGCGGACACGGCTTTGTTCCGGTACATTGCGCAAGCGCTTGTTTTGGTAACAGTCCGGATTTCATTAGATTAGTAGGCGGTCGTTTTAAGAGCCACAAATCGGGAGTTTTTCGAGCGAGTGTTGTGCAACCAAACCATCCTGTGATGGTGGGCTTTTCGGAGTTTGAAACTTGGGACGAAACGTATGTCCACGCCGATCACAATCCGCAGGGGCGGACTATTCTGATGGAACGAGTCGAGGCAGATGTGCGGGAACCTTGGACGTGGGTGCGCGAACAGGGAAAGGGTCGGGTTTTTTATACTGCGTCTGGGCACGACGAGCGCACCTGGAACGATCTCGGATTCCAAAAGCTGCTCTTCAACGGAATCGTGTGGTCCGTCGGCGAATCCCGCCGCGCTGAATGGGAGTTGATGCGCAAAAAGTAAGGGCCGTTATTCTGCTAGGCCGGCCCGCTTGAAGAATGAGCTTCGCGCGCCGCTCTTGAGTACATTAGAAACATGGCGCTGAGGTGTTTATATCAACAGGTTGGGTTTCATCGCAACAAGGGAACTACTTAGCGAGAGAGCTTGCACTCGGGAAGGAACTAAACTAATCACCCAGTGCCCGCCAGCAACGGCCAAGAAAGCCTGCGTCAAAACGGCTTTGCTTCCGCTGCCGAGCGGTATCCCTTCCCCAAAAGCTCTCTGCGAAATCCACTTAACCAGACCCGAGGAAAACACATGTCAACTGAAGCCAAATGCCCTTTTAACCACGCTGCCGGAGGCGGCACTTCGAACTTCGATTGGTGGCCAAACCGCTTGAAGGTAGAGCTGCTCCACCAGCACTCCTCCAAGTCCAACCCGATGGACGAAGACTTCAACTACGCCGAAGAATTCAAGAGTCTCGACTTGGCGGCTGTAAAAAAAGATCTCGCAGCTTTGATGACTGACTCGCAGGACTGGTGGCCTGCGGACTTCGGTCATTACGGGCCGTTTTTTATCCGTATGGCCTGGCACAGCGCCGGTACTTACCGCACGGGTGATGGTCGTGGAGGCGGGGGCAGAGGCCAGCAGCGCTTCGCTCCCCTAAACAGTTGGCCGGACAATACAAGTTTGGATAAGGCGCGGCGGCTTATCTGGCCGATCAAGCAGAAGTATGGACGGAAGATTTCCTGGGCCGACTTAATGATCCTCACAGCGAATGTCGCCTTGGAAACCATGGGATTCAAGACGTTCGGTTTTGGAGGCGGCCGTGAGGACGTTTGGGAGGCAGACAAGGACGTCTATTGGGGCACTGAGAAAACTTGGTTGGATGACAAGCGCTACACTGGCGACCGTAATCTCGAAAACCCCTTGGCCGCCGTGCAGATGGGGCTCATTTATGTCAATCCAGAGGGGCCCAATGGCAACCCTGATCCTGTTGCCTCAGCGCGGGATATTCGCGAGACCTTCGCTCGCATGGCGATGAACGACGAGGAGACTGTAGCGCTCATCGCGGGTGGCCACACCTTCGGGAAGACCCATGGCGCGGGTCCGGCTTCGCATGTGGGGCCCGACCCAGAAGCGGCTGGGCTTGAGGAACAAGGCCTCGGCTGGCGCAATAGCTTCGGCACTGGCAAGGGTGCTGATTCGATCACGAGCGGCTTGGAAGTGACTTGGACTTCGACGCCGACCGAGTGGAGCAATGGTTACTTAGAAAACCTGTTTGCGTACGACTGGGAACTCACAAAGAGTCCCGCTGGTGCGCAGCAGTGGACTCCAAAGAATGCGGCAGGAGCCGGTACCGTCCCGCACGCCCACGACCCTTCCAAAAAGATCGCGCCCTCCATGCTGACCACCGATCTCGCTCTGCGTTTCGACCCGGCTTACGAGAAAATTTCACGCCGCTTTTTGGAACATCCCGATCAGTTCGCCGGCGCCTTCGCGCGTGCTTGGTTCAAGCTAACCCACCGCGACATGGGTCCTCGCGCTTGCTACCTCGGCGCGGACGTTCCGGCCGAAGAACTCATCTGGCAGGACCCGATTCCTACGCTCAATCATCCTTTGATTGAGGCTCAGGATATTGCTTCGCTCAAGGGCCAAATTTTGGCCTCGGGCCTGACTGTATCAGAGTTGGTTTCGACGGCTTGGGCGTCGGCCTCAACCTTCCGCGGTTCGGACAAGCGCGGAGGAGCCAACGGTGCCCGCATTCGCCTCGCTCCGCAGAAGGATTGGGCTGTGAACCAACCCGTTGAATTGGCAAAGGTGATCGCAAAATTGGAAAGCATCCAGGTCGCTTTCAACAACTCGCACTCTGGCGGAAAGAAAGTCTCGCTGGCAGACTTGATCGTGCTGGGTGGATGCGCAGCGGTTGAACAAGCAGCGAAAAACGCAGGTCATGAGGTGACGGTTCCTTTCACTCCCGGCCGGATGGACGCCTCGGTGGAGCACACCGACGTAGCATCTTTCGCCGTGCTAGAGCCCATCGCAGACGGTTTCCGTAACTACCTCAAGTGTCAGTACACGGTTTCGTCTGAGGCGTTGTTGATCGACAAAGCGCAATTGCTGACCCTTACCGCGCCGGAAATGACGGTGCTCATGGGTGGTATGCGCGTTCTAAAGACCAACGCTGGAGCGACGCAGCATGGTGTTTTCACGAAACGACCTGAGTCATTGAGTAATGACTTTTTCGTGAACCTGCTCGATATGAGCACCGAGTGGAAGCCCGTCTCTAGGGACGCCGAAGTGTTTGAAGGTCGTGACCGTAAAACAGGTGAACTCAAATGGACCGGCACGCGCGTGGATCTCGTTCTCGGTTCAAATTCTGAGCTCCGAGCAGTGTCTGAAGTTTATGGAAGTTCCGATGCGGAAGCGAAGTTCGTCCATGATTTTGTGGCGGCTTGGAATAAGGTGATGAACCTTGACCGGTTCGACCTTGCGTAATTGAGGCTTTGGCGTTGCTACGGCTTTTGCAGTCGCGGCGCTGCCTTTTAAGATGTTTAGCTGAAACCGCTTGCACTTTGTTCAGTGCAAGCGGTTTTTCTTTTCAGCGCGTTACGGCGCCGGTGTAAGTTGCCGAAATTTTCGGGGTATTAGGTCAGGAGGGACTTCATAAACGGATGAAGACTTTTCGCTGGTAAAGAAACCGGACCAGCAACACGGGCAGTATCACGGCGACCAGCGCAACGACTAAACCGCCTAACCCTTTTACGACGTTCGCATCTAAAAATGCCTTCACATCTCCGCCGACAAAGCGTGCGGCGATGGAGTCGAAGTCGAGGAGGTTTGCGGCCAAGTATGCCGCGAGTGCGTTTGAGCCAATCCACAGAAATGGCTGGCACCATTCCCTCCAACTCCAGACATCCACCACGAGGTAAAAAGCCCCCATCAGCATCGCTGAAAACCCACTGGCGACCAAGCAGAACGACGGAGTCCAGATGCGCTTGATTACCGGAAGTTGCACGCCCCAAAGCTGTCCAAGTAGGAAACTCGCCGCGCCCACACCAAGCAACCAAGCGACTTTCTGGCGACCCGTCCACCGAGTGCTCTTCAGTAGCCAACCCGCCATGATTCCAAACAAGGTCGTTGCCAGTGCAGAAATAGTGCTGAGCAGTCCTTCGTTGGTATAATAAAGATTTCGCTTCCGCCCCGGTAGCCAGCGGAAGTCCACGTAGTGAGCGAGATTGTGTCCCTCCTCGAACGTGCCGCTAACAGTTTCGGTGACACCGGCGAGGAGCACTGACGGCGCCTTCGCTTCGGTTTGACTCCCTTTCTTTCCAATGGTGCCATGTTCGAGTCGTACATCCGGAAACGGGACGAAGCTCAGCATTGCCCAATAGCCAAGCAGACAGGCAGCGGCAGCGATGACGATGCCTTTGCGCGGAAGCCAGACGTAGAGTGACGCCGCGACGAGGTAGCACAACGCGATGCGCGGCAATACCCCTGAAAGAGCTACGTCGGGCCATGGCCGAGAAACTCCTCCGTAGTAGAAAATTCCAATTCCAAAAAGTAGCAGGCTGCGTTTTACAATTCGTTGGATAGCGCCCTTGCGTCCAGCGCTCGCAATCGTGCGCTCCATAGACAGCACGATGGACACGCCGATGAGAAATAAGAACAGCGGAAAAATTCCGTCATAAAAACGAAACCCAGCCCACTCTGCGTGTTTGAGTTGTTCCACCACCGTTGAAACAAAAGAGCCTCCCACCCCCAATGGTTCAAGAGCATGCGCCACCTGTTCGCCGCCAATGATCCAGAACATGTCAAACCCACGCAGGGCATCGACGGACAGAATTCGCGCCGCAGGAGTTGCTGCGGCGATGCGTTCCGGCCGGGGCAGAGAATCTAGCACAGGCTGTGAGGTCGAAGTGTCAGTCGTGGAAGTTTGCTCGGGGGGAAGCATAGTTTTGGTTCACCCGTTTACTCATTCGGGCTCTTTAAGTTAAATGTGTTGATTTCGAAGGTGCATCTGAGGGCGTTGGATCGCTTCGAAGGCGAGTCTGCGCAATGAAGTGCTCTGCGGTTTCGTGCCCAAGTCGCAAAATCGCAGATTTAGTTCATCCCATCATCAAATTTTACCGAGCTCAACTGCGACCGCACCTGAATGGCAAAATCAATTTGAGCGCACAATGCAACGGCGTTTTGTACACAATTCAGTCGGCCACTTTGACGACTCGATGATGTCTCAGACTCACCAAAAATTCGTTGGGCTTGAAAAATGGCTTTGCGGGAGACTCGCTCAGGTCTTTGTTTGGAAATCCACATGACTCATTCCGCCTCCGTTCACTCGCAACCCTACGGTTTTCTTTCCGATGGACGCGCTGTCCAACAGTTTGTGTTTCGTAACAAATCGGGCTTAGAAATGCGCGCCATTGAATATGGTTGCGTTGTGACCCATTTGTTTGTTCCTGACAGTTTGGGCGTTATGGCGGACGTGGTCTTGGGTTTTGAGCGGTTGGAGGATTACGAGAAGAGGTCTCCATTTTTTGGCGCAGTGGTGGGGCGATTTGCGAACCGTATTGCTGGAGGTCGTTTCTCATTAGACGGGCACACGCACCAGCTCGCCACCAACAACTCTCCCGGGGGGCGTCCATGCGCTTTGCACGGCGGGCTGCGCGGGTTTTCCGAGGCGCTCTGGGCGGGACACGTTGTTGATGGGGCGTATGGTGAAGGAGTGGAGTTTCGCCTCGTAAGCCCTGATGGAGATGAGGGCTACCCTGGGAGGGTTGAAATAAAGGTCACCTATTGGCTCACAGACGATAACGCTTGGCGCATCGATTACGAGGCGAGCTGCGACAAAGCCACCCCTTTGAATTTAACTCAACACGCCTTTTTTAACCTCGCAGGCGAGGGGAATGGCGACATTCTTGCCCATGAACTGACTCTTTGTTCTGAACACTTTACACCGGTAGATGAAGGGCTGATTCCCACCGGTGAGACCCGTTCCGTTCGCGGCACTGCGCTGGACTTCACTACGTCCCAGGCGATTGGGGCGCGGATTCATGCGAACGAAGAACAGCTTCTTCTGGGGCGTGGTTACGACCATAACTTTGTGCTCGACCATAGCTCTGGCCAACTTGCCAAGGCTGCGACGGTTTTTGATCCAACCTCGCGACGGGTTTTGGAAGTATTAACCACTGAACCGGGCCTTCAGGTTTACACGGGTAATTTTTTAGACGGGACGCTTTCCGGGAAGTCAGGCGGCATTTATGGGCAAAGATCGGGATTGTGCCTCGAAACGCAACACTTCCCGGATTCCCCTAATCAGCCGACTTTTCCGAATACTATTTTGCGTCCGGGTGCGCTGTTTCAAAGCTCAACGGTGTATCAGTTTGGAACGCAGTAAGCGGCGGCGCATTTTAGCGGGATAAAGACGGCGCTATGTCTCACCGAGTGCGTTTTTGCTCGCGCCGACGGCCTTGGGTTTGCACGTTTAACACTTCGTATGAATCCTGAAATCCGCGTTCGCTTCGCTCCTTCTCCCACCGGTTATCTGCACGTGGGCGGGGGGAGGACGGCCTTGTTCAACTGGTTATTTGCCAGACATGCGGGAGGTAAGTTTGTGTTGCGAATTGAGGATACCGATAAGGCGCGAAACACGCCTGAGGCGGTGGCAGTTATTTTGGATGGGTTGCGCTGGTTGGGCCTAGACTGGGACGAAGGTCCTGAGGTCGGTGGCGAATACGGGCCTTATTTTCAGTCTGAGCGCGAAGCAATTTACGAACGTTATTTTCAAAAGTTGCTAGCGGCCGGTTGTTTGTATGAAGATAACGGAGCTTGGCGTTTCCGTTCCAAGCGCGAAGTTGTCACCGTCCATGACATCGTTTGCGGGAGCATCGCCTTCGATTTGTCTAATCCTGAGACACATCCAGACATGACCATTCGCCGACCCGACGGCTCATGGATTTTTCATTTTGTGAACGTGGTGGATGATATTGAAATGAAGATCTCCCACGTGATCCGCGGTGAAGACCATCTTTCAAACACGCCAAAGCATCTGGAGCTGTTTAAGGCGCTCGATGTTCAGCCGCCAGCGTATGCTCACATCCCGTTGATCTTAAACAAGGACGGCTCCAAAATGAGCAAGCGGGACGCCGGAGCCAGCATTGCGGGATACGTCGAGGGCGGGTTTCTCCCCGGAGCGGTGCGTAACTACCTCTCTCTGCTGGGGTGGTCCCCGAAGGACAACCGCGAAGTGCTAGAGCTCGATGAGACCGTGCGCTTGTTTGATCTGGCAAAAGTGAATCGCAAGAATGCGCATTTCGACATTGAGAAGTGCCTGTGGTTTAACACGCAGTACCTTCAGAAGACGTCTCTTGCGGAGCTCCGTGCGCTGAGTCTGCCCTTTATCGAAAAGGCGGGTATTGTGGTGGAAACTCCAGCGGCGTTGGATCCCGTGCTCGCCTTGGTGCGCGAGAAGGTTAAGACGCTTGCCGAAGTTCCAAGCTGGTTGAGCTACTTTTTCACGGAGGAATATCCGTTTGATCCCCAAGCTGTCACCAAGGCTTTTTCCACACCCGCCGCCTTTGATCGTCTTGCCGCTCTCACTCTAGCATGGGGCGCCGTTGAAAGTTGGGATGCCGCCGCACTCGAAGGTTCCCTTAAGCAGGTGGCCGCCGATCTTAATTCCAAGCCGAATGAACTGCTTCTACCCACGCGTGTTGCAGTTTCAGGACGCGGCTCTGGGCCGAACCTCTTTCCAATGTTGGAGGTGCTTGGAAGGGAGCGGACCCTTTCCCGGCTGCGTCACGCGCACGCTATTCACGCCCAAGTAACTCTGTGATTCCGTGAAATCGAGCGAGCAACTATTTGGTCTTGGTGAGCTTAGGCAGTGGTCTGGCAATGCCCCGATAAAGCTTGCCGTTTTGGGCGATCCGGTGGCGCATTCCGCGTCACCTCCGATGCACAACGCGGCGCTCTCGGCTTGCTATTTGTCTCAGCGCTATGGCCGTTTGCACATCCTGTCCGAGGAGCTTTCCGAGGCGGTGCCCCTGCTCGGGCGTGCGGGGTTCGTTGGCGTGAACCTGACCATTCCGCACAAGGTGGCAGTCCTTCCGATGTTAGATGTGGTTGATCCAAGTGCTGAGCTACTTGGCGCGGTCAATACGATCGCGATTCGTGACCAAATGCTTTTTGGGTTTAACACCGATGGGCCGGGTTTGGTTCGGGCGATTGCGGCGGATTTCGGGGTCCGCCTCGGCGAGTTGCGAGTACTCATTTTAGGGGCTGGGGGGGGGGCGGGACGGGCGATCGCCCTGCAATGCGCTCTAGAAGGCTGTCCTCGGATTGCGCTCGTGAACCGGACTCTGGAGAAAGTGGAGGCTCTCGCGGGCGAAGTCAGCGGGGTGCATCCAGCGGGTCGATCTGAGAGTGAAGTGTATGCGTTGGGGAGTACGGATACATCTTTGGCCGAACAGGTTGCAATGACCGATTTGATTTTGCAGTGCAGCTCTTTGGGCATGCATGCAGACGATCCCTCGCCGTTGCCCGTGGAATTTTTGCAGAGTTCGCATCTCGTGTACGACACGATTTATAGCAATCGCTCACAGCTCATTACCGCTGCGGCCGCCGTCGGTGCTCGCACGGCAAATGGTCTTTCCTTGCTGTTACATCAGGGAGCACTCGCGTTTGAAATTTGGTTTGGTCGTCCCGCTCCTTTGGAGATTATGCGCGCTGCTTTGCTCGAAGCAGCGGCTACGCGAGGCTCTTAGAGGAGCTTGCTGAGTTTTTTATGGAACCGCTTATTCTTGCCATTGACGTTGGTACATCCTCCTGTCGCACCGCCCTTTTCTCCAAGACTGGTGCGCGGTTGGTGGAGACTACCGCGCAGCAGGGTTACCCGTTGCTCACCACTTCCGACGGTGGCGCGGAGCTGGAGCCTGCCGTGCTATTGCGCTCTGTTTTGGAGTGTTTGGCGCGGACTATGTCGCTGGCACGAGCCGATAAAAAGTTGCGTGGCCGCTCGGTTGTAGCGGGAGGGATGTCGTGCTTTTGGCACAGTCTTGTCGGTCTCGATTCCAAGGGCGTGCCACTTACTAACGTGATTACTTGGGCTGATGCGCGATGCCGAGGTAACGCGGCGACGTTGCGGGAATTGTTTTCCGAAAAGGCGGTTCACCAGCGCACGGGTTGCATGCTGCGGAGTTCTTTTTGGCCGGCGAAGTTGGTGTGGTTTAAGCGGCGGCAGCCAGATGTATTCAAGCGGGTGAAGCGCTGGGTTTCCCCGGCAGAATGGCTACAAAATGAGTTGAGCGGAGTGTTACTCAATTCCACGGCGATGGCTTCGGGGACGGGACTTTTCAATCCGACCAAACTGGATTGGGACGCAGCATTGCTTGAGCATTGCGAATTGGATGTTAAGCAACTATCTCCTGTTCAGGATATACCATTTAAGTTAAGTGCCTCGTTTGCCTCGGAGTTTCCAGAGTTGGCACGGATGGAGTTTTTGCCGGGGATCGGTGACGGGGTGGCGTCGAATTTAGGATCGGGTTGCTCGCAGCCTGGTTATGCGGCGATTAACGTCGGAACTAGTGCAGCCCTTCGTATCATGCAAGCGGGAAAAAAGGCGAAGGCGCCCACTGGGCTTTTTTGTTATCGCGCCGACTCCACGCGTTACCTTGTGGGAGGGGCGGTTAGCAATGCGGGCAATCTGCGTGAGTGGTGTTTGAAAGAGCTCAATGCGGGTGATCCGCTCGCATTAGAAGATGCGCTCTCCCTTCGCCCCGGGCCGGATCACGGACTGACGGTGCTTCCGTTTTGGACTGCGGAACGCGCCCCGACTTGGAACGAGGAATTGTGCGGCAGTGTTGTGGGGATTACGCAGGCGACGACGGGTCTCGATCTTTTCCAAGCGATCACCGAGGCCACCTATCAGCGTATCGCTCAGATTGCAGATGTGCTGGTTGCCTACACTGGCGAGGCGCCCAAATTTTTGGTCTCCGGCGGGATACAGCGCTCTGAGGCGGCGCTCCAGCGGTTGGCAGATATTTTGAATCACCCACTTTATGCTAACCCCGAGCCTGAGGCATCTATTCGTGGCGCGGCCGTTTTTGCCATGGAAAAATTGGGCATCCCTGTGGAGCCGTTGCCGCAGACGACTCCATTGCACCCGCGTCCTGAAATAGCGGAGCGATACCGAGAGGCACGACTGGCTCAGACGAAGTTGGAGCAAATGTTGAAAAAGCACCTTCCTAGCGTGCTGTCGTCGGATTAGCGCACGAGGCGTAGAATGAGCCAGAATCGGAAGTCTTTGCCCTCGCTGGCTCGGATGGAGGCGAGGACGACGCCTACGATATTGAGCAGATAAAGGGCGGCCAAGTAGAAGGGGATAAGATAGATCCCTATGATTGTTACGGCCAAAAGTACGGACCCCACAAGCGAGTAGATCGCCATAGAAATCTGAAAGTTCAAAGACTCCTTGCCCTGCGTGTCTATGAAGGGATGGTCGTTTCTCTTGAAAAGCCACACGAACAAAGGCCCTGCAACGTGTGCAAACCAAGGGAGAAAGCAGCCGCTCAATCCAGCAAGGAAACAAAGCATGCCCCAAGTTCGAGCACTCTTTTCGGAATCATCAAAAGGCGGTTGCATGGTAAAAAAGGCCATCAAAGGGAGTTGTCTTTAAGTAGGTGGCTTATTGTGGAAAAGCAAGCAGCGCAATTTGATGAAAAAGATTCGCTGTCGAGGGCGTCGGGCTGTAAATTAACGCTATGAAACTCACCCTGCGCTTGTTGGTGGTTCTGTTATGCTTTTTATCCTGCGTAGCGGGATTTTCTCCAGTGCACTGTTTAGCGGACAGCGTATGCGGCACCTGCCGTGGTTCGGGAACAGGCAGTTTTACTTGTAGCTTTTGCAAAGGGACAGGAAAGAGCGGCAGCTTTAAGTGTAGTTTTTGCGACGGAAAAATGTTCGGGCGGTGCAGTAGTTGCGGGGGATCTGGGCGGTCTGCGTCCTCTGGTTCAGGATCCTCACCGCAGCCACCAAAACGGGAGTGCGCGTCTTGCCGTGGTTCGGGCACATCGAGTTCCATGTGTTTCTTTTGCAAAGGAACAGGTAAGAATGGGAACTTCAAATGTACTTTTTGTAACGGAAAAATGTTTTCGAAGTGCGCGAGTTGCAACGGTACTGGATCGCAGTAGCGTCGCTCACTGTGGGGGGCCTGTAGGGTTCAAATGCGCTCAGTGAACGCGGGGCTTAGGCCTTTGGGCGGGTGATGTGAGGCTCTCTTAAGTAGATGGGTTCGAGGTCGTGCCTTTGAGTGATTCCCAGATTCATTGAGGCGAGTTGAGCGAGAATCGCTGCTTCTGGTACACGGCTTTCAACCGCGCCCACCTCTGCGAGTTGAGCACGAATCGCCTCAGGAAGCGCCTCGGCGCAGCGCAAGGAGTTTGGGAATTGGGCTGCGCGTTCGAGAAGCTCGCTTTCCGAGTCGAGTAGTTCTGGCCCATTAACGCAGACGCCTCCAGACACTTCAGAATAATACCATGTCCCTCGGCGCGCGTCTCCAATGACGCAATAGCTCTCCAAGGGCGTCCCCATCGCAGCCGCGCTTGGGATGCCAACGAGTTCGCAATCCCAAGCAGCCTGTAGCCCGAGCGCAGCTGCTATCCCGATGCGCACACCCGCGTAAGATCCTGGCCCAAGGCCCACGACGATGGCCTGCACTTCTGGGGCGTCTTTTAACATCTGCGCGAGTGCCGGAAATAGATCAGCAGAAAGTGAACGCTTGGATGCAAATGCTGCCGAAGCGAGGAGAGCGTCTCCTTGCCAAAGCGCTATGGAAGCGGAATCCGAGGAGGTCTCAATCGCCAGAACGGTTTTCATTTTCGAGTCGCCTGATTCAACTGTGGGAGAGTGCATGGGTTGAATCCGAGGTTTAGGAAAAGCACAAAAGTCGTTCCGTTTCCGAACTGATTTCAAATTGAATAAAGCGTGTGCCTTTGGGAAAGGCATCAGGAAAGCGCTCCGCCCACTCGATCAGTAGCACACCATCCTCGCGTAGATAATCATCCCAACCAATGTTACGTAACTCGGATTCAGCTTCCAAGCGGTAGAAGTCAAAGTGAAACACAGGAAGGCGGCAGGCCTGATACTCGTGTACTAGCGTAAATGTGGGGCTGGTAACGTCTTGTGGCTCACCGCCTAGGCCAAGCACGATGCCCTTCACGAAGTGTGTCTTCCCCGCCCCAAGGTCGCCGCACAACGCCAGAATCTCGCCGCCGCGCAGCTCTGTTGCCACCTGAGCGCCGATGCGCATCGTTGCTTCAGGGCTGTTGGAAGTGATCGTATCCACGGGTTGTAAAAATATCCTTCGGGTGAAAACCTTCCGTAATCTCGGTGAGGCGTCCGATGACACTCAGCGAGAGTTCAGGAAACTCTGCGTTCCATTCCAGCAGTAAATTTGGCACGCAATGGGCTGCAACGGCCACTAACAATTCGAAGTCCTCTCCGTCCCCCACGGCCTGAGAAACTCCGCAGTCCTCGTTGCAAGGAATTAGCTCCACATCAATTTTCAAGCCACAATGCGACGCCTTAGCCAGTCGCGGGACATCAACCGCGAGTCCGTCAGAGAGATCCATCATGGCATGAGTACCCTCGTGCTTCGCCAGCCACTGGCCCTCCGCCAATCGGGGCGTGAAGTCCAGATGCCGACCGCTGGCGAAGGAGCCTCCCAGCTTTCCCGTCACGAGGAGCACATCTCCCGGGCGTCCCCCAGAGCGTAGTATGCAGTGCTTCGCGGCGACCGTGCCGGTGAGAAAAATAGAGCAAACGAGAGGGCCTGTGGTTCTCACCGTCTCACCGCCCACAACAGCGAGATTGTAAGATTTTGCTGCATTGGAAATTCCAGAATAAAATTCTTCCAAGGCCTGCCAGGGCGTCTCGGCCTTCGCCGCGACAGCGATGAGAGCATGTAAGGGGCGTCCGCCCATCGCTGCGATATCGCTGACAGCCCGGCAAACAGCTTTCCACCCGACTCGCCGCATTTTTTCCTCAGGCAGAAAATGAATGCCCTCGACTACAGAATCTGCCTTGAGCAGTGTAACTGTTTCATTGAGTGAATTTTGAATGACGGCGCAATCATCGCCTGGACCTGTGAGAACAGAGGGTGGCGATGCGGGCAGAAGGCGAGTCAAGCGGTCGATGACGGCCGTTTCCCCGAGATCAGCAAGAGTTAGTGGGGGAGCCATCCCTGAGATTCCATGTAGAGCAGCAAAAGGCTCAATGAGTTAAAGCAAGCGTGCATGCCTATGCACACCCAAAGCGAACCGAAACGTTCCAATGCAATAATCTGGCAAATCGAGAGGATAAAGAGCCCGGGCAACACACCGAGGTTTCCGTGGCACAGCGCGAATAGAGAGCTCACACAGAGCGCAGCGATTGTGGTGCCGGTGTACCGTTTGAGTGTCACATAAAAATATCCGCGAAACAGAATCTCCTCCACCAAAGGTGCTTGAACGATAGCGGAAAGCGATACAAGGCGCACCACACTCCAATCTCCCGATTCTGCGGAGGCGCGGAACAGCGAGACCAGACTTTGTTCGCGGCTGGGGCTTTGCAGAAAATTCTCCCAGATCAGGCCCGCCGCCCAAATCAGAGGGAGCGCCATACCGAGTGCGATCGCTGCACGTAAAGGCGATTGAGCGATGGCGCCGAGCGACAAATGGAAAGCTTGCCCTAGAGGCAGTCGGCGAAGTGCCGCAAAGCCAAATACCAAGGCAAGAACCAAGAGCATGAACACAAGGTTATTGCGCAGATTCTCAACGCGCATCTCGGGAGCGCTGTCTGGATGTTGTAAGGCCAGCCATCCCGTCCAGCCGAAGTGCAGTGCCAGAACGCTTCCCATGAGAAGGTCAGGCAAATCGAAGTGGTGCACGTCCACGCAACCGCCGCTCAGACGCATGTTCTTGGCCAATGCGGAATAATAGAGGCAACCAGCGATCACAGGAATCGCCAGCAGGGCTTGTAAAAGGCCCGTCGGTAGTGATTCCACAAGAGCAGACAGCATAAGCGGGCGCTAGACGATTAGGGCGCCATCACGGGGCTTACGAAATACAGTCTGCCAACCTTTAGGCGACTGGAGAACCTGCTCCCGAAATCGACTTCAACTTTGGCACCTTTGGTGGGCGATTCACTCAAAAAGTGGAGTAACTTGCTGAACGCAAGCGGCATGGTGTACCGGACTGCTCCGGCCCCCGGAGCTTTCCCTAGTTCGCGCGCCTTCTCCAAAGCCTGATCAAAGCCGCCGACCTCATCGATGAGATGTTCCTTGATGGCGTCCATGCCCGATACGATCCGTCCATCCGCTACACCCGAGCGCAACGCGGATTCCTCCAAGTGGCGTTCCCGAGCCACAATGCCGACAAACCGACTGTAGGATTGGTCGATTAACCCTTGGACATATTCCCGCTCAGCCTCGGTCAGCTCGCGCGCTCCGTTCAACAGATCTTTGAAAGCACCGCTTTTAAACGTAAGGACCTCGACCCCGACTTTATCCAGAACTTTCTGGTAATTAACACTCTGCATGATTACGCCAATGGATCCAGTAATGCTCGTCTCGTGGGCGAAAAGATAACTACCTGCACAGGCCACATAGTACCCTCCAGAAGCGGCTACTGCGTCCATACTGACCACTACCGGCTTAACTTTCCGAGTTTTAACGACTTCCTCGTACAGCATATCCGACGCAGTCACTTCGCCTCCGGGTGAGTCGATACGTAAAATAACTGCCGCGACGGCGCTATCTTCACGCGCCTGCTTCAACTCGACAATTAAATCGTCCAAGCCGCTTTCGCCCACGTCGCCTGGTTCGGCGGTGCTGATCAATCCTCGCACGGAGATCACCGCGATTTTTTTACCGGTATGGTCTCCGGATGGCGGGGTAATCACTTCTTCTGTAAGTTGATTGGGAAGTGAAGGTTGAATTGTAGTCCGTAGCATCTTCGCAGAACGTCCGGCGAAGAATGCGATGTTCAAAATCACACTCACAATAAGTGCGACAAGGAGAGTGGAAGATAGGCAGCCTGATTTGTTCTGGCTCATAGTGTTTAGAGGGTGCGCAAAGATTGTGGTGCCCGCAAGCCGTCAGCTTAATTGCTTTAAGTACCGGCGCTGGGCGGAGGAAGTCGCTGCTCTAAAGCACATGGAGCTTGCGTAACTCTTCGAGCAGAGAAGCGTGCCGATCGTGGTGGTAATGATGGGTCGTCAAATTTACGGTGCGGGCTGCCTCGATGTTGGGCAGCAGGTCGTCGATGAAGAGAGTAGTTGGTGCTGCAAGCTTAAATTTTTCTAAAGCATGATGATAGATCTCAACATCAGGCTTCATGAGGCCCGCCTCGTGGGAGTACACTGCGTCTGTGAAATGTGCAAAGACTGGGTATTCGCTCAGAAAATAGTCAGCGTGAAGATTGTTAGTGTTGGATAATAAGTAAAGGGGCACCTTTAAGGAAGAAAGAGAGGCCACCAAGTCGTGCATTGGTAGGTTGGCGCTAAAAATTTCCTGCCATGCACTTTGTAGCTCAGCCCGCGAGCCAGAGTAGCCAAGCACACGGGTGACCTCGTTCAAAAAGTCCGAGCCGCTTACCCTGCCGCTTTCCAAGTCTAATTTCCAGGGCTCCAAAAGTTCTAGGATTGCTGCGGGCGCGGTGCTGCAAAATGGGGCGATGCGTTTGATTGTACGCGTGAAATCAAACCGCAGCAGCACGTTACCGATATCAAATATAATAGCGTCCACCATAGATATCGGTGACGATGCTCCATCGCTCGGTGCGAGTCAATTTGCACTCTGAACGTTAAGGTTCTTCGGCGTTGCCGATGGGCCTCTTTTCAAGAACCTTAGAATTCAGTTCTTCCGTATTACGCTATTGTTCTTCTTTAACGCCTGCACGGGTTAGCCTATCTCTAGGATTCTGGCTACTAGCTGGCCCTAAATTCTATGAACGCTCCGAACGAATCCCTTTATCCTCAGAGTTCTGCACCGCTACCGAATTCAGAGCGGGTATACCTTCCGGGGACCTTGCATCCTTCGGTGCAAGTTCCTATGCGCAAGGTTTCCCTAGCCCAGACGCGTCTTCCGAACGGATCCTTCGAGCAAAACGAGTCGGTTCTCATTTACGATGTGAGCGGCCCTTGGGGCGACCCGACTTTTACTGGCACCGTCGAGGAAGGTCTTCCTCCTGCAAGGGCGGAGTGGATACGCGCTCGGGGCGATGTAGAGGAGTACGACGGACGTGGTCATTCTGCGCGCGACGACGGGTACCTCTCCGAGGCGCATGCAGCAGCGACGGTGCGGCGGGTCGGACAGTCTTTCGCAGGCAGTGCTCCGGCAAGTGCGTCCCGCAGGCCTTTGCGCGGTTCAGCGGGGCATCCTGTGACGCAACTGTGGTATGCAAGGCAGGGGATCATTACTCCTGAGATGGAGTACATTGCCATTCGGGAAAACCAGGGATTGGAGCGGTTGCGGGACAAGTTGTCTGCCGAGGCCTCGCGCGACAGTTTGGAGCACCAGCATCCAGGAACGATGGGACGCAGTGACGCTCCGGAGGTGTTTCGTAAATTTCCTCAAGCCCTGCCAAAGTTCATTACTCCGGAGTTTGTGCGGGAGGAAGTCGCTCGGGGAAGGGCGATTATACCTGCGAATATCAATCATCCCGAATTGGAGCCTATGATTATAGGGCGTAATTTTCTCGTGAAGATTAACGCCAATATCGGAAACTCTGCGGTTGCTTCTAGTATCGAGGAAGAAGTCGAGAAGATGCGCTGGTCCACTAAGTGGGGCGCTGACACCGTGATGGATCTCTCGACGGGTAAAAACATTCACACCACGCGCGAGTGGATTTTGCGCAACTCCCCAGTGCCGATTGGGACCGTGCCGATTTATCAGGCGTTGGAAAAAGTCAGTGGTCGGGCTGAGGATCTGACTTGGGAAATTTTCCGGGACACGTTGATTGAGCAGGCTGAGCAGGGAGTGGATTACTTCACAATTCATGCGGGGGTGCTGTTGCGTTTCATTCCGTGGACTGCAAAGCGTGCGACGGGGATTGTTTCACGGGGAGGTTCCATCATGGCGAAGTGGTGCCTCTCGCATCACAAGGAAAATTTCCTATACACCCACTGGGACGATATTTGCGACATCATGGCAGCGTATGATGTGAGCTTTTCCATTGGGGACGGATTACGACCGGGGTCTAATGCGGACGCCAACGATGCCGCGCAGTTTGGGGAACTGGAGGTGCAGGGGGATTTGACGAAGCGGGCTTGGGCGAAGGGTGTGCAGGTGATGAACGAGGGGCCGGGCCACGTCCCGATGCATCTGATTCACGAGAATATGATGAAGCAGTTGGAATGGTGTCACGAGGCGCCCTTCTATACGCTTGGGCCGTTAACCACCGATATTGCACCGGGTTACGACCACATTACATCGGCCATTGGGGCTGCGATGATTGGTTGGTACGGCACTGCAATGTTATGTTATGTGACTCCAAAGGAGCATCTTGGGTTGCCGAATAGGAAAGACGTTAAAGATGGTGTAATCGCCTATAAAATCGCCGCTCATGCTGCGGACCTTGCTAAGGGACACCCCGGCGCGCAGTACCGCGATAATGCTATCTCCAAGGCCCGCTTTGAGTTCCGTTGGGAGGATCAGTTTAACCTTTCTTTGGATCCAGACACGGCGAGAGAGTTCCACGACGAAACCCTACCCAGTGAGGGCGCAAAAGCGGCTCACTTTTGTTCCATGTGCGGCCCGCACTTTTGCTCGATGAAGATCACCGAGGATGTGAGGCGGTACGCGGCGGAGCAGGGGATTACTGAGGAGACCGTGCTTGAGCAGGGGATGGAATCGAAGTCGCGGGAGTTTATCGAGCAGGGCGCCGAGGTGTATAAAGCTCCAGTGTAAACGCTTGCGAGAAGGTCGTTGGAGCTTAGTGGAAGGACTTGGCTGGCCCTACGCTGAATGAAGGAATTCCAAAGCTTTGGTGGCGCTTACGTTTTCATGGACCATCGCCATGAGTGCCCGAGTGATCGCCAAAGGGTTGGGATGCTGAATGATGTTCCGCCCATAAACAATGCCACTAGCGCCCTGCTCCAGAAGCGCCGCGGTGCGCTCCAGCAACACTTCGTCGCTAACACGCCCTCCCCCGCGCACCAATAAAGGGACTCCCCCAGCAATTTCGACGACGCGATGGTAAACGCTCAAGTCGTCAGAAGGATCTGCCTTAAGGACATCGGCACCCAGTTCAACGGCTTGGCGTACGAGAGGGAGGATTTTTTCGATGTCGCCATCCACCTGGTATCCACCGCTTTGTGCATTGGGACGGAAAACTAGCGGCTCGACCATCATCGGCATGCCGTAGTGATCGGATTCGGCCTTGAGGAGCATAATATTATCGATGCACTGCGCGTAGACCTCCGGAGCTCCTGGGATTTGGAAGAGGTTGACGCATAGGCAGGCTGCATCCAAACGAACGGCTTGAAGAACAGGGTCTGCGATGAGGGTGCTGAAGCGCGTGGAGGGCAACTCGCGCCCGTAGACATTGGCGACGTCGGTGCGCAGCACTAGAGCCGGCTTTTGTTTGCCGTGAATGACTTGCAAGTGGCGGGCTTGTCCGACCGTGAGTTGGATTGCATCCGGACCTGCATTTACAAGAACGCGGACGACCTCCGGCATGGATTCGATGCCAGGGAGGAAACTTGCTTCGTTAAAAAAGCCGTGGTCGACGGCGACATCGAAACAGCGGCCGGATGCGGCGTTAAAAAGGCGGTTGAGGCGTGCGGCTTTCATAAGGAGGCGAGGCTAGCGCAAGATTTTAGGGTCGCCAAGGAGGGTGGGGGATTTTGATTCGGTTTCTTGAAAGTCTGTGGAAATCTCACAAAATTGTTGCATTCGGCTGAGCTTTCGTATGAAATTTCAACACCCCCAAGACGGCTCTCCCCCAAGAGTCTGATTCCCCCAAGAACAGTGTCTCCCCAGACAAAACCCGAGAACGCCTCTCCCGCGAAAGCAGGAGAGGCGTTCTTCTTTTACAATGAAGTGAGACGTTTTTCGTGTCGTACAGGGCACGAACTAGTGCTTATAAATTACTGCGAATCAACAGGCTGTAGTTCGCGAATCCACAGGTTGCGGTAGCGCACTGGGTTGCCGTGATCCTGAAGTTTGATGGGGCCCTTATCGCCGTGAGGGGTGTACTTGGCTGCGTTCTTGTGTCCGGTAGCTCCCAGAAGCTGGACGTGGTTTTGCACTACCACTCCGTTATGGAGAACCGTGGCGTAGGCGGGTTGTTTTAACTCGGACCCTTCGAAACGCGGGCCGTTAAAAATGATGTCGTAGGTTTGGAATTCACCCGGTTTGCGACAGGCGTTGACCAACGGCGGAGTCTGGCCGTAAAGCGCGGCGGCTTGGCCATCTGGATAGGTTTTGTTTTCGTAGCAATCCAGCACTTGGATTTCGTAGACACCAAATAGGAAGACGCCGCTGTTGCCTCGCCCTTGGCCCGTGCCCTCTGGAGGAGTGGGTGCCGCCCATTCGACATGGAGCTGAATGTCCGGGCCGAATTGATCGGTGCTTTCGAGATAGCCAGCTCCCTTAACGGAGACTGCGCAGCCCTCTTCAACAGTCCAGTTGGGTTTTGGGCTGGGATTTTTCTTAAACTTGGAAAGGTCTTTTCCATCAAAAAGCATAATGGCATCGCTAGGCGCATCGCCGGGATTTTTTCCAGGGGTAATAATCTTGGGCTGGGGGCGGAGGCCGTCATGGACGTGCCAATTGGTGCCGGGGATAATTGGAGTATCTTGGTATCCAAGTGGTTTCGCGTCTTGTGCGAGCACTGTGGATGTGACGGCTAAGGTCAGGAGAATGGCGGAGTGTGAGGGTCTCATAGAGTTACTGTTCTACGAGACAACCGGGAAAGCGTCAAAACCGTAGACCGTGATGCTGAGCTGGGCAGCCTTCCCAGCGCGTTTGGGCCGGAAGCGCTTCGCCTTTGGCAACCAATGTCAACGCGCCCAGTCGGCAATAATCACCCACGGAGGCGTCGTAGAGGACGATTGCGCGGCATCCCAACGTCGCCCCTGCCCCGATATGGACTTTGCCCACTCGCATCACGCGGTCTTCAAAAAGATGGGTCTGCGGCCCGCTGTGGGCATTGAGTTCCGCGTAGTCTCCGATTTCCACGCAGTCAAATTCCGTAATGTCCGTGGTGTTGAGCCACACTCCTTTTCCAATTTTGGTCCCCAACAGCCGCAGGGCCCATGGAAGAAAAGGCGTCCCGCGCAACTGATCTAAAAAGGCGGGCACGGCGAGAGACTCGTAGGCGACGGTGACGGCCTCGCTCAGCCAGACAAATAGCGTCCACATGGGAGCCCTTCGTGGTTTGTAACGCCCTATCATAAGCCACTTTGATAGAAGTACAATGAGGAGAGAGCCCGCGCAGTAGACCAGCCCGCAAAAAGCGGCCATCAGCAGCGCTGCGGTCCAGTCTCCTTCCTCGACGTACTCCATTACTTTGTAGACGATGACGTAGCCTGAGGCGATGACGAACGCCATCGGTAGAACGATGCGGATGGCCTCGATGGTGCCTCGTACAAGTTTACGCCACAGAGGCGGGTGAAAGGTGAGTGTGGAATCTGGTGACTCGATGGCTTCCCGTGCGGGGAGCACCATCGCGGGTGAGCCCATCCAAGTCTGTCCCGACTTGAGCATTGAATTAGGCGGGGCGCTGGATTGGACACCCAGAAGTAGGTCATCTGGAAACACTGCGCCATCGGGTACATACGCGCTATTTCCGACGAAACTGCGGTTGCCAATTACGGTTCCTTTGAGCTGCATCCAGCCATGGCGCTGTTCCTCGTCGCCGAGTAATGCTCCATCTGCAATGAAAGATCCTTCGCCCAGCTTTAGAAGGCCGGGTATAACACCCTCGGCTGTAGATATTTCAGCCTCGCGTCCTATTTTTGCTCCCAGCAGGCGCATCCATGATGAAGCGTAAATAGAGGCGTAAAGGCCGTGGAGAACTTGGAGGCTTGTATCTAATACTGTGGAAAGAAGCCATTTGCGCCTGTAAATGGAGCCGTGTAAAGGAAAGTGGCCCGGTTGCAGTTTCGGGAAGCAGCGCAGCAATCCGCCCGCCACCAGAGCGGTAAGCAATACGAAGAGAAAGGCTGCCGGCATAGCCAAGGCAAAGAAAAAGGGAAAGACCTCCCACCATTTCAGTGCGCTCTCGAAGAGATCGATTGTGTGTGCATCAATCCAGTCCAGCAGCACGAAGGCGGGGAAGGTTGGCATAAAAAATAAGATAGCCACGAGGGCACCACCTGTGGCGTAGAATACCAAGCGCCAGAGATGGTTGAGCGTATCATTCTGAGGCGCTGGACCCAATGCCGCCAGCGGGTCAGCTTCGGCGTCTGCTACGGGCTTTGCGGGCGCGCCGGACCACGTCTCGCCGGCCGGAATCTTGCGTCCCTGCGACAAGCAGGACTGTCCGCCAAGTCTCGCGCCGGCTCCCAGCTCCGTATCGTTTTCCATCACTGAATAAGATTCCAATGTCGCGCCGGCTCCAATCTTGATGCGCCCCACCAACAACCGGCCCGCTTCTACACGGGCGTTTTCGAGATTCACGAATGTGCCGACGCAAACACCCTCTCCAATTTCTACCAACTCTGGCACGGAAACTGTGAGTGAATTGAGCATCACATCCCGGCTAACTTTGGCTCCCAGTATCTTCAAATGGAGCATTTTCCACGGTGTGCCTGAAATTAGATGAACCGGACAAATGTTCGTCAATTGGGTGCCTAACCACCAACGGAAATACGTCACTCCCCAGAGCGGATAAGACCCCGGTTGGAGCTTCCCAACGAGCAATGCACGCAGACTCACACTGAGCGGGAAAGACAGCAACAAAGTGAGGAGGTAGACGACAACCGAGACTCCGATAGCCCTTGGAAGGCTGTCCGTGGTCGCGCCTGTCAGCGAGTGGTAGGTCAAAAATGGAGCCAGCCATTGCAGTAGTTGCAGTAGGATAAGAAAGGGTAGGCAAACGAATTGCGCCGTTCCGCAAAGCGCTCGTCGCCAGAGAGGTGGTGCCGGATGCGGCTCCACCAACGGTGTGGCTCCGACGTCCAACGCGCCGATTGCCTCGGCAATCTCCCCGAGAAGTCGGTTGCGGTAAATGTGTTGGACGCTGACACTTTCGAAGCCCGCCTGTTTGCGAAGTAGCGACACCAAACGGGCCGCTAACAGCGAATGCCCGCCGAGATCGTCGAAAAAATCGTGCTCAGGCCGAGGGGAGCGTCCTGGAAAAAGTACGGCAAGCGCGCCCCACAGTGCGAGGGCGGCCGCGCTGGTTGGTTGGTGAACGGCCTCTGTTTCAACCACAGTGCCAGTAATTAACGGCAGTCGTCTGAGCGCGTGTAAATCAACTTTACCCGAAATCAGGCGCGGCATTTCCTCCAAAAGCTCGATGTGCGCAGGCAACATGTAATGGGGAAGAAACTCTGAAAGTTCCTGCCTTAGAGCCGCTGGAGGTAGCGCTGCTTCGGAGGTACTCGCAACGGCGAAGGCGACGATCTCCTCAGAGCCGTAAAGCTCGCGCACCACTGCGGCTGCCGTACCTATGCCCTTTTGACGAGCTAAAGCGGCGGCGACTTCGTCCAATTCGATACGGAAGCCGCGAATTTTAACCTGATGATCCACGCGGCCCAAACAGTGGATTTGGCCGTTTTCATCGATGCGGCCGAGGTCGCCTGTAAGGTAAAGTCGCTCTTCTAAATTATTATTGGCCAATGGATTGTTGATGAATCGGCTGGCCGTTAACTCTGGTAATCGCAGGTAACCAGGGCTCACTCCAGGGCCGAACACCGCAATTTCGCCCAACTCGCCCGCTGCAAGTGACTGGTGCTGTGGGTCGAGGACGAGCATCCCATAATTGGGTAGGGGACTGCCAATGGTGACAAGTTGGTTGGGAAATAGCTCTGCCACGCTGGCGGTGACAGTCGTTTCCGTCGGTCCGTACGTGTTGAAAACGCGACGTCCTTTACCGGTTAGCTTCCGTGCTAACGCGTCGGGACAAGCTTCACCGCCGATGTTGAGCAGACGCAGGTGCGCAGGAAGTCGTTCTAATAAAGCAACAAGCGTTGGAACTGCGTGGAGCACGGTGATATGCTGGGATTCCAGTGCGTCGCAAATCGCGTCTGGATCGGCAACTGCCTCTGCTGGGGCGATCCAGATGGAGGCGCCCACGAGATAGGATATCCAGATTTCCTCAAAGGACATATCAAACGCCACGGAGAATCCTTGATACACAATGTCGTCTTTCTGAATTTCGAGAATGGCGTTTTCGCTACGCAGAAAATGGCAGATGTTTCTCTGGCTGATGATAATTCCCTTAGGAGTTCCTGTGGAGCCCGAGGTGTAAATGACGTAAGCTGGGTAGGTTGCTCCGCTGGGGCGGACGGGGCTGCGCGCGGTGCCGAGTGCTAGCAAGTCTTCCAAGCACCACACCGGCACCGGAAGCGCGGCGAGCCGTGGCAACCATTCGCGCAACGTAACGACGCCGCTGCTGTTCGCCGAGGTCAGACAAACTGCGGCGCGCTCGAGGGGAACCTCAGAGTCAAACGGCAGCCACGCGGCGCCGCTGATGGTGATTCCAGCTTGAGCAACGAGCAGCTCGGCTCCGCGCGGGAGCAGCAGCCCCACAATGGCGCCGGGGCCCACTCCCAACGCGCTAAGCGCCTCACCAATAGCCGTTGCCGAAGCCCACAGTGCGCCATAACTCACTTGCCCGCCTGATGAGGAAAGGGCTGTTTTGTCGGGAAAAAGCTCCGCTGTTTTCTGGAGAATATCCCGCAAGGTTTCCTCCCGCAGGAACTCTGGCCGGGGGTCGCCTCGGAGAATCATGAAGGGAAAATGGTGGGCATGTAGCGGGGGATTCGGAAGAGCTGACAATAGCTTCCCTCCCTTTGTCGCGCAAACCCCTCGTTTATATTAAAAGCATCCAGTAAACGGCGTGATTAGAGGGAGGCGGTCTAGCGCGGGTTTATCTCCCCGCTAGCGTTTCGAGCCTCACTTGTAGGCTATCTTTTTGAAGAGGAAAGCCCTGTGGTCCAATTTAATGCGTTTCGAGAGTCGTTTAGCGTTTTGTGAAAAACTTCTGCTCACTCCCAAGTTGAACTTGGGCACGCCTCGAGACGCGTTAAACTGCTCTCTTCCTTTTCATGCTGCGTTACTTCCAAATTTACGCCCTACTTTTTCGCAACTCACTGATTCGCGAAATGAGCTTCAAGGCCAACTTCTTGCTCTGGACGGTGGTAGAAGTGCTCTGGTTTCTTGGGCAGGTTCTCTTCATTGATGTCCTTTTCAGTCACGTGGAATACATCGGTGACTGGACGCGGTGGCAGGTGGTTGCGCTGGTGGGAACTCACCAAGTGGTGGCTCAGATTTTTCAGGCCTTTTTCTACGTCAATTTGACCCAAATCCCCGAGCTGGTTCGTACCGGTAAACTGGATGTTTATCTGACCCTACCAATGGACTCGCAGTTCGCGGCTTCCACCAAACAGTTTGGCATGGATAACCTTGTCAACACCGTGATCGGTCTGTGTATCACGGGCTTTGCTCTGTCCAAATTGGGTATTTGGCCCACATTGTCTCAAGTGCTTTTATATGCGCTCTGCGTGTTACTGGGGGTGGTCGTCCATTTTAGCGTGATGTGCGGCCTCTCGACCCTGTGCTTTTGGATCATTCGCGCACAGGGATTGGTTTACGGTTATTTCAACCTGTTTAACATTGGCCGCTACCCAGACTCCGTCTTTCACGGTAGCTTCAAGTTGGTGTTCAGTTGGCTCATACCGGTGATTCTGGTCGCCAATGTGCCCACGCGTGTGCTCACTCAATTCGCGGAGACGCCGTGGGCGGGCATCGCTCAACTGGCCTTCTCGGCGGCGCTGCTGCTCGGACTAAGCCGCCTGCTGTGGCTGCAAGGGCTGAGGCGATATTCCAGCGCGAGCTCTTGATTTCTAAGGCGTTACGGATTTTGCTCCAATCTAGAAGTTCCCGCCTGCGAGACGAGTTACTGCAGCCGAATGGTTTTACTAACCATAGAATTCCTTGAGGGAGGTGCGACGGTTTACTCTGCAACCCGTTTTTCAAAAAAACACTAGTTTTGAGGTCTTAGAGATTGGGGCGAGTGTTTTTTCTTGAATGGAGATGCGTATCGCCTCACCTTCTTTTCCCCCTCCGATTGATCTTAAGAAATCAGAGTTTGAGAGTGGAAAATAGATAGTCAAGGCGCGGTTAGCTCAGCGGTAGAGCACTACACTGACACTGTAGGGGTCGTGGGTTCAAACCCCGCACCGCGCACCACCACGGGTAAACGGAAGAGACCCTGCGGCGGTCTCAGTGAGGCTGTGGCGGATTTTGAATCGTCGAAAGCAGAGGCTTCTGAGCGGCGGGTCAAGAACAGGGTCTACGCCAAAGTTTGGGGAGGGGGTGTTGCAGGTTGACTGGCCTGTCACCATAAATTTACGCCGCGATGCATAATGGCCGATTGTGACTGGACGCCACAGGCGAAATTTGGTAAGAGTAAACTTCAAAGAATGTGCCCGCATCTAGGCTGAAAAAACTGGGCATCAGCGGGAAATTGAATCTTACCCTCATTTCCAACCTCACCGCCCCACCCCCTCTTACCCCATGAAAACAAACTGCCACCTCTGGCCACTGCTCGCTTTTGCTTTTCTCCCTGGTTGTGTGGTCACACCGTATAACTATGAACCCGCGCCAACGTATCAGCAGCCAAGTTACGGAGTTAATCCCTACGAGCAGCGCATGCCTGAGCTTCCGTACGTGAGAGAAACGGTGTTACTGGGGACTCCCTACTACGTCTCTAGTGGAATCAATTATTACTTTGCCTCGGGCCAATATTTCTATGTGGAACACGGCCGCCGCTACTATGTTCGCGAGTTGCCAAGCAGAGGTTATTACAACAACCACCACCCCTACTACTCCCAGCGCACCGTTATACCGAGAACGGTGGTTTACCAAAACAGCCCTAGCCCCGCAGCGCGTCCGGTGCCCCCCAACCAGCAGTATTCGGTGAGCCCCTTTCCAACACGACAAACCTCAGGCTTCCCAACAAGGAACTTTTCCTCCGCCCCACAGGGAGCCCCGCAAACGGCTCCAGTAGCTTCCTCGCCGCAGGGCTTTTTCCCTAACCGAGGTAATCAAAACGTCCCATCTAGGACTTTCCCCTCCGCCCCACAGGGAGCTCCGCAAATAGCCCCAGCAGCCTCTTCGCCGCAGGGCTTTTTTCCTAACCGAGGTAATCAAAACGTCCCAGCAAGGAGTTTTCCCTCCGCTCCACAGGGGGCTCCGCAAATGGCTCCAGTAGCCTCTTCGCCGCAGGGTTTCCCCAACCGCGGTATTCCCCAACGCACCGAAGGCTCTGGTGCTCCGCCTGCGCAAAGTGGTGTGCCCGCCCAAGTAAGGCCGCAACCACAAGCCTCACCCACTCCTCAGCGCAATTCGTCCACTTCGACAAAGCAGAAACTCCTGCCGAGAGAACAGCCTGCCAACTAAACCCGAGACGCTCAGCTAAGATTCAAGCCCGCGGCGCAAATCTCCCAGCTTCGATACCGCTCAAAAATCACTTGCCTGTGGGTTTCGACTTGCGGCCTCGGGTGACGTATTCTTCACGCGAAAGAAAGCCGTCCCCGTCTACGTCGTATTTCCCGAAGCGCTCAGCGGCTGATGCACCATCGCGTTGGGTGGAAATGAAATAATCACGGCCGAGCTTGCCTGCTTTGTCTTTGTCGAGTTTGTCGAATTTTTCGCCGCGCTCAGCTAATTCCTCATCCGGCTTTGCCGCGGGACTCGTCTCGGCGGAGTTGGACTTCTCCTCGGGGGCAGAGTTTTTTCCCTTTTTATTTTGTTTCTTGTCGCCGCGTCCATCGCCCGCGGCTTTGAAACCTGCCGCCGGATCGAGTTGAACGAGCGCCGCGCTCAGACGTTTGCGCGCGGCCACCGAGGCATCGTCTTTGGAACCGGCGGGTACCGAGATCTCCTCGAATGGAGCGTTCTTCATGTCAAAGAGTTCAGCGGCTTGATTGAGCTTCCAACCGGCTTCGCGCACGTGCCAATTCTCGCCCAATTGTGTGAATGCCCAAGTGCGTCGAGATGTGGTTTCACCTCTAAGTTGGGGAACTAAGCTGATGCCGTCGATGACCCGGTCCTCTGGAAGAGGTGCGCCGGCGATCTCCGCGAAGGTCGGGAGCAGATCGGAAGCATCGCTTATGTTGTCGTTTACCGATCCCGAAGCGGTCACTCCCCTCCAATGCACTATGAAGGGAACGAGGCCGCCGCCTTCTTCCATGCTGCCCTTTTGTCCAACCAGACGCCGCCCCCCGATGGTCGCGCGATCTGCGTTACGCTTCCCAGTGCCATTGTCCCCCATGAACACGATGACCGTATTCTCGCGCAGCTTAAGTCTATCCAACTCGGCGATGAGTTTGCCAACGAGCTTGTCCATGTAGGTGATGTTGTCGGTGTAAATTTGGTTATAACGCGCAGTCGCGTCCTTGCCCATATCGGGCGGGGCGCTGTCCGGGGTGGGAAGATGCTGCCCGTGCACGTGCGACATTGAATAATAGAGAAAGAAAGGCTTGTCCTTGTGCTCGTTGATAAAGTCGATGGCGTTGGTGTGCAGCAAGTCAGGCAGGTATTCATTGTCCGCCAGCATGAGGTTTTTATCGTTAATGTTGTAGGGACCAGGGTTGGCGCGAACGCCGTTCTCGCCATCCTTGTCGCCCGCGATGCCGTACTTTTTCACCCACGCCGCGGCTGCGGTTTTGTTCCAATAAATCCCACTGCCCTTGAAACTCAGCATGTGGTCGAACCCCCATTCTGCTGCATTGCCCGAGGGTAGAATCTGCCCCCATTTGCCAATCATCGCGGTGGAGTAGCCAGCCTTTTTGAGCACCGAAGGAACCATCACTTCGGCTTTGGGGCCCGTGCGGATCATGTCTCCGCATGCGGTTTGGCTCACGGCACCCGAACGGAAACCGTAGCGCCCGGTGAGAATCATTGCCCTGGAGGGGCCGCAAAGTGGCGCCGTATAGAAGTGATTGAAGCGCACGCCTTCGTTGGCCAGTGCGTCGATGTTGGGCGTCTTATAGTGGTCTGCTTTGTTAGCGCTGACCTCTGCGAATCCAAGATCATCAGCAAGTATGAAAATGATATTGGGCTTTACCGACTTTTCCGCCGATTGAGCGCGATCAACTCCGAGAGATAAAATTAGGAGTGCGACAAAAACACGTGCGTTCATGGGATGGAAATTGGTGAAGGGTAGGAAAGCCCCCTCAGCCGAAGACTAACGGACCTGAATAGCGAATTCATTGCGATTCGTCATCTGGGGGGACTTAATTTTAAGGAGTTCTCGCTAACGGCTCAAGGAAACCATCGCAAACTCTACATTTGCCAACCGGTATGCTCCGAGCTGTTCGTGTTTAGCATTGGTAGCTGCCGTGGGGGCAAACCGAGGGCTACGTGCCGCTTGCAATATGCTGTGGTCTAACATTTTGCGGTGGCATTTGAAGGTGAATTGCAAAGTAAACCGTTGAAGCAAAACATTTAAGCAAAAAGCGGCCCCTTTAAAGTAGGCGGATAAGAGCGGGCAAGGCGATAGCGACCCGATAACATTATCTGATTTTATCACGAAAACACATCGCGCTTTTCTAGCGAAAGCTTGAATATGACTGTCAGAGACGTTATCACTAACATCCATGACATCTGAGAAGTCTAAGGAGAAACCTAAGAAGATTACGGTGAAGGCGGCTTCGACCAAGTCAAAGTCAGGCTCATCCAAACCTGTATCTGAGATTTCAACGAAGGATGCACCTGTCACCGAGGCCGCGTCTGTCACTAAGAAGAAGACGGCGTCTGTCATCAAGACGGCACCTACAGCGAAGACGCCAAAGGCCAGCCCTAAAAAAGGCAAGTTTCTCGCAAAAGACTTTCAGGAAGTGGCCCTACCCGAAAAGTCTCCCTTGAAGAAGGCCCCTGCTAAAAAAGTTACCTCTAAGGTAGCCGCCAAAGCCGCCACAAAGGCAGCCTCAGCAAAGTCACCTGAGCCTAAGGTGGAAGCAAGCACCGCGGAGTCTGAAGCTCAGAGAACTTCGGATGTGTTGAAGGCGCTTCTTGCCAACAATTCCGACGAGTGGTTTACCGTGGAGCAAATTTGCGCCGGCTTGGGCACGTCCTCATTTGGGGTGTCGCTTTTGGCATTCTCAATCCCGGAGGTGGTTCCGATTCCCGTGCCAGGAATATCGGCGATCGTTGCCTTGCCCACGGCGGTTGTCTCCGCCCAGATGATCGCGGGGAAGAAGGAGTTACGACTGCCGAAATGGGTGCTCCGGCGCAAGGTCCCCAGAAAAGCGCTTGCCGCAGCGATTCATGCAGTTTTGCCAGCCCTGAAGCGCCTTGAGAAGGGGGCAAAGCCGCGCGGGAACTGGGCGTCTTCTGCGCTGACGCAACGGTTGCTAGGGATATTTATTTTTGTGCTCGCTCTGTTTATTGCGTTGCCGATTCCAGCGACGAATATGCCACCGGCAATCGCTATTTTCGTCACATCACTCGGAATGGTGGAGCGCGATGGTTTGTTAATTTGTGTTGGTGTTCTGATTGGTCTGGCATCAATGGTGCTTATCGGAGCATTTGCGATCGGTTCCGTTTCTTTACTTGGGGGCCTATTCAATTTTTAGTTAACTCAACACTAACATTTGGTATCATTTTCATCTTTAGTATTTTATAGAATCCATGACCACCTCGTCCCACACTCCTAAACCTTTCTCCATGATGGCAGACGCTCTAGAATCTGCTGCGGACACCTTCGAACAGGCTGCAGCCAATGCACCAGAATCCGCTCGTAGAGCTGCCCGAGTGACAAAGCGGGCTCTTGGAATGGGAGTTTTCAAAGCTTTCTACGGGATCTCTTATGGGCTCGTTTACAGCGGCGTATTTATCACGGAACTGTTCCCGGAGCAGAGCACAGTCCGCCGCGCGTTGACGGAAGGCGCTGAAGCAGCGATTGATGCTCGCCACAAGGCCAACAACAAGAGCAAGCCCAAGCTTTCTTTCGACGCGGGCCATGAACACGATGCGCACGATGAGCCCGCCGAAGTTACGGCCCAAACCCCTGCGCGCACCGCACGCAAGGTGGCAAAAAAACGCGCTGACAAATTTGATGCCGCCGTTAAAGGGGCAAAATCCAAGAAGTCAGCCTAGCTGATTTCGAGGGGCTGATCCGAGCTGCAGACCGCTAAGAGACTTAGCTCTTTTGGCGGTACAAAAGCCGACTCAAGTCAATCGAAGTCGACCCCATCGAAGCGAAGCAAGCAAAACACGTAACAGTCCCGACGTATGATACTTTCGTTTCCTTCGGCGGGACGTATTGTTTTTGAAGATTCGAAAATCTTCTCTTCTTGGCGGAGTCCAGCCTGCAAAAACTTCATTGAGAAAACATTTGCTATCGATGAGGTCCGCCAAGTTGAGATCAGCACGATCGATGGCCAAGCTTCTATTTCCTACGTTTCGGAGGAAGGTTCTGGCGGGGAAGCCGCAGTAATACGAAAGCTCGCAAGTGTTTATCGTCAAGATAATGGGACAAAAAGGCATCCCGTTTTGGAGAAGACGACACTCAAGCTTTTTCCCAAGTCCCAGCCTTCCTTAAGAATCTATCGCTACGGTTCGACGCTCTCTACTTGGGAGCCTCGTTTGCAGACAAAAGATCAGGCGCGTCTTCGCAATCCTCTGATTCTCAACAAACGTCATTACGCACAGTTCGTGGAGCGCGAACTGATGAATCTCATAGGGGTCGCGCGCTACGAATTTCATGCCAGTGCGGGTAGTGTTTCGATTGAATACGACTCAACGCTGATTCATTTAGAGCAAATCGTACAGCATCTGGATCGAGCAATTTCAGAGGCACCTACACGCCCTCCGAAGGTTAAATCTGAAGGTGCCAGTTTGCCTGTTGCCACCCTCTCTTTGGTGACGGCAGCGGCCTCCACATTTTTTGTGCCTGCAATGTTGCCCGCGAGTGCGGTGCTGATGCTCTACACTGCAATTCCGAGTTACCGCCGCGGATATCAGGTCGTGACGCGTGAGCGAAGGCTCGGTGTGGATGTGCTCGACAGCATTATTTTCTCCGCCTGTTTATTTACAGGACAGCTTTTCGCGGGAGCGACGACTGCTTGGTTTTTGACCTTTGGCAGAAAGCTATTGAAGAAAACGGAAGACGATTCTGCGAAAGTCTTGCGCAATGTATTTGGGAAGCAACCTAGCTTGGTCTGGCTGTATAAAGACGGCGAGGAGATAGAAACTAGCCTCGAGAAGATTCGTGTAGGCGACCTGATTGTCGTGCATACTGGGGAGGCCGTGCCAGTTGACGGAAAGGTCCACGACGGCAACGCAATTATCGATCAGCACATGCTTACAGGGGAATCCGCCCCTTCCGAAAAGGCTGTGGGCGATGACGTTTTTGCCTCAACGGTCATGCTGGCTGGCAAGATCGTTGTAGCGGTTGAAAAAGCCGGGGAGGAAACGACCTCCAGCAAGATCACTCGTATTTTAAACCAGACGGTTACCTACAAACCCAAGTCTCAATCGATAGGCGAAAATCTCGCTGACAAAGCCGTCCTTCCAGCCCTCGGGATCGCTGGAATCGCGGGCCTAACCGTAGGTCCAAGTGCAGGCCTTGCGGTCGTTAATTCGGAACTCGGAACCGGCATTCGCATGGCGGCTCCCTTAGGTCTTTTAAGCGCGCTTACTTTGTGCGCTAAGGATGCTATTCTGATCAAAGATGGACAGGCGCTGGAACGGATGCGCGAAGTTGATACCGTGCTGTTTGATAAAACTGGCACTCTCACGCGCGAAAAACCCGAGGTAGGGAAAATCTTGTGCTGCGGCTCCTACGATGAGTCACTTCTAATCTCGTATGCAGCGGCAGCGGAGCAGAAGTTTACCCACCCGATTGCCAAAGCGATTCAAGAACGCTTCGAAAAGCTGCAACGCCCGATGCCTCAAATCGATGCGTCTCGTTATTCGGTAGGCTTTGGCATCACTGTTGAGATTGAGGGGGAGTTGGTTCGTGTGGGAAGTCGTCGCTTTATGGAAATGGAAAACATTCCGTTTCCTACAAGTCTCCAGAAAGACCTCGCTCGTATCCACGATGACGGCCATTCCTTTGTTAGTATTGCGATTGGCGACAAACTTTCAGGCATCCTTGAGTTGCGCTCTTCTAACAGGCCCGAGGCTCAGGAAATCATCACGGGTTTGCGTGCCCGAGGTATCAAACAGATTGCGATCATTTCTGGCGATCATGACCGCCCCACGAGAGCCTTAGCGGAGCAACTTGGAGTAGACCGCCATTTTGCGGAGGTTCTTCCTCAGGAAAAGGCGAAGTACGTGGAAATGTTGCAGAAAGAAGGGCGTACCGTGTGTTTCGTCGGGGATGGAATTAATGACTCCATAGCGCTTAAACAGGCGGATGTTTCCATCTCATTGCGAGGGGCTTCCAGTGTTGCCACAGACACGGCGCAAGTGATTTTTATGGAAGGCAACATCGCGAAAATGTTGGCACTCGTGGATCACTCTCGAATGCTTCACCAGAATGTGCGGCGTAGTTGGAACTTAATTCTCGGTCCCAATGCATTCTGCGTGGCGGGCGTTTTCCTGTTTGGATTTAATATTTGGCATTCCGTCGCGTTTAACAACATTTCAGCTCTCATGGCTCTGGCAAACGGAGTACTCCCTCTGCGCCGCGCCAATAAACTCTAACTGCTTACTCTCCATGATCCGTCTCCTTCATGCCGGCCAATCAACGCTCACTCCGATCGAGTTTGAGGACCTCCTAAAGCATCCTGAAACTTTGGAAGACGCCATCTGGGTAGACCTCCTTAACCCCACGGATGAAGAGGAACTTTTTGTGGAAACCCAACTGGGGCTGGAGGTTCTTTCGAAGGAAGAGATGCATGAAATCGAAGAGTCCAGCAGGCTTTTCGAGACTAAAGGTGCCATTTACATGTCGTGTTGGTTGATCTCTTTCGATCACGAAATTCCGGAGAATAAATCCGTGGCATTCGTGATGACCAAGAAACATTTCGTGAGCATCCGCCATTCTGAGCATCATCCGTTCACCGTATTTTGTACGGCTTCAAAACGGGTGAAAGCCCCACCTTTTCATGACGCAGCACACGCTTTCGTGGAGGTTTTGGACACGATTTTGAATCAAGTTGCCAGCACGTTGCGTCACGTCGAACAAAAGCTGAACACGCTTTCCCTTAAAATCTTTGCGGATGAAAAAGCGGTTAAGGCCCTGAAAAAACGCGGTGAAGGTTACGATCTAAAAGACGTCGTTCAGGAATTGGGAAAATGCAATTCGCTGGTGAATAATTTGCGGGAAAGCGCCGTAAGCTTTCAAAACATCACCCCGTTTTTCTTGGCGAATACCACAGATTGGTTGGAAGCCGATGACGTTAAACGTCTTAATACACTGGATCGAGATACCCATTCTCTTCGCGAGTACGATTCCCAACTATCTGCCGAGATGAATTTTCTCCTGGATTCCACCGTTGGCCTAATCAGCATCCAGCAGAATCAAAGCATGAAAGTTCTTAGCGTTGCGGCACTTCTGCTCGCATTTATCTAAATTTAAAGTGAGTGCTCTCCTCTCTTCTTCGCCTGTCTCAGTGAACCGCTCCGCAATTAAGATTCATCCACTGCAAGGCTGGAATGAGGATTTTCTGCATCCCTCTAAAAACAGGAAGACTCCGACACTCCGTCTAGAAGGTAAAGATCTCCAGAGATTTACAGGAGAGGCGCACCGTCGGGAATTTATTGATCGATGCTTTAGTTTGCCGACTTTGTCGTCTTTGGAAGTCTCTCGAAATGGGAAAGTAACGCTCTACTTTTTCGAAAAAACAAAGCTGCCTGAGACGCTGAGAGACCTCGGAGCCGCAATGAGACAGAGTGCGTCCGTTGCACCACTATCGAAGGGCGAAGAAGTCCTCGGTCTCGTTGGTAATAAGTCTTGGCAGATCTATCGAGTCGGTTCGCACCTGAGCTTTTGGCGTATAGATGAAATTAATGAGGATCAGTTTCGTTGCTTTCATCCTCTAATCAAGGAGCCCCACTTTCGGGATCTGATATTAGATGAGATCACTACGTTAGCAGGTGTGGAGCTCACTCGTACGGATCGCCAAGGGATGGTCCTTACAAAAAATCTTCATTATAAAATCACCTCCCTCTGTTTGCTGGAAACTTTGGAGACGGCAATTGCCAAAGGTCTTTATGCCCTGCCTGAGGAGAATGCCCATCGGGATTCCCACGAGGCATTGGTGAACGCTCATTTTGCAGTCTCGCCGATCTCTGATTATCTCTTCCCTCCGGCGAGGTTTCTCAATGCTCTTTTTCTCCCGTTTTTAAACTTTCACCATGGGAAGAAGGCATTTCACGAATTGAAACGCGGTGTATTCAGCCTCAATGCATTGCATACGGTGATGGGGTCGCTTGGTCTTGTAACTCTCCACTTCTTTGGCGACGCGTTGATGGGGTGGTGTTCGCATCATTGGCCAAAGCTGAGTACCGGACTTCTCCGAAAGAAGCAGCGTGAATTCCTGTCTCGTTTTCGACGTTATCCCCGAAGCGTGTGGATTGGAGTGAAGGGTGGCCAAAAAGAAGTTCGTCTTGTGGATGTGCAACCAGGAGAACTGATTGTTCTTCGTGAAGGCGAGATTATTCCGGGAGACGGTGTGATTCATTCCGGTGAAGCTTTTATAGAAGAAAGCTGGATTACTGGGCACAAAGACGCGGTTGCCAAGACGTCTGGTGATGCTGTTTTCGCCTCGTCGATCGTGGTGCGTGGGGAACTGAAAATGACGCTGCGCGCTATCGGTCCGGATACTGTCGCAGCCCAGCTTGCCGAGTGGTACAAACAGGCATTTGAGCGGCGCGATCCGAGTGTTGCCGCTAAGGAGTTTGCTGAAAGCACCGCGTTTCCTAATTTTATCGTGCTTCTCGCTGGGATCTTCCGTGGCGGCGTACACATGGGGAAAGCGGCAGCTCATGCAGATTATCACACAGGGCCGGTTATCGCTGCAGAAATGGCCAATGCAGGCACCATGATGAAATGCGCTGGAGTCGGCGCGATGATTTCAACGCCCGCAATCCTGCCAAATCTTGGCTACGCGGATTGTTTCATCATCGACGATAGCTCAGCGGATTGGCAGGCAAACACGAGTACTCCCCAAACCATCGGAGAACAGTTGCGCAAGCTCGGTGTCAAAGAAATAGTCCTCGTTTCTCATCGTCCTTCTGAGAAAATTAGCGCTCTTGCCAAACAGATCGGTGCGGATGTCCACTTTGGTAGACAGACAACTAGCGACAAGATTGAGTTGATTCGGCAGCGTCAGTTGTTCGGAAACAGAGTGGTTTATATGGGTGACGCAGAGAGTGGCGCACCGCTTGTTGAGGCGGCCGATGTCTCGATAGTCGTGTCCAACGGAGCGGCCCTGCCACAGGCGGACGTTATTCTGTTGCAGCCCGACTTAGAAAATGCGGTCCTTCTTAAAACCGCAGGCACTCGTAATATGGGAAATGACAGGACAAATATTAACACCTCGCTGGTGTTTAACTTTACCTGTACCGTCGGAGCGTTGTTCTTTTCGTTGCCGATCTTGGGCGTAGCAGCGCTGACAAACTTGGGGATCTTCATCAACTATCGCCGCGCTGCTCAATCTCTTCGATAAGTGGAGAGAGCCTTTGAGCTATAGTTTAGGGAGGGTTTAGAGAACTTAAACCCGAAAGCTAAACGTGTTTCTGATCGGCTCGCGATCGCGTTCTGGTCGGATTGAAGAGGCGGAGTGCGCGACTGCTCTCCGCCCCCATCTGTGAGTTCGACTGGATTACTCAGTGGGTTCCCCAATCTTGTTTGCTTCAGCTATGGATTCCAAGGTGCCGTGGTGGATATGGTAAATGTACCCGTAGACCCTGACCGAAGATGGCACCAGGGGGTGAACACGAATTCTTTGGACATCATCGACGACGCTCTGGGCAAGGTCACCGAATGTCATCCATTCCATGTGCGCAGGGGTGCGAGCGCTCTTCCACACATGCCGCCATTTTTTGTCGTGGTGATGATGCTCCGCGTGGTCGTCGAGCCCTAGCATGTGACGAATTTCTTCGTCCGTATGCGACTGCATCCCGCAGCTCGTGTGGTGAATCACAAACCAGTCTGTGGTTCCCATGAGCTTGGCTGAAACTACCAGCGAACGGATGACGTCCTCACTGGCTCGGCCACCCGCATTCCGGATGACGTGGGCGTCGCCCTCGCTCAAGCCGAGAAACTTCGCGGGATCCATCCGCGCGTCCATACAGGTGAGGATCGCCACCTTGCGACGAGGCGCTCCCACGAGCTTCGCTTTTTCGCCAAACGAAGAGACGTACGACTGATTCGCTTCGACGATAGATTGAAGCAACTCCATTGAAGCCTTGGGCAAAGCGTTTTCACCGTCTTCCGATTTGTTAACGTTCTCGTCTGAAGTGTTTTCAACAAAGCTCATAGTGCGATCGATTATAAACAAAACAAAGTAAACCGAAAGCACTCAGTCAACTTGTTTGTCACTGATTTTACGATTGGAGATCTTTTGTTTATCTCTCCGTGAGGTAGTCCCGCAATTTCTCGACAAGTAAAAGCGGTTTCAGCTCGTTTCTTACGGATGCAAAATCAGTCTGATAAAATTCTTCACAATCATTCATTTAGCCTATCCCACGGGCTTGCGTGCCGCCGTCATAAAGCCCCGATCTACAGCGCCTTCTACAAATTGACCGGGTTCGAAGCCGGTCTCGTGCAGCAGCTCTTCGTATTCGCCCACGGAGTAGCATTTTCCCTGTGTGGAGTGCATGAGCAGGGTCGAGTACTCAGCGACGGGTAGCGGGCCTGTTTTGTCTGCGTTAATAAAGGCATCGTGAATGATGAGCATTCCGCCAGCAGGAAGCGCACGGTGTGAAATGCGCAGGAGCTCTCTTACTTCGTTAAAGCCCCAGTCGTGAAGGACGTTTGAAAAGAGATGCACATCGCAATCCTGGGGCAATTCACTTTTGAACATATCGCCCACCGCCACTGTCACGCGGTCGCTATAGCCGCGTTCCGCAATGCAGCGACGGGCGATAACGTCCACCGGCGCCTGTTCGAAGACCGTGGCGCTCAGGTGCGGATGGTGCGCGCAGAGGGAACATGCATAAATGCCGCTACCACCACCGATATCCAGAAGACGCTTTCTTCCAGAGAGATTCAGCTTCGTGGCGAGCGCCTGCCCGAGATACTGACCGCGACAGTCCATTGCCGCCGTGAAGCTGCGGCTGAACTCTTCAGTCTCCATCGCCTTGTGCCAGTCGAGCGCAGCTTTGTCGCCGCCCCAGTTCGCCGGTTTGTCGGTCTTGAGGACTTGGAGAAAATCATGCGTCACTGGCCGGTTTTTTAGCGAGGCGTAGTACGGCGCAAGATTCCACGGCGAGCCAGTGGTGAGATGCTCTTTGCCCTTCGGTGAGAGGGAGAAGACGCCCTCGGCATTCTCCAAAAACGAATTCGCCACAAAGAGGGTAAGCATCACATCGACAGGACGTTCAGCGAATCCATAGTGGGCGCAGATTTGTTCTTTGGTGCTGGGGTTAATCGCTAGCCAGGTGAAAAAATCGAGATGCACGACCGCCGCCGTGAGTAGGTCCACCGCATACAAGCCATCGCGGTAGCGGTAAACGGAGAGTGGGTCTGTTAACGGAGGCGTGGTAAGGTCTGCGGGCATGGTTAGGATAGTTATACGGCAGGAACGTTAAGATTACAGGGGAGCGTTACACAAGATGGCTGAGGTATGAATAGATACACCCGTAACGAGCCGTCTGTATACTCGCGTCCCGAGGGTGGCTCATTGCGTGAACAAAGTTAGTTAACGTACCTCTCGATGTCGGATGCTCGAGAGAATTCAACCCTTTAACAGGAATGTCCGGAGTGGGGTTCTGAAGACGGTTGTGGGGAGTTCAACTAATTGGCACAGTCGCGAAAATTGGGTAGGCTTTATTCAATGAACGCCCCTCAAGACTCGATGGTTGAAACGGCTTTTGCGGAGTTCGTTGCCGCTCCACTTTCAGATCAGTTTGGTAACGAAGTGCAATGGAAGCTGTTTGAATCGAGACCACGGGTTCTCTTATTTGCGGGAAAGGACGCGGCCGCTGCCGCAAAAGACTGGGGGGTCTTTCTACAGAAAACTTTTAATTCGAATTTTCATCCCTCTCCTCAACAGCTTCAAACCCTTGCTCCGGAGGAAAAAATAAAGGTAATAGCGGTTGCAACCCTGCCTGAGGTTCCTTCTATTTTTAGAGGCCTTTTTCGCTCGGGTTTCCGTAGGGACGCAAAGGATATGGGACTTGCTTTGGATTTTTCGCGAGCGGTCTCAAGACAGTTTTCCTACGACGGATCCGAGCCATTACCCTTGGTTGCGATTTTACCCAAAGGAAGCAGGGTTGAAGGCTCGCAGATCCTCGCCTTGTACGGTCTGAGTTCGGACTCTAATTTGCGCAAGAAAGTGACCGAGAGGATCAGTAAATTTCTCAAGTAAACAGGCATGTAAACGGCGTTCGAAAAATTGCCGAGGGAGGAGTCCGTGCGGGGGTGGGGATCGGTTACAGCGGATTGAAACCGTTGTAGAACGGGCTCTGAACAGAGTAGCGAAAGTCGCTCAGACTTTAGCCGGCTTAAGGACGCCAGCGTTATTGAGCCGCTTTTGGTTCGGCAGGAACAGCAGGCGCAGGCGTGGGGGCGTCGACTGGCTTGGGCTCGGCCGGTTTCGCTTGCTCCACGGGAGGTTCCATCACCCACGCTTTTCTGGCCATAAGCAATGACTCGACTCTGTTCTTGTTGACCAAGAAGGAGCGGCTTCCGAAGTTTTTCTCTTTCGTCAGCTTCTCGCTGAGTTGCGTTTGCTTGGCGGTGAACTCTGCGTCCAGGCGGGTTTTGTCCTCGGGCTTTTCATCGGGAGGCGCGGTCCGTTCCTTGGGAAGGTTCGCCGATACTTCCACTGCGAGGGGCACGTTGTCGCCCTCTTCCTTGCCGATTTTAAGAACGTAACGGAAGCCGTCAAATGTTTCCACGGTAGCGGTTTGGATCGGCTCGAGTTTTGCTTCTGGCGCGAGGACGTCAAAAACGGTTGATGCGGATAGAAGAGTTCCTAAGCGAGAGGTTTTCGTGGAATCCAATTTCTCCTCAGGTTTCGCCTCGGCTAATAGCCAGTCGGCGGTGGCGGATTCTCGAGAGAGAGACCACGTGTTGGCGCCTGCGAGGGTGACACTTTTCGGCCCCTCAACGTTGATGAATTCTGTCGAAATCCAGCGGGTGGGCGCGGTGTCTATTTCGTCCAGAGTTTCGGAGACCAGCACCACTTTGTCGGAGTGGGTGGACTTGAGATAGCGACCAGCTGGGAAGCCGTCGGAGCCACCTCCAAAGTCCATGGCACCTTCAGTTTTGCGCATGTGCTTTTTGCCCACGAGCAGCGCTGCGAGCTCCTTGCCGTCGGCGGCGAGGAATTGGACGACGGTGCCCGAGTTATCGCCTTTGCCTGGTTCTATAAGCTCGAGTCGGGCGAGTTGGGACGCGCCAATTTTGATCTCCTGCACGGGTTTGATCTCCCATAACTTTCGTAACAAGGAGCTGACCTGTTCAAAGTTTGCGGGGTAATTGCTGCGCTCTTGAACCGTCCATCGGTCGTCTTTTTTTACCAGACTGATTTCACTGGCAACGTTCTTGATGGTCACGCGCGAGACCTCGTTGATTGGAAAATCCAAAACCTTCGTGTCGCTGCGTGAGGCAGCCGACCAATTGTTTTGTTTGGAGTTGGACAGTTTGAACCAAGCGGCACCCAAAGCGATGACCGCAGCCAAAAGAAGTGCGAGATGTTTTCCTTTCATGAGTTGTGAGAGTTAGCGGGCCGCACGGCGTTGGAGTCGCAGTAATGCGAGCACGATGCCGGCGGCAGCGACGAGCGCGGGCATTAGGGCAATGTTGATCCACTTAATTGAAGTTTCGAGCGAGTCGATTCCGGTGCGAAGCTTTTTGCGCTCCTCTTTTAACTGAATCTTCATGTCTCTTTCCTTGTTTCGGAAGTTGTTGATTTCAAGCTGTTGTTCGGGGGATAGGATAAATCGCTGTCCACCTTTGTCTGCTTTGGTGCGTTGCAGTTCGTTAAGTTTGTTCTGAGCCTCAGCGAGGCTTCCTTCCAGCGACTTGATTTTGGCTTGGAAGGCAGATTCAGCTTTCGCCTGCATCTGTCTGACCACGATGAACTGGCGTTCGCGCGAAGCCCGGCTGCGGACTGCCACCAGATTGCTGTCCCCTGCGACTTGTTCAATCGCGCTTTGGGCGAAGGCGAGATTGGAGTTCACGGGCGTCACCATCCGCTGACCGCCAAAGGGGTTCACCATTTCCTGCACCGTGAGTTGATCCTGAATGAAATCCGAGTCGCCGATGAGTACGACGGCCCCATCTTCCTTGGACTCTTTAAGTCCAGGTTCGCTTGATTTCTTTTCTGGGGCGGCGTCCGGTGTGGCTGCCGCTGCTTTGGGTTTGCCGTCGGGAAAAGCTGTTTTGAACTTTCCAGTGAGGCGGAGGGCTAGTGCGTGTTCCGTGTTCGATGAGACAAAATCTTTGATGAGTTTCTCGCCGCCAAACTGCGCACTCATTGGTTCTACTAACTGCGAGTTTTTGGAAGAGTGCACAAGAATGGTTTGCTTGAGGCCTTCTGCCGGAGTGCCGGAGAAAGCGCCTGCAAAGGCAAAGATCAGGTTGTTCGATTCTGCGCTGACGATGTCCTCGCGGTTGGTCGCTTTTTCGTTGAGCGCTAAAACCGCGGGCTGACGGCCTTCGCGGGTACGCCCTACAAAATCCAGATCGGCAACGACTTTTGAGCCATCGAAAGCGATACCCCAAGCCGAGAGCAGCTTATCTAGGGAAGATTGGCTGCCCATATTCATCCCCATTGGATTGCCCGCCGCACTGCGGTCGAGCACACTCAATGGATCGAGGAAGGCGACGAGTTTACCGCCGCGGAGCACAAACTGGTCGATCGCGTATTGGGCGGCGTCCGTGATTCCTTTCGGATGAATGAGCACCAGTACTTTGATGTCTGCTGGGATTTCCTCCGCCGCGAGGGGGACATCCTTCACGGTGAAGTCGCGTTTGAGTTCGCTAATTAGCACCCAAGGTTGCTGTCCCTGCTGGCCCATGCGCATCATCATTGGGTTCATTGGTTGTCCGCCGTAGGGCAGTGGACTCATCACTCCGATGACTGGCTTAGTGGTGGAGATGACCCGGGAAAGGGCGCGGGCAAGGTCGTACTCCAGCAGGCGTTCGCGATCCGGAGCAAGGAAGGGAAGTGCTTGCTTTTGATCGAGCATACTCACGCTCACGCCAAGGTAGAAGGGCTCGCCTTCCATACGTGCTTGGCCCTCGATGCCGTCGAGTCGGGCGGAATCTTCTGCGTCGGAGTCCGGAGCTGGATCTAGTTTTTGAATTTCAATCTGACCCTTCGAGGCCTGACGGAATTCGCCCAAAAGATCTTCCACGCGCTGTGCGTAGGTCTTCAGCATCACTGGCATTCTGTTGTCGCCGCGTGTGCAGTAAAAACGGATCTGCACGGGCGTATCCAGTTTTGAGAGGATGGCGCGAGTGCCGGCCGAGAGGGTGTAGGCGCGTTCTGCCGTGAGGTCGATGCGCTTGTTGACGCTAGAGGCGAGTGCGTAAATGAGGACGACGATTCCAAACATCGCCGCAACGCCGAGCGAGGAGTAGAGCCAGGTTTCTAGACCTTTGTTCTTCATAATCAGAAATTAAGGAGGGTTAGCCGGCGCGGTGCGTACGCACAATAACGCCCGTAGTGAAGAGTGAGAACACGATGACCGAGAGGAAGTAGAGGATGTCGCGTGAGTCGATGACCCCTTTTTGGATGCTCTCAAAATGTGTCATCACGCTGAAGGCCGCGATGGCGTCTACGAGCAGGGGACTTGCCCAAGCCGTGAGCAGGTTGGTCACCGGCGGGTAGCCCGCGAGGATCAGGAAAAGCGAGAGCACCACCGAGACGATGAACGCCACGACTTGGTTGCGGGTCATGGCGGAGGTCATCGCCGTGATGGAAAGGTAGGCGCCTCCCATGAGGAAGGAACCCAAGTATCCAGCGAGGATGATTCCGTTATCAGGGTTCCCGAGGTAATTGACCGTCAACCAGATTGGGAAAGTGAGTCCCAGAGCCAATGCTACGACGAGCCAAGCTGCGAAGAACTTACCGAGAATGGCCTGCCATGGCGTTACAGGCATGGTGAGTAGGAGTTCGAGGGTGCCAAGACGACGCTCCTCGCTCCACATCCGCATGCCCACGGCCGGAACCAAAAACAGGTACAGCCAAGGATGCCACGCAAAAAAGGATTCCAGACTTGCCTGTCCGCGCTCAAAGAAGCCGCCCACCATGAAGGTGAAAAAGCCGGAGAGCATCAGGAAGATAACGATGAAGACAAAGGCTACCGGCGAGGCGAAATAACCGGTGAGCTCGCGTTTGGTGATTGTGAGGATGGGTTTCATTGGTTCTCCTTTCCACCGGATTTGGTGTCGGGAAGGGTGATGTTGCGGAACACTTCGTCGAGGCGACCTTCTTCTGCGTGCAGTTCGGTGATCTGCCAGCGTTCTTTGGACGCGAGATCTGAGAGGGCGGCCGCGAGCTCGGCGGATGCGTTGTTTTTGCGGGCGAACACTCGGAGCGTAAGCGGCGAATCGCTGATCACGTTAACTTGTTCCACTGCGCTGAGGCTTTCGATTTTGGAGCGGACGGCTTTTACTCCACCAGTGGGCTCGCCTCCGCTTAGTCGCAACGTGATGGCACCCGCTTGGGGCGAGCGCGCCTTGAGTTCGGCTGGCGTTCCGTTGGCCACGATGACCCCGCGGTCGATGATAATGGCCCTTGAACAAACGGCCTCTACCTCCTCAAGAATGTGGGTGGAAAAAATGATCGCCTTACTCTGTCCCATCTTCCGGATCAGGGTGCGGACTTCGTGCTTTTGATTGGGATCCAAACCATCGGTGGGTTCGTCCAGAATGAGCACTTCGGGATCGTGAATGATGGACTGAGCGAAACAGGTGCGGTGTCGGTATCCTTTGGACAAGGTCTCGACGCTTTGGTGCAGGACGTTTTCGAGGAAACACATTTCCACCGCGCGATCCACTGCCTTCTTTTTTGCGCTGCCACTGAGGCCTCGCAATTCTGCGGCGAAACCCAGGAACCCAGCCACGGTCATGTCCGCGTAGGAGGGGGCATTTTCGGGAAGGTAACCCATCAGTCGCTTGGCCTCGATGGGGTGCTCCACAATGTTAAACCCGCCGATAATGGCTTCGCCTCCGGTGGGCGGGATGAAGCCGGTAATCATTCGCATTGTGGTACTTTTACCCGCGCCGTTTGGCCCGAGGAAGCCAAGTACCTCTCCTTTTTCGACTTTGAAGGTAACGCCACCGACGGCGACCTTGGGGCCGAACGTTTTTTTTAGATTTCTAACTTGGATCATGGAATTTTGGACGGAAAACGCCCTTACAGGGTTTCTTTGCGCTGAGACACCATTGGCGGCAAGAACGTTCAAATTTTTGCACGGAAAGTACCATTCACCCCGGCGCAGCGTCGGAATTCTAGGCAGTATTACCACCAAGGTATATTCCGCTCAGCTTTTTCTCCGTTGCTGACGCGTTACTTTTGGGCACTCGTGCAAACTCCTTGTAGCTTCTCCAGCCTCGGCACGCGGTTCTCTTGGCTCCCAGCGGACCGGTATGGTAAGCGTAGAAATTCCCCAAAGAAGAAGCCCCTCCTTTTAAAGCAACCCCCATGAAGAAAATTGTTCCGTCCACGATCGCGCTGTTGGGCTTCCTCTCGTTGAGCCACGTCGTATGCGCCGAGGTTTTCAAAGACGGGGAGACGGTGTGCCTGCTGGGAGACAGCATCACGGCCCGGGGCGCCACCCAGACCATCATTTGCGACTACTATTTGACTCGCTTTCCGGACCGCACGGTCCGCTTCGTCAACGCCGGTCGCTCCGGAGACACATCCGGTGGATCGCTAGGAAGGTTGGCGGAGGACGTGATCGGAAAGAAGCCGACGTCGGTGTCGATTATGTTCGGAATGAACGACGTCAATCGAGGTGCTTATGTTGCGAATCCCGACGATGCCAAGAAGGGCCAGCAGCGACAGGCTCTCGAGGGATACAAGGCGAACATGGAGAAAGTTGTCGCTCGCATTCGCGCCGAGGCGGGTGACCCAAAGTTGTATTTTATCACCCCATCGCCGTTCGACCAGACCGTGGTGCTCGAGAAGGAGAATAATCAACCCGGCTGCAACGACGGACTCGGCCTCTGCGCTGAGATCGTCCGTCAGATGGCTGCAACGAACCATTCCACATTAGTCGACTTCCACGCCCCCATGACGGCTCTCAATCTCGAGCGACAGAAAAAGGATCCGACGTGGACCATCATCGGAGGGGATCGCGTGCATCCGAGCGCGCCGGGGCACTTGATGATGGCTTGGTTGTTCCTGAAAGCCCAAGGAGCTCCTGCGGTTGTGTCCGCGATCAAGATTGATGCGGCGAGCGCTCGTGCAGCGGAAAGCGTCAATGCGGAGGTGAGTCGCGTGGAGACGAAAGAGGGCGGCGTTGTGTTCACGGCGCGGGAGAATGCGCTGCCGTTTCCGATCGACGCCGCGGCGAAGTCGTTGCTGGAGATTGCGCCGGTGGAGAGCGACCTTGCGCAGGAAACGTTGACTGTCACGGGCCTTGCGGCTGGAAGCTACGAAGTACGCATCGACGGCAACGCTGTCGGACGGCACACGGCGGCTGACTTGGCGCACGGGATTAATCTGGCTTTCAACGAAGCGACTCCGCAATACAAGCAGGCGCAGACGGTGCGCAGCCATAATGAACAAAGGCGGAATGCCGAGGCGCAGGCGTGCAGCCTCATGAATACGCGGCGCTGGATGCAAAGCCGTTACAAGGTCAACGTGGATGACCCTGCTGCGGTGCAGGCGCACTACGACCGCTTCGAAGACAAGAAGGAGTATAACGCTGGCATGGCGCTGAACTACATAAAGAACTGGCCTCGCTACGAGGAGCTTATCCAGCAGGTGACTCAGCACGAAAACAACGCGCTTGCAGCCCGCGCTCCGGTTCCTCACCGCTATGAGGTGGCCCCAGTTTCCGAGCGTAAGTAGTCACGCACGGCGATTAAGCGAGGGCATTTGCAAAGCGGCATTCGTGGTGGGCGCGGTGAGAGGGGCGGGGTTCGTCAAAATTGCCCTCGAAGCGTGTTCTTGCTTCATTTGCAAAACCAACAGTAAACCGTTAGTAAGTCGTTGGTTTACAGTCTGTTTGTGATGGTGGGTTGGGAGGGACTCGAACCCTCAACCAACGCCTTAAAAGGGCGCTGCTCTACCATTGAGCTACCAACCCATCGTCTGCGGCAAAATATGCTGACCCCAGTTCACTAAGATATGTTCCGTTGAAAAAATCGAACGGAATCGGATCAGAAAAATGAGGGCGCGATTGCTAAAGCCAATCGGTCTGCTTGGCAAGTGCAAAAGTAAATTTTACAGTGAAGATTATTCTAAGGTGAGTAAAAAGGAGAGGAGTGAAGGTTGAACCACCATGCTAAATTCGTGGATTAAACTGACGCAAAAATCCCTCCTGATTCACTGACCTATTAAACTTTTCACGTGACTGACTAGATGCGATGCAAACTATCGCACTTTTAAGTTAAAGAAACACGGACTTCACCCCTATAACTAGGGGATGGATTTGTTTTCGGCACAGGATATAGCGCGGCGGCGCGCTGGCAGCATGTTTACTCTCGCGCTTTTTCTGATGGCGGGTGTGATCGTGTCGATACATCTGCTTGTCGTGCTGCTTGTTGGTGGTTCCCTAGCGGATTCTGATGTGCACCGTGTGGTGATGGTTTGGACGTTGCCGCTCTCGTTGCTTTTGCTTTTTCTTGGAGTAATTGTGCGGGTGTACGCTTTGAGAATGGGTGGTTCAGGCGTGGCTGAGGAGTTGGGGGGGAAGCGGTTGGGTTCACGCTCGGGGAATGCTGCGGAGCAGGAGCTGCTAGTGATGGTGGAAACTCTTGCCTTGGGTTTTGGCATTCCAGTGCCTGAGGTTTGGGTGCTTCCAACAGAGCTGGGAATCAATGCATTTGCAGCGGGTAGCGACCCGGCGAGCGCAGTGATTGGGATTACTAAAGGTGCGCTGGACCGCCTGAATTCCGAGGAACTCCGAGGGGTGTTGCTCCATGAATTTAGTCATATTTTAAGTGGGGACATGAGGTTGAAGTTCAGGATGTTGGTGTGGGTTCAGGGAATTTTGTTCCTTTCGCTTGCGGGGCGCCTGTTGGTTGCTTCGGACTCTCCCGTGGGCAAGGGGTTCTGGGGGCTGAATGCCTCGGCGGGACGCAGGGCGATGGCGGGCAAACTGCCGGGAACCGCCGATGGTGAAAGTCAGAGTCGGTCACTTTTGGGGGTTTTACTGCTAATGTTGGGGTCGGTGACCGGGGTTTTTGGTCGATTTTTACAAGGAGCTGTCTCCCGAGATTTGGAGTTTGCGGCTGACGCAGCGGCAGCGGGTTGTTTGCCCTCAGGAATGCCGGTGGTGGCTGCGTTGCGGAAAATCGGCGGTTTGCGGGAGGGTTCTTTGCTTTCGAATCCAACGGCGCCTGAGTCGGGACATTTGTTTTTTGCGCCTGCGGCTGAGGGACTTTCCTCTTTGTTCTTCCCCACGCATCCGACGCTCGGGGAGCGGATTCGGAGGCTGCAGCCGGACTGGAGTGGCGAGTTTTTATCGAGCCAGATCAACGAAGGAGCCACGTCTGTTGTGGTGAGCGATGTGCCCGCGCAGGATTTGCCGGCGGAGCCACTTTCGGCAGCGGCGCGGGCGGCGGCGGCGATTGGGGCAAAGAAGAGAGAGAAGATGCGTTCGAGGGAACTTTCCTTGGCGGGAACGCCTCAGTCTTATCCGATCACAAACTTGGAGTATCTGGGGCAATGTATGCTGCCCTCACAGCTGGGTCTTGGCATCTCGTTGAAGCGCTCCTTGAAGGAAGAGTGGGTCCAGTACACTCAGACGCGGGATGGAGCAAAGCAGTTGTTGCTTGAGATGATGCGGTCCAGCGCATCTTCGCTGGATTTGGGTGTCGCGTCGGCCACGCAATTGTTTTTGTTGCTGGACCTTTCCATGCCGATGTTGCGGCGTATGAGTCGCGTGGAGTATGTCAAACTGATGCGCCAATGTCGGAGGGAAGTGGTTCGACCTGACGAGATTGACCTAGTGCGTTATCTGCTGCTTTATACTTCGCGCCGAAGGATAGGAATCACGTTGGGGGTAAGGGAAGTTGCGCCGGTCGTCTTTGAGGAATTGTCCTCGGTTTGGGGGGAGTGTCAGGTGTTGGTTTCTTCTATGCTTTTGCGCGGCTCGAAGAGTGCGCTGGGGCGTAGTGCTGCACGGATAGCGGCTTGGAGTTCATTGGGTTACGAGGTGCCTCCAGCCGATCGCGATGCGGTGACCGTGGGGCAGGTGGTGCATGCTTTGGAAGTTTGCGAGCAGGCCTCTGGTGCGTTACGGAAGCGCATTCTGACGGCGTGTGGTTTTGCTGCTGCCTCGCAGGGCTTTTTGATGGACAGGGAGATGGCAGTGCTTCGGATGTTTGCGGATGCCATGGGTTGCCCTGTGCCTCACTTGGGCGCCCGCAAGATGGTGTAGCGCAAAATGGCTGCATGGAGGCGCGCTTGGGTTGGAGCGCGCTTGCGTTGGAATATGAAGCTGGGCAGTGTTGGATTGATATGCCGCGTGAGTTTGACCCAAGCCAACCTGAGCTAATGGACATTCCCCAAGGGGATTCCTACGAGCTGCGCACGGATCTGGCGAACCTGGTTTCTTTGAATCGGCATTTTGGAAGCCATCGTTTGCTGCTCCAGTTTGCGAAGAAATGGCTCAAGCGTGGCGGGCAATATCGGGTGTTGGATCTGGCCACAGGGGCTGCCGATCTGCCCAGAGAGCTAGTGCGTTGGGCGCGGCGGAATCAGGTTTCTTTGAGCGTTGATGCGGTGGATGCGCAAGGAGCGACTCTCCACATCGCCAAGGAAAGCAGTTTTGCCTTTCCTGAAATTCGTTTTTTTGAGGCGGACATTCGTAGCTTTGAGCCCGGTATAACCTACGATCTTGTGTTGTGTAGCCTTGCACTGCATCATTTTAGCGAGGAGGATGCCATTCGCGTTCTGGTGCGCTGCCGGATGCTGTCACACCGTTGGTCGCTGGTGTCTGACCTCGAGCGCTCTCTTTTTGCGAGTATGGGAATTTGGGCCCTCACGGCCACGGCCTATAGGGAGGCAATGACGCGGCACGATGCCCGAGTTTCAGCAAAGAGAGCATTTTCCAAAGCAGAGTTTGTTTCGATGGCTACCGCTGCAGGTTGGGCGGGGTTTGGATACCAGCGGTTTTTGTTTGCGCGTCAGGCCGTGTGGTTGGAGGCAAACGGAGGGAAAAATACACCGAGTGGGGGAGTTTTATGACCATTCTGGAAAAAGCAAGTCGGGTGCTTCAATTGGAGATTGCGGAGTTACAAAGGTTGGATGCTCGGTTGGGCTTGGACGGGAGCTTTGAGAAAGCGGTGGCGGAGATTCTGGAATGTCTATCGCGCAAATGTAAACTAGTGGTGTGTGGAGTCGGTAAGTCGGGTTGTATTGGATCGAAAATCGCCGCGACTTTAACTAGTATAGGTTGCCCGGCCGTGGTTTTGGATCCGGTGAATGCGTTGCACGGGGACCTCGGAGTGGTGGGGGAGGGGGATTTGTTTTTGGCGCTTTCGTACAGCGGCGAGACGGAAGAGTTGCTCGCGATTCTGCCGGCGCTCGCGCGGATGGGAATTCCGCTGATATCGATGACGGGGCAGGGGCACTCGACGTTGGCTCAGAACAGTGCGGTGGTGCTGGATGTGTCGGTGGAGCGGGAGGCGTGTCCTCTAGAACTTGCGCCGACTGCGAGCACGACGGTGATGCTGGCGCTTGGGGATGCGCTGGCTATGGTTCTCTTGGATGTGCGCGGATTTACCCGAGAGGACTTTGCGAAATATCACCCTGCTGGGCAGCTTGGGCGCACTTTATTGTTAAAGGTCAGCGACATTATGAGAGGAGTGGAGCAGATGGCGTTGGTGCTTCCGGTGACAACGGTACGGGACGTTTTGAGTGCGATGACACAGAAGCGGACGGGGGCCGCAGTTGTGGTGGATGAAACGCGTTTTATGTTGGGTATTTTTACCCACGGTGATTTTGCCCGTCATTTTCAAAAGGTGGCAGGAATTGCCGATCGAGCGGTGGGGGAGTTTTTAACGAAGGGACCGGTGACGGTGGAGGCGGGACGGTTGGCGGCGGATGTTCTGCGCGTGCTGGAGCAGCATCGTGTGGACGAAGTGGTGGTGGTGGATGGGGCTGGAATGCCGGTCGGGTTGGTGGATTCGCAGGATCTGGCGCGGTGGCGGTTGGTGTAGGCGTTGGGGATTTTGGGTTAGGGTAGGGGTGGTTTTAAAGTGGGTTTAGAGAAAATGGAGTTTCTCTTGTGGTTGTAGCGTTCGTTTGAGGGTTATTGCTGGTGATTCTTTATGGTTGATTCGAATGGGGGCTGCGCCTGAAACCCCAAAGTTGCGAAGGGGAAGGACGCAAACTTTGAATAAAAAGTCAGATAAAAATGGAAAAACTTGGCCCAGCGTTTGCTATTCTGGGCTCATCAAATTTTCTTTTTCAGGTGCTATTGTTTTCAAATTTGCACAAATCCATCATCAAAACATTCTAAAGAAGCTTCGGCTTCTTGCCGATTAAGCTGAGTTCGCCGTAGTTTCTTCCTGATTTTTATCTTTTTGCGCAGCCGTCTTTCCAACTTTCCTTTCTATGCCCACTGACTTCTCTTCCTTAACCACCACACAGGTTTCCGGCCTGACGACTGCTCAATTCGCGGCTTACACCACTAGCGAGCTTCAGACGCTGACCGTGGAGAACATAGGTGCACTGAAAAGCGGTCAGCTGATTGCCTTGGGGGCAAAGGGGTTGGCGTCACTAAGTGAGGATCAAATTTCGGCGATCGGGACAGGAAATCTTCAGTCCCTCCTCACCTCACAGATAGCGGCGTTAACAACGAGCCAAGTTTCATACTTAACTACCGGTCAGGCGGTGGCTTTGAGCACGGCTCAAGTTAGTTCATTGACTTCTAGTCAGGTGCAGTCATTGACCAGTGATCAGGTTGTGGCGCTGACTACGAAGCAGTTGGGTGCGTTTGGTGTTGCGCAATTTGCTGCTGTTGCCACTGATGATTTTCAGGCTTTAACAACGGCGCAACTTGTCGGTTTGAGCAGTGTTCAGGTCGCCGGTTTGACCGTGGACCAAGCCTCTGTGTTGACTACGGATCAGGCGTATGCGCTGACCTCTTTCCAGGTGACTGTTCTCAGTAGTAAGGTGTTAAACGTCCTTTCGAGCGACCAGTTACAGGCATTTTCTACTCGTCAAGTCCGTGCGTTGACGACCAGCCAGGTCTCAGCTCTGTCTTCTGACTTCCTCTCCGCCCTGAGTACCGATCAATTGGTTTCGCTTGGGACTTCGCAGATTGCTCCTTTGACGACCAAGCAGTTGGTTTCCCTTCCCACGATTCAGGTGGCTTCTCTGGCTACCGCTCAGGTTGCAGCGTTGTCCACTGCCCAGTTGGTCTCTCTTACAACCGATCAGGTTGCTGCTCTCACAACGCTTCAGGCTGTGTCTTTGGGTACGAGCCAGATTTCGTCTTTGTCGACGGCGCAGTTGGTGGCTTTGAGTTCGGATCAGTTAACTGCTTTTGGCACCAAGCAAATCATTTCTTTGACGTCCAAGCAGTTGGCATCCTTGACCACGCAGGAAGTTTCTGTTCTTGGCACGAATCAAGTATCGGCATTCACGACCGCGCAGATTACGGCTCTCACAACGGACGGAGTGCAGTCTCTAACGACTGCCCAGATTGTTTCCTTGACGACTGCGCAAGTTGGTACGTTGACGACTGCACAGTTGCGGGCTCTGAACGGGGCGGAATTGGTTTCGCTCAAGACATCTCAGTTGGTTGCGTTGGGCTCGGCGCAGGTGGCGGCTTTGACGAGTGATCAAGTCTCTGTGCTGGGTACGTCGCAGGCAGCCGCGTTCACAACGCTACAGGTGGTTTCCTTGACTACTGGGAATGTGGTGGCGCTTACCAGCGAGCAATTTGCAGCTTTAAACACAAAGCAGATCGCGGCCCTGACCACCGCGCAGATCGTGGTGATTGAAACGGGCGACATTGCGGCGTTGACCACGGCGCAGGTGGTGGCTCTAACGACATCTCAGATTGTAGCGCTGACCACTGACGGAGTGCAGTCGCTAACCACGCTTCAAGCGTCCTCTTTGACGACGACTCAACTGAGTTCGTTGAGCACCAAGCAGGTCAAGGCTTTGACGAGCACGGAGGTGGCTGCGTTTAAGACGGCGCAGGTCGCCGCTCTTGGGACGGCGCAAGTGGCCGCTTTGACGAGCGATCAGGTGGGTGTGTTGAGTACTTCGCAGGCGGTTGCATTCACGACGTTGCAGGTGGTGGCGTTGACGACAGCGAATTTGGTGGCGCTCTCCAGTGATCAGTTTGCAGCTTTAAACACCAGGCAGATTGCGGCCCTGACCACTGCGCAGATCGTGGCGATTGAAACTGGCGACATCGCGGCTTTGACTACGGCGCAGGTGGTGGCCCTAACAACCTCTCAGATCTTGGCGCTGACCACTGACGGAGTGCAGTCGTTGACGACGCTTCAGGCTTCCTCTTTGACGACGACTCAGCTGAGTTCGTTGAGCACCAAGCAGGTGAGGGTTTTGACGACGGAGGAAGTTTCTTCACTCAAGACTTCGCAAGTTGTTGGTTTGGGGACCGCCCAAGTGGCTGCCTTGACGACGGACCAGATATCCGCGCTGAGTACTTCCCAAGTCGCTGCATTGACTACATTGCAGGCCGTGGCATTGACGACCGGTGATTTGGTCGCGCTTTCTAGCGATCAAGCTTCTGCATTGACCACTAAGCAGGTGGCGGCGCTGACCACATCTCAGGTGGTGGCGATTGAAACCCAAGATCTTGTTGCGTTCACAACGGCCCAATTGATCGCGTTCACAACCGCGCAGATTCTGGCGCTTACAACCGACGAAATACAGTCGTTGACAACACTTCAGGTGGAGGCGCTTACGACGGTACAGTTAAACTCTTTGAGCAGTAAGCAGGTGAGGGCTTTAACGTCGGTGGAGATCGCCGCACTTAAAACTTCGCAGGTGGCGATGTTGGGGACCGCGCAAGTCGCCGCTTTGACCTCGGATCAGGTGGTTGCATTGACTACTTCGCAAGCTGTTTCTTTGACTACGGCGCAGGTAACTGTATTGACCACGAGTAATGTAGTGGCACTCTCCAGCAGTCAGTTTGCTGCATTTGGCACCAAGCAGGTGGCCGCCTTCACCACGGCCCAAGTGGTGGTGATTGAAACTGGTGACCTGGTGGCGCTGAGCACCTCTCAGGTGGCTTCTTTCACGACAGCTCAAATTTTGGCGCTCACTACAGATGATGTCCAGTCGCTGACCACGGATCAGATCTCCTCGCTCACGACGACTCAGGTCAGTTCCTTGTCGACCAGGCAGGTAAAGGTGTTGACAACCGCAGGAGTTGTTTCTTTGAAGACCTCGCAAGTTTCAGCGCTCGGGTCTGCGCAGGTCGTCGCTTTAACTACGGATCAGTTGGTGGCTCTGACCACCGCTCAAGGAGTGTCTCTCACTACCGCCCAGATCGTTGCCCTAACAACGGGTGCGGTGGCTTCACTGACTACCAGTCAGGCATTTGCGCTTACGACAAAACAGGTGGTCGTTCTTTCGACCTCTCAGGTTTCCGCGCTTTCCACGGATAACGTCCAAGCACTCTCCACCGCTCAGGTCGTGTCCTTGACCTCAGCTCAGGTGATTGCCCTGACAACAGACGAATTGTTGGCCCTTACGACATCACAGGCCATCGCTCTGACTACAGATCAAATTACGGCACTCACCAGCAAACAGTTGCGCTCCCTCTCGACGGCTGAAGCTGTCGCTTTGAGCACAAAACAAATTTCTTCGCTTACCACATCGCAGGTCGCGGCTCTCACTTCGGATCAGGTGTCCGCGCTGACAACGAGCCAAACGGTGTCATTGACCAGCGTGCAGGTGGCTGCATTGACCACCGCCAACATCGTTGCTCTTACCGACGATCAATTGGTCGCTCTGTCCACGAAGCAGGTTGTTGCCTTAACCACAGCTCAGATAGTCGCCGTGGAGGTGGATGCTCTGGATCTGCTTACGACATCCCAAGTGGTGTCGCTGACGTCTGCGCAGGTCAAGGTATTGACGACTGGCGGAATTAGCGCACTGGCGACCGCGCAGGTGGCTTCCTTGACGACGTCTCAAGTTACTGCGCTTTCGACCTCGCAGGTGGCCGCATTGACGACTGGCGAAGTATTCGCACTGACGACGCGTCAGATTTCTTCCTTGCTTAGTGCTCAGGTGGTTGCATTGACCACCGATGGTTTGTCCGCGTTGGCAACCTCGCGTGTGGCGGCTTTGACAACGGCCCAGGTTGTGGCGTTAACCACTGGACAAGTGGTTTCTCTGACAAGTTCGCAGGCAGCGGCCCTAACATCGGATCAGGTGGCATCCTTGACCACTGGGCAGGTGGTGGCTATTGAACTAGGTGATCTGCAGGCGTTTAAGACCTCTGGTATCGCAGCCCTAACAACCGCGCAGGTGGCCTCTTTGACCACTGATGAGGTTCAGGCTCTCACTACGGCGCAGGCTGTTGCCTTGACCACTGCTCAGGTAGTTGCCCTGACCTCTCGGCAGGTTCTTGCTTTGACCAGCGATGAGGTTGCGGCTCTCTCCACAAAGCAGATCGCGGCCCTTACCACACTGCAGATTGCTGCACTGGGAACGGATGATATTGAAGTGCTGAGCACCAGCCAGCTTGCGGCGTTGAGTACGCAGCAGCGTGCGGCCTTCGGTACGGGGCAGTTAGCGGTTCTTTCCACGAGCCAATCTGCGTCAATTTCCACCAGTCAGGTCGCGGCGCTCACGACTTCTCAGGTCTCGGGTCTCTCCACCAGTGCTCTGGTTGCTTTCTCGACGGCTCAGGTGGCGACCTTCTCCTCGCTTCAATTGCGTGCACTCTCGACGAGTCAATTGGTGGCGTTGGCGACCAGTCAGGTTGCGGCATTTGGGACGGCTCAGGTTTCGTCTTTGAGCAATGCGCAGGTGGTTTCTCTCACTACAGCTGAGGTGGTTGCATTGCAATCCAATCAGATTATTTCCCTGTCGACGGCTCAGGTTGTTTCCCTCACCTCGGATCAGGTGGCTTCCTTGACCACTGGACAGGTGGTCGCGTTAACTTCGCTGCAAACATCGACGCTCGCCTTGAAGCAGGTTGCCGCTTTGACCACCTCCGCGGTGGCTGCATTGACAACCGCGCAGGTGGTTTCCTTTGGCACAGCTCAATCGGCGGCGCTGACTTCCGATCAAGTTTCTGCCTTAACGACGAACCAGGCGACAGCTCTCAAGACGGCGCAGGTTGCTGCTTTAAGCACAGCTCAGGTCGTGGCCCTTACGAGCTCCGTGGCGAATGCGCTGACTAGCAAGCAGATTGTCGCACTTTCCGCTTCGCAGTTAGTGGCGCTAGAAACTGGCGATCTCGTGGCAGTGGGTGGCAGCACGCTTGCTGCGCTCACTACGGATCAGGTGGTTGGTTTGAGCACCACGCAGTTGGTTGCCTTGAGCACCGCTCAGGTTGCTTCTTTAACCAGCTTGCAGGTGAGTGCCCTCCGCACTGCGCAGTTAGGATCCCTGACCACGGACGAGGTGTATGCCTTGACGACTTTGCAGGTATCTTCATTGACTGTGGCTCAAGCGGCAGTGCTGAGCACGGACCAGATTTCCGTTTTGACCACCGCGCAGGTTGCTTCTCTGACCACCGCGCAGGTTGCTTCTTTGACCACCAATCAAGTGGTCGCTCTTTCTGCAGCTCAGCTAAGTGCTTTGACGACGAAGCAGGTAGTTAGTCTGACTTCCGCTCAGTTGGTGGCGGTTGAGACGGGCGACCTCGCCGTGTTGGGCACAAGCCAGATTAAGGCTCTGACCACTTCCCAGGTAGTGGCGTTGAGCACGGGCGAGGTGGTAGCCCTAGCGACCAGTCAAGTGGCTGCGCTCTCTACTATTCAGCTTTCAGCGCTGTTGACGAAGCAGATTGCGGCTCTTACCACGGATGAATTGGTTGCTTTGAGCACCGCACAGTTGGTGTCCCTGACCACAGTCCAGATCGCTGCGCTTGGATCTGCTCAGGTTTCCGCCCTAACGACCGCTCAGGCTGCGGCCTTCACTAGCGCTCAGGTCGGTACCTTGACAACAGGTCAGACTTTCGCGCTCACTACCGCTGGAATCGTTGGGTTGACGACGAAGCAGGTGATTGCTCTCACGACAGCTCAGTTGGCTGGGTTGGGAACGGACAGCGTGGTCGCTTTCGGAACAAGTCAGGTTGCGGCCTTGACTACGGCGCAGGTCGTTTCACTGACTACGGACGGGGTGTCCGCTCTAACAACGAGCCAAGCGGCCGCCTTTACGACCGCCCAGATCTCATCCCTCTCAACCAAACAGGTCGTTGCCCTTCGCACGGATGATCTGGTTGCTTTAACAACCTCGCTGGTTGCGTCTCTGACCACTGCGCAGGCCGTGGCGCTGTCCACGGATCAGGTTTCTGTCTTGACGACTTCGCAGGTGGCTTCGCTGACGACTTCACAGGTGGTTTCTTTGAGTGTTGGGCAGATCGTCGTTCTCACCAGTTCTCAGGCGTATGCATTGACGACCAAGCAGGTGGTCTCCCTTTCGAGTCGTCAGGTAGCCTCGATTGTGACTGGAAATTTGGTGGCGCTAGGAACGTCTCAGGTAGCAGCATTCAACACAGCCCAAGTTGTGGCGTTGACCACTGATAATGTGGCTGTTCTGACGACAAGCCAAGCCGCAGCTCTGACTACGGTGCAGGTTTCCGCGTTACTGAGCAAGCAAGTGGCGGCGTTAGCGACGGCCGACTTGGTGGCGTTGACCACCTCGCAAATTGTATCATTAACTACGGCCCAAGGGCTGGCTCTAACGACTGACCAGGTAAGCTCGTTGACGACGGCTCAGGCTGTGGCGCTGACAACGGTTCAGGTTTCTGCTCTTTCGACCAGTCAGATTGTTGCCTTAACGACTTCACAGGCAGTGGCCTTGTCGACTAAGCAGATCGTGTCTCTTACAACGGCCCAAGTAGTCGCGCTCGAATCAGACGACCTTGTGGCGCTTGGAACCAACCAAGTGGCGGCATTCAACACGGCACAGGTCGTGGCTCTGAGCACGGGCGAGGTGTCTGTATTGGGCACAAGTCAGGCGGCTGCCTTGACGACCGCACAGGTCGCGGCATTGCTGAAGAAACAGCTGCTCGTGTTGACATCTGACCAAGTGGTTGCCCTTTCCACTTCGCAGATCGTCTCGCTAACCACTGCAAATTCAGCGGCGTTGACCACGGATCAGATATCCGTTTTGACAACAAGCCAGGCTGTTGCGTTGACTACGGCTCAAGTTTCGACTTTGACCACGGCCCAGTTGGTTGCTTTGACGACGTCACAGGCAAATGCGTTGAGCACCAAGCAGATCGTCGCCCTCACGACCGCACAGGTAGCAGCGTTTGAAACGGGTGATCTCGTGGCATTAGGTACGAGTCAAGTGGCGGCCTTCACCACGGCGCAGATCGTGGCGTTTAGCACCGCTGAAGTGTCAGCGTTGACTACGAGCCAGATGGCGGCCTTCACTACAGCGCAGGTGTCGGTGATTCCAAGTAAGCAGCTTGTATCTTTGACCACGGACGGAGTCGTGGCGCTTTCAACTTCACGAGTTGCCTCATTGACGACTGCAAACGTTGCAGCGTTCACGACCGGTCAGGTTACTTCTTTGACGACCGCTCAGGCGGTGGCTTTGGGAACGGCGCAGGTGGTGGCATTGTCGACCGCACAAGTGGTGGCGTTGACGACTGCGCAAGCCTCCGCATTGACGACGAAACAGATAGTCGCACTCACGACCGCTCAGGTGGCTGCGTTTGAAACCGACGATCTTGTGGCATTGGGCAGCAGCCAAGTGGCGGCCTTCACTACAGCGCAGATCGTTTCGTTGAGTACAGCCGAGGTATCTGCGTTGACCACGAGCCAAGCGGCATCGTTGACGACTGCGCAGGTCGCTGCTTTGCTAAGCAAGCAAGTGGTTGCGCTGACTACCGACGGAGTGGTGGCTCTTACAACGGCTCAAGTAGCCTCATTAACGACAGCCAACACAGCGGCGCTGACAACCGGTCAGATCGCGGTGTTGACTACCGGTCAAGCGGTGGCATTGACAACCGCTCAAGCTTCTACTCTGAGTACGGCCGAAGTGGTGGCGCTGACGACCTCACAAGCAAATGCTCTGACGACGAAGCAAATCGTGGCTCTCACGACGTCCCAAGTGGCTGCGCTTGAAACCGGTGACCTTGTGGCACTGGGAACGAGTCAGGTGGCTGCGTTGACCACGGCACAGGTGGTGGCGTTGACTACGGGCGGGGTGTCCGCGTTGACGACTGGTCAGGCGGTTGCGCTGTCTACGACCCAGATTGCCGCTCTGTTAAGCAAACAGGTGCTTTCTCTGACCACTGCTGGAGTGGTGGCGCTGACGACGGCGCAAGTGTCCTCTCTAACGACAGCGAATACAGCAGCGCTGACGACAGGTCAGGTTGTGGTGCTGACGACCGGCCAAGCAGTTGCGTTGACTACGGCTCAAGTCTCTACTTTGGGTACGGCGCAGGTGGCAGTTTTGACCACCTCACAGGCATTTGCTCTGTCTACGAAGCAGGTTGCTTCGCTTACTACCTCACAGGTAGTGGCGCTTCAAACGAGCGATTTAGTTGCTTTGGGAACGAGCCAGGTGGCGGCGCTGACCACTGCGCAGGTAGTGGCGCTGACGACCGGAGAGGTTGTGGCTTTGACGACGAGTCAGGCGGCGGCTCTTACGACGACGCAGATTGCCTCACTGTTGACTAAGCAGGCCGCAGTTTTGACCACGGATGATTTGGTGGCCTTGTCTACTTCGCAGATTTCTTCTTTGACGACGGGCAGCGCAGCGGCACTGACAACATCTCAGGTGGAGGTCTTTACAACGAGTCAGGCGGTTGCATTGACCACAGGCCAACTGGTTGTGCTGTCTACAGCTCAGGTCGTTGCGTTGACAAGTTCACAGGCCTTCGCTTTGACGACGAAGCAGGTCGCTTCGCTCACTACCGCACAGGTGGCGGCGCTGGAGACGGGAGATCTCGTGGCGTTGGGAACTAGCCAAGTAGCGGCGTTGACTACGGCGCAGGTCGTGGCGCTGACCACTGGGGAGGTTGTGGCACTGACGACGAGTCAGGCGGCGTCTCTTACGACGGCTCAGATTTCCGCGCTCTTGAGCAAGCAGGTGGCTGTTTTGACGACGGATGAATTGGTGGCCTTGTCTACGTTGCAGGTTTCTTCTTTGACGACGGCAAACGTAGCGGTCTTGACAACGGCTCAGGTGGCGGCGTTGACGACAAGCCAAGCGGTTGCACTGAGCACTGGCCAGTTGGTTGTCTTGTCGACGGGTCAGGTCGTTGCGTTGACGAGTTCCCAGGCCTTCGCGCTGACGACGAAGCAGGTCGCTTCGCTCACCACCGCACAGGTGGCGGCGCTTGAAACGGGTGATTTAGTGGCGTTGGGCACGAGCCAGGCGGTCGCCTTGACCACGGCACAATTAGTGGCGTTAAGTACCTCTGAAGTCGCTGCTTTGACGACGAGTCAGGCGGCGTCCCTCTCCACGACTCAAGTCGCGGCCTTGCTGAAAAAGCAGGTGGTAGCAATGACCACGGATAGTGTGGTAGCCCTGTCCACTTCGCAGATTGCTTCTCTAACAACTGCTAACACGGCAGCCTTGACCACAGACCAAGTTGCGGCGTTGACGACAAGTCAGGCCGTGGCGCTGACTACCGATCAGGTGTCGGCTTTGACGACGAGTCAGGTGGTTGCGTTGACAAGTTCTCAGGCTTTCGCGCTGACAACCAAGCAGATTGTCTCGCTGACAACCTCGCAAGTGGTTGCCCTTGAAACGGGTGATCTTGCGATTTTGGGTACCAAACAGGTGGCAGCCCTTACCACGGCGCAGTTGGTGGCACTGACTACGGCCGAGGTGGTAGCGTTGGCTACTAGCCAAGCGGCAGCTCTGACCACGGCGCAGATTGCGGCGCTCTTGAGCAAGCAGGCCGCTGTTTTGACTACGGATGAGGTGGTAGCCTTGTCGACCTCGCAGGTTGCCGCTCTGACGACGACGAACGCAGCGGTATTGACGACAGCCCAAGTGGCGGCGTTTACCACAAATCAGGCGGTTGCGCTCACCACGGGCCAATTGACTGTCTTGACCACTGGTCAGGTAGTTGCATTGACAAGTTCGCAAGCTTACGCGCTGACGACCAAGCAGATCGCCTCTCTGACAACGGCCCAAGTGGCGGCGTTGGAAACGGGTGATCTTGCTGCTTTAGGCACCAATCAGGTGGTTGCCTTCACCACTGCGCAGATCGTGGCAATGACCACGGGTGAAGTGCTGGCGTTGACGACAAGTCAGGCGGCAGCTTTGACTACAGCACAGATCTCGGCGTTGTTGAGCAAGCAGGTGGCTGCGTTGAGCACAGACGAAGTGGTCGCGCTGTCCACTTCACAGGTTTCCGCGCTGACGACGGCGAATATAGCGGTTCTAACAACGGCCCAAGTGGCGGCTTTGACAACCGATCAGTCTGTTTCACTCACTACGAGTCAGGTGTCTGTTCTGACGACAGCCCAAGTGGTTGCGTTGACAAGTTCACAGGCTTACGCACTGACGACCAAACAGATCGTCTCCCTCACAACCGCGCAAGTGGCGGCACTTGAAACGGGAGATTTGGTGGCTTTGACTACTAGCCAAGTGGCGATCCTGACCACTGCACAGGTGGTAGCTTTGACTACCGGTGAGGTGGCGGCGCTGACGACGAGTCAGGCTGCATCGTTGAAGACAGCGCAGATTTCGGTGCTGCTCACCAAGCAGGCGGCTGCATTGAGCACAGACGATCTGGTTGCTTTGTCTACTTCACAGGTTTCCGCTCTGACCCCAGCGAATGTGGCGGCACTGGCGACGGCCCAAGTAGCGGCGTTTACGACCGATCAGACGGTCGCGCTATCAACGGGTCAAGTGTCTGTATTGACGACGAGCCAAGTGGTTGCGTTGACGAGCTCGCAAGCCTACGCGTTGACGACCAAACAAATCGTTTCTCTCACGACGGCTCAAGTAGCCGCGCTGGAAACGGGTGATCTCGTCGCGTTGACAACCGGACAGGTTGTGGCCCTGACCACTGCGCAGGTGGTGGCCTTGACCACGGGCGAAGTGGTCGCGTTGACGACCAGCCAGACAGTTGCTCTCACGACGGCTCAGATTGCAGCGCTGCTTACCAAGCAGGCGGCGGCGTTAAGCACGGACGAAGTTGTGGCCTTGTCGACTTCGCAGGTGTCCTCGTTGACTCCAGCAAATGTGGCGGCATTGACCACTGCACAGGTGGCGGCGTTTACTACCGATCAGGCGGTCGCTTTGACGACGGGTCAGGTATCCGTTTTGACGACGAGCCAAGTAGTTGCGTTGACGAGTTCGCAGGCTTACGCGCTGACTACCAAGCAGATCGCTTCCCTCACGACGGCTCAAGTCGCTGCTCTGGAAACAGGTGATTTGGTGGCGTTGGGTACCAGTCAAATGGTTGCCTTGACCACTGCACAGGTAGTGGCTTTGACCACCGGTGAAGTAGTCGCCCTTACGACAAGTCAGGCAGCAGCCTTGACGACGACGCAGGTTTCGGCACTTTCAAGCAAGCAGGTGGCTGCGTTGGCCACGGATGATTTCGTCGCTCTGACCACAAGTCAGGTGAACACGTTCTCCACCATTCAAACATCCGTACTCACTACGGATCAGCTCTTTGCGCTGACTACTGCCCAAGCAAGCGCGATTAAGTCCGCTGGCCTTGTCGCAATTCCGACTTCGCAGATCACTGTGTTGACCACGGCGGTCGTTGCTGCACTGGGCACGAGCCAGGTTTCGAGCTTGAGCACTTCCCAGGTAGCCGCCCTGACGACAGATCAGGTATTTGCACTGGGCACTTCTCAGGTCTTCGCGTTGACCACAGGTCAGGTCGTATCGCTAAACACGAACGACATCATCGCGCTGGCGACCAGTCAGGTCGTGGCCTTGTCGACGCAGGCGACTTTGGCGTTGACCACAGGCCAGATTGTGGCTCTGGAGTCCGCAGACTTCGCAGTACTGACGACCGCTCAAGTTGTTGCCTTGTCGACAGCGCAGGTGGCGGCGCTCGAGACGGGCGATCTCATCGCTCTGGAAACCTCCAGAGTCGCAGCACTGACGACCGCTCAGATCGTGGCCCTCACCACCGGTGAAGTGTACGCGTTAACAACCGGTCAGGTCGTGGCCTTGGCCACCGCGCAGGTTGCAGCGTTGACGACGCTTCAGGTAACCGCTCTGACAACGGATGAAGTGGTGGCCCTGAGCACGAGCCAAGTGGCTTCCCTCAAGACGAGTCAAGTGGCTGTTCTTTCGACAGATCAGGTAACGGCGCTGACGACGAGTCAGGTGGTCGGTTTGACCACTGCAGGCGTCTTCGCCCTCACGACCGATCAGGTGGATACACTCTCAAGCGCTCAGGCTTACGCGTTGACGACTTCTCAGGTGGCTGCACTCAGCACCAAGCAGGTGGTGGCACTTGAGACAGACATTATCGCGGCCCTTTCGACGAGCCAAGTCGCGGCCTTCACGACCGCTCAGTTGGTTGTGTTGTCAACCGACGACGTGGTTGCCTTGACGACGAGTCAGGCGGTTGCCTTAGGCACGGCGCAGGTCGCAGCCTTGACGACCGCGCAAGTCGTGGCGTTGACCACTAGCGAAGTGGTGGCCCTCTCGACCAGCCAGATTGTGGCGCTCAAAGCGTCGCAAGCGGTTACGCTGACTACCGATCAGGTGGTTTCTCTGACTACCGCTCAGGCGGCAGCTCTCTCAACCGCGGCGCTCTCTACTTTGACGACTGCGCAAGTGGAGGCGCTGACCACAGCTCAAGTGTATGCCCTCACGACCGCGCAGGTTGTTGCGCTCACCACGTCTCAGGTGGTCGCCCTCGAGACCAGTGACATTGCCGTGCTGTCTACTGCTCAGGCCGTGGCGCTGACTACCGCGCAGTTAGTGGCTCTGACAACGGGTGAGATCGTGGCGCTTTCTACGAGTAGCGTCTTGGCCCTTGGCACTGCTCAGGTTTCCTCCTTCACGACCTCTCAGGTTGCGGCGCTGACGACTGGTGAACTAGTCGCGCTGAGCACCGCACAGGCAGCCGCCCTCAAGACCGCCCAAGTGGTCACGCTGGGCACCGCTCAGATCGGCGCCCTAACGACAAGCCAAGCGGTTGCTCTAACGACCGCTCAGATATCCTCGCTGACCACCGATCAGGTAGTTGCGCTGACTTCTTCTCAGGCGTATGCGCTGACGACTTCGCAGGTCGTTGCCTTCAGAACCGCCCAGATCGCGGCGCTTGAAACTGGTGACTTGGTTTCCTTGTCCACTAGTCAGATCGCAGCGCTGACGACGCTCCAGGTCGTTGTCCTAACCACTGATGAAGTGGTGGCATTGACCACGAGTCAGGCGTTTGCTTTGGGTACTGCTCAAGTCGCTGCACTGACGACCTCTCAGATTGATGCCCTTACTACGAGTCAAGTGGTGGCTTTGAGTACCTCACAGGCAGCCGCACTGAAGACCAGTCAAGCTACGGCGTTGACCACCGGTCAAATCGCAGCATTGACGACCAACCAAGCGGTTGCGTTGACTACGGCTCAGTTGGTGGCGCTCACCACGGATCAGGTGGTTGCGTTGACTTCATCTCAAGCGTATGCCTTGACCACGGCTCAGGTCGTCGCGTTGAGGACCGCACAGGTTGTGGCTCTTGAGACGGGTGATTTGGTTTCGTTGTCAACCTCTCAGGTGTCGGCATTCACTACTTCGCAGATAGTTGCCTTGAGCACCGATGAAGTCGTGGCCCTCTCTACGAGCCAAGCTTTTGCCTTGGGCACAGCTCAGGTAGCAGCACTGACGACCGCTCAAGTCTCGGCGCTCACCACAGGCGAAGTCGTCGCTCTCAGCACTTCGCAGATCGCGGCACTAAGAACGAGTCAGTCTACGGTTCTTACCACCGCGCAAATCGTTGCGTTGACCACTGCGCAGGCAGTCGCTCTAACGACTGCACAGGTGTCCACATTGACGACGGATCAGGTCGTGGCGTTGACCTCGTCTCAGGCGTTTGCCTTGACGACGGCTCAGATCACCGCACTGACCACTGCGCAGTTGGTGGTGCTTGAGACTGCTGACTTGGTTTCGCTATCCACAGCCCAGGCGGCGGCTTTGACGACTTCACAGGTGTCCGCATTGACCACAGACGAGGTGGTGGCGCTGACGACGAGCCAAGCTTTTGCTTTGGGTACTTCGCAGATTGCAGCATTGACCACGTCTCAAGTCGTTGCGCTCACCACGGGTGAACTCGTGGCACTGAGCACGGCTCAAGTCGTTGCGCTGAAGACGAACCAAGCTGTTGTGCTGACTGTGGACCAGATCGCTGCGTTGACGACCGGTCAAGCTGTTGCTCTGACTACCGCGCAGGTATCCGCGCTGACCACGGATCAGGTGGTGGCGTTGACCTCTTCCCAGGCGTATGCTCTCTCCACAAGCCAGATCGCTGCACTAAAGACAGCGCAGATTGTGGCCCTTGAAACTGGTGACTTGGTTTCGTTGTCAACCGCGCAGGTTGTGTCGTTAACGACGGCTCAAGTAGTCGCCCTGACCACGGACGAAGTGGTGGCACTGTCCACGAGTCAGGCTGTTGCTTTGGGCACCGCTCAAATTGCTGCCCTTACGACGTCCCAAGTCGCTGTGCTGACCACCGCTGAAGTGGTGGCCCTCAGCACCGCTCAGGTGGTTGCTCTGACTTCAAATCAAGTTGTTGCGCTGACGGTGGATCAAATCGCTGCGTTGACGACCAGCCAAGCCGTTGTTCTGACTACGGCCCAAGCGTTTGCGTTAACCACAGATCAAGTGGTGGCGTTGACTTCGTCTCAGGCGACTGCCTTGACCACGGCGCAGATCGCTGCACTGAAGACATCGCAGGTTGTGGCCCTTGAGACCGGTGATTTGGTTGCGTTGACTACCGCTCAGGTTCTGTCGCTTACGACCGCTCAAGTAGTTGCCTTGACTACTGATGAAGTGGTGGCCCTGTCTACGAGTCAGGCCGTTGCCTTGAGCACTCAACAGATTGCTGTTCTGAAGACATCTCAGGTCGCAGTGCTGACCACCGCCGAAGTGGTGGCCCTCACCACGGCTCAGGTAGCCGCGCTCACGACGATTCAGGCCGTTGCGCTTACTTCCGATCAGATTGCTGTGTTGACGACCAGCCAGACGGTTGCGCTAACGACCGCGCAGGTGGTTGCCTTCACGACGGATCAGATAGTGGCCTTGACTTCTTCTCAGGCGAACGCCTTGAAGACGACTCAGATCGCCGCGCTCAAGACCTCACAGGTTGTGGCCCTCGAAACGGGTGACTTGGTTTCGCTATCCACCAAGCAAGTGGTGGCATTGACGACAGCTCAAGTAGTCGCACTGACTACCGATGAGGTTGTGGCCCTTTCCACGAGCCAAGCGGTGGCCTTAGGCACTGCCCAAGTCGCCGCATTAACGACCTCGCAGATTGTGGCGCTGACCACCGGTGAGGTTGTGGCCCTGAGCACTTCCCAGATTGCTGCCCTGAAAACGAATCAAGCTACGGCGTTGACCACGGATCAGGTTGCTGCGCTTACCACCGCTCAGGCGTTCGCGCTCACCACCGATCAGGTGTTCGCTTTGACCACGGATCAGGTGGTTGCGTTGACCTCCGCGCAGGCACTTGCGTTGAAGACTGGCCAGATTGTGGCGCTCAGAACTACGCAGATCGCTGCTCTTGAGACTGGTGACTTGGTGTCGTTGTCCACGAGCCAAATCTTTGCGCTGACGACGGCTCAAGTAGTCGCACTGACCACGGATGAAGTCGTGGCCTTGACCACGAGTCAGGCTTTCGCCTTCGGCACTGCACAGGTGGCGTCGTTGACGACATCGCAGGTCGCTGTGCTGACTACGGGTGAAGTTGTCGCCTTGAGCACTGCACAGATCGCCTCTCTGAGGACGAGTCAAGCCGCTGCACTGACCACAGACCAGGTTGCAGCGTTGACCACCGATCAGACGGTTGCACTCACGACGGCCCAGATAGTTGCGTTGACCACTGATCAGGTGGTGGCGTTGACCTCCTCGCAAGCGTTTGCATTGACAACAGCGCAGGTTGCCTCGCTGAGAACCGTACAGGTGGTCGCCCTTGATACTGTTGACCTGGCATCTCTCTCCACTGCACAGGTGGTGGCGTTGACGACTGCACAGGTGGTTGCCTTGACTACGGATGAAGTGGTGGCCTTGTCGACGAGTCAGTCTTCTGCCCTGACCACTTCGCAAGTGGTATCCTTGGGTACTTCGCAAGTGGTGGCGTTGTTGACGAGTCAGGCGGCGGCCTTCACTACGAACCAAGTGGTTGCGTTGACCACGGGCCAGATCACTGTCTTGACGAGCGATCAGGTGGTTGCATTGACGACCGCCCAAGTAGTCGCCTTAACATCCAAGCAATTGGTGGCGCTGGTTACGGGCAATGTTCAGGCCTTGTCTACGGCGCAGGTGGTTTCACTGACTACGGGTCAGGTGAAGTCTTTGACCACAGGTGAAGTGGTTGCCTTGAGCAGTGCTCAGGTGAATGCACTGACCACTGATCAGTTGGTTGTCTTGAGCACAGCACAGGTGGTGGCGCTAGAGACTGAGGACGTTTATGCACTCTCTACGAGTCAGGCGACGGCTCTGACGACAGCCCAAGTGGTGTCTCTGAGCACGGGTCAAGTGGCTATTTTGAGCACTAGTCAGGTGGTGGCTCTGACAACGGCGCAGGTCGTGGCCTTTACTACGTCGCAGGTGGCCTCCTTGACCACCGCTGAGGTAGCGGCATTGGAAACCATCCAGGTTGTCGCCTTCACTACCAAGCAGGTTGTCGCCTTTACCACTAGCAATATTCAGGCACTGACCACTTCTCAACTGGTTGCGTTTACGACAAACCAAGTAAGGTCATTGAACACTGGTGAAGTTGTGGCGCTGACCAGCGCTCAGGTGTCTGCATTCACCACAGATCAAGTGGTGGCGTTGAGCACCGCGCAGCTAACTGCGATTGAGACTGGTGATGTGTACGCACTGTTGACGAGTCAGGCCACGGCGCTGACTACGGCGCAAGTAGCCGCTTTAACTACGACTCAGTTGGTCGCCTTGAGCACTGCCCAAGTAGTGTCTCTCGCCACCGATCGGGTGGTGGCCTTGACAACTGCACAGGTGGTGGCCTTGGCTAGTGCCGAAGTAGCGGCCCTCTCGACTGCACAGGTGGTTGCGTTGACCACCAAGCAGTTGGTGGTATTGCTCACCGAAAATGTACAGGTCCTGACGACTGATCAAGTCGCAGCCTTCACAACCGGCCAGGTCAGAGCGTTGACCACGAATGAACTGGTGGCATTGACCACGTCTCAGGCTGTTTCATTGACAACCGACCAAGTGGTGGCATTGAGCACTGCTCAGTTAACCGCAATTGAGACGGGTGATTTGTACGCCCTCTCGACAAGCCAGTCTACGGCACTCACGACGGCGCAAGTAGCCGCCTTAACCACGACTCAGTTGGTCGCCTTGAACACTGCCCAAGTGGTGTCTCTCGCTACCGACCGGGTGGTGGCCTTGACAACCGCTCAAGTGGTAGCCTTGACGAGCGCTGGGGCAGTTGCCTTGACAACAGCTCAGGTGGTCGCATTGACCACCAAGCAGTTGGTGGTGCTTACCACTGACAATGTTCAGGTCCTGACGACTGACCAAGTCGCCGCCTTTACGACCAGCCAGGTCAGAGCGTTGACCACAGGTGATATCGTGGCCTTGACCAGCGTGCAGGCCTCCGCCTTAACGACCGATCAGGTGGTAGCGTTGAGCACCGCGCAGGTGGTGGCTATTGAAACCGGAGACGTTGTCGCTCTGTCCACGAGCCAAGCTGCAGCCTTGACCACCGCTCAAGTAGTTTCTCTGACCACCGGCCAGTTGGTAGCGTTGACCACTGCCCAAGTGGCTTCCCTCGCCACGGATCGTGTGGTGGTCTTGACGACTGCGCAAGTGGTAGCCTTGACGAGCGCTGAGGTGGTTGCCTTGACGACGGCCCAAGTGGTTGCGTTGACTACTAAGCAGTTGGTGGCGCTGATCACCGATAACGTTCAGGCGCTGTCCACAGCTCAGGTCGCAGCTCTGACCACGAGTCAGGCGAGAGCCTTGACGACTAATGACATTGTAGCCTTGACCAGCTCGCAGGTTTACGCACTGACCACCGATCAGGTGGTGGCGTTGAGCACTGCTCAGGTTGTGGCTATTGAAACTGGAGATTTGTACGCCATGTCCACCAGTCAGACGACGGCGGCGACGGCTTCCCAAGTGGCGGCACTGACCACCGATCAGGTGGTTGTGCTGAGCACCGCTCAGGTAGTGTCTCTGGCGACGGATCGAGTGGCCGCGTTGACCACGAGTCAGGTGTTCGCGCTAACGAGCGCCGAGGTGGTTGCCTTGACCACTGCGCAGGTGGTTGCCTTGACCACGAAGCAGGTTGTGGCACTAGTCACCGACAACGTCCAAGTGCTGTCCACGGATCAAGTCGCGGCTCTAACCACGAGTCAGGCGAGAGCCTTGACCACTAACGACGTCGTAGCTTTGACCAGTGCGCAGGTGTACGCGCTGACCACCGATCAGGTGGTGGCATTGAGCACCTCGCAGGTTGTGGCCATCGAAACTGGAGATGTGTACGCCCTGTCCACAGGCCAGGTGACGGCGCTGACGACTTCCCAAGTAGTGGCGTTGACGACCGATCAGGTGGTTGCTCTGAGCACGGCCCAAGTGGTGTCTCTGGCGACGGATCGCGTGGCTGCCTTGTCCACGAAGCAGGTGTTCGCGCTCACGAGCGCTGAGGTCGTTGCGCTAACCACTGCACAGGTGGTTGCCTTGACCACCAAGCAGGTCGTGGCACTGGTAACCGACAACGTTCAAGTCCTGTCCACGGATCAGGTTGCTGCTCTGACGACGAGTCAGGCGAGAGCCTTGACCACTGATGAAATTGTAGCCCTGACCAGCTCGCAGGTGAACGCGCTGACCACCGATCAGGTGGTGGCGTTGAGCACCTCGCAGGTTGTGGCCATCGAAACTGGAGATGTGTACGCCCTGTCTACCGGCCAGGTGACCGCGCTGACGACTTCCCAAGTGGTGGCGTTGACGACCGATCAGGTGGTTGTTCTGAGCACGGCCCAAGTGGTGTCTCTGGCGACGGATCGCGTGGCTGCCTTGTCCACGAAGCAGGTGTTCGCGCTCACGAGCGCCGAAGTGGTTGCCTTGACCACTGCGCAGTTGGTTGCCTTGACCACCAAGCAGGTTGTGGCACTAGTCACAGACAACGTCCAAGTGCTGTCCACGGATCAGGTCACTGCTCTTACGACGAGTCAGGCGAGAGCCTTGACCACCGATGACATCGTGGCCTTGACCAGCTCGCAGGTGAACGCGCTGACCACCGACCAACTGGTGGCGTTGAGCACCTCGCAGGTTGTGGCCATCGAAACTGGAGATGTGTACGCCTTGTCCACAAGCCAAGTCACGGCGCTGACGACTTCGCAAGTGGCGGCGTTAACGACCGATCAGGTGGTTGTTCTTAGCACTGCTCAAGTGGTGTCTCTGGAGACGAATCGCGTGGCCGCGTTGACCACCAGTCAGGTGTTTGCTCTCACGAGCGCCGAAGTGGTTGCCTTGACGACAGCCCAGGTGGTTGCGTTGACTACTAAGCAGGTTGTGGCACTCGTAACCGACAACGTCCAAGTGCTGTCCACGGTTCAGGTTGCTGCTCTGACGACCAGTCAGGCAATAGCCTTGACCACTAATGACATCGTCGCCTTGACCAGTTCGCAGGTGAACGCGCTGACCACCGATCAGGTGGTGGTGTTGAGCACCTCGCAGGTCGTGGCCATCGAAACTGGAGATGTGTACGCCCTGTCTACCGGCCAAGTGACCGCGCTGACGACTTCCCAAGTGGTGGCGTTGACGACCGATCAGGTGGTTGCTCTGAGCACGGCCCAAGTGGTGGCTCTGGCGACGGATCGCGTGGCTGCGTTGACAACGGGTCAGGTGTTCGCTCTGACCACCGCTGAAGTGGTTGCCTTGACGACTGCCCAGGTGGTTGCCTTGACCACGAAGCAGGTTGTGGCTCTGGTCACTGACAATGTCCAGGTACTGTCTACGGATCAGGTCGTTGCACTGACCACGAGCCAAGCGAGAGCCTTGACCACTAACGGCATCGTGGCCTTGACCAGCTCGCAGGTGAACGCGCTGACCACCGATCAGGTGGTCGGGTTGAGTACTGCGCAGGTTGTGGCAATCGAAACCGGAGATGTGTACGCTCTGTCCACGGGCCAGGTGATCGCGCTGACGACTTCCCAAGTGGTGGCCTTGACGACCGATCAGGTGGTTGCTCTGAGCACGGCCCAAGTGGCGTCTCTGGCGACGGATCGCGTGGCTGCGTTGACCACGAAGCAGGTGTTTGCTCTGACGAGCGCCGAGGTGGTTGCGCTGACGACTGCCCAGGTGGTTGCCTTGACCACGAAGCAGCTTGTGGCACTAGTCACCGATAATGTTCAGGTGCTGTCCACGGATCAGGTCGTTGCTCTCACGACGAGTCAGGCAATAGCCTTGACCACTAATGACATCGTGGCCTTGACCAGTTCGCAGGTGAACTCGCTAACCACCGATCAGGTGGTGGTGTTGAGCACCTCGCAGGTCGTGGCCATCGAAACTGGAGATGTGTACGCACTGTCCACGGGTCAGGTAACGGCGCTTACGACTTCCCAAGTGGTGGCGTTGACCACCGATCAGGTGGTTGCGCTGAGCACCGCTCAAGTGGTGTCTCTGGCGACGGATCGGGTGGCCGCGTTGACAACGGGCCAAGTGTTTGCACTCACGAGCGCCGAAGTGGTTGCC
>CAIXGS010000076.1 GCA_903919125.1 uncultured Spartobacteria bacterium | reverse complement strand
TGAAGCGGTGGACGGAAGCTTCGATGAAGCGGACCTGTCGTACGACGTGAACCTGAGCTGGGACGCGGATCAAGTGACGTTGTTGCAAGGCACCAAGGACTGGACGGGCGTGATCACCTCGCTTCAAACCTCCGCTGCTGCCGTCGCCGCTGGAATCCCAGGCGAGTAGCGGAAGGAGGGGCGGGAACGGCCAGCGCGGTCTCCTCTGTACCCCTTATCGCAGTTTTGAAAACTGATTTCTGAGGTCCCCAGCAATCAGGTCAGATCGAGCAACTGCCGCTGCCAAGGCATCAGAGCTTCCAACGCGGGAGCTTCGTTTCGTGAGAGCTGCTCCAAGGTCGCTTTGGATGCAATCAGCGTTGGATCCAAATTCAAATCGGTGCCAGCGGAATCTCGAATTTTGCGCAGTTGCTTAAAGCGCTCCTCTTGCTCTTGGGTAGTGCGTAGACGCGGCTTGCGAATCGCCTTTGGCCAGGCGTCCTCTGGAAGTAGCAGCGCTTCCTCTGCGGTTTGCAGCAAACGGGCTCGCCTTGAACCTCGAAGATGCCGTGTGTCTGGGGTACGCCCCTTATCAAATTGATCAGAAAATTCGAGCAATAGATCGTTACCAAGGATGTGGAACGCCGGCTTGTCTACCGATTGCGCTTCTTCGTCACGCCAATGCCAAAGCGCGCGGAGGACGGCTCCACCACGGGGGCTCAGATCCGCGTAACCTGATAGGCGCCATAGAGTATCAGGATCGCGTTCACGGGTTACATTTGCCGAGCGAATCGCCTTCTGGCACATTTGCTCGAACCATTCGTAGCGGCCCAACTCGCGGAGGCGAGCCTCTTGGATTTGCGAAAGCGTCAGCAAATTTAAGGTGTCGTTCACTGCGTAATGTAACATTTCTGGGGGCAGTGGTCGACGCGCCCAGTTCGCCTTTTGAGAAGCCTTGGCCAGAGTGACCCCAAAGTGTTGGTGCAACAATGCTGCGAGGCCGAATTCCGTTGCGCCACACAACCTTGCGGCAATCATGGTATCAAAAAGCACAGTGGGTCCCGCGTAATTGCAGCGTCGAAGCAAGCGCAGGTCGTAGTCTGCGCTGTGAATAATAACGGTCTTGCCTTCCAATGCTTTGAACAGCGGATCCAAGGAGATGCCTGCGAGAGGGTCGATGAGAAAGTTCTCGTCTGGAATGCTGATTTGAATCAGGCAAAGTTTGTCGAAGTAACAGTGTAAACTGTCGGCTTCAGTATCCAGCGCTATTCGGGGGTGCGGGGCGAAGGTTTTCACCGCCTCGGCGAGTTCCGTATCGGTGGAGATCATTCGAAAAGGAATTTCTGCTGAGGAAGTTGGATCTGGGCGATGAGGTCGGCGTTGTACTTGATTCTCGCGGTGGGAAGGACGTTGCTCGCTTGAGCGACTTGGGTCGGGGCGCGAAGTTTTTTGGTGTCTGGATTTGCCTGATTTCGGAAGTTCTGGCGCGGGGGCGTCACCACGCCCAAGAAGGGCGCCTCCAAGCCTGCGAAGCCAACTCCAAAGAGAACTGCGTGGTGCAAGATCCTGGCTGGATTGCGTGGATTTTTTTTCCCGAGACGCATGGCCGGAGCTTTTGAAATTCCTTGAATCAGACTTCATTGACGAAGGCCGCGCAAAAGTAATTCCGCATTGGAATCAGTGCGACGCAATGCATTGTTCAGGACTTCGATTGCATCAAAAGGAGGCAAGGCCGCGATCTGTCGGCGCAATACGCTGAGACGCTCGAATTCCTTGGGATGATACAATAACTCGTCCCTGCGAGTCCCAGACTGGGGAATGTTTATTGCGGGGAAAATCCGCTTTTCGGAAAGTGCGCGATCGAGACGAAGCTCCATGTTACCTGTCCCTTTGAATTCCTCAAAAATAAGGTCATCCATCTTACTGTGCGTCTCCACTAGCGCGGTGGCTAAAATGGTGAGGCTGCCGCCCTCTTCGGTATTGCGGGCTGCTCCAAAGAACTTTTTGGGTTTTACAAGTGCTTTAGCATCAACGCCACCAGACATGATGCGCCCCTTGCCCGGTTGCATGTTGTTGTAGCCGCGGGAGAGACGGGTGATGGAGTCTAGCAAAATCACCACGTGCTTGCGTAGCTCCACCAGACGTTTTGCCCTCTCCAAAACCATCTCGGCGAGTTGGGTGTGGCGTTGCGCATTTTCATCAAAAGTAGAGGAGTAAATCTCGCAATCTAGCGAGCGCCTAAAGTCGGTAACTTCCTCAGGGCGTTCGTCCACAAGTAATAAAATGAGTGCCGTCTCGGGCGAAGTTTTGCGAATCGCATGGGCGATTTCCTTTAACAAAATTGTTTTCCCAGTACGAGGAGGCGCCACTAAGAGTCCGCGCTGGCCTCGTCCCAAGGGTGCAATTAAATCTACCGCGCGCGTGCTGATGGAGACAATCCCAGGGTGCTCAAGTACAATGCGCTCTTTCGGATGCATCGCAGTCAGACGCTCAAAATCTTTGGGCTCCTGCCATTCATTAAACGGGGTGCCTTCAATTTCAAGGATGTCTTCTATTACCAAAAATCTTTCCCGATCCCGAGGTGCCCGCAGCTTGGATCGTACTTTGAGACCCTGTTTGAGTCGCAGATGGCGGTCTAAATGTGGGGGCACCTGAATGTCCTGCGGCAAAGGCCGGAAATTGTACTTCGGCCAGCGCAAAAATGCAGAGCCCTGTGCATTCACATCGACAACGGCTGTGGCGGTGAGTGTCGTCCCATGCTCGAGACAGTAGCGGCAAATTTCCAGCACCAGATGGTGGCGTGATTTATCCGGTTGGATGCGCAGGTTGAACGCGGTGGCCCGTTCGTGCAGTTCGTTGATGGTGAGCTCGTGGAGCTCATCTAGGTCCATCTCCGCTGGAACTGGAGCGGTTTGGCGCTGAGTGTCTTCGGCTTCCCTATGAGTGAGGACGTCGTGACTCTGGATTTGGGTATTGTGCGGATATTGCGATTCGAGCGCGCTGTGTTGCGGTAGTCCCTCTTCGGCGTCTCTATGGTCGGGCTGCTGCGCCGTTCCGGTAACGTTGTCGGTAACGTCGCTGTGACTTGGGATTGGATCCTGAGTCGGGGGAGGAATGATGGGCGATGGATCTTGGTGTTCGATGAAGGTGGCCATTTCAGTGGGAGCTTTCAGTGGGAGCGTTATGATCCGGGCGGCTCTGAGCTAGAGTGGACTCGGGAATAGTGGCTTCTGAGCCATGCAGCGCAGATTGCGGCTTGGCGTTTGAGGCTGGGGCTGGGACAGTCATTCCAAATAAGGTGATCGGCTCTATTACTTTTTTCGTGAAGGCTCCATTGGGTAACTATGATTTGTTGAGCCTGCGCTTCGGGCAGGTCTCTTAGAACCATCAGTCGGTGCATTTGAACTTCCGTTGTGCACCCCACTGTAATTACCCGGTCGCAATGTACGTTGCCTCCCGTCTCATAAAGAAGCGGTATTTCTAAGAAAAGCCAGTCTTGAGGTGAACGATGTTGCTCAGCCAAGGCCAACCAGCACTCCCTCACTCTGGGATGTAGAATTCCGTTGAGCTTCGTTCGTAGATTATTATCGAGAAAAATTAGCTTTCGAACCAGAGCTCGATTATAGGACCCGTCTCCCAAAAAAGAGTCCTCTCCCAGCGCTTGGATAATGGCGGCGCGCACTTCAGGCTCGTTCGCAATGAGCCGTTCCACTTCCGTATCTGCATTGAAACGAGTGGCATCGGGAAATTGAAGGCTTAGTGCATCGGTAAAGGTTGTCTTTCCGCAGGCGACTCCTCCTGTTATGCCAAGGACGGGCATGGGAATAGGTTGGGGAAAATCGAATCGGGGAGAAACGATAAGCAACAAATATTATTTGACCACGATTCGTCGAGCCTACGTTTATTAGCAAGACTGGCTTAGTGGTCGGCGAGTCCGTGTAATCGGGATTAGCGGGGCATTGCGAGAGCGTCTCCCGTTAAGGAGGGGACTTCATCGGCGGGCTCCATCTCGGCACGTCCCGTTTTGATAGGCTGCCCTGACGCATCCATGATGCGCGCCGTAACGAAAATGGTGAGGTTCTTCTTGATGTGCTGATCTACATTTGAGCGAAACAGTCGCCCCACCAAGGGGATGTCGCCGAGAACAGGCACCTTGTCGTTGATCTTTTGTACGTCCTCTCGAATGAGTCCGCCCAAAGCAATCGTTTCGCCATCGAGCAACGTCACATTGGTTTGAATGCGGCGCACCGAAAAAATGGGCTGATTGATGACGTTCTGGGTCAGGGTAACAGGCGTGGGCGTTTGTATGCTGGCGACCGAGGAAATTGACACGGTTTGAATTGGGCTGCCGTAGTTAATAAATCCTTCAAACTCAGTGACCTCCGGTTTCAGATCCAAATCGATCGCGTAATTATCTCCTTTAATGGAGGGCGTCACTTTGAGTGTCACTCCAGTGTTTCGTTTATCAAACGCGGAGGGCGTCGTGGGTGTTACCACGACGGGGGGAGGAGCCTGAGCTGCTCCACCGGCAGGGGCTGCCCCAGAAGTTTGTGGAATTTGCGGGGGCGTAAACTCAGTCGGATAGCGGAACTCGCGCACGATTTCAATGGTGGCCTCTTCTTGGTCCTTAGCTGTGATGCTGGGACTGGAAAGCAAGTCGACTCCCTTAGCTTGATTGAGCGCACGCACCACGACTTGAAATTGTGGATCTGTTAAGGCACCCGCCACGGAAAACATGCCCGGCGCCGCAGTGCTCGCCCCAGCGCCTATTCCGGAAAGCAGAGCATCAATCGCGTTAGTGCTCAGGCTCGAGCGGTTTCCGGCGGTGACTGGGTAAGCTCCCGCAGGTACTCCGCCCGTAGTCGGAAATCTGGGGTCAACGGGGTTTACGAAGGGGTAATCTTGCGAGTTGGTGCCGAGCTTTGGGGTGCCGCCACCCGTGTAAACGTTTGAGTTTGCAAACTTGGATTGTCCCAGCAACCAGTCGAAGGACAACTCCTTCAAATTATTTTGGCTGAACTCGACAAATTTGGCTTGGATATCGACTTGTACGGGACTCTGTCCGTCGGAGTCAGCGACGATGTAGTCCACCAACTGGAGCATGTCGGGGCTGTTGTAAACGGTAAGTACTTTCGTGCGAGGATTGTAGGTGGCAGTCGAGCCTTGGGCGTCGAAGCGTACGTTCATGGATTGCAAAAACTCTTTTGCATCGATCCTTCTCCGCCCAGTCGACTTCGCTGAACCTGCTCCAGAAGAAGAATTTCCCGCTAGGGTTGCACCCAGTCCTGTGGAGCTCAGGTCGTCCACTTTTGGGGCCGTCGAGCTAAACATGAAGGGTGAAACCGTCCAGCTTTGTAGTACTAATGTGTCCGTTTGGACTGTTTTGGGCACAAACTCAACGTACTTTTCTTTAATTGCCCATTTCACATCCGCTGCAGTAGCGATAATTTTGAGGATTTCACTCAAGGCAAAATTGGGAATTTTAGGAATCGAAACTGGAGGGTACGCCGCTCCACCAGGAGCCGGTCCTGCCGCAGGGGCGCCCAAGCTTTGAAGAGTAGATCCCACTGCTGCGCCTCCACCGACGGAACTCGTTGCTCCAGGGAAGTTAGCAATAATCAATACACCTTTCTGCTCATCCCCGCTTTTGTCTGCCTGTCTTGAAAGCTGTGTTAAGGCTGCCGCTACCATGTCCAGCGGCTTGTCGCTAAACTCGATTTCGGGAATGAAAATGGACTCAAGTTTTTTCTTAAGCTTTTCAATTTTGCTAGTCTCAATCATCTGCGGGGCAGGGGTTGAAGCTGAAACTGTTCCGAACCGCTTAATCGGACTGGCCCACGCCTTCTCCACGTTTCGCATCGCTCGTGAGCGCGCCTCGTTGTACGAGTCTTCCCCGTACTTCGAAATGGAATTGTTCGCCATTTCCTGCATTTTTCTTGCGGCTGAATTGTAGGGGTCGATGTCCAACACTTGATCCGCCCGCTTGATGGCTAGGTCGAATCGACCGGTATCGTAGAAACCCTGTGCTTCCAAAAGCTTCGCCTGAACATCAGCCACTTCCGCCCTATAACTCGGAGAAATGGTCTTGTTGTAAAATCCAGGGGAGTAAAGCTGCTCCAAGAGCCGAATCGCAGACTTGTTTTGCGGGTCGCGTTCTAAAAGCGTCCGCAGAATCTCTTCGGCACTGTCGACTTTTTGACCGGCCTTGGGAGTGTAACGCCCTTCGCTGATCCGCACTTTGGCCAGCAAAATGGAGGCATCACGCAGTCCGGCAAGCGCAAATGCGCGCTCTCTTGCCGATTGACGAGACTCCGGCAAAGAGTTGAGCACGGAATTGTAATGTTGCCGAGCCGCGTCGTAGTCCTTCAGCGCCATGCTTTGTTGTGCCTGTCTTAATTCGGCCTCTGCATTTTGTTTTGCAGCCTCTCGCCGCTGCATTTCTTTGAAGCTCATTTCAATCACCGTCGTCGAAGCATCTGGACTACTTTGTTTTGGAGAAGAAGTCGGTGCGCAGAGGGCTGAGGAAACTAAGCCTGAGACTATAAGCAGCACAATTGGAGCAGCTTGAATTGTGCTGGAAGCACTCAGCTTAGCTCTGGCTTTATGGGCGGGGCATGAATTCATTAAGCGTCTGGGGGGCAGGGAGGGAGCGGATCGGATACAAATGGCAACCGTGTTAAATCTTAGCCGTAATCTGCGACTGATTTGAAGCTCTAAAGTGCCTATCTATCCCTAATAAAATTACCTAGTTAGCTGTTCCGGGCTTGACTTCAATCTCTTTGCCCTCCGAGTCCTTTAAGATGGCGCTTGATACAGACGAATCCACAACCGTATACGTCTCTCCCTCACTCAGGGAGATGCGTTGCCCAGGCTTGGTTGTGATCACTCGGTTTTCCTTGGGGTAGCGCAGGTTAAGCGTGATAGTCTTATCCAGGAAGTCGGCAGGTTTTCTTTTCAGTTCTGCTACTGCTTCTTGGTTCGTTTTTTCATCCACCAGACGGATGAGGGAGGAATCTTCCGAGAAGCCAGTAATCCCCGTATTCTCGTTTTTTTTTGCTATGAATGCGGCAATTTTGAACGTCGTATTTGGTATTTTTTGGCCTACCTTGATGTTGTCTAATTGAGGCTTGTTTGGAAGATCTAGTAGTTGAAGCGTGATGTTGATGCTTTCCGGTTTGGCTGGGTCGCCCAGGTACTGCATGAATGAAACTCGGGAGTGTACTTCCCTCTGCTCCGTATAAAATAATTTTGTAATTAGTGGGGGATGAGACTCAGGATCCAGCGGGTTAGTGTTGTACTTCCATTCCTCTTCGTTGGTGAAACCGTCGCCGTCAGTGTCATCAGTGGGAACCTTTGGGGTTCGTAACGGCAACTTATACTGCAAAAACCAAGAGTTTGGGATCGGTTCACTCGTTTTGCTATGGCGGTGGAGGCTGCCCTCTTTGGGGCGTTCTAATCCGGTTGCGCCCATGAGATAAGGCTCTGAAACAAAAAGTAGAGTGTTGTACCCAGCTCCCCATACGCCCGGCGTTTTCAACTCCTGAGTGGCAGTTTCGAAGCCCGAGAGGTCGGGTGGGGCGAGTCGCTTGTTGGCCGCTTTCTTGGGCTGCAATTTTTCCAAGATGGCCGGTAAGTCTTGTTCTTCCTTGAGTAGAAGCGCTGTTGCTCCAATGGAACTCGCCGCCACGACAGAAAGCATGAGCCAGTGAAGGTGTGGTTTGAGCGATTTCATGGCTGTTTCGCGTTCTCTTTTTCTATGGCCTGCGCTGTATCCCCCACTAGCGATATCAAATCCACGCTCATCTCGACCTCCACATTCTCATCTCCCAGCACATATCTTGCAAATGAGCCACCACCTCCCAATGCTCCGCTTCCTTGGGCCGGCTCGGAGTTCGCCCCGAGTGCGCCTTTGATCGGTGGTTCCTTTTCCTTGTTGTTGATGATTTTAAGTCTGCGCGTCACGAAAAGGCCGCGAGTTTCTGCTGCCACCGTATTGAGAAAATCCCTCAAACTGTCGGGGCGAGCAGTGAACTGCAGCGTGTAAGTTTGTGCCTCTAAAATAGGCTTCGGCGGCGCCGGCGCTACAACTTTTGGTGCCTTTGGATCTGGTTTTGAGGGTGGAGGTGGTGCTGGTTTGTTCGCCGTCTCCAACTCGGAAAGTTGCTCTGGAGTGCGGATCTTAAACGCTCGCAGCGAAATGGGACGACTTTCCAGCAGGCTGTCGAGCAGTGTGTCCGCAGCGCTCAAGCGTCTACTGGCAATTGGTACTAGTTCTGGCGGTGGGAGCTTCTTTAAGTACTGATCAAAATCCATGTAGAAGCCGGGGGGCAGTGTGACTGAGTACTTTTCGGCCTTCTTGATAAAGGCTTGAGTCTTGTCATTGAGAGCCTTCTGGAACTCTTGTGGCGTCTGATCTTGCACAGTGAAGTCAATAGCTGCAAAAGTTTTACGCAGTTCTCCAAGGGTTGCTCGGCAGGTGTCGCGATGGCCTTCAAGCTGCTTAAGCTGCTCTGGACTTGGTGGTGGGTTGGCACTTAGAAGGCGCTTGTGCTCTGCGCTCTTTTCTTCAGCGATCTTCATCGCAGCGCTCTGCTGATCCAGCGCATACCCGAAGTATGCTCCACTTCCCCCCATGCTCAGCAACGCAAAGGCGCTTGCTCCCGCGATTCCTCGGTATTCTTTAGGTAAAAATTTCATGGCGCAAGCATCGCAGTTTTCCTTGGGGGCGCTGTTGGGATCAGTGGGATGGCGAAGTCCTGCGCAAACTCTACGGGATTCGGCTTGTTTGTGCGCAACCACTCCTCAACGGGGGCAACTTCAAAAGCAGCTGGGGGATAGGGTAACTTAAGCTCTTTTAACTGCTGGCAAATTTTTTCGAAGGCCTGCCTGCTTTGATCTAAATCCTTTTTTTCCATAGCGGCCTCGGCCGCCGTCAGCTTGGCTCGGGTCGACAGGTATTCCGTTGTCAACTTGCTCACTTTCTGTAGTTCCTTGCCGAAACGATCCACAACTTCGACCCCATCGGGATTCTCCAAGTAGAGCCCCCTAATCATTAATCTGGGCGCTGGCTGATTTTTTTCGATCGCTCCCGGCTTCAGTGGCTCGGGATCAATTAATTCCATGCTCGTGCACCACACTAATTGCTCTGGTAGGCAGGCGTGTATTTGTTCCAGCATCGCCACCCAGTACCGGCGCTCCGAGGCCACCTTTTCAATAGGCCGGGCTTCCTTTAGCGTAGATTCAATTTCCGCCCGCACCGCTTTTAGTCGTTTATCGACAGCCTGAGCACGACTGATTTCCGGAACCAATTTTTCCGTCAAGCCCGTAGCGATTTCCGTGCTGCGCTGGAGATGAAAGCCCCAAGCTAAAAGTGGCGCACAAATGCATGCCGCAGAAAGTCCGATGGCTAAAGCTATCTGGTTGAGTCTCGCCTTTTTCTTGATGGCTGGCGGCAGTAGGTTGATGGAAACTGGGCATTTGAGCACCGCCTGCAGAGCCAAACCGACGTGCTCCCCCAACATAGGTGCAGCTTCCGTCCATTGGGCCGCTGTTTTCCCTTCACTTACCCCAATGCACCGCAAGGGATTGAATAGTTCCACGGGAATCCCCAATTTTTCCTCCCAAAATTCGAGCATCAAAGAAAGTTTGGTTCCTCCTCCGCACAAGTATACCCTCTCAGGTGCGGCTCCCGCTTGCTGGGAGCGGTAGAAGGAAATCGACCTTGTGATTTCCGCATGCAATCGAGTGGCCGCATTTCTCAGCGTCTTGGAAAGCTTCGCCTGATCGGGGTCGCTTGACTCCGCAAAGCTGGAGCCTTGGGCAATGTAGCCGCCGCTCACCTTGCGCTCCTCGGCCAACAAAAAGTTCTCTCCAAACTCCTTCGCCACAGCCGCCGTCAAAGTACTCCCGCCCGAGGAGATTGACCGGATGAAAAACTTGCCTTTCTCGATGAAAATTAGGTTCGTGGTACGAGCCCCCAAATCGATGATTAGCGAGCACCCTTCGGGTTCCCCGTAATTGTAACGAAATGCGTTTAGCAGCGCCACTCCCGACATCTCGATCCCCCCAGGTTCCATGCCGGATCCTTCGATCACCGCTGTCCATTCGTCCAATAGGTCTGCCTTCGCCGCAACAATGAGCACCTCTGGGTCGTTAGACTCCGTTTCAAATACGATCCTATAATCCCAAACGACTTCCTCCAAGGGATATGGAATGTTCTGTTTTGCCTCAAACATCACCGTCTGGGTCAAGTCCGAGCCGCTCATTGCCAAGACTTTTACCATCCGACTGAATGTTAGCTGCGCCGGCAAAGTCAACCTCACGGGCTTATTTTTTGCCTTCACGCTCTCCACCATCTCACTCAAAAGCAGAGCCGCCTGTGAAGAGCGTGTGGCGTCTGCCGCTGGATCTGCCATCAGACCCTGCGACTCAAAGGCGTGCAGCCTCAATGTCCCCTTTTTTCGTCCCGGTCTAAACTCGGCTATCGAAACAGTTTGGGAGCCTATGTTAAGGGTAAAAATCCTCTTGGGAGTGGACATCAGTGCTGGATAAGTGAAAGGGGCTCGAAGCAGAAGGTTTTGAGAATACTTAGGTATAAGGGATACCCAACTTTAAGTGATACTCAAGTTTAAGGGTTACTCAACTTTGTGTGGCAACATGTCGACCACCCACAGTACCGCAGCAGTTTGGCTATTCCTTAAAAAACTTTTTTAGATTAACCTTGGAGACTATCCTTGAGGATTAACGGGAAGACGGTTTGATCGCTTCATAGTAATCCCAAAACAACGGACCAAAAGGCGTCTGGCTTTTGTTCAGCATGGCGTCGGTAACCTTATCTAGTTTATCCTTCCCTTGTGTGAAGGCGTCCGCAGTGATCCCCGGCGAGCCTTTGAAATTCGCTCCGATAAGCTCCCCTTGAGCACTTAACTCAACCAAGATAGCCCTCACCATTGTCATAGTAAACGGCTTGTTTTCGGAAAGTTTGTTTAACGTTTTGGGGGCAATGTACATGACTGCATGACGATCCTTGCCCTTTGCAACGTCAACCAGAGTCACCTCCCCCTCCACTAGTTTGATTCCCTTGCCCAGTTGCAGCATCACAGAGCACTTCATAGTCAACTCCGGAAACTCATCCGCAGTGTCAAAGTCCGTCTCAAACTCCAGCCAGACCGGTGCGGGTTCACCTGGCCCCGCAATTCTTTGTTTCTTGGGTTGGGCACCTCTGACACTCGCCATAATTTCAGGGGAGCCAACCAAGTTCACTTTCGGCTGTACGTTTTCGATTCGGCGACCAGCGGCATTAACGGTTTGCAGGCTGGACGCGAGAAACGCGATTCCGACGATCATCGCGAGGTGGGGGATGTTTTTCATGTTTCTGGGGGTGGGAAGTTTGAAGCTACAATTGTGTCTGAGCCTTATTCGGGGAAGTGTGGTAGAGGTGTTAGGGAAGTGTTTTTATTACAAAAGCTTACGCAGATTGTTTGGGGTGTCGAATTCTCGCCTAGCCTCGCATCGTATCTGTGCAGCTTTTGAAGAATTCTATGGTGTGCCGGATTCCGTCTTCAAAGTCCACTTTGGGTTCCCAATTTAGTACACTTTTCGCCCGGCTAATGTCGGGTTGCCTCACCTTCGGGTCGTCTACAGGCAAGTCATGGTATTCCAGTTTTGAGCTTGAGCCTGTGATGCGTAAAATATGCTCTCCAAACTCTTTGATTGTCATTTCACGGGGGTTTCCGATGTTTACCGGTTCATGAAAATCACTAAGCGCAAGTTTGTAGATTCCATCTACGAGGTCGCTTACGTAACAAAATGATCGGGTTTGCGAACCGTCTCCGAATACCGTTAACGCCTTGTTGCTCAGCGCCTGACTAATAAATGCAGGCACCACCCTTCCGTCCCTAAGGCGCATCCGAGGGCCGTAAGTATTAAAAATGCGTACTATCTTGGTGTTCACGCCGTGAAACCGATGGTAAGCCATGGTCAGCGCCTCCGCAAACCGTTTGGCTTCATCATAAACCCCCCGCGGCCCAATCGGGTTAACGTTGCCCCAATAGTCTTCCTTCTGTGGGTGCACAAGCGGGTCCCCGTAGGTTTCGCTAGTGGACGCCAGTAGGAACTTTGCGCCCTTTGCCTTAGCCAAACCCAAGGCGTTGTGGGTTCCAAGCGCCCCCACTTTCATGGTTGGGATCGGATGCTCGAGATAATCAACTGGGCTGGCTGGTGACGCCAAATGAAAGATGTAATCAACGTCATCTGAAAGAAATATGTAGTTTGAAACATCGTGGCGTACAAATCTGTAGTTTGGGTTTCCAGCAAGATGCCCAATGTTTTTGGCGTTGCCAGTCAGGAAGTTATCCATTCCAATGACGCGGTGGCCTTCGGCTAGGAGACGATCGCTTAAGTGTGATCCCAAAAAACCTGCACCTCCCGTCACCACAGAAATAGGCCCTGCGGCTTCTCCAGTTGCAGGCACTGTTGCAGAGTGGTTTTTTATTTCCGAGTGGGAATTGGAGCCTGAGCTGCGAGTGAACATGGGTAAAAATTGCACTGAAATGAGTGTTTCAGCAATCAAGAAGAACCCTGAGACGGACTCATCTTTATGCCTAGGGCGGTCTTCGACCGTGCTTTATTTTAACAGCGCGTTTCTTGCTCGTGCATCCCAATTCTTGCAGATAATCTTCGGGTGTATGTACCCCTCCCAGCGTCGTATTTTCTCAAATTCAGCCACTTCAGGGTTTACCCTGATCGAGCTACTAGTGGTGATAACCATACTTGGCATCCTCATGAGTCTCGCTTTTACGGGTTCAGGAGCCATTCGCAATCAGGCCCGATCCGCCCAAGCTCGTAATGATTGCGCATCGGTTAGCACTGCGATCAAAGCGTTTTACACTGATTACTCACGATACCCTGTTTCTGCGACAAAAGCTGATGACGCTCCCTATGAGCCGGATACGGCTCAGGGTGCCAATAGTGAGGTTATCGACGCTTTGACGGCGTTTTCATCGGACATAAACCCAAGGGGAGTAAAGTATTATGATGGTAAAGCTGCAAAGAAAAACTCGGCTGGATTGTACGCCGGTGGCCTTTACCCCTTTTCCAGCACTCCGGCGAGCAGCGGACTTTTTGATCCATGGGGGTATACGTACGGAATCTGCATCGACGGCGACAATGATGGCACTTTGAAATACTCGGGCTCCAAGCTGAAATTTTATCAGGCAAGTCCCGGTGATATTGAAGATGCGGTTTGGCAGGCAATACCGGGTAACGTAGGTGTTTTTTCGCTTGGAAAAGATCAGTGTTCGAGCGACAAAACCAGTCCAGCTCCGGGAATACTTTCTTGGTATTAACCGAGATGGCAACAAGAGATCTGGATTAAGGGCATGGAACCGCGCTTGAAGCATTCAAATTTTGGGCCTGAAAAGTTTAGGTTCTAAACATGTCGGGATAAGAAGGGCCTTGATTTGGGCCCGCTTTTTGGTCCAATCTTATCCAAGTGCATTTGATCCGTGTATTTCACGCGGGTGTAGTTCAATGGTAGAACGGCAGCTTCCCAAGCTGCATACGAGGGTTCGATTCCCTTCACCCGCTCCACTTACTTTGTGATAGAGATTTCACGATGCTTCAGAGAATCGGGGTCTACACCAAGTTTGGTGAGGGTTGTTTTGTAAGTTGAATGGTGATGCCGGTTGTTGATTCCAAGATGATTTGGGGGTATAGCTCAGTTGGTAGAGCGTCTCGTTCGCAATGAGAAGGTCAGGGGTTCGAATCCCCTTACCTCCACCATCTTAGGTCTTTTGAGTCGACGGTACTCTCAGAGTTTCCTACTCTTTGAGCGCGGCTTGCTTTTGTTCGAGATCGTCCCAGCGTGCGTAAAGAGCGGCCACGGCTTGACGTTGCGAAATGAGTGATTCATGGCTGGCAGCCATTTCGGCGGGCGACTGTTTGTAAAAGTCCGGCGAGTGGGACTGTGCTTCCGCCAAGGCCAAGGCCGCTTCAGCTTCCAAAATACGAGCCTCGATGGTTTCCAAATCGCGCTCATCCTTCCACGACAATTTCTGAGGGCGAGCTGTTACAGGAACGGTGGCCGCGGGCGTAACGGCAGGCGTAACTGCAGCCGCCTTTCGTGCTGGGGGAAGGGCAGGTTTCGCTGCACGTTCCGCTCTGCGCTGTATGAATTCCTCGTAATTCCCCACATCAAAGCGCAACTCGTCGCCCTCGAACGCCAAGGTGTGCGTGCACACGCGGTTCATGAAGTAGCGGTCGTGGCTGACCACAATCACCGTCCCCTTAAACCGAACCAGCGCCTCCTCTAGGACGCGCAGTGTCGCCAAATCCAAGTCGTTCGTCGGTTCGTCCAACAAGAGGACGTTCCCTCCGCGTTTCAGAATCTTTGCGAGCAAAACCCGGCTGCGCTCTCCGCCGCTGAGCTGGGCTGTGAGCTGCCCCATTTGGGTTTCGTTGAACAAAAAGCGTCTCAGATAACCCCGCAAACTAATATCCTCGGTACCTAGGCGCACCGTTTCGCGGCCCTCGCCCACCTCGTCCCAGACGGTTTTCGTGTCGTCGATCTGGAGCCGATGCTGATCAATGAGATTCAGCTCCGTGCGTGCTCCACGTTCGACCGTGCCACGGGTGGGTTCCAATTCACCCGTGAGGATGCGCAGCAGCGTCGTTTTACCCGAGCCGTTGCGTCCCACGATACCGATGCGGGCTCCGGCTGGTATCTCGAGGGTTAGCCCAGAGAAGAGCTGGCGGCCATCGACGTCGGCACCGACGTTTTTGAGCGAAATGACTCGGTTGCCCAGCTCCTTTGGGGTCGGTAGGATGATGTCTGCATCACTTGCCTTCTCCGGTGGTCCCTGGGCCGCTGCTTCAAAATAGCGATCCACGCGGTCCTGAGATTTCGTGCGACGCGCTCCCGGAGCTCGCCGGACCCATTCCAATTCGCTCCGTAAAAATTTCTGACGCTTCTTTTCGGTTTGCTCCGAGACGGCTTCGCGTTCGGCCTGAGCGATGAGGTAATCCGTGTAATTACCTGGGAAGGAGACAAAGCCACCCTGGTGTATTTCTACGATCCGATTGCACACGCGATCGAGGAAGTAGCGGTCGTGGGTGACGAATAGGCAAGTGCCTGAATATCGTGCAAGGAAGTCTTCCAACCACTGAATGGAGTCGGTATCAAGGTGGTTAGTGGGCTCGTCGAGGATGAGCAAATCCGGGCGTGCTATGAGGCTACGACAGAGGGCGATTCGACGTTTCTCGCCGCCGCTAAGGTTTCCGACGATGCGATGGGGGGCTGGCGCATTAAGATTGGTGAGGAGAGACTTGGCGCGGGAGTCCAGCGTCCAGCCGTCGAGGTGTTCGATACGCTCCAGCAGTTGAGAGGCGTTGGGAGCATCCGCCGGAGCGTTCTCGTATTCTTCGATGAGCGCTTGCACCGCGGCGGCACCGCGAAGCACGGCTTCGTGGACGGACAAGTCTTGTTCTAACTCGAATTCTTGGGGCAGATAGCCGGTAAGCAGACCGCGGCGAGTGGTGACGGTTCCTGAATCGGGAGCGATGACTCCTGCGGCGATTTTCAGAAAGGTGGATTTTCCGCAACCGTTGCGACCGACCAATCCGACGCGCTCGCCCTCGAGGATGGCGATGGTGCCGCCTTGGAGTAAAGGTTTTGCCCCGAAAGCAATTTGGAGTTCGGAAGCACTAAAGACCGCTTGCGCGGGTACACTTTCAGCCATGGATATAAAAGAAACGACCTTTGAGATCCGCCAGATGTGGCGTCTCCGCAATCGCCTCTAACTTTCAGTGAGCAGCCGCTGCGACGCTCGGCGCACTAGTGCGCAGGGCTGAGAGGACAGGATTAGGGTTGATACCGAAATAAAAGATAGCAGCGATAAGCAGGCTGATCGTGATTTTGCTCAGAGGAGCCACCGTGATGGGGGCAGTTTCCTGCGGATCATGCCAGTACATGGCGGCCACTACGCGGAAGTAATAGTAGAAGCCGGCGCCCACGGTAATGACTCCGAGGGAGAGCAGCACCCAATGGTGTGCTTGAATAATCTGAGCGAAAACGAGGAACTTACCGTAGAACCCAGCGGTTAAGGGGACGCCCGCCAGCGAGGACATCGCTACCACCATGGCGAAAGCGAGAAACGGAGAACGCTTCGAGAGGCCATTGAACTGCTGGATTTCTTCGCCTTTGGAATTCACCGAAACCAAGGTGAGCACTGCAAACGCCAAAAGCGTCATGAGCATATATGCGAACAAATAATAGCCGACAGTTGCGCCGACACCGAGCAGTAAGCCGCCTCCCGCGCCAATGCAGGCAATCGCTGTGAGCAGGTAACCCGCGTGACCGATGCTGGAATAGGCCAGAAGCCGCTTGAGGCTGTTTTGGGGCATTGCGGCAAGGTTACCGAAAATCAGCGTTGCGCCCGCGACAAGAGCGAGCACCTGAAGGACTTTGGGTAAGATCGAATGCACGCCAAGGAAGGGTTCCAGCACGCGCAGAAACAGCAGGAAGCCCGCGGCCTTGGAGCCGACAGAGAGAAAAGCAGTCACTGGCGTCGGGGCACCTTCATACACATCCGGCACCCAACTTTGGAAAGGAACGGCGGCCACCTTGAAGCCGAGGCCGACGAGAATCAGCAGGAAAGCAAAAAGAATTGCGGTGTCATCCCCCCTGAGGTGCGCGAGTTTTTCGGCGACTTTGGTGAAATGCGTTTCGCCCGTGAGCCCAAAAATCCAAGTGATGCCGTACACGATGAACCCTGTGGAAAGCGCTCCGAGAATAAGGTATTTCACCCCGGCTTCGAGGGAGGCGTGGCTGCGGCGAGCGTAGGCAACTAGCACGTAGAAGGAGATGGTGACCAGTTCCAGCGCGGCGAAAGCCATTACCAAATCTACGGCAGAGGCCATTAACATTAGGCCTGCGCAGGTGAAAAGTGGTAGAATGTAGAATTCTCCGGTTCCCGCTCCTACGTGTGCGGACGGAAGGAGTTTTGCTAAAGCCGCCTCGTAATCTAGAGCCAGCACAAGAACTCCAATGGTGGTTAGAAGCGCTATCCTTTTGAAAACGAGAGAGACGCCATCGCCTGAGTAGAAATTCCAGTAACTGCCAGCGCCTATCGTTGCGGGGGTAGGTGCCGTGAAGAAACTAATGGCGAATATCCAGCCGAGACAGAAGATGGCTATGTGCGCCAAACCGCGCTTGTTGGTGCTGTTGGAGAAGGACTCCGCGAGCAATAGAATGAAGCCGAGGGCTAGAACCAGTATTTCGAGTGAGATGGGCGGAAACATGGGCACTTAGCGGAGAGCCGCCTCCAGAGTGGGTTTGAGGTAGCTGAGGAAGTAACGAGGGAAAACTCCCCCGAGCAGCAGGGTTAGGGGCAAGAGGGCGAGGGCGAAGCGGGCGCTGCCAGCGAGGTCCGTCCACTTGGTGGAGGACGCGGTGGGTTGACCCAGGAAAACGGCCTTGTAGGCGCGCAACATGTACACTGCCGAGATCACCACCCCCCACAACGCAAGGATGGTTGCTGTTTTTTGAAAGGACGTCGCGCCGGGGCTGAAGCCTCCGAAAAACACCATGGTTTCACTGGCGAAGTTCGCAAAACCGGGTAGCCCGATCGAGGCGAAGGCCGCCATCGCGAAGCAAATTCCTAAGAAAGGAACACTTTTAGAGGCACCACCTAATTTGTCAAAATTCAGCGAGCCTTCCCTGTCGCGAAGCGAGCCGCTCACTGCGAAAAGGGCGGCTACGGAAAGACCGTGGGCAAACATCAAAAGGCATGCACCAGAGAGGCCCGCCAAGTTTAGGGAAGCCAGACCGAGGAATATGTACCCCATGTGCATGACGCTGGAGTAGCCGATCATAAAGTCCAGCTTACGTTGGGAGATCGTCACAAGGCCCACGTAAAGGATGTTGCCCAAGAGTGCGAGCAATAGAAGGTCTTGAGCGGTGTAGTTTCCCCAGACCGGTTGGTGGAAGGCATCGGGTAGAAATGGCAAAACTAAACGGACCATTCCATAGAGACCAAACTTTTTAAGGACACCAGAATGCAACATCGCCACCGGAGTCGGGGCGGATGCGTACGCTGGGGCGGCCCAAGAGTGGAAGGGAAACAGAGAAATTAGGATTCCGAAACCGATAGTGAGTAAGAACCACGGGCGGATTTGAGCCGCAGCGGGGATCATGTGGGCTGCCCCGAGTTGCTGCAGGGCCTGCAGGTCAAATGTGCGGCTAGAGACTGGAAGCGCCATGAGTAAATCCACCAATCCTGCGAGGAGGACAATGCTTCCAACGCCGAGATAAATCGTGATTTTCCATGCGGCCGCCTGCCGTTCGCCGCTTCCAAAGAGCCCGATGAGTAGGAAGGTCGGCACGAGCGCCAATTCATGAAAGGCGTAGAAGAAAAACAGGTCCTTGGCGAGAAACGCCCCAGTGGCGCCCGCGCTGATGAGGAGAACCGAGCCGTCAAATAGATTGGCCCGCTTTTCCAATTGGGGCAGGAACCAGACAGCAGCGACCGTGACCAGCGCTGTGAGCAGCAGCATGACGAGGCTCAAGCCGTCCACGCCAACAGAGTAACGCAGATCTACTCCTGGGAAGAGGGGATTGGTTTCGAAAATGAATTGGTAGCCCGCCTTGGCCTGATCGTAGCGGAACCACAACGCAAGCGTGAGCGCCAGTTGCAGGAGGGCAGAACCTTTCGCCCAAGTGCGGTTACCGAATCCCAAAAATAGGGCAGCAGCGGTGACGATGGGAATGAGAAGCAGGGTGGTAAGCACGGTCGCGATCCCTCGTTATTTGGTTAGAATGTAAAGCAGGACGACGACGCCAGCGCCAAAGAAGAAGGCGTAGCCCTGCAAGTTGCCGAATTGTAGGAGACGCAAGGTGTAGCCCGCGCCCCAAGTGATCGCGCAGATGCCGCGCACGATGACCCCGTCGAGGATGAAATGGTCGAACCAACCGAGGAAGCCGGCGAGCATCTCTTGGGTTCCGGCGATCAGCGCATGGTAGATTTCATCAATGTAGAATTTGTTTGCAAAAAGTGGGATACGAACTGGATCTTTAATCCGGTAGGCATCTTTGAATACCGCAGGATCCTTGATGGCAGGATGGTAGAGTATCCAAGCGCCTAATGTTCCGAGTACAAAGGCACTTAATGCAAGGATTGGAACTAAAGCGACAGGTGCCGCGGCGTGGACGTGGTGGAACAGTTCTTTACCGAAAATTGCCTCAGCGAATCCAGCGTACCCCGCAATCACAGAGAGTACTGCGAGAATCAAAAGAGGGACGGTCATTCCAGCAGGGCAATCGTGACCATGGTTGGCCGCGTCGGTGCGAGCGTGACCGAAGAAGGCGACTACGACTAGGCGGGTCATGTAGAACGCAGTGAGCAGGGAAGTGAGAAGACCTGCGGCGAAGACGGGCAGGCTTTTGTGCCAAGCGGCAAGGAGGATGGCCTCCTTGGAAAAAAAGCCTGCGAGGAAAGGCATCCCAGTGAGCGCAAGAGTCCCGATGGCGAAAGTGAGGAACGTCTTGGGCATGGTCTTACGCAAGCCGCCCATTTTCCAGATGTCTTGTTCGTGGTGGAGGGCGTGAATCACGGCGCCGGAACCGAGGAAGAGAAGCGCCTTGAAGAAAGCGTGTGTGAAGAGGTGGAACATTGAGGCACCCCAAGCGCCGACGCCGATGCCCGCAACCATCAAACCGAGCTGGGAAAGTGTCGAGTAAGCGAGGATGCGTTTGATGTCGTTTTGTTGCGTAGCCATCAGGGCGGCCATGAGAGCGGTGATTGCCCCAACTGCAGCGATCACGCCTAAAGCAGTGGCGGAGGGCTCCAAAATGAAGAAGATCCGAGCGAGCATGTAGACGCCCGCAGCGACCATCGTTGCCGCATGGATCAGCGCTGAAACTGGCGTTGGACCTTCCATGGCGTCTGGTAACCAGACGTGGAGAGGCATTTGAGCCGACTTGCCCACCGCTCCGCAGAACAGGCACAGCCCCGCAAGCGTCAGGAAAGTGGGGTTCGCGGTGAGTTTTGTGAGGTTTTCTTGGATGCCCGCGAATTCCACGGTGCCGACGGTGGACCACACTAGCAGAATACCCGACATGAAGCCGAAATCGCCGATACGGTTTGTCAAAAACGCTTTGTTTGCGGCTTTGGCGGCGGATTCTTTGGTGAACCAGTGGCCGATGAGCAGGAAACTACTCACCCCGACCAGTTCCCAAAAGATGAACATCATTGCCAGATTGTCGGCGAGAACGATGCCGAGCATGGAAAACATGAAGAGTGAAAGCGCCCCGAAAAAGCGGGATTTGCCCTCGTCGTCGGCCATGTAAATCGTCGAGTAGACATGAACCAATGTTCCCACTCCAGTAACAACCAAAAGCATTACCCTAGTGAGGGCGTCTACTTTCAACCCGATACCCAGCTTAAGGGCGGGACCCAGGTCAATCCAAGGAATGGAGGTGAGTGTATCCGTCGCGTTTTTTACCAGAAGCAGTGACGCTCCAAGGGCGAGAAATACGGCGCTCAGCGAGAGCAGGACGCTCAAGGCTTTTGAGCGGTGGGCGAACAGCAAAATCAGCAAGGCGCTAGCCAGCGGGCTGAGCAGGATGAGCCAGGGTAAGGTGGATTCCATGAGCAAGCGACTGGTTAGAATTTCAGAGACACGAGGTCTTCAACGTGGGTGGTCTGTCTCGCCCGATAGAGCGCAACGATGATGGCCAGTCCCACGGCGACTTCGGCCGCAGCAACCGTGATGATGAAGAATACCAGCACTTGGGCGTTGTAATTGGGTAAACCGTCTGCGCCGATGTGGAAGCGGGAGAAGGCGACGAGAGACAAATTGGCAGCATTGAGCATCAGTTCAAGGCACATGAAAATTGTGATAATGTTGCGGCGCAACAAAACCCCAGCAAAGCCGATGGAAAACAGAAGCCCGCTTGCGAGCAGATAGTGATTGAGCGTCAAAGGATTCACAACGGGCGCAGGTTACTTGAGTTCACGACGGGAGAGAACGATGACCCCAACGGAGGCCACGAGTACGAGGACGCCGACTGTCTGGAACGGCAAATTGAACTGAGTGAAAAGCGTGATGCCGACTTGGCGCACATCATCCAGTCGAGCGACTCCGAGTGGTGGAAAGGGATTCTTTCCCATGGAAAACGAGTTTAACACGTGGAGCAGTTCGAACACGAAGCCAGCTGCCACTGCGCCTCCGCCAACGAGGGTCAGTCGGTTGAAATGACGGCGTTTCTCGGCTTTCAGGTCGAGTAACATGATGATGAAGAGAAACAACACCATCACAGCGCCTGCGTAGACCAGAATCTGAATGACGCCGATGAAGAAGGCGTCCAACCCGACAAATAAGGCAGACAAACAGAGGAACGAGGCGACCAAACTCAACGCGCTGGCTACGGGATCTCGGTTGAGAACGACCGAGATTCCAAACGCCAACATGAGTGCTGTGAATATCCAAAAGAGAATCGGAGACATGCGCGGGGACTCTGTTTATTTCTCTGGGTTCCACTTGTGCACGAGATCGGGCATGGTTCCGCCCAGTTCGTACAACTTCGTTTTGTGATGGACCATGTCGGCGCGACTTTCACCCGTGACAGCGTAATCCTTGCGTAAAAAGATGGCTTGCTCGGGGCAGACTTCTTCACAGAGACCGCAGTAAATACAGCGCGCCATATCGATATCGAAGGCTTCCGGAGCCTTTTCAGCTTTCGCGAACTGGCTGTCATTAGGAACAGATCCCGGCGTGATCCGGATGGCTCGCGGCGGGCAGATGAATTCGCATAATTGGCACGAGACGCACTTTTCGCGGCCGTGCTCATCCATCACCAATGTCGGGGCGCCACGGTAGTATTCGGGCAGGTGCGCATCCCATTTTTCTTCAGGATACTGCATGACGATTTTCGTTTCGCCCGCAAGCATCTTACGGAGATGCTTAAACGTGATAGCGAGACCCGCCACGATGTTCGGGAGATACAGTTTTTCCCAGAAAGTAAGGTTAGGCCGACGAACGGTATATGCCATGGTCGTGAGTGAGTTAAGCTGCTTTGACTATTTTACGAACGCAATCACCGCAGCGGTGATGAAGATATTGACCAACGCGATTTCAAACAAATAGAGCCATCCCAATTTCATCAATTGGTCGAAGCGGAAACGTGGTAAAGTCCAGCGCACCCAGATGAAGCAAAGGAGCAGTACGACCACTTTGGCGAAGAAAACGGTTATATGAATAAGTCCTAAGAGACTTCCTGCTAAAGTGAGAGAGGTTTCTGATGTGTTTATCGGTAGAAACGGAAGATGCCATCCGCCGAGGAAAAGGACAACGATGAGCGAGGAGCCTGCAATCATGGCCGCGTACTCGCCCAAGAAAAACAGCGCGAATTTCATCGAGGAATACTCTGTGTGGTACCCCGCAACCAGTTCAGTTTCAGATTCGGGTAAGTCGAAAGGAAGGCGATTTGTTTCCGCAAACATGGAGATGGTAAATACCACGAAGGAAATGAATACCGGAAACCATAAAAGAATTTCGCGGAGAGTTAGTTTTCCATCGGTAAAGGGAAGCAGCAGCCAGCCGTTTTCAACCTGATAGCGGATGGCTTCCGAAAGGTTCAGATCGCCAATAATCATTAAAACTGGAACAGCGCTCAATCCCAGCGAGAGTTCATAACTGATCATTTGGGAGGTGGAACGGATACCTCCCAGGAACGGATACTTTGAATTCGAAGACCAACCCGCCAGAACGATTCCGTAAACTCCAACTGACGCGATTGCGAACACGTAAAGAATTCCTACGTTGACATCCGCGACGACCATTTTCTGGCCGAACATATAATTACCAAAGGGCAAAACGGCTAATGTCGAAAGGGCCGGAACCATCGCCAGCACGGGGGCCATCCAGAAGTAGACTTTGTTGACGTGGCCCGGCGTGAACTCCTCTTTGAGCAAGAACTTCACAGCGTCGGCGACGGGCTGTCCGAGGCCGCCCAAGTAAAGCTGAAGGTCGGTCTTGAACCCTAAAAGTGAGGTCGGAAAGCCAGTGCGGTTGGGGCCCAAGCGGTCTTGAATGAGGGCGCTGACCCTGCGCTCTGCGTACACGGTGTACGAGACTAGCGGCAGCACGACGAGGAAGATCAGGAACAGTGTTTTGGCCACTGAACTGAGAATCAACAGCCAGGGAATGTCATTGAGGAAATCCATGGTTTAAAAATCAGGCGGTTGGAGTGGCGACCTCAGCTTTCGGGAGCAATTGGATTCCGAGATCCCCAATTTTCCCGAGGTTCAAGCCGTTAAATTGTGCAACATCTTGAGAGAGCGCGCGGAAAACGTCTTCGATCGAATGTAGTGAAAGATTGGAACCGGCCCCAGCGAGTAGCGCGGCCAGAATTTCCCAGTCGTCTTTGGCGTGTCCGATTGGTTCGACGGCTTTGTTCAAGCGCTGGAGTCGACCGTGAATATTAATCATGGAGCCCCGTTTTTCCGCCCATACCGTCCCCGGCAGAACGACGTGTGCCGCCTTTGTCGTCGCATTGGAATGGGTGGACGTGGTCACCAGAGCCTTCAGCTTCGCGAGGTCTTCCAATGAAAAGCCGCATTCGGTGAGATCTTCGCCAAGGCAAACGATCCCTTGAATGGTGCCCTTGCGTACTGCATCGAGCAGTTCGGGAAGGGCTGTTCCAGGAGTTTCTCCTGTGAGACCGAGTAGTTTAGCTCCCGCCGTATTGGGGTTACGATCTTCAGGGATAAGGATTCCGTCGGGCTGTCCCTTGCGAGGGATGACATCGTGAAGGGTGATGTTCAGTGCCTTCGCGAGGTGGCGTGCAAGATAAAGTTCCTCGTTCGTGAGGCGTGCGGAAGCGACCATGGCAAGGCTGCCAGCGGCTTTGAGGCTGCTGAGGGCAACGGCGATTGCCTCGGACCATTCCACGGGTTTGCTGTCTACTGTGGGCTGTGTGAGCCGATTTTCGCTGTGGATCGCCTTGTAGGCGAGGCGGTGAGAATCCGGCATCCAAAACTGATTTACGTCGTTATTTTCGCGCGGAGTGATCCGGAAGATTTTGTCTTCACGACTGCCGATCAAAATATTGCAACCAAGGCCGTCGCTCACGTCAATTGTCTTGGTTTCCTTGAGGAACCAGACGCGCATTTTGAAGCGGAAATCCGTGGAAGTCAGAGCGCCTACGGGGCAAATGTCGACGGTGTTGAGCGAGTAATTGCTTTCCAGTGTTTTGTCTGGGTGGCAGGCGATGGTGGAAAAGCCGCCGCGATCCACGAAACCGAGGACGTCGTCATGGGCGACTTCTTTCATGAAGCGGATGCACCGGGAGCACAGCACGCAGCGTTCTGCGTCCAAAGTGACGCGCGGCCCAAGTTCCACGTTCTTGGGCTTTTTGACTTTCCGCTCTAGAAAGCGGGATTCTGCGTTGCCGTATTCGACGGAGAATTCTTGAAGGCGGCATTCCCCAGCTTGGTCACAAATGGGGCAATCCAAGGGGTGATTAATGAGGAGAAACTCCATGACGCCTTTGCGGCACTCTTGAACCATCGGCGAATCCGTGCGAACGCCCATTCCTTCGACGATGTCTTGAGCGCAGGAGATTTGGGCCCTAGGAATCCACGCGATTTCGGCGTGACCATCTGCCGCCATAATGGGTTTACGATCTGGGCCCATTTTGGGCATACCCATTTCGATTAAACACATCCGGCAATTGCCGGGAATTGAAAGCTTCGGATGATAACAATAATGCGGGATAAACTTACCAGCCTTATTGCAAGCATCGATGAGTTTGGTTCCTTTGGGAAACTGCATCCATACGCCATCAACTTGGACATTTAGCAGTGGGACTTCGGTGCTCATCTAAAAAATTACTGAGATAATAAATGATTAACGTGTGGCGGCCGGCGCCATGATTTCGTGGCCATTACCCCGGGGCGCACGCACCGCTGGGATTACGTCATTCGCAATCAATTCGTCACGTGTGTATTCCGGCGGCATGGGAGGAGGAGTCGCCTTCAGGGACTTCGCGCTAAACTCCTCTTTAAATTTCGCTAGGAAGCTCTGAGTAGGCCAAGAGCATGCTTCGCCGAAGGCACAAATCGTCTTGCCGGCGATGTTATCCGCGACGTTTTTGAGTGTTGCGGGGTCGCTTTCAACACCGCCACCGGCGACAATGCGATCGGTGATTTTCTTCATCCACTGTGCGCCCTCGCGGCAGGGAGTGCATTGTCCGCAGGATTCGTGGGCGTAAAACTCGTTGATGTTGTTGAGGATCTCCACCATGTTGCGGGTGTCGTCCATGACAATGACTCCGCCGGAGCCAGCCATGGAGCCGGCGGCGGCGAGGGAATCAAAATCCATTGGGAGATCCTCCAAGGAGACTTCCTGATCCTTGATTTTGAACTTTTCCCCTGCGCGCAGCACCTTTGCAGAACTTCCGCCAGGAATGACTCCCTTGAGTGAGCGACCCGGCTTCATGCCGCCACAGACTTCGTTAATCAATTCTCCGAGAGTGATTGAGCCAACAGCGACTTCATAATAACCCGGCTTTTGAACGTCACCAGATACGCAAAGGATACGAGTCCCTGTATTGTTGGGCCGCCCAATTTTTGCATAAGCTTCGCCCCCCATTTCCACGATATGTTTTACGTGGCAAAGAGTTTCGACGTTATTGACGATTGTCGGGCATTGATAAAGGCCCAATACCGCTGGGAAATAAGGGGGTTTAATACGGGGATAAGGCCGTTTGCCTTCCAGCGATTCAATAAGACCTGTTTCTTCTCCGCAAATGTAGGCTCCGGCGCCGCGATGCACGTACAATTCCAAATCAAAACCGGATCCTAAAATATTTTTACCCAAGAGGCCTTTGGCACGTGCTTCAGCCAACGCTTTTTCTAGTATTAAAGCGCCTTCTGGGAACTCGCCGCGGATGTACAAGTAAGCGAGATTTGCTCCGACCGTAAAACACGAGATGATCATCCCCTCGATCAATTGATGAGGATCTTGGTGGATGATATAACGATCCTTGAAAGTTCCAGGTTCGGATTCGTCGGCGTTACAAATGAGGTAAGTGGGTTTGGGGCCTCCGCGTTTGATGAAGCTCCACTTGGTTCCACAGGGAAAACCTGCGCCGCCTCTTCCGCGCAAACCGCTTTTTTTAACCTCTTCGAGAAGGTCTTCCGGCTTTGAGGACAGAGCTTTTTTTAATGCTTCGTAGCCGCCTTCCGAGAGATAGGTTTCGAGATCGTTTCCTCGACCTGGCTTATCGATATTTTTGAAAATGAGCCGGTGCTCGCGTGGGTGCGGCTGTGTGGTTAAAGTTCGCGTGGCTTGCGAGGTTTTTGTATTCCATAGCGTAGCCGCATCCGCGATCTTGATGTTTTCCTGAAAAAGGTCATTCACCATTGCAACTGGGGCAGAGCCGCAGGAAGCGAGGCATTCGACGAACTCTATGGAAAACTTGCCATCGGGACTCACCGCGATGGGGTTGCCGTGTCCGGGGTTGTGGACAGCGTGGCCTGTGAGTTTTTTTGGGGAATGATCGTGGCTGTTGTCCCCGTGAGCATGGCCTTGCATATGCTCATTCCAAGTTTTGATATCGATGTTAGCGGAGGCGGCCAAGGCGTCGCGCAGCTCATAGCTCCCCGCCATGGAGCAGGAAAGCGTGCGGCAGACCCGAATATGGGTTTTGCCAGCGGGCTGCCTTCGGAACATCGGGTAGAAAGTGACCAGTTCGAGGACGTTGATGGGTTGAAGTTCGAGTTTAGTCGCAATCCAAGAGACGGCCTCGTCTGAAATGAAGCCGAAATGCTCTTGCCACAGGTGGAGCAGGGGCAGTGAGGCGCTCCGTTTGGAGACGGGATAGTGGGAGATCGCCTCTTCAATTTGGGCTAAAAGTGCCGCTGGGATGGTCATGGCTTTTGCGGTTCCGGTTCTGGCGTTTTAGAGAAGGCGGGGACTCGGTTGATCAGCTTGTTGTCAAAGAAATGGAGCTCGGTCGTCTGGCCATCTTGGTCGTAGTAGTAACGGGTCACGGGCACCTGTTTTTTCTGCGTCTCAAGTTCTAATGTGGCGTTTTCAACTCGATCTGGCTGTCCGAGAATAGATTCAACCTCTTTTGGGGATAAATATTTTTTTGCTGCAACGAGTTTGTCAAAACGTTGATTGACTGCGTTGATATTTGATTCAGAAATTTCAGGCTTGCATCCTATCGATCCAAATAACGAAGCGATAATCAGCAAAAACAGATTTTTCCGGCTCATGAATTTTAGAAATTCTCTTAACTAATAAGACGAACGATATTCTGTTACCTGTCGCTTTCACCCATCACAAAGTCCAAGGAACCAAGAATCGCGACAACATCGCTCATCATGTGCCCAGGTAAGATTTTTGGAAGAATGCTTAGATTGACAAACGAAGGGGCACGAATTTTTAAGCGGTGTGGAACGCCCCCGCCCTTGGATTGAATATAAAAGCCCAATTCACCTTTGGGATTTTCAGCACCGAAATAAACTTCACCTACGGGAGCATCCAAGCCTTCTGTGTGAAGGATAAAATGATGGATAAGCTCCTCCATTTTAGTCATCACCGCAGTCTTGGCGGGTGGAAGGTTTTTGGGATCGGAAATCGTGATGGGGCCGCTGGGAAGCGTATCTAGAACTTGGTGAAGAATTTTCACCGACTGACGCATTTCCTCTACGCGACAAAGGTAGCGATCGTAGCAATCGCCCGCCGAACCAATTGGGACATCGAAGTCGTATTTGTCGTATCCCAGATAAGGGTGGCGCTTGCGCAAATCGTGGTCTACCCCTGAGCCCCGTAAATTAGGTCCACTCAAGCCGTAAGAAATGGCGTCCTCCTTGGTAATGACCCCAACGTCTTTGGTGCGGTCAACGAAAATTCGATTTCTGGAGAGCAGCGCATCGACCTCGTCCAGAGAGGGAGGGAACTCCTCCAAGAACTTGTGGACCATGGGAAAGAACGCGTCGTTAAGGTCGCGCGTCATTCCTCCGATTCGGGTATAGCTAGTGGTAAAGCGCGCTCCGGAAATGACTTCACAAAGATTGTAGATCTTTTCGCGCTCTGTGAACGTGTAGAGAAAAACAGTCATCGCTCCGGTGTCCATGGCGAAGGCGCCCAGACCGAGCAAATGCGAAGAGATACGCGCTAACTCACAGCAGATCACGCGGATAGCCTGACCGCGGGGAGGTAGTTCCCAGCCCATTAGCTTTTCCACCGCCATAGCGTAGGCCACGTTGTTGGCCAGAGGAGCGAGGTAGTCCAATCGGTCCGTGTAGGGCACGAATTGGTTGTAGGTCATGTTCTCGGCAATTTTTTCATCTCCGCGGTGGAGATATCCGAGATCTGGAGTAGCCTTTGTGATGGTTTCCCCATCCATCTCGAGCACGAGGCGCAGAACGCCGTGGGTGGCAGGGTGGGAGGGCCCCATGTTGAGGATAAGCTTCTCTCCAAGAAGATCGCTCGCCACACCTGCAACAGGGCCGCCAGTTGCGATGTGTTGAAGGCCGACCTGTGTTTTCGCTAGAGTATCAGGCTGCTCAAACTGCTGGGTGGTGACGGCCATAGGAGAAGGGAAATCCGGTGTAAAACAGACTGGAAGAACTTAGGGAGGGAGGGAATGAGCCAGCAAGCCGAATTTGTGAAATGTTTCACAATCTCGACAACGCCTTGCATTGAGGCGACTCGTTCGCGTGGGCGAATGAGAGGCTTTCTGTTAAATTTGAGAAATCAGCGAAGTCAGTGATACTAGAGGATACGAGTTGACAATTTTTCTCATGCATTCGAGAAGTTTTTACAGAGCATGGAGATGCGTTATTCTGCGCGCTGGAATCTGTGGCACTTTTGAACTTTTGTCTGATGGCGTGGTTTTAAAGCTATGATTTCGAGGCGCACATTTTTGGGTACTTCTCTAGTGGCGTTGTTTGGGGAGGGTGGGTATTCCGCTTTCATCGAGCCCCAACAGCTTAGGCATGAGCGGATTGTGGTGCCGATAGCAGGGCTACCTTCGGGATTGGAGGGGTTGCGAATTGTGGCGCTTACGGATTTTCATCTCCAACCCTTTACGCAATTAGCTTTTCTAAAAAAGGCGGTGAATGCGGCAAACGCTTTGCAGCCGGATGTGGTGGTGCTTTTGGGAGATTTTGTCGATGCGACTCTCTCGGCGATTGAGGACCTCGCTCCTTTGCTTGGCACTTTACGGCCGCAAGTGGATGTGCTGGCGGTTCTTGGTAATCACGATTACCGCAAAGGGGCGGGTTACGTGGCTGCATCGCTTCAACGCGAAGGGATCACCGTGCTGCGAAATCGTGGGTTGTTGCTGCCTATTGGAGGGACAGAGGTGCACTTTGCTGGGACGGACTCGTTGTCCGGGCAGTTCGACTTGAGTGAGGCGTTGGCTGGCAGCCGTGCTGGGGTGCCGAGCGTGCTTTTGGCCCATGAGCCAGATGTGGCTGATGTGGTAGCGCAGGACGGGCGTGTGGCTTTACAACTTTCAGGACACAGTCACGGGGGACAGGTGCGCTTGCCTGGGATGGAGTGGGCTTCGCTGCCGCTTGGGGCTAGAAAGTATCCCTTTGGGTCGTATCAGGTGGGGAAAATGTTTCTCCACACCAGTCGAGGCCTTGGGACGACGGGATTGCCTATTCGCTTTGGCAGTCCTCCTGAGTTGACCGAGGTGCTTTTAACAAGCGTTTGAAACGGGAGCAGCGAAACTTTGCTTCATAGCGTGCTACTTGGCCGCTGGTGCGACTCTGACTTCGCCAAAGGGTTTGCCTCCATCGGCTAGTAAAAATGCCTGCACTTTGCCGTTCCAGTCTCCAGCCATGACAGTGTCGCCAGAAAGGACGGCGCGCAGAGCGATTTCCGTGAGCGGTTGGGTGGTCAGCAGTGCCTTGCCGGTTTGGTCCCAGACTTTGGCCACCTTATCCCGCCCACAAGTCACTATGCGGCCGTCGGCTGTAAAATCTACGAATTCACAGCCACCGACGTGCGCGGCCCATTTCTTGCGTTCCTTACCTTCAGCGATGTCCCATAGAACGACTGTTCCGTCTTGGCCTGCTGAGACAAGTAATCCGGGAAGGAAGGCCAGCGCGTTGACCGCGGTCTTATGCCCCGGCAGAGTAAGGGCTTCCGCACCAGTGGCACTTTCCCAGACTGTGATTCCGCCTGCGCGGTCTGCGCTGGCGACGTAGGCACCGTCTGCAGAATAGGCGAGAGCGGTGACCCAGTCTGTGTGTTTTTTGATGGTACGAATCAGCTTGCCGTCGGTTGTGCTGAAAAATTTAAGCAGGCGGTTTGGGCCACCCAAGATCACGGTGGTTTGGTCGGGACTCAGATCAGCGGCGAGTACCTGATCCACCTCATTACCCAAGGTTGCAATGCGCTCGCCGTTGGTGATTTTCCAAAGGGCGACCTTGCCGGATTTGGCTCCCACGCCTCCTCCTGCTAGCAGGAGTTCCCCATTTCGCGAAAAGCGAAGGATGGTAGGAAGCCCCTCGGGGAAGGGAAGTACGCCGAGGAGTTCAAGCGTGTCTGCATGGTAAAGTAGCACCTGTTTCTGACCGCCGACGGCCATAAGTGGTGACCACGGACTGGCCGCTAGGGCGATCAATGCGTTGGAGTGGGGCGTATCAACAACGGGGCCTGTCGGAAGTTTTCCAGGCATCGGTGGCGGGCCCGAAGGGCGGGTCAAACTGACGGCAGCCGCCGCGACATTGTTTGCGACGGGTGCACCCTTGCTATTCAGGGATTCCAGCGCGCGCGTCGCGATCCAACGTTCGAGAATAGCAATATCGTTAGCGTTGAGGCGGTCACCTTTTGGCGGCATGACGGGCTCTTCGGTACCCTTAACGCATTTTAATAGGAGGCTCGCTGCGGCATCTCCTGGCAGAACGACTTTACCGCCATCGGAGCCTAGGAGCGCTCCTCCATAGGTGGTAAGGTCAAGTCCCGCCTTCTTTTTGTCAGGATTATGGCAGTTGTTGCACGCATTTTGGAGGATCGGCAGCACGTGATCCTCGAAGGTCACTTTTTCTGGGACGGCGGCGGCGGCCTGAAGTGCGAAAGCGGCGGTCCCAAGGAGTACAAGCGGGGTGCGCATGTGTATGTTTTGCGGCTAATGATTAAAAATGAACTCTTTAGAGTTCAGAAGCGCCCACTGAATGTCTTCCAGTGTCGCCTTCGTTTGCTCTTTATCACTAAAAAGGGCTTGGAGCGAGGCAGACTCCTCCTCAGTCGGTGGACGTGAGATGACTCGCAAGTAAAGCTCGGTCATAATGTCGGTTGGCGTCTTGCCGGCGGCGATTTCTTTCGAAACCAAGTTTCCGCCTGTGATGTTGGACTCTACGGTGGTGCCAGTGAGTAAATGAAGGGCTTGGGAGAGGGTCGGATTGCATTCATCCCGTGCGCAAACATTGATGCGAGTGGAGCGGCCGAAGGTTGTGAGGAAGTAATTGGTCTTATTGGCGTCGGCGACTTCAACGGCCCGGATACCTTGTGGTAGCCCGGTATGTTTGGCGGAGTTGCCCGAGGCATCAGCGATGGCGTCCAGCAAGACTTCAGCGCGCATACGGCGGATGGTGCCTTTGGAGTAATTCCGAGAATCCAGTTCATTGGTTTCGTTGGCCCGGGTCGAGCGCTGGTAGGTTTCCGAGAGGCAAATTTCTCTGGCCAGCTTGCGGATGTCGAAATTGACTTCAACCATGCGCTTGGCGAGATACTCTAAGAGCTGAGGATTGGACGGTGGGTTGGAAATCCGGATGTCATCCACGGGATTGACGATTCCAACGCCGGTCAAATGAGCCCAAACGAGATTAGCCATGTGTTTTGCGAACCAAGGATTCTGAGGGTCAGCCAGCCACTGGGCGAGCACTTCTCGGCGGTCTTTGCCTTTGACGTCAGGCTCTGCTCCACCGGGAAATTTTGGCGGAACAGGCTTGTTCCCGACGGGATGGAGCGCTTCGCCGCCACCGGAGTTGTAGATGATTTTTTCACGAGGATCTTCGCCGGCCTTTCTCCCAACCTGTGTGAAAAACGCCATCAGTCCGCGATAGTCACTCATGGACCAGCGGTCAAACGGATGGTTGTGGCATTGCGCGCATTGAATGCGAATCCCGAGCATCGCTTGAGCGGCATCTTCGGTGACGCGGATGGGATCCACTTCCAGAGAGTAGAAAGTGGCAGCCGGATTTTCTAAATTAGAACCGGAGGCCGTCAATAGTTTGGCGGCTAGTTGGTTTAGGGGGACACCAGCCTGCATTTCGTCGCGCAACCAGTTGTGATACATCTGAATGTTCTTATTGTAAGCGACATTATTGATGGTTCGTATCTGGAGTAAATCGGCCCATTTTAAGGTCCACAAATCAATGAACTCTGGCCGTTTGAGAAGTTCGTCGATCAGCTTCACGCGCTTTTCAGGATCCGTATCTTTACCAAAGGCGGTGACGCGATCTAGAGGGGGAAGGGTGCCTGTAATGTCGATGAAGACGCGACGCAGAAAAGTGAGATCGTCGCAAGTTGGGCTTGGCGTCATGCGCAAGTTTTTGAGCTTCGCGTTGACCAGTTTGTCGATTTCGTTGTTCTCTTTAGTGTTAGGCCATTGATACTTAACGTCCTTCGGTAGCACGATGACCTGTGTGCCAACGGTGAACGCACCGAAGCGCGCCATGACAAAGGCTTCTCCGCGGAGACCGGTGGTCAGGGTGCCATCGGGAGCCACCTTTGCGGTTCCCTCGTTATTGGATAGGAAGAGCGCGGTAGTGGTGACGTCTCTGGTGGTGCCGTCGGAGTATTTGGCGCGAACGTTGAGTCGGAAAGATTGTCCGGGGCCTTCCATCACTAGTGAGCCGGGCATTAGATCCACCCCTGTGAGCTGCGCTAAGTCCTTGGGATCCTCGAGTGCCCCAGCCTTGAGCCAGCGCAGCATCGTTTGATACATGGGGCTGTTTTTTTCGAAGCGTTTACCCCCGGTGTGGGCAGCTTCCCCATCGGACTTGGTTAGAAGAAGAGACTCTTCTGGAACGGCAAGGTTGACGCGGCGACCGGGCTGTTCGCGGGTGATTCGGAAATAATCTGTATCAGGATCAAATCCCCACAATGAAAGTTTGAAGCCGTCTTGGCCTCGGGCGGCACCATGGCAACGGTTACATTCGGCCTTCATGAAGACAGGCATCACGTCGAGCCGGAAGGAAACGGGTGGTTCCACGTCTGGCTTTTCTACTGTCACTGGAATGGAGGCGGTGAGACCTTTCCATTCCACTTTGAGCTTCGTGGAGCCTGCGGTTTTTGGCAGTAGGAGATTTTTGTCGAGGGACGCTTTTGAGGGATCTTCAACGGTCAGCTTTGCCTCGTTGGTGACGTCCAGATGGATTCCATTGTCCTGAATCACCCGCACCGCAAATAACTGGCTATCTAATTTGTGGTAAAGGTGCGCGTCTGGAGGAAAAACATCCAGCACAGGTGCGGCATGAGAGAGAAAGGGAAGGGCTAAGAATAAGCCGGCATAGCGGAGCAGTTTAGCGGAAGAGTTCATTTTGCAACGGGGGCTGAGGTAGCTTGGGCCGGAGTCGAAGGGGCGGTTACAGGGGGAGCTGGGGCTGTTGGGGCGTTAGTCGGCTGGGCTTTAGCGGGCTCGGGGGCTGCGGACACTGCTGGTTTTGGGACTGAAGCCGGAGCAGTCTGAGCGGCGGGCGCGGGAGCGGCAACGGTTGGCGCGGGCGCAGCAACGGCAGGAGTCGCTGGCGTTTGCGGCTTGGACGCAGCGGCCACTGGCGCGGGGGCCGCAGGAGCGGCAACGGTTGGTGCGGGTGTGGGCGCAGCAACGGCTGGAGTCGCTGGCGTTTGCGGTTTGGACGCAGCGGCCATAGGAGCGGCGGGCGCAGGAGCGGCAACAGTTGGTGCGGGTGTGGGCGCAGCAACGGCAGGAGTCGCTGGCGTTTGCGGCTTGGATGCAGCGGCCACTGGCGCGGGAGGCGCAGGAGCGGCAACAGTTGGTGCGGGTGTGGGCGCAGCAACGGCAGGAGTCGCTGGCGTTTGCGGTTTTGGCGCGGCGGCCACTGGAGCTGCTGCGGCGGGATCCGCACGGTCAACACGAATTAAGCCACCGGTGGCGCAATTTGCGGTGAGTTGTTGTCCGTTTTTCACAATGGTGAACTGTGCGGTCACCTGCTTTTGAATGCCAAGAGCGGCGTCTGGCTTAGCCGTGATGGCGAAAAAAACCTCCTTGGACTGGGAGTCAATCTCCTGAGGTTGGGCGGAAACGCCGTTGGGGAGTCCAAGAAGCTCAACATGGGCTTTTCCTTCAAACTCCGACTTCTGTTCTAACTTTAATTTAATCTGACCCGTCCCACCTTGGGGAATTGAGGTGCGCACCAGCGTGCCTGAGAAGGGCGCTTCGGCTACTTCAAAATCAAATAAGTCGGAGCTAAACCAAGTGACGCCCTTGCCGAAATCAGCATTTGCCGTGACACAAAGCTTCCATTTCTTGAGGGGCGCTTCCGCATTGACGCTCAGGTTGAATGTTCCTTCGTTGGCTTCTGCCGGAATTTTAACTGAACCTCCTGTTGCCACTCCGGGAGGGGCAAAAAGCAGGGATAGCTCCAATGGACCTTTGAATTCTGGCTTCCGGGTGACTCGGATTTTCAGCGGGAACGTACCTCCGCGCAGAGCCGCCGCACTCGGAGCGACGACATCAATTTGCGCGGGAATCGCGTCGGTGACCGCCATGGCGAAGGCGGTCTCTTTGAAGGTGTAGTACGGCTTTTGGTTCCCGTTTTCGCAAATGTTGACGAGATGCTCAATCTGGAACGACGGTGCCGGTGCCTCTCCAAGATCCAGCGCGGTGCCAGTCATGGAAATAAAGCGCTCGGTCAACGGCGCGGTTTCCTCCGCGCGAAACACCATAGGGATGGCGTCCACCGTTTTGTCCAGCGGACCGGAGTCGGCTTGCACATTGGGTGGCAAGTTAAGAGCATCGAGGGCGACTGCGCCTGCGAAGTCTTCTCGTTTGATTCGCACCAAAGTGGCGAAGCGATTCCCACGAGGCACGACGATCGCGCGCCGATCCTGATTATTGTTCAGCACCATCTCGGGCAGGTACATTTTCACCCGCGGCGTGGCTTGGGTGATTTCAACGCGGTAGGTGAAGAGCGGTCCGCCGCGCTGCAATTGGTCGTGGACGCCCAAGATAAACTCAGCGTCCGCTGGGGCAGTCCAGCGCAGGAAGCTGTCAGGGGAACCGTTGTCGTCGTTGCCGCCGAGGCGCGTGCCTTTGGCGTCGAAAACGTCGATGACGCTGTCAATTGGGGAGCGCACGACGCGGCCTCGGACGTTGAATTCGTAGATAGAACCTTTTTTTGCAGAAAAGCGGAAGTAATCGGTCTCCTTGCTTTCTGAAAGTACTCCGTTGAAGGCTGCGGGCAGTGGGGTCGCAGGCCCGACAGCTTGGATGGGAGCCGCCACTTGGGAACCGCTTTCAAGCACATTAGGGAGGTTGCTAACGCGAACGTTCATGGGAGTGGGCGTCGGGGCAACTCCCTCGTTCAGCGGAAAAATGCCGCCCATTGAGTCCAGTGTGTTGCCGGGGTTTGCCGTCACTTTGATTGGCCCTTTGGCGTCGCCCAACAACGTGAATGCGGTGGCTTTTCCCGCAGCGCCTCCACTGGGAATTGCGGCGACAGGGCGGGCAAAGTCTCCGACGTGCATGACGTACTGACAGTCACCGGCACCCGCGCGAGTGGAGTCTCGGATGGTGATTGTAAACATGCCGGCTTCGGGAGCCTCCAACGAAAAAACAGGATTACCACGGCCAAAAGTCGTTCCGGAGACGTTTTTAACCACCGCCCCAGCAGGGTTGCGCAGGATCACCTCAGGATCGTACGGTGCCTGGGTTTGGAGCTGAAGTCCAAGGACTTCGACGCTAAGGCGCTGGCCTTTTTGAAGCTCCACGGCGTAGGTGTCGGCGTCCTCGCCTTGAGTGCGTCCGTAGACAGTGGTGTTCAACTCGATGAGTTGAGGAACGGAACCCGCCGGCGCAGTCGGGACAACGGGGGCCACTGGCTTGGGAGCAGGTGCGACCGGAGCTTGGGGGGGCGTCGCTGCGACAGGTGCTTGCGCTGTGGGTGCCGGGGCAACTGCGGGATTTGGGGCAGGCGCAGGAGTTGGAGCGGTTGGTGTTGCCGGGGCAGGTGTTGCCGCAGGGGCTGCCGGCTTTGCTTCAGCCGCTAGTTTTGCAACTCGGGCAGCCTCTATTTTGGCAGCTCTTAGTTGCTTGGCAGCTTCTAATGCGGCCACGCGCGCCGGTGTCTTTGGATCGCTTTCCTGAACCACGGGAAATGGAGTGACCAAAAATATACGCAAGTCTGCGATGCCAGATCCTGTCACGACACGGCAATGGTGTTCTCCCAAGTCGGCGTCCGCTGGCACTCGAATTTTGACGGTGAAGCGGTTGGCCTCCTTTTTGACCGTGGTGACCTCGAAGCCCGGAGCATCGAACAGGACCGTGCGCGCATCCAAGAGTCCCGAGCCAGTGAAAACAACGTCTTGCTCAGTGCCGCGTTGTGCTACCGCAGGAAAAGCGGTTTGCACGCGAGGCGTTCCAGCCCGTGCGGGGACGTTCATGCATGGCAAACTTCCTGCAAGTACTGTCGCGATGGCTGCCGCCAAGACAGAGGGCCGCGCAAGGAGAGGTTGGAGGGTGGGCTCGGTGGGAGAACGATCCTGCATAAGGTGCGTTAGGTACGGTTTTTTGGGGTGATCTGGTGACTCAGATGCTTGCTGGAACCCTAGCGGTTCTTCATTGGGAAACCTGCTGGCAAATGTATATAAAGAAAGTGTTACGCGGGATTGTCGACCGAGAGCAACAAGACTGTAAGAGGGACGAGGGGGCTGGAAGAATCAGTGGCAAATGGCTGTAAACCAAGTGCTCATCAAATCTCCGTGCCCCCGCGCAGATTCCGTCTTTTAAGAGCAGGCTCGCGCTTAGGCGATGAGGTCGCTCATGACTTGACCGTCCTTGACGATCATCACGGGCCGTCCACCTGGGGCGTTGAGATAAGAGTTGGGGCGAATCCCAAGTTGGTTGAACACCGTCGCAGCCATGTTTTCGACTGACAACGGGTTAGACTCAGGTTCAGCACCAGTGGCGTCGGAGGAACCGTAAATGAGGCCCCTCTTGAAGCCGCCACCTGCGAAGGCCACAGAGAAAACACGCGGCCAGTGATCGCGACCAGCGTCCTTGTTGATCTTGGGCGTGCGTCCGAACTCGGAGCTGACCATGACGAGCGTGCGCTCCAGCATGCCGCGCTGTTCCAAATCAGTGATGAGGGCGGCGAATGCTTGGTCAAACGGTACAGCATTGGTCTCCATCGCCCTAGCGATGTTTGTGTGGTGATCCCAACCGCCAAAAGTTACGGAAACCGTACGCACCCCAGCTTCCACTAGACGACGCGCCATGAGCAGACGCTGACCGGCGACATTCCGGCCGTAGGAGTCCTTGAGGGCGGCGGGTTCAGAGGCCAAATTAAACGCTTCACGGGCGCTGGGCGAACTGATCATTGCGTAGGCTGCCTCGTAGAAGGAGTCCATTGAACGTAGTGCGTCAGATTGTTCGAGATAGCGGAAATGGGAATCCACCGTGTCCAAGATGGAACGCCGACGCTCGAAGCGCTCTGGAGAAACCGTCGTTGGGAGCGAAAGATCGCGTACCTTGAACGCGGCGTCTGCAGGCTCGCTACCCAGAGCGAAGGGGCCGAAGGCGGTGGACAAGTAGCCAGTGCCCGCGAACTCGTTGGCGACGTTGGGCACGCAAACGTAGGGAGGCAGCTGGTTGCGTGAGCCTAGTTCGTGTGACACTACTGAACCGATCGATGGGTACTGTAAGGCGGGCGACGGGCGGTACCCTGTGAACATGTTGTGGGTGCCGCGTTCGTGGGCGGCTTCCCCGTGGGTCATGGAACGCACTACGGTGAGACGGTCGGCGATCTTCGCCGTGTTCTTCATGTACTGAGAAAACTTAATACCGGGAATAGAGGTGTCCACGGTGCTGAGTGGGCCACGGTACTCCATTGGCGCCAATGGCTTGGGATCCCAAGTTTCCTGGGCTGCACAGCCACCCGGAAGGTAAATATGGATGAGAGAATCTGCCTTGGCGATCAGAGGTGAGTCCTCTTTAGCTTCTGCCGCACGCAATTTCAGAAGGTCGCCCATGGTCAGCCCGAGGCCACCTGCGAGTCCTGCGTACAGAAATTCGCGGCGCGAAGGCTTTGCAAAAGGCGTCGAATGGGGAGATGGTTTCGAGTCCATGGATATTAGATGAGTTTAAGAACGTGGCTGTGGTCTGGTGAATCGTAGCAAATCGCTATAACTTGAAAATCTTTACTCAAAGGTTTTGTTAGTCGTTAACTTTAATTTTTTAAAAAAAGTTCTGCCAGAGGCTGAGTGCGGCGTTTTCTGGCCAAGCTAATCATGCAAAGATTTATACAAGCCGCCTTCGCCACTTTTAGCTGTCTGTGTCGCGGTTTGCGCTTTCCACCATTAGAAGCCCCCTTTAACAAGCCATTTTCCAATGTCCACTTCTTCGCTTGAGCGACTTTTTGAATTCCTGCGCTTCCCGAGCGTCTCCACGGATCCGTCTCGCTCCGAGGCTGTGGGTGCCTGCGCGGAATGGTTGTCGCGTCGTCTCCAGTCCATGGGGCTTGAATCCGAGATTCGTCCTACGGCGGGCCATCCCGTGGTCCTCGCGAAAAATGAACATCGTTCGGGGCGTCCGACCGTCCTGATTTACGGCCATTACGATGTCCAACCCGAGGATCCGGCGCTCGCGTGGAGCACTCCGCCTTTTGAACCGACCATTCGCAATTCGGTCATCTATGCTCGCGGCGCCGCAGACAACAAGGGACAGATTTTCTCCCACATCGAGGGTGTCGCCTCCGTTTTGGCGGAAAAGGGCGAGTTGCCGGTGAACCTGATTTTTCTGGTGGAAGGCGAGGAGGAAATCGGCAGCCCGCATTTGGAAGCGTTCCTTTTGGAGCACAGGGCAGAACTACAGTGCGATGTGATCGCTATTTCGGATACAGGGATGGTTGCCCCCGGAATGCCGACGCTCACTTACGGTTTGAGGGGGATCGCTGCGATGGAAGTTTGGGTGAAGGGGCCCACGGTGGATCTTCACTCTGGAATTTACGGGGGCGCGGTACGCAATCCTGCGACGGTTTTGGCACGGCTCTTGGCGACACTTCACGATGAAACGGGGCGTGTTGCGGTCGCAAACTTTTACGATGGCGTGCGCCCTTTGGAGCTGTGGGAACGGGCTGCGTGGGCCAAAGTGCCTTTTGGAGAGGCGCAAATTGAGGCGGTGACGGGCGTCTCAGCGCTGGGCGGAGAGGTCGAGTATTCGGCGCTGGAGCGGATCTGGGGGCGGCCAACGGCAGAAATCAACGGCTTTGGCGGCGGATTTCAAGGGGAGGGGACCAAGACGATTATTCCTAAAGAAGCTTTCGCGAAGCTCACTTTTCGACTGGTGCCGGGTCAGCGTCCGGAAAGCGTTATGGAATACGTGCGTCGTCATTTGGAGGCTCATTGTCCGGACGGGGTGCGCCTCGAGGTGGAGCTGGGTCATGGCGGTGAGCCGTATTTGACGGATCCTCATTCGGTTTTTGGCAAAGCTGCACAGCGTGCGCTTTCACGGATTATGCCGGGGCAGGAAATCTCGCTGATCCGTGAGGGAGGCAGCATTCCGATAGTGAACACTTTTCAGCGCGTCCTTGGCGTGGAGACTTTGCTCTTGGGGCTTGCGCTTCCAGACTGCCGTGCGCACGCGCCGGACGAAAATTTTCCGGTGGCCAATTTTGAAGCGGGAATCGCCTTAAACCGAGCTTTGCTAGAGGAAATCGCTCATTCGCAATCGGCCTGAGCCCTGACTAAGGCTTGCCGTGTGGAGTAAGAGGAACCGTTTTTGCAGCCTTGACGGGTTCTGGAGAAGCGGGGAGTGCGCCTCCTGAAGTCAGTGCACGCTCGAGGGCTTTGTCCAGTTCGGAGGCGCGCAGGGCGGTGAGCAACTGGGCGTCGGAGGCGGCTGCGAGTACTTTGGGATTACGGATAATACTCCAAAGATCTCCGGACTGGAGTGAGTCCAAAAGGGCAGGGTCGGATTGAAGGGCGAGGAGTTTCGAGTTTTTAGAGAGTGGCGCGAGGATGGGATCCGCCATGAAGCGCTCTTTTGCCTTCGGGTTGGTGAGCAGTTGGGCAACTTTCTGAAGGCGTGGATAAAAGTTTTGGGGTAGGGGATCCAGTTTGTTGAGCAGATCGCCTACTGGAGAGTTTTCGAGGGCCTTTTTCAGAGACACGAGTGGGGCTGACTCGCTGTCCCGAGTTTGCAGTGGTTTACCGTGATGTTCTTTAGCTGGAGTGGGTTGGAGCCCTTCGGCAAAACTACCAAAGCAGCGGACCCCCCAGGCACCGAGACACAGCATTGTCACCGCCGAAATCAGTCCCAACGCCGCGCCTGAGATTCCATAAAAGAAGCGGATAAGCCCAAACGCTTGCTCTTCTGTTTTGCGGAAAATAATGGAGGAGAAAATCATGACGCCGCCCCACGCAAGTAATCCTAAAACAACTCCACTGAGCACGGGCTTAAGAAACGCTGGAAATCCAAACGCGGGTATTGCAGGTGCCAAGAAAGGGCCAGCCCAAAAACCGAGATACGCCCCAAGGAGAATCCCCATTAGGGAAGCCGCTTCTCGCACCAAGCCTCGGCGCCATCCTAACCAGATGCTGGTCAGCAAGTAAAATCCTGCGCATGCCGGAACCCAAGTGGGGATGTCGGCTGGAAGAAAGGAAGGCATGGCGGACGAAGCAATTGAGTAATTGGGACTTTTCTCAGACGCAGACAATCAAGTCAGCATTGTTTCGTTGGAAAGCATAAACATTAGCCCAGCAGCGGAGTTGCATTTTGGAAAAATGCGTCGGGGACTGCATTTCCAACTGGGCGATAGTGCTTTAAAGATTTTTATGAAGAGTCTAGATGTGAGTTGGCGGACGTCTTTAGGAGGGATTGAGTGGCGAATCTTTAAAAATGGTGAGTTAGTGTGGTCCTGAGGATTGACATCAAGGGCCCCTCATCTAAGATCCCCCTCCCTTTTTACGTCCACCCTGAAGAGTTTGAGTTATGAAACGTACTTACCAGCCGTCCAAGCGCACCCGTAAACAACAATTCGGTTTTCGTACCCGTATGAAAACCAAGAACGGCCGCGCGATTTTGTCCCGTCGCCGTCAACAGGGCCGCAAGCGGTTGCTCCCCAAGGGCGTCGAAATTCACTTTGAGCGTCAGATGGACCAGAACAATAACGCAGCCAAGGCGCTCGCGTTGCGCAAACAGCGTCGGGCGAGCCTCCGCGCCGCGACCAAATTGGTCCGTGCTGCAGCTCACAAGGTAGCCTAGTCCGCAAAGGTAGCCTAGTTCGGAAACTCGCGGCCGGCTGTCTAGTCTTAGACGTCGGCTCCGAGTGGGTTGGTTGTAGCTGGGCGCTCGGGCGATTTTTGTGCCCGCTATTTTCTCCGTCTGATAGGTTTGGGTTCAATGGCTTCTCTTTACTGGATTTCGCTGGCTTAGTACTTGCCACCCCGGCTCATGGAATGCGCTCCCCTAAAACCTGCGAGGTTGAAGCGTTCTGGCGACTTTCGCAGGGTGCGTGAACAGGGAACCTCTTTCAGTGGACGTTGGCTGGTTTTGGGCGTTTGGCGCCCGATGGATCCTGAGTACGCGGGACCGCTGGAGCCTCGATTCGGGGTGGTGACCTCTCGCAAAGTCGGCGGCGCGGTAGTGCGCAACCGAGTTCGCCGTCGGATCCGGCACATTCAGCAAGCGCAATACCCGTTTTTGCTCGGAACGTTTTGGTGTGTGACGGTGGCGCGTTTTAGGGCGGCGAGCGCGTCTTTCTCGGAATTGAACGCGGAGTGGCGTAAACTGGCGAAGCGAGCGGGGGTTTTACAGGCGTGAGGACGATTTTGCGCACGTTCCTTAAGGCGGCCATCCGCAGTTATCAGGTGGTAATTTCTCCGTTACTTCACTGGATTGGCGGCCCTGGAAGCGGGTGTCGCTTTGAGCCAAGCTGTTCGCGGTACTGTCTAGAAGCGGTGGAGCAACATGGTGCACGGCAAGGGCTTTATTTGGGGGTGCGGCGCTTGGTGCGTTGTCATCCGTGGGGCGGGGCGGGGTTGGATCCGGTGCCAAGGGCGGGAGCCAATTCGGGAAATGTTGGCTCTGAGGCTCGTTAACTTACATTCTACATTTTTATTATGGATCGAACTGGAAAAATTGGGATCGCCTTGTCGATCATCGTCTTGGTGGTATGGCAGGTGTTTTACTCCAAACAAATGGAGCAGGCGCGTGTGGCGCAGGAACATGCAGCGCAGGTGGCAGCCGCAAATAACCCAACATCTCCCACCGAAGGGACAGCTACTGCTACTCCTCCCGCTACCCCGTCTGCCGCCGTAACCCCCGCCGCTCCAGTGGGCGAGATTGCGCCCTCTGCAAATGTAATTCCCAAGGTACAGGAGAAGATCAAAACTAAGGAAGTCGAGTGGACTTTTTCGAATCTGGGCGGCGGAGTGGAGCGTGCTGAGCTACTCAATCATTTGGCCGAGGGGGATAAGTGCGTCGTGCTTAATGAATTCGGCGGTATCCCTATCGGGGCTCTCACCGAGACCTTCGACGTGGCGGTGCTCGAACCGTTTGAGACAGAAGTCGCCCCTGATCGCAAAAGCATCACCTTCCGCCGGACCGATAACCGGCAGTTCACTATTGAAAAGCGTTTTATCTTCCCGCAAGCCGAGCAGACGGGCGCGGCCCGTTTCCAGGTCGAACTAGAAGTCCGCTTCAAGAATAACGGATCAGCGCCCCTCACTATCCCTTCCTACGCCGTTCGCGCGGGCTCTGCTTCGCCGTTGCACATCAATGACCAACCTCTTTACACGGGATTCAACCGCTCTAGCGCAGGCGATGCCAAGTACACGGACATCAACTGGTTTGAAGGTGGCGGCTTTCTGGGCTTCGGTAAAAGTCCGCGCCCCATTTACACCGACGCCGGTCAGATACTCTGGGTGGGCGTGACCAGCCAGTATTACGGCACGTTACTGACGCCATTGGGAGAGGCCGCCTCCGAGGCACTGGCCAAGCGTTTTTCGGTGCCAATCGCCGATTGGGCAGCCAGTGGTCGGACGGGCAATGGGGTCGTCCCGTTTGCCATCGACGGGGCGTTGCGTTTCCCAGCCAGCGTTTTGGAACCGGGCAAGGAAGTGGTGCGCAAGTTTTCGGTGTACGCTGGGCCGCGGGAGTTTGATTTGCTTAAGGAGTTGGGGGCTGGACAGGAGCAGATGCTGGATTTTGGGATGTTCGGCTTTGTGAGTAAAATCCTGTTGGCGTCCATGTTGTGGTTGCATGGGATCCTCGGTTCGTACGCTGGGGCGATTATCGTGCTCACTATCGTGATCAAATCGTTGCTGTGGCCGATGCAAAATAAATCCACTGCCTCGATGAAAAAGATGCAGGAATTGCAGCCCAAGATGAATGTACTCAAGGAGAAGTACAGCGACGACCCGCAGCGTATGAATCAAGAGTTGATGGCCTTGTATAAAAAACACGGCGTCAATCCCATGGCTGGCTGTCTGCCGATGTTTGTCCAAATCCCGATCTTTTTCGGTTTTTACAACATGTTAGGCAAAGCAGTTGAGCTGCGTAACAGTCCTTTTTTGTGGGTGCACGATCTTTCGCAGCCCGACACTGTGGCGGTCTTAGGGGGCTATCCGGTCAACGTGCTGCCCTTGATTATGGCGGCTACCATGTTCCTGCAAATGCAGCTTTCGCCCAAGACGGGGGATCCCATGCAGCAGCGGCTTTTCATGTTCATGCCGTTAATTTTTGTCATGTTCTGCTACAATCAGGCGTCTGGTTTGGCCTTGTATTGGACCGTGCAAAACATTTTCACCATCGTCCAGTTGCTGATCACTAATCGCAAGCAGCGCGAAGGCTTGCAGGCGAGCTAACTTCGGCGCAATCATAGGCCGACGTGGAAAGGCGTCTGCTCTTATGAATTTGGACCCTCGAGAAACCTTGGAAACGATGCTCAGCTTGTTGGGGTTTTATTGTCAGGTGGAAGAAACCCGCACGGAAAACTCTATCACGCTGCAAGTGTATAGCGCGGAAAAGGATCGTCTGATCGGACGGGACGGGCACGTGCTGGAGGAAATCCAAATCCTGCTCAACCGTATGTTGCAGGCTCAAGATAATGATGCCCCGAAAATCCAAGTGGACGTGGAGCATTACCGGGCTATGCAGGAACACGAGTTGGTCGCTCGCATCCGAAATTTAGCCGAAACTGTCCGCCGCACGGGCACTCCCTTGGAACTGGAGCCTATGAATGCGTACGAGCGGCGTCTGATTCATAACGCATTCGCCGAGGATCCCGAAATCACGACTTGGAGTACTCCGCACGCTTCACGATTGAAGCGTTTGGTGCTTAAGCGGCGCAACTAAAGTGACTTGCTTGCTTTTTGACTCGCCGCCTTTTGCAGGGCGGCGCGTCAGTTGTGGGTATCGAACTGCGCATTGGTCTGGCAGGCAGTTACTTAGTCGCACGCTTCGAGGTCGTTTTCTTTTTCACTGCGAGCTTCTCGCGTGTCTGTTCGCGAACCGCTTTTTTGCGTGTGGTGGGAGCTGCGATTTCCATGAATTCAGCTTGGGAATTGTGCGCATCTCCATCGCCGGGTGACTCTTGCCGGTAGGAGGCGTCAGGTTGGAGTATCCAGGCTTTGGTGTTGTCGGCCAACATTCTGTGGAGGATTTCTTCGATGACACGCTGTTTGAGAGAGGCTTCCTCAATTGGGAAAACAACTTCCACGCGTGAGTAAAGGTTGCGCGGCATCCAGTCGGCGCTTCCGACGTAAACCAATGGATGACCAGCATTGCCAAAATAATAAATGCGGCTGTGCTCCAGATAACGGCCTACGATGGAACGTACTCGAATGTTTTCGCTCACTCCGGGAACGCCAGGGCGCAGACAGCAGATCCCGCGAATAATGAGGTCGATTTGCACCCCTGCGCAGGAGGCGGCGTAGAGGGCTTCGATGATTTCACGATCCACCAAGCCGTTCATCTTCGCGACAATCTTGGCAGGTTTGCCTGCCTTGGCGTTCTCCGTCTCGGCGTGGATCATCGTCATGATGCGCTCCTGCAGCGTGAAGGGCGCGATGAGCAGCTTGGAGGCTCCTTGAAATTGCCCAATGCCGGTGAGTAAATTGAACAAATTCGTCGAGTCTTCCCCGAAAGCAGGTCGTGCGGTGAACAAGGAAATATCCGTGTAAATCTTCGCTGTCGAAGGGTTGTAATTACCCGTTCCGAGGTGGAGGTAGCGGCGAATGCAGTCTTCATCCCGCCGCACGACCAATGCCATTTTGGAGTGCACTTTGTGATGTGCCATACCGTAGACGACGTGCACGCCAGCCTCTTCTAAGCGGCGGGCCCAGAGGATGTTATTCGCTTCATCAAAGCGCGCTTTTAATTCGGTCACCGCAGTCACTTGTTTGCCGTTACGAACGGCGCTCATGAGGGCACCGACGATCCGAGCGTCCCCGCCAGTGCGATAAAGTGTCTGCTTGATAGCGAGCACGTGCGGGTCGCGAGCGGCCTGTTCGAGGAACTCGACAACGCTGCTGAAGTTTTCGTAAGGGTGATGCAGCAGGATGTCCTTTTGCCGAATCGCCGCGAAGTAGTCTTGAACGTCGCGTAGGGAGGATGCGACTGGCGCAACAAATGTGGCGTCGCGCAGTTCCGGAGAGTGGTCGCCAGAGCAGATTGCCATGAGGCGCACTGGGTTGAGTGGCCCGTCAATGCGGTAGAGGTCTTCTTCGGTGAGATCGAGGTTTTCCAGCAAGTACTGGGAGATCTCCGACGGCATGGACTGGTCGACCTCAAGGCGCACGGCGGCACCTTTACGGCGGTTGTGCAATTCCTGCTCTACGGCACTGAGTAGATTGCGGACGTCGTCCTCGTCGATGTAGAGTTCGCTGTTGCGGGTGACACGGAAGTGCCAGTAGCCTAAGATCTTGGTTCCTGGGAATAGGTCGGCTAGGTAGTGGCCTATCAGGTGGCCGAGGAAAATATACTCGCGGTGTTCGTCTTCGCCGGGTAAGCGAACCAAGCGGGGTAGAACTTGAGGAACCTGCACTACGGCGAGTCTTTTGGAGACTGCACCGTCCTTCTCAATCTCCAGTTGCAGGATGATATTGAGCGACTTGTTGAGCAACTGTGGGAACGGATGCACTGGGTCAATTCCGAGAGGTGTCAGCACAGGGCGAACTTGTTGCTGGTAGTATTCATGCAGCCAGTTCGATCGCTTGTCATCCAGTCCATCGGGACGCAAAAAACGGATGTTACTTTTCGCCAAGTTCGGCACCAAATCCTCCCTCCAGCACTTAAATTGTTGGGACATCATCGCCCTCACACGCTCGTGCAGTGCGCGGAAGCTTTCGCTGGCAGTGCGCCCATCTACGGAGCGCTCCACGACATCACTCTCGATTTGCTGTTTAAGTCCAGCAACGCGTACTTCGAAAAACTCGTCAAGATTTGAGCTGACGATGCAGAAAAACTTGACCCGTTCGAGGAGTGGGTTTTCGTGATTCAGCGATTCGGAAAGTACGCGTTGGTTAAACTCCAGCCAGCTAAGTTCCCTTGAGATAAAGTGAGATGCAGGGTGCGCTTTCATTGTTGAAAGCTTTCTTATCCGTTGAGCCATAAAACGGAAAGTAACATTCAGGTGACTCCATCTCAAGTAACCATGACGGATTTAAAAGCCACTCGCTCACTGCTCTGGAGTGCAATGTGTAGTTGCTAGAGCCTTTTAACTCTCCTGACGTAATGCTTCCAAAGGCGGGCGGTTGCAGACGCCGCGTGTCAGCCATAAACCAGCCGCGATGGAGCCGCCACACGCTGCACTTAGAGCCAGGAGTATTGGCAACATTTCATGTTGGAGTGGCATTTTAAAAATCCATTTGGCTTCCGCCCACTGTGCAGCCAGCGCGAGCAGGATGCCGCTGACTGCAGAGAGGGTCCCTAAACTTGCATACTCCACCAGCACGATGTTACGCACCTGAATTTCCGAGGCTCCAAGCGTGCGCAAAAGCAGACTCTCCTTCACACGCTGTTCCTTTCCGTTGAGCAGTGCTCCGGCCAGAATGGGCAGGGCAGCAAGGATGCTAAAGCCGGCCAGCCACTGAATGACTTGCGCGGCTTTTTCTAATATGCGACGGACAGTTGCCAGAATGGAGGTGAGGTCCACCGAGCTGACGTTTGGGGTGCGTTGAAGAAGGGCGCGTTGCAACTGGCCTGCAATGCGCGCCGAGGGAACTCGAGTACTGAAGAGGTGAAATTGGGGCGCATTTTCCAGCACTCCGGGGGCGAAAACCATGAAGAAATTTAGGTTAAACTTACTCCAATCCACCTTGCGCAAGCAGACGATCTGGACTCGCATAGGAACCCCTTGCACGTCCATAACCATTTCGTCGCCAATGCCTACGCCGAGGTCGCTCGCTAGCTTTTGCTCCAACGAGATCGGTGCTGGTGCCTCTGTCGCCACTGGCGCAGGCGGCCACTCGCCGGCGACGATTGTCTCGTCGGAATTGACGGTGTCTCTGTATGTGGAGCGGTACTCTCGCTCTATGACCCAGCGAGGCACTTTGCGTACGGACGCTGGTTTAGTGGGCTTTGAGGTGGGACTTTCTGGCGCGTGGACGTCAGCCAGAGCGGCGAGGCGTTGGCCCTTGACCGACTCGATGCGCATGGAAACCATCGGGGCGCTTTGCAACACGGGGAGCCCTTGTTCCTCCAAAAGGCCGCTTACGGTGGTGACCTGATCAGGTTGCACGTCCACGAGGTAAAGGTTTGCTTGGGAATCGCGGTCGTCGATGCGCAGTTGGGTTAGCACCAAGCTTCGTGTAAACCATGTCGTGAGAAGCAAAAAGACGCCAAGTCCCAGCGAGAGGAGAAATAGCAACGTCTGGTTGTGTGGACGAAACAAGTTAGAAATCCCCTGCCTAAGGAGATACGGCCAAGTCGGACGAACGAGAAGGCGCGTGCTCCACATCAAACCATGGCCCGCGAGAGTGAGCGCCGCGAAGGCGAGAGCCAGCGCGCCTGTGAGCCAAAGCGCCCGTAAAGACGTCGTGCCATTGAGGCGCGCGACGCTCCAAACCAATCCCGCTAAAAGCAGGTAAACGCCGCTCTCTAAGCTGACTCCGGAGCGTCTCTCGACTTGCCGCTCCCCCAGAGTCGCCCCCGGGGACACGTCTCGAATCCGCAGCAACGGCAGCAGCGCAAACCCGCAACAAAGTACGAATCCCGCACTAGCGGTTTCCAGAACGACCAACGGTTGGGGCCAAATGGCGACGACAAAAGGCAGAGTATTCCCGAAAAAATGCACCACAATGCCATGCAAAACCCCTCCGCTGAGTGCACCTACGCAGGTTCCTAACAGCCCGATTGTCATCGCCTGTGCCAGATAAATGCCAAATGCCCACTGGGTCGGACAGCCCAAGCACAGCAAAATCGCCACCGTTGGAATTCGCCGCTGCACGTGCGTATGAATGGCCCCCGCCACTCCAATGCCGCCCATCACGAGCGCCACTAACGCCATGATACCCAGAAACTCCTGCATCCTATTGAGGCTCTCTCCGATGGCTTCCTCGCGCTCTTCGGGCGTCTGGAATTGGACGCCTTCCCCTGGAAACACCCGCTTGATCGCAGCGATAGTCGCCTGTCGCTGCGCCGCGCTTTCAGGCCACAATTCCAAGGCGCGGTGATGGAAGACCAGACTCTGCGCTCCCGCCAGTCCTGTGGCCTCCAAATCGGCATGGCGCAGGAAGACTTCTGGGGCGAATCCGCTGAAACGGTTGCTGCGTGGCATTCCGTTACGAAGGCTGCCAAGAATGGGTAACTCAAGGGCGCCCAGCTTAAAGCTTTGACCGACTTTGAGTCCGAATTCCTCTAAAAGAGATGTTTCAACAATGATCCCACGTTCGGTTTGTAGCCGTTGCCACGCCTCAGGTGGTTCGGTTTCTACCGTGGTATAAAACGGATAGCCACCTTCGATGGCCCGCACTTGCACGAGGCGCGAACGCTCGCCGGAGGGCAGGCTCAACATGGAGGAAAACGCGGTTTCCTTGCCCATCGCACTGAGCCAAGGGGCGAGCTTTGAAAGGCTCTCCTCTGGGATGGGGCGCCTCGATGAGATGAGTAAATCAGCTCCCAGAAGGGATTTTGTTTGAGTGGCAATCCCGGTTTGGACGCTCGCTTTTAGCGTGTGGATGGCCGTTAGCGCGCAAATTCCCGCAGCAATGGACAGCGCATAAAGTGCCAGGCGCCCGCGCTGACTGCGCCCGTCGCGCAGGGCCATAATCCAAGTCCAGCGGTGGAGCAACGCACGAAACAGCGTGGGCTTTAACGTGGGCGTGGTGGCCGCGTTCATGCAGAACCTCGTTGGTCCGACACAATCCGTCCCGCGTGCATTCTGATGATGCGTCCGGTGCGCGCCGCCAGTGAGTCGTCGTGGGTGACGAGAACCAGCGCCGTGCCATTTTCGTGCTTGAGGGCGAAGAGCATCTCTACGATGACATCGCTTGTGGCGGCGTCCAGGTTTCCCGTGGGCTCGTCGGCGAACAGGATTTTGGGTGGGCGCACAAATGCCCTTGCGAGCGCCACTCGCTGTTGTTCTCCGCCGGAGAGATGGTGGGGATAATGCGTAAGGCGCCCCCCCAGGCCGACTTTTTCGAGGAGCGCTTCTGCCTCGGGGCGGGCATTGTTTTCACCACGTAATTCCATGGGAACTAGTACGTTTTCTAGGGCTGTAAGCGTTGGAATCAGTTGAAAGTTTTGAAACACAAACCCCACGCTGCGTCCCCGAAGCGCAGCGCGCCCGTCTTGGGCTAGCGTCTCTAGAACCAAACCGTCTAAGCGCACGCTCCCAGAGGTGGGATCGTCCAAGCCGGCGCACAGGCCCAGAAGTGTGCTTTTGCCGCTCCCAGACGGACCGACGATCGCGCACGTCTCACCGTGGTGCACATCCAGGCTGACATTTTCCAGCACTGTCAGCGAACGGTCGCCGTCCTGATAGGTTTTCGAGAGGCCCCGCACCTCTAACACCGGCGCGCTTGGAGTTGCTGTGTTCAAAGAACGATCAAGTTCAGCCATAGCGACAATGTCGCACATAAGTTATACTAAGAGGAGATTCTTATGAACGCGCAATGCAAGTTGGTGGGACTTTGGCTGCTTGGCTTGGTGCTTTTCGCACAAACGGGTTTCTGTGAGGAAGCTCAGGTCGCTGGCTTAGGAGCGGTGACCACCCGCAGGGTGGTGGTTTTTGGAGATTCAATTACGGCGGGCTACGGCTTGGAGCGTTCTCAGGCTTTTCCTGCGGTTTTACAGCGCAAAATTGAGCAGGAAAAACTTCCATTCGAGATTGTTGGAGCGGGAGTCAGTGGGGACACCACCGCCGGAGGTTTACGGCGTATCGCGTGGGTGCTGGGACCCGGCGCGGCCGTGTGTGTCATCGCTTTGGGCGGAAATGACGGGTTAAGAGGCATTCCACCAGAGGAGACGGCTGCAAACTTGGGCGGCATCATTCGCTTGATTCGCAGCAAATGCCCCACGGCCGTCGTGATCTTGGCTGGGATGCGCATGCCCGAGAATTATGGAGCGCCTTATACACAGGCGTTTGAGGCGTTATTTCCAAAGGTCGCGGCCGAAAACGGCACGCCTCTGGTGCCGTTTTTGTTGGAAGGCGTCGGTGGAATTCCCGAGATGAATCAGGCTGATCTCATCCATCCCACTGAGGAGGGGCAGATAAAAGTTGCCGAAAATGTCTGGAAAGTTCTGCACCCGTTGCTTTTGTCGCTAAAGCAAGGAAAGTGACAAGGTAGCCCGAAAAAATCTGGCGCTTCCAAGTAGCTACTTTGACCGCTACTTCGCGGGCAGGTCTCGCAGCTTGATATCGCGAAAAATCACCTCGTCGCCATGATCCTGCAACAGAATCGGCGAATTAGTCTTGATTCCAAAGCCCTTTGCTTTCTTGTATTTGCTCTTTCCGATTCGCTCCAGTAATTCCGGGCTGCCAATTTCAAAACTCACCGTTTTTGCTCCGTTGAGCCAATGCTCGACGTGCGTTCCATCGACCAAAAGACGGCTCTGGTTCCATTCCCCAGCAGGCTTGGTCTTTCGCGCCGCATCGGGCTCGATCAAATCGTATAAAGCGCCAGTTTGGTGGATGAGTCCCTTACCCGCATCCGGATGTCGCTCATCATCTAGCATCTGAAACTCGAACCCGACGGCCTTGTTCGGGTCGGGTAAATTATACTTCACCCCGCTATTACCGCTCTGCCCGATCTTCCACTCCCAAGTCAGCTCGAAATTCAAGTGCGCTTCGGACGTCACGATATCTCCGCCGCCGCCGGACTTTTCGTGACGTAAGGTGCCATCCACAGCACTCCAACCCTTTGTGGGAAAAGCCGTCGTGCCAAGCGCCACCCAACCAGCGGTGCTGCTCCCGTCAAACAACAGTTTCCATCCCGCTGCGGCTTCTTGTTCAGAAAGATGGTTTGGGTCAGCCGCAGCCGCAAAAACCAGGGTTGAAAGCAACAGCACGGAGGTTTGAAAGAAGAGGGAACGCATGGGTCGAAGATTTGGAGATGAGAGGGTGCAGGTTACTTCAGAACCTTCACTTCGATTTTGCGGTATTCCACGATACTCGCGGGATCATGGCCTTGAATCGCGAAGGTGCCGTGGTTGATGATGCGTTCAGGATTCTTCTCCGGGGGCGTGGGCGGAGTGGGTTCGGTGAAGTCTACGATGACCTTGCCGTCGACCTTGGTGACGACGTGTTTATCGTTGACGATGATCTCCATCACGAACCAATGACCGTCTTCTGCGGGGGCGGTGAAGTTGTCGGAGATATTGTACAATCCAGCAGTCTTTTTGGGGTCTTTGTGGGTGTTATTAACCTGCGTCTCAAAGCCTTTTGAGGGCCAGCCTGTTTCTTGGAATTGAGTTTGGAAATACACTCCCGAATTGGCTCCTGGGTGCGTCATCAGTTCCACGCGCAAATGGAAATTCTTGAAATCATGATTCTCCACTGGCCCATCGTAAAAGAGGTGCGAACGCTCTCCGTGAACGACTAGACGTCCTCCTTCCACAGAGAATGTGCCCGGCTTGTCGCTGGCCTTCCATCCATCTAAGTCTTTGCCGTTAAAAAGGGAAACGAAGTCGTTGTCGGCGGCAAATGCGCCGAAGGGGAAAAGGATGAGGCTCAAAAGGGGAAGCAATTTCATAGGGAGATAGCTTCAAACGCATTCGTCAAATTCGTCAATAAGAACCACCTTTCCCGACGGCCCTCCTTTCTCAATCTTGCTGGTCACACTTGCTTTAGTGTGAGCGCAGCAGTCAAATATTTTTCTAGCAAAATGCAGGAGTGGAGTGTGTGGGGCTAAGACGGGGAGCTTGCATTAGATTTGAGATATATGGCTAAAATGCATAAGTTGATGGTTTGGCGTTTTACGCAAGCTGGCGCGTATTGGGAGTGCTTGTTAATTAATCATTTAAATAGCTTGTTTATAGCATAGTAGGAGATGTTAAGTTGTGTGGTTGCGGATAGTTTTTGCGGGGCCTAAAGGCTTACAAAAGCTATACAATTCAATTGCTTCGCGGGCTGGAAAAGCTTGGCCTCCATTCAAATTCCTGCAGCGCAGCGCAACGTTTTCGATATTTTGAAAGTCTTAAACCTGCTGAGTTGCAATAAACCTTCCCTTGCAACTCGCACTGCGCACCCACTACAAATTTGGGCTCATTTGTGCTGTGGCGGCTTAGAACGGTGCGTTCCTCCCGTGATTTGTGAGGGTTGCCAGAGCTCAGAAAGCCTCTACCACGCTGTTTCCACAGATTTGTAAGTGTTTCCCCTACCTGTTCATGAATATCCACGAGTACCAAGCCCGCGAATTGTTCCAAAAATTCGGTGTTGCCTCCCCATTGGGAAAAGCCGCTTCCACGCCTGAAGAGGCGGCAACTATTGTCAAAGAACTGGGCGCGGCTCAAATCGTCGTGAAGGCACAGATTCACGCAGGAGGTCGTGGCAAAGGCACTTTCAGCAACGGGTTTAAGGGGGGAGTGCATGTTTGCCACACGGCGGATGAGGCGAGGCATCTCGCTGAGCAAATGTTGGGGCATGCGCTAATTACCAACCAAACGGGTCCCGACGGCCGTCAGGTCAACAAGTTGCTCGTTGCCGAGGCCGTCGATATCTCGCGGGAACTGTACTTCGCCATTCTTTTCGACCGCACCATTTGCGCCCCTATGATCATCGCCAGTACCGAAGGCGGTATGGACATCGAGGCCGTGGCGGAACATTCGCCCGAGAAGATCATCCGTATTCCCGTGGATCCGCTCCTAGGGCTGCAGCCGTACCAGACTCGTAAAATTGCGGCAGCCTTGGACTTGCGAGGCTCGCTGATGACTCAGGCGACGAAATTGTTTCTCGCCATTTACCGTTGCTTCATCGAGTCGGACTGCACTTTGGTGGAGGTTAATCCGTTGGTGGTTACTCCGGATGGTCGGCTCTTGGCGTTGGATGCGAAGTTTAACTTTGATGACAATGCGCTTTACCGGCAATCCGCTGTGTTAGCGATGCGCGACAAGGCGGAAGAGGATCCCCGCGAAGTGGCCGCTAGTGAGTTCAACCTCAACTACATCGGATTGGACGGCAATATCGCCTGTTTGGTCAACGGTGCGGGTTTGGCGATGGCCACGATGGACATCATTCAGCATTGTGGAGGTCGGCCGGCAAACTTTCTGGATGTGGGCGGCGGCGCTACCAAGGAGCAGGTAAGCGCGGCGTTTCAGATCATTCTGGGCGATCAGGCTGTGAAGGGGATTATGGTGAATATTTTCGGGGGTATTATGGATTGCGATGTAATTGCCCACGGAATCGTGGATGCCGCCCGTGAGACTGCGCTCCAAATCCCTCTGGTTGTGCGTTTAGAGGGTAACAACGTGGACGCTGGAAAGAAGACGCTGGCTGCAAGTGGACTCGCCCTGCAAAGCGCCTCGTCCATGCAAGACGCCGCAGAAAAAATCGTAGCCGCTGTTCACGCAGCCTAAACCAAACAGGCTCAATTTTATGTCAATTCTTGTCACTTCTCAAACCCGCGTTCTGATTCAAGGCATCACGGGCAGTTTCGGCGCTAGACATGCGCAGCTCTCCTTGGATTACGGCTCTCAAATCGTCGCCGGTGTCACTCCTGGTAAGGGTGGAAAATTTTTTGAACATGGCGCCCATAAGGTTCCAATTTTCGATACCGTCGAGGAAGCCGCCCACCAGACTGGCGCGACAGTTTCGACCGTATTTGTGCCTCCGCCTTTCGCTGCGGACGCTATTTTGGAATGTGTCGATGCCGACTTAGACCTCGTGGTCGCGATCACCGAAGGTATTCCGATTAACGACATGATTCGCGTGAAGCAAAAGATGCAAGGAAGTGCGACTCGGCTTATCGGGCCGAATTGTCCCGGCATTGTGACACCGGGCGAGGGGGAGCATTCTCACGGGGGATGTCGGATTGGGATTGCGCCGGGTTACATTCACAAGCGGGGTAACGTTGGCGTTGTATCACGTTCTGGTACACTTACTTATGAGGCAGTGTGGCAGCTTACTTCACGTGGCTACGGTCAGTCCACCTGCGTCGGGATTGGCGGTGACCCAGTGAACGGCACTTCTCATCTGGACGTGTTGCGTCTTTTTAATGAGGATCCTGAGACGGAGGCGATTATTTTGATTGGTGAAATCGGCGGCAGTGCTGAGGAGGAGGCTGCGCAGTGGGCTGCGGAGCACTGCAAAAAGCCGATTGCGGGCTTCATTGCGGGCACTACGGCGCCTCCGGGAAGGCGCATGGGGCATGCCGGAGCAATCGTCTCTGGTGGCAAAGGAACCGCTGAGGGTAAGATAGCCGCGATGAAAGCTGCTGGGATTGCTGTTGCAGAAACACCCTCTGTGATGGCAGAGACTTTGTTGCGGCATTGGGGCAAACTTTAGAAGTTCTCCGCTGTTGCTCACGCAGTCTCAATTTAGATAACAACACTCGATTAATTATGACGCTTGTAGCCAAGGGACTAGAAGGAATCGTAGCCAACTCCACCTCCATATCGGATGTGCGCGGTGATATTGGACAGTTGATCTACGCTGGTTATGACATCGACGAACTCGCTGGGAAAGTGAGCTTCGAGGAAACCATTCACCTGCTTTGGCACGGCGAACTTCCCAACACTGAACAGCTTTACAAGCTCACCAGTGCGTTGCGTGCAGAGCGTTCGCTGCCCTCGGAAATCATCGACTTCCTTAAGTCGACTCCCCGCACGGCCGCCCCGATGGATGTCATCCGCACCGGTGTCTCCATGCTGGGGCTCTTCGATCATGCCACTGGCGACCACGCAAACTACGAGCGCGCCGTGGCCATCACCGCGAAGATCGGAGTGATCGCCGCATACTTTCATCGCATTCGCCAAGGCAAAGATCTCCCCCCCATCCGTGAGGATTTGAGTGAGGCCGCGCACTTTCTTTATCTCATTAACGGGGAGGAGCCTACCAAAGAAGCCACCGCCACGCTAGACGTTGCCTATGTGCTCCACGCAGACCACGGAATGAACGCCAGCACGTTCTCCGCGCGTGTCACTGTGGCCACTTTGAGCGACATGTTTTCGGCGATCACCTCGGCGATCGGCACTCTCAAGGGCCCCCTTCACGGCGGCGCTAATGAGGGCGTGATTCATATGCTTCAGGAAATTGGCTCCGAAGACAAAGTCGATGCTTGGTTGGAAGAGCAGTTTGCCAAAAAGGCAAAAATCATGGGTATCGGTCACCGTGTGTACAAGGTTCTGGACCCGCGCGCGCCGCATTTGCGCGACATGGCTGTCAAGTTGACTGACCAACTCGGCGAGCCGAAGTGGATCCGCATGAGCGAGCACATCGCCACGGTGATGCGTGAGAAAAAGCATCTGAACGCGAACGTGGATTTTTACTCGGCTACGGTTTATTATTCGCTTGGAATTCCCACGGATTTGTTCACTCCAATTTTCGCCATTTCACGCACTGCAGGATGGACTGCCCACGTGCTGGAACAGTTGGCGGACAATCGTTTGTATCGTCCTCTAAGCGAGTACACTGGACCGGAAGTGGGCAAGGTAGTCAAACCGATTGATCAGCGCTAAGTTTACGTGGTCAGCGCAAAACATGAAAGGGCACTCCCTGCGAGGGGCGTGCCCTTTTTGCTGCGCCGCGAGTGGCTACTGTTCGAGTGCCGCGCGGCCGGAAGGGCGCAACTGGCGGCTTAAAATAAAGTTTAACAGCGTGAGGAGCGCCACGCTCGAGAGCAGGAGCACGAGGCTGTTCCACACGTAAACACTCACCCGCATTTCCCATAGGTATTTGTCCGGGCTGAAAAATACGTTCACTTTGCGGTCTAAACGATAATCGTTCTGCTCGGTTTCAGCTTTGTACACCATTTCCCCGACTTTTTGATTGGTGTAACGCCTCTGCGCCGTGAGTCTTGTTCCTGCAGAGGCCAACCCGCTTTCCTGCAGGCTCTTTCCTCCTAGGACGCGGTCCGCGCCACGCATGCGTTTATCCAAATCTCCTCCGGAATCGGAGTGCAACAGGCTGACTTCAATCAGCGTCTGCTTAAGATCCTCAAGCCGCTTATTCTCTTGGGGAGTTCGACTTTTCCGTTTGGCAAGAAAGTCGATTTCCTCCTGGAGGGCATCCTGTCGGCGGGTGAGGGGATTGAGTTTCGCCTGCGCTACAATGAGCGCTTCATAACTATAATGAGTCGCTACTATACGCGAGACAGCGGGAATACGGAGCTTGCGTTCAGCGGCTTCGCGCGCCGCAGCGTCGGGATTTTTGGGATCGGGATTTTGCACGAACCAGCGTTGCAAGCTGTAGAGCAGATCAGGGTCGCGATTCATCTCCTCATACTTGACCAGCGCGCCACTGAAAATAAGTTGAGGGATCAAAACGAGGGGAACAAAGTTCGCCGCCATCTTGCTAGAACTCGCTAGTGAAGAGACTAATAGACCGAGTGTGAGACCGCTTAGCGCGGTGATAAACATGAAATACCAGTACGGGAAAAACATCCCTCTGACTTCCAAAATGGAGTTTCCCACCGCGACGAAAAGTGCGCATTGCACCGCGCTGAACAAACTCAAGGTTCCGAGTTTTGCGAGAATGTAAAACGGAAGACGCACCGTTAAATTCCGCTCGCGGTTGAGCAGTACCCGATCTCGAATGATGTCATCCACGCTGCTCACTAGTGCTAGAAACATCGCCACCAGCAGTGAGATGAATATGTAGGTGGGAATGTGGAACGCGCTCGAAAAGTCATAGGAGCCTGACTCGTCTTTGGTGAAATACAACGCCCAGCCGATGACCGCTGCAAGTGCCGGGGGAACCAGCACGGTGAGAATCATATTGCCTCTGTTACGCAGTTTGGACGTGAACGAACGCTTCCAAAGCGTGCGCAACTGCCCCCACTCCTCCCGTAGTTTTAATCGCCGGTTTTGCGCCACAAGCGGCGTTGGTTGAGGCGCTACCTGCGCGCTCTCCTTAACATTGACCTGCTTCATTTCCTGCAACAACCGGAAGCGATCATAGCGATCCTGCCAGAAGTCAGCCGAAAACCTGCGCGCCGGAACGAGTTGGCCCCTGTTATTTTCCTCGTAAATAATGTCGCCGCTCAGGTCGCGTAATGGAGTTTCGAGTACATCGAAAATAAACTCCGGCCGCGTGGTGCCGCACGCCGGGCACCCACCCAGTTCAGCGCCAAACTGCTGCTCGTGTTCGGCCTCAGCGAAGTACGACAGCATTTCCTGAGGCGTCCCGTAAAACGCCAACCGTCCGCCTTTGTCCAGCAGCAGCGCCTTGGTGAACATTTGGAAAAGCTTGGAAGTCGGCTGATGGAGCGTCACCAGAATGATTTTGTTATGAACCATTCCACGTAGAATTTCGAGGACATGCTCGGAATCCTTTGAGGAAAGTCCGCTTGTAGGTTCATCAAACAGAAAGACATCCGCCGAGGATAACATATCCAGTCCGATGTTCAGCCGCTTTCGTTCACCGCCTGAAAGCATCTTCTTCACCGTGCTGCCCACTACGGAATCCCGCCGCTCGGCTAGTCCGAGTTCCACGAGTTTCCCTTCCACGCGGCGCGCCCTATCGCGCTTTGAGAGGTGAGGAGAGCGGATCGCGGCGGCGAATTCCATGTTTTCCTCGATGGTGAGGTAATCGTCAAAAGCGTCGTCCTGCGGGATGTAGGTGACAAAACGTTTGAGCGTGTCGAGGTCCGAATAAAGCTGTTGGCCATTAAGAAGTACCTGACCTTCAGTGGGATGCAACTGGCCTCCAATCGCGCGTAGCAGTGTGGATTTTCCCGAACCGCTAGCACCCATCACGCAAACCATCTCGCCGCGACTCACGCTGAAGGACAACGCGTCCAGTGCCGTGAGATTTTTGCGGAAGCGGTACGTTAAATCGCGCACCTCCAAGGTCGAGATTACGTTGCGTTCCTCCTCAATGATTCGCTCCGAAAAATCACAACGCAAAACCTGGCCAGCATCCAACCTAATGGTCGCGCCGTCTTGCAGTGCGCATCTGCTGCCTACCGAAAGGACCTGCTCGCCCACTTGCAGAGGGCGGTCTGCGTGTAGAATTTCCAAGGTTCCTACCCGGTGGTCGTAATCGCAAAGGATGCGAAACAACACCTCCCCACCGGTTCCGGGGGAGAGCAAAATGTCGTCCACATCGAGGAGAGACGGGTTGTTGGAAACGAGGTAACTCGCTTTGTAAGTCTTGAGTTGAAATCGTCCTCCGAGAGCTCTCGCGCGGCGGCGCAAGTCGCTGAGCGGCAGTTCTGAATCTGCGTCGAAGACGAGCCTGTCATCCAGTCCGGCCTCAAGCACGGTGTTGGCCGTGAGGTGGACGCCGTTCAAATGCACATTGGATGTTTTGATGGCTCGCACCTGTACCTTCAGTCCAAAGCGCACTTCAATGGAGCTGTCCCGCGACTTCTCGCGCTGCAATTCGAGTTCCCCTAAGTTGTCCAAACAGAGGTAGATCTGCGTGAGTGAAACGTTCTTCTTGGCGTTAAAGTAGTACGCAAGCTCTTGATAGCTAAGGACTTCTTCTCCAAGTAATGTGCGTTGCCCTGAGTAGATTCGGCAAAAATCGCCAGGCTTTAGCGGCCGCCCTCGTACCGTGATATTTGGTGCCGAGATGTTTTTTAGCAGCAACAGTTCGTGGTACCGAAACGCCAGCATGCGTTCAGCCTCGTGTAAGCTCTTCAAGCCGACGTCCTCTCTGCTGCCCGATGCACCGAAGCTGACGCACTCCAGCGGCGAGGAACCGCTTTGGTATACCGAAGGATCTGGCGTGTCGCTGGAGCTGAGTTGGTAAACGATGTCGATCGCCTGCGCAGCCATCCCCAATTGCGTCATGAAGGAATAGAATTCGACCAACTGCCTCCGATCCATTCCAGCCCGTGCAATGAGGTCGTAAAGCTGCACTCCAAGCATGATTTTTTGGTCCGTATCAAGTTGGGCGGAGAGCTTCTGCGCCATCGCACCGAGATCGTGCTGTTCTTGCAATGCGTGCCGGAAAAGTTGGCGTAGTTCTGAATAGACTGCCTCGGGAAAGTCATGGCGCAGAAAGCCTAAGGAGGAGTCGATTTCCTCCTGCAGCACAGAGGCGCCCCCTTTGGAAAAGGCGGCTAGAACTTGAATAAGTAGCGGAAGAAGGTTCGGACTTTCCGTAACCGTTCGTGGTCTACGTGCAAGACGGCGTGCGACAAATTGGACGGAATGAAGCAACCGATGCACCAGCGGCAAGCGTTGCCAGGCGTCTCGGACGCGCTCGCGGAGTTCGCGGCGGAGACTTTCAAGAATAGGCGACATGTTTATTACGTCGTGGGAGGGTTTGCTGGCGACTCGAACCCTAGAGTGTAAGCGATGTGCAGGAAAGAGACAAACGCTCAGGAATGGAGGTCCGTAGCAACGGCGATCTGCGCGGACACGGACGCGTTTCCGCCGACTTTTTTGCCCAATTGATAACCCAGCCTCGCAGGGAATCGCGAATCCTAGTTGGTGGACGGCTCCGATGCGAGTTCGGTGCTCCCGCCCCCTGCATTGCCATGGCCGAGCACCCCGTCCATCAACCCAACGACAAACTCTTTCGTTCGACTTTCTCAGAGCTCGAAAATGCAGTCGCTTTTTTTCAAAACTATCTGGCGGCTGATCTCGTTACTTCGCTGGACTGGAGTACTCTCCGTCAACAACCGGGCAGTTTCATTGATTCGGAGCTGACCGGTTCAGAGAGTGACTTGCTTTTTAGCGTTTCGTCTGAGTCTGGCGAGGCGTTCATCTACATCCTCTTCGAACATCAAAGTCGGGAAGACCCATGGATGGCGTTGCGTCTGCTGAGTTACATGGTGAAGATTTGGGAAAGGCAACGTGCCAATAACCTCGCCTCCAAGCAAAAGCCGTTTCTATCGCCCATCATTCCGGTGGTTCTCGCTCAAAGCAGTGAACCTTGGCGGACAGAACCCCGTTTTTCGCCGTTGTTTGGGCAGGGAGCGTCACCGGCACACACTCCAGACTTCACGTTTGAACTCATCCAACTAGTTTCCCTTGGCTACGAGGAAATGCGCGGCTCGGCTGCCGGAGTGCTTTCGATGCGCGCTTTGCGTGCTGACGCGCTGGGAGAACTGTTGCATGCGATGGTTTTTGATGAGATCCTACTCCTAAGCGCAAGCGAGAGTGCTGTGGAGCGACTTTTTCGTTACATCAGCGCCAGAGATATCGACAGAAACGCCTTTCGAGAAACGCTCAATAGTTTTCACAACAAAAACCTAAAGGAAAAAGCGATGACTCTTGCTGAACAATGGCGCCAAGAAGGAATGGAAGAAGGCATGGAGAAAGGCAGAGAAGAGGGTCGTGAGCAGGCCCAACAGTCTGTCATCGATGTTCTGGAGGTTCGCTATGGTCGCGTTCCAGAAGGTCTGGCGGAAAAAATTCAACGGGAACGAAGCCTCGCTAAGCTGAGAAGTCTTCTCCTCCATGCGCTGAAATCGCCCTCGCTAGAAGACTTCGCCTCACATATCGAGGCTTGAGGCAGGCTCGTTGTCCTGTTCAAAAATGTTCCGTGGAACGACTTTTCCGTTACATCACGGTGAGAGGGCTCGACACAAGCGCCCTTCGTCCAGGGCTCGATGGTCTTCACAACGAGAACTCTAAAGAAAATAGCGATGGCTCTAGCCGAACAATCGCGCAGGTTTCGTTATCTTGCGGATTCCTTGTTTTCGGGGGCGGTGATACTTTACGCGCTGAATCGCTGGTGGTTGAAGCCGCGTTTTGGAGCTGCGTCCCCGTTTTTGCACGACCATTTCAACGATTGCTTGCTGATCCCAGTCGCGTTGCCCCCTTTACTCTGGATTTTCCGGAAGTTAGGACTCCGTACTCACGACGGGATGCCCACGGCATCTGAAGTTTTGGAGTGGACACTGGTGTGGCCGTTACTTTTTGAGTGGGTTTTTCCTCGGTTTTTCCACTTGGGAACAGCCGATTTGGGCGACGTTCTGAGCTATGCGGCGGGTGCTGTGTTGTCGGCTGGATTTTGGCTCATGAAAGTTTGCTGAACCTTTTCAAAGTGTCCTGACAAACGTTTCACTGATTGAGGTTGATGCGAAAGGAATCGCCTTCTGTGACGCCTCGTGCGAAAAGCCTTGATGCAATCTGTTTCTTTTTCTGATCTTGGCCTTTCACCTGAGTTGCTGAAAGCCGTCAAAGAGATGGGCTTTGAAGAAGCCTCTCCGATCCAAGCCTCGACTATTCCAGCACTTCTATCTGGAAAGGATGTAGCGGGCCTCTCTCGTACTGGATCAGGAAAGACAGCTGCTTTTGCCATCCCCGCAGTCGAATGCGTCGATGCTTCCTTGGGGGCGCCGCAAGTGCTTATCCTTTGCCCTACTCGGGAACTTGCCGTGCAGGTTGCGGGTGAGGTGGCCAAATTGAGCGCCTTTAAGCGAGGGGTGAAGGAGCTCGCGATTTATGGTGGGGCATCTTACGGAGCGCAGTTTCGCGGCTTGGAAAATGGGGCGCAAGTGATCGCGGGCACTCCGGGGCGGATCATGGATCATTTGGATAGAGGATCGTTGCGTTTGGACGCCATCAAAATGGTCATTTTAGACGAGGCGGACCGGATGTTGGACATGGGTTTTCGGGATGACATTGCAACGATTTTGCAACAGGCGCCGCCCGCGCGGCAGACGGCGTTTTTCTCCGCGACGATGCCCTCGGCTGTGGAACAGCTCATCAAGCGTTACACGAGTAATCCGATGTGGGTCAGACTTGAAACCCGAGCAGAGGCCGCTCCGGATATCGATCAGTGCTACTTTGAAGTCGGCCACGGTTCGCGCATTGGTGCGCTTTGCCGCGTTTTGGAAGCAACCAACCTGCGTTTTGGAATCATCTTTTGTTCCACCAAAAATGCAGTGGATGGAGTCACCGAGCATTTGGTGGCGGAGGGGTACCAAGCAGATCGTCTACACGGCGATATGTCTCAGGCCATGCGCGAGCGCGTGATGCGTCGCTTCAGGGATCGCAAGCTGGAGTTCCTTGTGGCCACCGATGTTGCCGCACGTGGTATTGATGTGGACGATATTGAGGTGGTTCTCAACTATGATTTGCCACGCGATCCGGAAGACTACGTCCATCGAATCGGGCGCACAGGACGTGCCGGACGCAGTGGGCGTGCTATTTCCTTTGCGACTCCACGGGAGATGTTTGCACTGGAGCGTATCTTCCGCCTCACGCGAATTAAAATACGTCGTGAGCGGATGCCCACCCCCGCCGAAGCTGCCCAAAAGCGCATTGAGGTGTTGGTTGAAACCGCCCGTGCGCTCATCGCCACCGGAACCGTTTCCAAAGCGCATTTTGGAGCGAAGGCGCTTCTTTCAGACGGTACCGAACCGGAGGTTGTCATCGAGGCGCTTCTGCACCTGCTCACTCATCGTAAGGCGACTGGAGCAAAGTCGTCCGGCGCAAATCAAGACAATGATTCTCGCGCTGACGTCGTTCCAAGTGGTGGGCCGCGCGCTCCGAAACACGGTGACTCCGGGGAAAAGCCGCGCCGTGAAGCGCGCAGTTATCGCTCTGACGGTCCACGGCCCGAGTGGCAGGACCGGGGCGCCCGACCGCAGCGGGAATACGGGGGAAACAGGGAACGTCCTGTCGCGAACAAACCCGCATTTAAAACCGAGCGCCCTACGAGGGCACCGCAACGTGGTCCGCGCTAGACGCGAGTAAATTTGGTGTTTGAGAACGTAACGTGGTTAACACATTTTTGACGCTCAATTTTAACCCGTCCTAGTCGGGTCCTCCCTTGACTTAAAATAAGAGAGCCTTATGTCTGGGGAAGCATTTTTGTGGTTCCTATGAAAATTTGTAACCTGCTCTTCCCCATATTTTTTCTTGGTGCTGCGGCAGTTCCTGTTGCAAGTGCAGTTGATGCGCCCCTTTTGAAAATTCCGTTGACAGACATTGACGGTAATAAGGGAGATCTGAGTGAGTGGAGCAACTACGTCATCTTGGTGGTGAACGTGGCCAGTGAGTGCGGGTATACGAGTCAGTACGAGGGGTTAGAGAAGCTTTACAAGAGATACAAGGACCGAGGCTTTACGGTGATCGGTTTCCCTTGCAACGATTTCGGGGAGCAGGAGCCAGCCAATGAGAAGCGCATCAAAGCGTTCTGTTCGAGCAATTTCAGCGTCACATTTCCACTCATGAGCAAGGTGAGGATTCGGGCTAACGCGCATCCTTTTTTTGCTGCGCTGACAGATTTTAAATCGCCCTTCCCTGGCCCTGTTCATTGGAACTTCAACAAGTTCCTCATCGGCCGTGACGGAGTGCTCAAAGCGCGGTTTGAGTCAGATGTGGAGCCGGACTCCATTCAGTTGAAGCAGGCAATAGAAAAGGCTCTGGAAGTACAAAAACGGTGAGCCGTTCGGATTGAATTTTCCGACTGTAATCGTCGCGTCCTTCGCGTGTTGTGATTACGGAGCCAGCCGGTTTAATGTGTAAGCAACCATGCTGTGTCCAAGCGGTTGCTTCTCGGAGGTGAGTCCGCTCATGGTCACCCGCATGACCCGTTGCGGCTGCATCTGCTGGTAAACGAGGTGGACTTTGCGCCGGTCTGCGCTCCAGGAAAGCGAGCTCGGGCGCACCAGCTTGGCTGCTGTTTCAGGGCCGCCGTAACTGGATGAATAATCGTACCAGTATGTTTCCGTATCGAAGTCTTCGGGTTTCTCTCCCACGCCTCGATCGACGGATTGGGTGAATTCCAGATCAAAACCGTCCTTGGTCAGGTGCATGGAAAGCACATCAAACACCCGTCCACCGTCGAATTTGATTCGCTGTAATCCCTCCATCGCTCCGGCCCATTCCCGCATCGTCTGACCGACATAAAGCTCTGTGCCAGCGGGAGAAAACGCCAGACGGTTGGAGCCATTGCGCAGGCCGTTGTTGGAATAAAAGTCGACGCAAGCTCCCTGCATCACTCCGTCAACCGCCTCCAGCATGACTCTAATGATGCGCGGGGCGGCGGCGTCTGCCACTAACATCTGGCCGGAAAAGGGGCCAAACTTTCCTCCGGTAAGATCAAAAAGGGGCTCCGCTGGTGAACGCGAGAAACCGTAGGGAAAGAGCACTGCGGCTGGGGTGCGCATCGCATCGAGTTCTTCCATGGGTTGTTTTAGGGGGTCGCGTTTTGGGTCGGCTTTGACGTACTCTGGATCCCATACCAGCGAAGAGGGGTGTCCGTAGAAGCGATCTTTTTGGACGTGATACAGCGGATTGGTAGAGCGGAAGTCGCCTTGGTTGTCCGTTACCCAGAGGGAGCCGTCCGGTCCGCGTTGAATGCCATTTGGGGAACGGAAGCCCTTTGCCCACGGCGTCAATCCCGTTTTGGGATCCCAGTGCATCACCCAACCGCGATGTTCAACGGAGGCAAAATTACGACCGCGGCGGCTGACTTCGGAATAGACGCCGCGAGTGTGCTCGAAGGTGAAGCCCGAAAAGGATGCCGTGTTGAGCGCGATGAAGAATCCGTCCGCTCCGTCTGGAACAGGGCCCGCGGTGACTTCGTGGTAGGCGCCGCTCAGGTTGAAGGACGCCTCGGTGCGGTATTCGTCGGCGACGCCGTCCCCGTCGTTGTCGAGGACTCGGGTGAGTTCCGGCATTTGGCTCACGAGCATTTCACGGTCGGAGATGACGAACAATCCGTTGGCGTTGTGAAGGGATTGTTCACTGAAACGCGTCCATTGCATTTGCGCGGGGTCCGCTACGGGGCGTGCTGTCAGGATGCCAGAGCGGCGAGTTAGGACGACGAGCTTGCCCGAGGGCGTGAAGCCCAAGCCGCCGATTTCTGGAGCGATGCCCTTTGGCATGGGGATTTCCTGTACGCTGTAAGGCGCAGGTGCCGCTGAATGGGCGTGATCAGCGTTTGCAACGGCTGATAGCGAGAACAGAACTGCACCGGCCGAGCTAATGGTTAGGAACCGGCTCAGGCGTAAATTCATTGTGGAAAAATGGAAGGAGAGCATGTGCTGGGGCGGTTAGGGCTGCTTGGTCTTGGTGTTTTCCGGTTGCGCGAGGACGGGGTGCTCTGGTTCTGGGCGGTCCTTGACCGATAACAGGAGAGCGCCGTTTGCAACGCGTGCCTGCACTGCATCTCGTTCGACTGGAGGTGTTTTCCATCTCAGCGTGTCACTTGGAGTTTCGGAGATCACGCGCACTTCAAAGCCGTCCTTTGCAGAGGGTAGTACTTTTTCGCGAAGGATTTTGGTTCCAAGCCGATAGCGAAATTCCGGCAGACCGCCTTCCATTTTATATCCTAAAAAGATCGGAGCGGGATCGGAGTCTTCTGCCAATGGCATAGGGCCGGAGGCTCTGTAAACCAGATGTCCCATGATGAGAGGGATGTACATTTTTGGGCGTCCGCTGCCGGGTTCCTTGCCCCAATACGTGTTCATGTCCAGGAAGCCGCCGCGCCAGACATAGAGGAGTCGGCATTCCGTGGAATCCCACACGTAAGAGAACTCCGGACCGTGATTGACGGCGATAGCGCCTGCGACACCTTTCTCAGCCTTCACCACAATCGGCACCTCACGTTCAACTCCCGTAGCCGGATCTGTCTCTTTTTTGCTCAAGTCCATCCGAGTTGCAGGATCGTACTTTACCGCATTCTTGCCGACACCATGGTGCGCGAAAACCGCAGCATCCAGGCCGGGGTCTGGGGCAAAGGTGCGCATGACAAACGGCTTTTCAAATGTACCGAGCGGCTTGTGTGTCATGCCCGAGTTCTTGAGGGCGTCCTGCACCTGAGTGATTGTCTCGGTGCTTTTTTGGGCTGCTTCCAATTTCGCGCCCGCCGCCTTCACCCGCATTACCCCGCGCATCGTAAACCAGTGTCCGGGAAAGGTGCATATATATGGGTAATCGCCTTCCTCTTGCGGAGCGGTGAAGGAGATGAGTTCCTTTTTCGTGGGCTGCAGAAGTTTGGTGGCCGCGACGATTCCAAGAACGCTCGGGACAAAGTTTTTTTCCATGCCTTCGAGTCCCATGGTGTTGACGGCGGCGATCAATGCGGGCTCCGCTTCGGGGCGTAAAATGACGAGGTTATGAGGGAGGATACAGTCGTTAATCAAAGTGAGTTCGACCGCGCCGCCCGCTGTTACATCGAAGCGCGTGGTTTCGTAACGAACTGCACCGGAAATGACACGGATGCTTATCTTGCTAGTTTCTGGTGCTTTGGGGGCTGCCGCGAAATGCGTGGAGGGTTGAATGAAAGCAGGGAGGCCGACAAGCAAAGCAAGCAGACGGGGCGTAGAGTGGGAGCGCATAGAGGGAAAACGAATTGGGTTATGTGGAATCTCCGAAAGCAACTTGAGGCTTCCTTAAGGAGCTGCCACGATTTGCACCGCATCCGCCACCACGTTGCCGTCGGCATCGGAGGCCGTCAGAATGATAGCGTTTGCCGCGCCATCCTTGAACTCGAAGATGCCAAGACGATTCGCCCCATTCGCAGAGGTTTCCTTCTGGTTGACACGCACGACGGCAGCTTCTTGACCGGCGCGCTCGATCTTGCACAACGTGTTGGACGCTCGGTTTTCGTGACCTGCCCAATAAAGACGGACTTCGTATTTTCCAGTGGCGGAAACCTTGAATGGAAAGCGCGCTTCGGCACCCGCTTGCCGCCCGGAAATCTGTGCGCTGCCGCCGATGTTAGGAGTCAGTTTCGTCGTGGTCCATTTTCCCGTGAACTGCGCCATGGAGTCGTCGATCACGGTACCGGGGAGAGTTTCCATGTCGCCATTCACTGTGTTGAGGCGGTTGGCGAACTGTGGTAGGTCTCGGTTCATGACGCCTACGGGAAGCGTTTTGGGATCACGGATATTGGGATCCAAACGCGTCTCGCCCTTGAGGGTATCGCGGCGTATGGCACCCGGTTGTTCCGCGAGGGCGATCAATTCGGGAAGGTGCTTTTCGTAAACGCCCCGGGGCGATGTGGCGTGAAGAACTGCCAGATAAGCTGCTTTGCCGACGACTTCGCCCATCATTCCGCAAGTCCTCATGACGCGGACGGTGCCCAAGGCTTGGTGGGTCACGCTGATGTTTCGCCCAGCCATAAAGAGGTTGGGGACGTTCTTGGAATAGAAGCAGCGGTAGGGAACGGGGTAACCGTTTTTGCGATCCACATGCCGACCAAACTCGGCGCGGGAGATGAAGGGGTTTTCGGGAAATTTCTTTGCGTACTGTTCGCGAGGATAGTGCAGATCAATGTCCCAAGTGGTTGGAACGAACCCGTCTGCGAAGTCACGTTTCTCAACGATGTCCTCCTGCGTCAAAACCACGTCGCCTTGCAACAAGCGACTCTCGCGCGGACCGCCCACGTGGGACACCCATTTGAGCGAAGCATTTGCGTTCTCATCAGCTTTCTCACCGCGTTTGAGCGCCGAAAAGGCACCAAACACAGCCCGCAGATTCCAGTCGCGAATCAATTCCAGATCGTTGAGTGGATGTTTGCTAAATCCCGATTCCCAAAACCACTCCCCTTTGAAGAAAGGCTTTTCGTCGATCAGAGACTTGCTCTTGGGCAGGGTTGGGAAATCGCCAGATTCCAAGGCCAGCGCCCACGGAGTTTCCGGCCAAGACTGGGGTGCGGTTTCCTGTTGGAAATACCACATGTTCGAGGTCCCCATGTGCCCAGTCTCTTCCATGGTGAATGCCGCCCCAGCTAAGCCGCCCACAGTCCCGTGTCCCGTGCAGTCGGCGAACAATTTTCCGCGAAACGTCCGTTGCCGTCCCGTTTTCACGTCCAACGCAGTCACGCCTTGAATCTTGCCGCCTGGCTTCTCCTGCACCACGCCATTGACGAAGTGCCCTAGAAACAGCGAAAGCGTTTTCTCATTCCGGCAAACCGCTTCCTTCACATCGTCCACGAATTGCGCCGCCGCTGCCGGACTATCTTTTGCCCGGTCCGCAAACTCCTCCACAATCTCGCCTAGGTGCGGGTATTTGCCTCGCATCGTCCCGCCCTGCGCCCAAACGCCGATCTCGCTGGAACCGTTCCCGCCCAACACGAAACGGTCCTGTACCAAGGCCACACGCAGGGATTGCCTCGCAGCAGAAATGGCTGCGCCCAAGCCTGCGTAGCCTCCGCCAACGACTACCAGATCAAACTCGCCGGCATCCTCGGGCAAGCCGTTTGGATTGAGCCACTGCTTGCGGGCTTGTGCGAGCGCCGCGCCGTCTGGAGGAGTGAAAGATGGGTCGTTACTAAAAAGAATTGCGTCGCAGCGACCGTCAAAACCCGTGAGGTCATGCAGCGCGACTGTGGCATCTCCCGTCTTAAGGTTGACTGTGCCACCCGCCTGCCAATGCCATTCCGCGCCTTCCGTGCCGAATTCTGTGGTGAGCGGCATCCCGTTAATCAGTAACTGAAACCGCCCCGGCGTGCCAGACGCCTTCCACGGAGCCACCCAGTCTTTGGTGCGCACCCAGACGCGGTAGGAACCGGTTTCTTTCACTCGAAGCACGCCCTGTGCATCTGCGACGGGCTTGCCGAGTCCGTGCGCGAGCAAGTAGGGCGAACCCATGATTTGGGTGAAGGAGGTGTCCAGTGACCAGCCCCCGTGCTTGCCAAGGGATTCAGCTTCGACAAAAAGCGTTTCCGAAGCAGTCGCTAAAATGCTGTTGACAAATAGAATGAATCCGAAAATTGCTGGGAAGAAAAATGCTTTCATGACGAAGTTATGAAGAGGGGAACCGTTTTTGTACAAGTAACCAACCCGCAAGCCAACGTCCCATTAGGCCGCTGCCATAATCGATGGATTAACATGGGTGAAGGAATGGCGATTTCTGAGCAAGCGCTCGAGTTTCTATCGGACTTCAAGCATTCAGATTGTTTGGATCAAAACATCTGCCTTCGATACACTTAACTGTATGAACCAAACATTCTGCTCCCTGAAAATACGCACTCTAAACTGCGATTGAATGAGTCAGGCCGGTATGGATAGCGAGGAATCATCTCTTCAAGAAATCAGCACACATCGCCAGAAGGGGATTTGACGGCGATAGGCAGTAGAGCCATTGTGTATCCGTGATAACCTCCGTTCAGAAATGGGGCAACAGCCTCGCTCTCCGCATCCCAAAGGCCTACGCCGAAGAGACGCACATCCATCATGGATCTTCCGTGGATCTTTCCCTTCAGGAAGGAAATCTTGTGATCACTCCAGTGCGCAAAAAGACGGTCACCTTGGAGGAGTTACTGGCCGACATCACTCCGGATAACCGGCATGAAGCCATTGATTCGGGTTTTGCGGTTGGCGGGGAGGTTTGGTAGTGGCCTCGTATATCCCACGCAGAGGCGATATTGTCTGGCTCACATTTAATCTCCAGGCAGGACACGAACAAGCGGGTAGACGTCCAGCCTTTGTGGTATCTCCCTATTCCTATAACAAGAAAGTCGGTTTATTTCTTGTCTGTCCAATAACCTCACAGATTAAAGGTTATCCGTTTGAGGTTCGGGTTGCGTCAAAATCTGGAATAAACGGTGTGATCTTAGTAGATCAGATAAAAAACTTGGATTGGAAAGCACGCCAAGCTGAATTCGTGGAATCTGCCGAGAAAGAGGTAATCACCGCAGTGCGCGCCAGACTTCTCCCGCTCATTGAGGAAGGTATTTAAGCCATCTGTCGCGCGTTCTCAAATCCTGTGTGAAAGGAGTTGCCTTTAGTTAAAACTTGGCTAATTTGCCAAATAGCCAAGCATGCCTGCGATACTCTCCAATCAATCCAAGCGCGTTTCCGTTCTCAAGGCCTTGGGGCATCCCACCCGTCTGCTGATTACCGAAGCCCTTATGCATGGTGAACTCTGTGTCTGCGACCTGCGGGATCTTGTGGGAGACGACATTTCGACGGTCTCCAAGCATCTTTCCATACTGAGAGCTGCGGGGGTGCTCGTGTCGCAAAAGCGAGGATTGAACGTGTTTTACAGTCTTGCCTGCGATTGCTTTGGGGAGTTCTTACGCTGCGTGGACCAAGTTTGTCCGCCTTCTGGTTCTTCGTCTCTGAAAATTAGCCTGCCCGATAATTGTTGTTAACTTATGAACGTTCACGAATTTCTCGCTCATTTGCGCTCTAACTCTGAAAAAGCGATCACTCTCCGGCTTCCGGACGGGTCGTTTGTTCCCGCTCATTATCACATTACCGAGGTGGGTCATGTGACTCGGCGCTTCATCGATTGCGGGGGCACTCGGCGTGTTCAGGAAACCTGTCTCCTTCAGACATGGGTGCATGATGACGTAGAGCATCGTCTTCTGGCAGGGAAACTGGCTGCCATCTTTGAAAGAGCTGGAGACATTCTGCCACACCACGATTTTCCCGTTGAAGTGGAGCATGAGTCCAATGTTGTGGCGCAATACCCCCTTGAAGGCGTGCAGATTTCTGCGGAAGCACTTCAGTTCCAGCTAGGCAGCAAGCATACGGATTGCTTGGCGCGAGGCATTTGCCTACCCGACACCTGTTCGCCTCAACCGCCCATACCGCTTCCGCTTAGTGCGCCCTCCTCTTGTTGCACACCTAGCTCTGGCTGTTGTTGATAAGCTTTATGAACGCTCAAATCAAACCACTCGTTCTCATACTCTGTACTGGCAATTCCTGCCGGAGTCATCTCGCGGAGGGCATCCTTCGGGCAGCGGCCGGTGACCTGCTGGAGGTCGCCAGCGCGGGCTCGAACCCCGCGGGTTACGTTCACCCCCTCGGTATCGAAGTGATGGGCGAGATCGGGATTGATATCAGCGGCCACCATAGCAAGCACATGAACGATTTCCTCCAGCAACCGGTGGAGACTGTGATCACTGTTTGTGGAAATGCGGATCAAGCGTGCCCGATGTTCCCTGGACAGTTGAACCGGCACCACTGGGGTTTTGATGATCCGGCGCATGCCACAGGTTCACGCGAGGAACAACTGGCGGTTTTTCGCCGTGTTCGCGACGAGATTAAACGTGTGCTCGAGGCGTATGCTGAAGGTCTCCGGGCTGGGGAGCGGCGCGCTTTGTCTCGCAGCAAAGCGGGTTAATCGCTATTCGAGCGTTTCTGTCTGCTAGTGAATAATTTGCGCCCCAAAAAGCTTCCCTAACTGGACTGAGATTGGAGGGCTTGTTGGACGAGCGCGAGTGTCTGCTGTGGGTTACGCACTTCCACAACCAGCTTCGAATAACGGTTGGCGCGGAGATTCAGGGCGATAGCTTGCTTCAAATTGCAGACGTCCCAGAAGACCCACCCTTCTTTCCCATAATAACTTCCAGCGGTGATCACCCAAGGAATATACGTTCCCGGAAATCGAAAACCCCTGACGCGTTCTGAAGTTGCGGGACGTGAATCAATTATATTCTGCAACGGAACTTCCAATCGGCCTTTGAATGCCCACAGCTTGTGCCAACCTTTAATCTCCATAATCAGTTTATTCTCTGATACTGAGACTTCAGTCATGGGGTGGCGGAATGACCGTTGGTTTTGAATCAAAGGGTGCTGAAACTGGGGCAGAGCCTCAATTCCCGCCCCGCCAGTTTCAATATTCCCCTTGATTGAGGGATGTGAAGGTGGGGGACTAGTCCCCTGACTTGAAGGGTTCGTCTTCCTTTTGGAATTCGTCCATTTTGTCGACAAAGTTTCGAATCGCGGCGTGCATGGCTCCTAACGAGCGCGTCAGCACATTTCTAAGATGTTCTGGTGCTGGAAGAAAAAGTTCGACGCTGACCCAAGCCTGGTCGGCGACGATGCTGACTTTGGCTACTTTGGTCGTTGCAGTCGCATAAGAAGCTGCGGCCAATCCTCTAAGCTCTTCTTCTTCAGATTCGCACTTCCAAAGGTTTGGACAGCAAAACATGAGAAATTCGGTGTCGTCAGGGTCAATGCGTATAAACACGGAGCGGCCCTCAGATTTGAAGACCAAATCACCCTCATCATCTGCCTTAGGCCGAAAGCCTTCCTCCAAGAGGATGTCCATATAAAGAGCCTGAATTTGTTCGTCGTTCATAGAAGCGCGCAGTGGATCCACCATCATAGCACATCGCGGCCGAGCGCGAAGCACGAGGTGGATTTTTATGCGGGTTTAACGAATTTCATAGAAGGTTGGTTTTGGAAATTTTTGAATCTAATGGTTATTGAAAAACCACTTGCGCAGGGGGGAATCGTAAAAAGCAGGTGTTTTCTGAGGCTATAAGCTACAAGCCGTTGGATGTGTTATGCTTGAAATGGAATTGTACGCGGATCAATGGTCGGCTGCCATGAGTAGCTGGGTTTGCGGTAGGCGAGCGGCAGCTTTTTCGAAGGTGACTAGGGGCAGACGGGCGGAAGTGGCCTCGGCATGAATCAACCGATCGAGGAAGCCAGGCTTGGCGGTGGAAAGCCCCTCGTTCGCAAGTAGGGGGAGCAATTGGGGATGTACAGCGAAGGTGGACATGGAGAGAAGAGATTGGAGCCCGGTGAGCACGGCGTCCTTGGGCATGCCGTAGTGGTGCTGGCAGGCGAAATAGGCCTCCAGAACAACGAGATTCGACACGAAAACCTTTGCCCCCGCCTGCTCGGTCTCCGCCATGTACCTGCGGGCGATTATGGCGAGGTCCATAGGTTGGCCGGTGAGCAGCCGCATGACCACAGAAGTATCTAGTGCTGAGCGGATTTCAGTGTGGCTCATTCCATTGGGAAGTGACGGAATTCCGAATGGCTTCAGCGCTGTGATCGGTCACCTGGCTGGGCATCAAGTGGGATAGTGGGGCTTGAAAGCTGTCCCAATCGATGGAAGTGGCATGAGGAGGCTGCTGTTTTTTTTGCCGCAGCCATTGTTCGAAGAGACTAATGGCCACTTCGCGCACGGTGCGGCCTTCCCGAGCCGTTTCGACTTTGACTTCACGGTAGAGGTCATCGGGAATTTGAAAGGTAGCTTTCACAAGGCCAGCTTGCTGTATTGCTGGGTAAAGTGCAAGGGGAGGACTTTGTTTTTACCCTCGGTATTTTCGGTGTTCCGGCTCAGTGGACAACGATGCTCAGGTAGGGCAGAGTTCTAGACTTTGGATTTACCATGAGTTTTTGGAACGCTGATCCCACGACCGCCTCGCCCCTAATACGGCGTTTTACTTCGCTGCTTGCACCGATTGGGGACGCACGTTTGGAGGAGATGGCGCAGGGGGCAGCGCTGTTGACGCGACGTAACTTTGGGAATGCTGTGCGAATGTTTGCCCCGCTGTATTTGTCTAACGAATGTATTAATTCGTGCACGTATTGCGGGTTTTCGCGGGAAAATGCAATTTTGAGGGTGACGTTGGACATTGCACAGATCTTGGAGGAGGTCCGTCACCTCAAGGCGCAGGGTTTTCGCAGTTTGCTTTTGGTGGCGGGGGAGCATCCAAAGTTTGTTTCCAACGGCTATTTGGAACGGTGTATTAAGGCGGTGGCTGCGGAAGTGCCTTCGGTGGCGCTCGAAGTAGCGCCTTTGGACGTGGAGGATTACAAGCCGCTGGTCGCTGCTGGGGCTGAGGCGCTTTTGGTCTATCAAGAGACCTACGACCCGGAATTGTATTCGCAACTGCATGTCGCGGGGCCAAAGCGGGACTACGCCTGGCGGTTGGCCTGCGCGGAACGGGGTTATGAGGCAGGGTTTCGGCGCATTGGGATCGGGGCGCTGTTTGGTTTGGCGGATTGGCGAGCGGAAGCTGTGGCGCTTGCACTGCACTTGGAGAGTTTGTTGAAACGCTGTTGGAAGGCGCAGTTTACCGTAAGTCTCCCGCGAATGCGTCCTTGCGCGGGAGAGTTTGAGCCAAAGCACCCTTTAGGCGATCGCGATTTCACTCAGCTCATGTGTGCTTTTCGAGTGTGTTTTCCGCAGGTCGGCTTGGTAATGAGCACCCGCGAAACCGCCGCGCTGAGGGATGCGTTGCTGCCGTTGGGGGTGACCATGATGAGCGCGGGGAGTCACACCGAACCGGGTGGTTACACGGGGCAGGGGCGTGACGCAGTTCATCACACGGTCGGAGGCAGGGTAGTGGCGCCCGCTCCGGAGTTGGTTGGGAATGCGCCGACCGAGCAGTTTTCAATTGCGGACGAACGTTCTCCGGCGGAGGTGGCGGCTGCTCTGCGAAGGCTCGGCTTCGAGGCGGTTTGGAAGGATTGGGATACTGGGATCATGACCGCCTAGGGTGTGCACCGACATACTGGAATTTTATGCAAATCGTCTTGAACGGGGAGCGGCGAGAGGTTTCCACAGCACAAACGGTTGCCGAGTTGGTAGCGGAGTTGGGATTGCCCGCCCCTGCGCTGCTCGTGGAACACAATGGAGTGGCTTTGCGCCGCACCGAGTGGGATGGCTGTTGTCTCCGTGAGGATGATCGCGTGGAAATTATTTGGATTGTGGCGGGTGGATAGCGGCTGGAGTTGTTATTCGAGTCAAAAACAGGTCTAATTTTCTAGGTTAAAATAGGTTCTGCAAAATAGGTTCTGCGTTTCATCCCCCTAAATGAAAATTCCCCTCAAAGACCGAGTTCCTCGTCTTCTGTTGACGCTTGCGTTTGTTCTGGTGCCCTTGCCTGCTTTTGCAGGAGTGCGTGCTGGTTTTGCAGAACGCGATATTACTCCGCAAATGGGTATGGAAGTCCCTGGCGGCTATGGCAAAGCCTTCTCTAAAAAGATTCACGATCCTTGCAAGGTTCGTGTAACGGTTTTTGACGATGGGCAACACCGAGCGGCTCTTGTGGGGCTGGATGCCTTGATTGTTCCCCGTGCGCTGGTGCTTCAGGTCAGGAAAGAAATCGTCGCGCGCTGCGGCATTAATGCAGTTCTCATGGGTGCGTCGCATTCTCACTCTTCCGGCCCAATCGGAATGGTTCAGCCTGGAGAGTTTGACCACGCTTCAGACTTGGTTAAAGAGCTCGCTTATCAAAAGTCCTCTTGTGCTGATCCAGTTTATTTGGAGCAGGTGCGCTCGGCGATCGTGGACGCAGTGGTTGCTGCGGATGCCGCTCGGAGCGAGGTCACCGTTGGATTTGGCAGCGGTCGCGAAGATCAGGTGGCCTTCAATCGGAGGATCCGAATGAAAAACGGTCAGTCTTATTCGCATCCTGGCAAGGGCAACCCTGATAACTTGGGATTCGCTGGGCCGACTGATCCGGAGGTTGGCGTGATCGGGGTTTGGAATCCAGACGGGAAGCTAACCGGTTGTATCGTAAACTTTTCCTGTCACGCCACTGCGAGTGCACCGGGGATTGGTGCGAATTGGATTTACTACATGGAGAAGGTGATCCAGGGCTACTTCGGGGCAGAGGCGAAAGTGGTTTTTCTTCAAGGTGCCTGCGGGGATGTGACGCAGGTTAACAATCTCGATATTCACTCGAATCCTGATGCTGATTCTTGGTCCCAGTGGGTGGGGGGACGCGTCGGGGCTGAGGCTGTGAAGGTACTTCTGGGAATGTCCCAGACGCGGACCGCAGAGGTGCCGGTGAATGTGGAACAGAAAACGTGGAACATCGCGCGTCGGGCGCCTGCTCCGGAGCGCGTGCGGGAGGCATTGGAATTGATCGGAAAACCGGCCAGTGATCCACAGTGGGTTTGGGCGAAGGAAACGCTGCTCCTAGACGCGTCATTGGCTAAGTCGCCAAAACTGGAAGTTGAAGTGCAGGCGATCCAGATAGGTCCGGTAGTTTGCGTTTCAAACCCTGCGGAATACTTTTGCGCCTACGGGTTGGAGCTTAAAAAACAAAGCGGCTTTCCACTCACTTTTCCGGTTGAATTAGCCAACGGTTGCGTCGGATATGTCCCTACGGAGGAGGCTTTCAGTGCCACGGGTGGTGGCTACGAAACGCGGCTGACCAGCTATAGTAATTTGGAGGTCACGGCAGGGACACAGTTCCGTGAAGTCGGCGTGGAACTGGCGCATCGCTTTAAACCAACCCCCTTGCCCGAACCGCCAGCGGCACCCCAGTTTAAGCAGCCGTGGCTTTACGGTAATCTCGCACCCCAGCTCAAATGAAGCGGCTCTTCTGCAGTCTCGTGTTCGCGATCTACGGCATCGTCGAGCTTCATGCCGCGCCGCTCTCCAGTCCACTTTCACCACAGGCCGCTCGGGAGGCGTTTGTGGTCGCCCCGGGTTTGCGCGTGGACTTGGTGGCTGCGGAACCGCTAGTGACCTCCCCGTGCGCCTTCGCCTTTGATCAGCGCGGGCGGCTGTTTGTTGCGGAAAATCGTGGCTATCCCATCGGCCCAAAGGAGGGTGAGGCGCCCGCTGGTGTAATCGCAATGCTCGAGGATACAGACGGAGATGGACGCATGGACCGGCGCACAGTTTTCGCGGACGGCCTCACGTTTCCAAACGGCGTATTACCTTGGAATGGCGGCCTCATCGTCACTTGCGCCCCAGACGTCTTGTTTCTGCGTGACTCTCATGGGAGTGGTCATGCCGATGAACGCCGAGTGTTACTAACCGGATTCGGCACAACCGGCAGCACGCAGCTTCGTGTGAATTGTCCCTCCATTGGGCCGGACGGCTGGATCTATCTCGCCGCTGGATTGAGCGGCGGAACTCTCAGTTGCCCTGAGCATCCAGAGCGGCCACCATTAAAAATGACTGGCGACGTGCGCTTTAACCCGGAGACGCTTGAAGTCGAAAACCTCGACGGCCGCTCTCAGTACGGAATGTCGTTCGACGCTGCGGGTCGTCGATTCATTTGCATGAACCGCTTGCCTGTTCAGCAGGTCGTGCTTTCCTCCAAGTGGTTGCGCCGTAATCCGACTCTGACGTTTAGTGAAACCGTTCAGGATTGTAGCGAGCGTTCCGTGCAATCTGGGCTCAGTGGCGGCGGTGCTGGGGTGCGACTCTTTCCGGTGAGCTCCAACATTACCACAGCGGATTCCCACGCAGGTTCGTTCAGCGCCGCATGTGGCATTCATATCTGGCGCGGTGGAAATCTTCCTGCCGTTTACACGGGCTGCGCCTTTTCATGCGACCCGACGGGGAATCTTGTTCATGCGGATAAATTGGTTGCGCACGGAGCTGCATTTGCGGCTGAGCCTCTTTTAAATGGAATGGAATTCGTGGCCTCTCGGGATGATTGGTTCCGGCCCGTGTATCTGGCGCGGGGACCGGATCAGTCGCTTTACGTCGCCGACATGTATCGCAAAATCATCGAGCACCCGGATTATCTTCCGCAGGAAGTCCGCAAACATACGGACTTTGAAACCGGCAAGGAATTGGGACGCATTTGGCGTGTAAGTGCCCAAGCGCGGGTGGAAAGCAAAGAGCCCGCCGTTTCCTCAGTGTCCGAAGATACTTGGCTGGCGCAGTTACAACCTTCTGATACGCAAGCAGCAGAGGTTTGGTTAGCAGAACGTCTGGCCGCCGCATCGTCTCCGGATGCGCGCACTCGCTTTCTTTCGGCTTTGGCTCTGGGCAATGTTTCCGATCCACGTGCGACAGCAACTCTAGCATCCATAGCAATTCGTGACATGGAGGACCGCTGGACTCGCGCCGCGGTGCTCAGTGGAATCTTCGGACGCGAATCTGAAATTTTAAAAGCGGTGCTCAACTCTTTGAGTGAAGCTCAGGTTAAGGGGTCCGGTGCGCAGCAATTTTTGGGATTTCTTGGAGGCAGTTTTAAAGATCTGGCGGCGCTGGAGTCTATCGTGGAAAACGCACCTGCCGTGACGCAGCGATCCTCAACGGTGCTTCCCTTGTTGCTTGGCTTTTTTGAAAAACACAACCGCCGGATCGACACCGCCACATCTGGAAATGGTCAGGGGCGAGACTCCCAATCTCCGTGGCTGACTGCCAGATTTCACGATGTTTCTGAACTCGCCACGGATGCGGCGCGGACAGCCAGTGAAAGAATGCCCGCTGTGGGCTTGCTTGCTCGGATGAGCTGGGAGGATGCGTCGGAAAAGTTGCGTGCTCTTGCGAGTAGCGAACCGGATGCTGAACTGCGCGCTGCGGCAATCCGGGGGCTGGCGGCTTTTAACCGTCCAGAAGTCTGCGGGTTTTTGATGGCCTCTTGGGGCGCCAAGTCCCCGTCCCAGCGCGAGACGGTTTTGAGCGCGCTCCTAAGTTCCAGCTTTCACGCCAGCGGACTTTTGGACGCGATGGAATCTGGAGCACTCCCACTAAGTGCCGTGAGCGGAGTGCGCCGCAAACAGTTGCTCAAACAGAAGGATCCCGTGATTGGACAGCGTGCAGAAAGGGTGTTCGCGACAGCGTTGGCGGGCCGTGAGCAGGCGTTTGAAGCGGCTAAAGCATCGTTGCTTTTGACTCCGGTAGCAGCGCACGGTCGGGAAGTGTTCGGGAATGTTTGCGCTGCTTGTCATCGTCTTGAACGTCAGGGATACGCCGTGGGGCCTGACCTCTTGGACATCAGAAATCAGACCAAGGAGAACATCCTTTTTCACATCCTCGTGCCAGACGCCGAAATCGCGCCGGCTTTCACCGCGTACGTTGCCGAAACGAAGGATGGCCGCAGCTTGAGCGGCATCATGGCCAGCGAGACACCCACCTCAATCACCCTGCGCGGCCCGTTGGCTCAGGAGACAAGCGTATTGCGTGCGGATCTCTCTAAACTAGAAGCATTTCCAGGATCCTTAATGCCTGGTGGCTTGGAGGCAACCATGAATACGCAGGATCTCGCCGACTTGATTGCCTTTCTCAAGGGAGAAAAATAACGAGCGCTTTACTTCCTGATTGTGTCTTCCGCTTTAGCTCTTTTCGCGCACTGCGACAATTTCGATTTGCGAGCTGCTGAAACGCTTCTTCAACTTGGACAACAGGGTTCGGATCTTTACCACTGCAACCTTTCAAACGAGGACCTCGCGCGCACGAATCACCATACGTAAAACTACGTTGCTTCGGGTAAGAGCCCTAAGCGGTTTTCCTTATTGGATGCCCGCTTATGTTTTAGCTGCGAGACCGCTACAAATTGCAGTGATGGTCCATGCTGCGGTTCTCCACCAGTTGGTGCGCACCAGCGAGATCATTGCGGCTTCATTGCGTTCGCGCTGGAGCCTATTGTGGAGTGGGACGGAAACTAGGAAAGTCACCACCCACGCAATCAGGGTGCAAAAAAGTTCGACCCACCAAATGTTGTCGGGCCTTCCGAGGACAACTAACCTGCCTGCTACTCCGGAAAACTGGGTGAGCATCAACGGTGCCACGATCCAAGTTATGGCGCCTGTATAACGATAATGCCACCTTCCAAATTGATTCGGATCTATGAATTCAAATGCCGGGTAAATAACCAGTTGCACCGTCCACAGCACGGCGGCAAGGGCCAGACTCACGGCGAAGTGAGCGTCCAAAAAGCGCATCTGGCGATCTTTGGGGCTACTTGTTAGCAGGAAGAGCCCGCAGCGCAGCCGTTTCCGTTAGATTGATGCGCTCTTCAAGAGCCGGCGAGATCTCGCGCATCTTTTCGTACAAAGCGCGGAAATATGAGCGCAAGGCTTTGCTCGATGCCTCGTCAGTTTTCGCAGCGTCGGCTTTCGCGCGGAGTTCTACGATGCGTGGATCCTCGGATGCGGCCTTTCTCGCAACATTAAAGCGCTCGTCTTCGGTTGCTAATTTGTCTTTTTCGGAGATATCCGTCGCGAGTTTTTCCTTTGAGGTGCTCTCTTTTGAAACCGTACGCCGCTTAGGTGCGTCGGAAGATTTTTGCGGTTCAGCCGCAGATTGCGATTGGGTGGACGTCCCACCAGAAGATTTTTTGGAACCGCTGCCTGTCGGCGCCTCACTGCCACGACTGGATGTTTTTGAATTAGAGGAGTTTCCAGAAGAAGATGCGCCTGAGGGTTGCTCGGCGGCCTGAGCGAGGCTTCCGGCTATGATCAAAACCAAGGCGCAAGAAAGGGTGCGACGCATAAAAATAATCCAGTTAAGACGGACAATCTGCCAGCGAAAGAGGTTGCTGTCGAGGCGCATCCTTTGAGTAGTTTTTGGATTCCAAAAGAGTTTCGCAAGAAAGCGTTTGGGCCAACGGAGAACAGAGGTAAAAAGAAGAAATGAAAGGGAACGAGAGCCAGGGCCTGCGCACGTGGGCGGAAATTAGTATTGCTGCACTGCGTCATAACGCGGCGGCGCTTCAAGCGCATGCATCGAGTGGGGCGCGGCTATGGGCTGTGGTCAAGGCTGATGCGTACGGGCACGGGGTCGAGATAGTGGTGCCGGCATTAAATGGTCTTGCGGATGGCTTCGCGGTCGCAAACCTGGCTGAGGCGAGTCAGGTTCGGGCGCTCGCACCCGAGGCACCCGTCCTCATCATGGGCCCCGCGCTGCCCAGCGAGCGTGCCGAGATTGCTCGTTGCGCTTTCCTTCCCGCAATTTCCTCGCAAGAAGAAGCTGCCGGCTACGCCGCTTGTGCCGGAGTTCACCCTGTGGCCGTTCACCTCGCAATCGACACGGGAATGGGACGTATTGGAGTGTGGGAGGATAATGCGCTAGCGACTTTCAAGACTATTGCCGCGATGAGAGGCGTGGAAATCACCGGAGTTTGCTCTCACTTTCCCGTTGCTGACGATGATGCGACGTTCACGCGAAACCAATCGGAACGTTTCGGTGCTCTGGTGGAGGTTTTGCGTGAAAAAGAGCGTTTCACTGGTAGCGTACATATTGCAAACAGCGCTGGCGTGCTGGGGTTTACAAGCTCCTTCGCTGATTGCTATCGCGCTGGTCTGGCTCTTTACGGGGTCTCTCCGCTCGCCGAATATCAATCATTGCTGCGGCCCGTGATGTGCTGGAAAACATGCGTGATTTTAGTTCGCGATTTTGAGACTGGACGTGGCGTTTCTTATGGGCGGACTTTTATCGCCCCCAAGCAAATGCGGGTGGCAACCCTCGCGGTGGGTTATGCGGACGGGTATCGGCGCCACTTGTCCGGACGCAATGCCTGGGTCCTTATTGGAGATCGGCGTTGTCCTGTTTTAGGACGGGTGACGATGGATCAGATTATGGTCGATGTCTCCGATTGTCCGGAAGTCGAGGTGGGCGCCGAAGCGGTGCTGCTTGGTTCGCAGGGTAGCGAGGAAATTACGGCGTCAGCGCTAGCGGAACTAGCAGGTACAATTCCATGGGACACTTTCACAGGAATAGGTCGTCGAGTGACACGTCTTTCCGTAGACGTCGGGAACGCCCCCGCATTGCGCGAACAACGGGCAAGGTTAAAATAGAGCTTCGTGCCAGCGTCTACTCCACCCCCATCCAGACGACCGCGGCTTCCCGAGCCGCCTCGTCGTCCGCGCCCTTGGCGTGGGCGATTGCTGCGCCTGGCCCTGCTGCTGGGCATGGTTGGGACTTTTATTGGGGCGGCGGTGGGCGGCGTTTACGCACTTTGGGCGGGCCAATTGGACATGGGAGACGTCCAGCAAATTCGTGAGCGTTCCACAGTGTTCGATCGTGATGGAAAGCCTTACGGAAGGCTTCAAGGCGAAAATCGGCTGGTAGTGCCTATCAAACAGGTTTCGAATTTTTTTGTGAAGGCCCTGCTCGCAAGGGAAGACACCCGCTTTTACAAACACACGGGGGTTGACCCCATTGGGATTTTGAGGGCGGTTGTGCGGAACTTGGTTTCTCATTCCGCTGCGCAGGGGGCAAGTACGTTGACCCAGCAGTTGGCGCGTAATTCGTATCCGCTTGGGGGCAAGAATTTACATCGCAAAATTTTAGAAGCCTTCGTCGCTTTTCGAATCGAAAAGTATTACTCCAAAGATGAGATTCTCGAGCATTACATGAACCGGATCTATCTCGGTGCCGGGGTTTATGGCATTGAAACGGCGAGCCTTGCATACTTTAACAAGCACGCGGCTGATCTGAATCTCGGGGAGGCTGCATTGCTCGCCGGAATTATTAGAGGGCCATCTCGGTTTTCGCCGATGAGTAATTTTCAAGGCGCCTTGCGCGAGCGTGATACCGTTTTGGAGCGTTTGGTGAAATTGGAAATAATCCCACAAAAACAGGCCGATGCTGCCAAGGAAGTCCCGATAGTCCTTAATCCGCGCCGGAGGCTGACTGTGCAGGAAAATTATGCCATGGATTCGGTGGTGCGTGAGCTGAGTCGCGTTTTGAGCGAGGATCAGCTCAGTGAAAGTGGCCTGCGCATCTACACAACATTGGATCCAGCACTTCAAGATGTTGCCCAAACTGCACTCGATGTGCATCTCACTAAAATTGAGTCCCAGCCGAAGTACGCGCATCCCAAAAAGGCAGAGTTTACCAAGGAAGCACGTGAAGCGGAGTTGGATCCTGCTTATTTACAGGGAGCTGTGGTGGTTCTGGATAATCGAACGGGTGGGATTCGGGCGCTGGTCGGTGGGCGAGATTATGCGGACAGTCGCTACAACAGGGCGTTGCTTTCGGAGCGCCCCATCGGATCAACTTTCAAGCCGTTTGTGTATCTCGCCGCGTTCGCTCGAGGCCTCTCACCTGAGGCGAGTATCAGTGACGGGCCGATTCAGCGCGGGGAAGTACGCAGTGCTCCAAACTGGTCACCGGGTAATTCCGACGGCACTTTTAAAGGCTCGATGAGTGCTGAAGATGGACTGATTCAATCTCGCAACACGGTCACTGTGCGCGTCGGGGAACAGGCGGGGTTAGCGGAGGTGGGACGCATTGGCGCAGCTGTAGGCCTAGATAAAATGCCGCAACGTCCCTCGGCGTACCTCGGTGCATTTGAAGCGTCCTTAATGCGCGTCACCAATGCCTACACAGTTTTTCCGAATGGGGGGCGCCAGCGCCAACCGTTTTTGATTGAACGCGTAGATGACTCCGGTGGTACGACTTTATACCGAGCGAAAGCGTGGCAACGCAATGTGTTACAGGCTGGTCCTTGCGCGATGGTTACAGGGGTTCTCTCAAAGGTCCTAGATCGGGGAACAGCCGCTACAGCACGGGCGGCAGGTTTCAAAAAAATTGCTGCCGGAAAGACTGGAACCACGGACGACTACAAGGATGCATGGTTTGTCGGTTTCACGAGCAGCCTCACCGCGGGCGTGTGGGTCGGCTTCGACAGGCCGCAGCGAACCGTGTCCCAAGGCTACGGTGCGACCATGGCATTGCCTGTGTGGGTGGAGGTGATGAATGCCGCGCCTGAGTCGCGCTATCCCGCGAGCGCGTTGCGCACTTCGGGAGATGGGGGATCCTATCGTCCACCTGCAGTCGTGCCCGCAACGCCACAGAATCCATCTTCGCCCCCTCGCGTGGAACCAGTCCAACCTCAAGGGAATCCGCCGCGCGTTGAACCTGTTTTAAAGCCCTTTAAAATGTGAAGTTGAGAAAATCAAATGAGTGACCTTCCCACGACTTCATCCGTTTCTCCCGCAATGGCAAAGCCCAGTAGCGAGCTCAACACCCGTGCGGCGGGGATTGTCGGCGTAGCGGTGATGTGCAGTCGTTTACTCGGGTTGGCAAGGGAACAAATCCTCGCGGCGCTCTTTGGCGCGGGCATGGCCATGGATGCCTTTAAAGTGGCCTTCCGCATTCCCAACCTGTTGCGGGACCTTTTCGCCGAGGGGGCACTATCTACGGCCTTTGTGACGGTCTTTTCCAAAAAAACGACGACAGGCGACGACGCCTCAGCTTGGGCGCTTGCCAACAAAATCGCGACGTTAGCCACCGTGGTACTCAGCTTCGTTGTGCTCGTCGGTGTGCTGCTTGCGCCCTCTTTAGTCGATGTTCTCGCGGGAGGTTTTGCACCGGAAAAAGCGGCGCTCACGGTTCTGCTGACGCAGATCATGTTTCCGTTTATATTGTTAGTGTCTCTATCCGCTTTGGTGATGGGGTTGCTCAACGCCAAGGACGTGTTTGGGCCTCCTGCGATGGCTTCGAGTTTTTTTAATATTGGTTCGATTCTTGGCGGCGTAGGTTTCGCGTGGTGGATCGACCCGCATTTTGGTCCTAGCTCTCTCATCGGTCTCGCGCTCGGCACGCTCGTGGGCGGCCTGGCGCAACTCGTCGCTCAGTTCCCCGCACTGCGCAAGGTCGGTTATCGCTTCCGGCCTGATTTCCAGTGGCGTGACGAGGGGGTAAAGAATGTTTTATCCTTAATGCTACCAGCCGTGATCGCCGCTAGCGCCGTTCAGGTCAATGTGATGATCAATAGCAAGTTTGCGTCGATGATTCCTGGAGACGGTCCGGTGAGTTGGCTCGACAATGCTTTCCGCCTAATGCAATTGCCGCTTGGGATTTTTGGAGTCGCTATCGGCACGGTCACGCTTCCTCTCATCGCCCGACACGCGGCGGTAGGGGATCGCATCGCATTGCGCGGTACGCTGGCGCGCGGCTTGAGGCTCGGATTTTTACTCACAATCCCGTCCACCCTCGGACTCATGTTTCTCGCGGATCCGATTATTTCGGTGATCTTTCAGCACGGTCGCTTTGACGCTGAAGCGACGCTGCAAACGGCCTCAGCGCTGCGTTTTTACGCGGTGGGCTTGGCTGCGTATTCGGGGATCAAAGTACTTGCTCCCGCTTTTTATACGATAGACCGCAGGACAACGCCGATGCTGGTGAGCTTCGCCTCGATCGGGTTGAATTTGTTGCTCAACTGGATTTTTACTTTTCGACTCGGCATGGGCCACCGCGGTCTCGCCCTCTCTACGGGTTGCGTGGCGATCATTAATTTCACGCTGCTCTACGGACTCATGCACCACGCGGTGGGTTCGTTGCAGACGCGAAAAATGTTGCTGGGGCTGGTTAAGTTAACTCTCGCCGGAGCAGCCTTGGCTGCAGTCTGTTATTGGGGCAACCAGTGGCTCTCTCTCGCTTGGGCGGCGCATGGCACTGCACTCCATCTCCTCCAATTGGGAGCTGTGATTACGGTCGCTGCAGTTGCATTTTTCACGGCGGCTTGGGCTCTGCGTGTGGAGGAAATGGACGACTTGCTTGGAGTGGTTCGGAAGCGAATCGCGCGCCGGAGTGTTACGCTAAAATAGCGCGCACCACTTTGCCGTGAACGTCAGTGAGTCGATAGCGGCGGCCCGCGAATTTGTAAGTGAGCGCCTCGTGATCAATGCCGAGTTGGTTGAGGATCGTGGCCTGTAAATCGTGCACGTGGACTCCATCTTTTTCGACGTTGTAACCCAGCGCATCCGTTTCACCATGGTTGATGCCGCCTTGTATCCCACCGCCGGCCATCCACATCGAATAACAGCGCGGGTGATGGTCGCGTCCGAAGCTCGCACTCAACTTGCCCTGACAGTAGTTCGTTCGCCCAAACTCACCACCCCATACTACGAGCGTGTCGTCTAACATTCCGCGTTGCTTGAGGTCGATGATTAACGCCGCGCAGGCCCTGTCGGTTTCCTTGCACAACTTCGGTAGCGCGCCAGGCAATCCTCCGTGGTGATCCCAATCTTGATGGTACAGCTGGATGAATCGCACGCCTTTTTCTGCGAGCCGGCGAGCCTGTAAACAATTCGCGGCAAAAGTGCCAGGTTTACGCGCGTCCTCGCCATATAGCGCAAATGTGGCGTCACTCTCCGAGGTTAAATCCGTGACTTCAGGGATGCTGCTTTGCATGCGAAACGCCATCTCGTAATTAGAAATGCGCGCTTGAATGCCAGGCTCAGGACCGAGCATTTCCTGCTCATGAGTGTGTAGTTGCGCCAGACGTTCGAGCATCATCCGACGGCTGTCGCTGGAGATTCCCGGGGGATTGTTCAAATAAAGTACTGGGTCTTTTGCAGGCCGGAATTGTAGGCCCTGATATTCAGCGGGAAGAAAACCTGTGCCCCACAAATGTGCGCCAAGCGGCTGGCCACCCTTGTCTTTGGTGATGAGCACGACGAATCCGGGAAGGTTGCTGTTCTCGCTGCCAAGCCCATAGCTGAGCCATGCGCCCATGCTCGGGCGGCCGGGAATCTGCGAGCCGGTTTGAATGAAAGTCACGCCGGGCCCGTGGTTAATGGACTCGGTGAACATCGAGCGGATGACGCACAAATCGGAGGCCACCGTAGCGGTGTTTGGAAGCAGTTCGCTGATCCAAGTTCCACTTGGGCCGTGTTGATTGAACTTGAAGGGCGACCCGACCATCGGGATGGAAGACTGATTGCCCGACATGCCGGTGAGCCGCTGACCACCTCGCACCGAATCCGGTAATTGCTCTCCGTGACGTTTCACCAAGTCAGGTTTGTAATCGAACAAGTCCAGCTGTGAGGGACCTCCTGACATAAACAGGTAGATGACGCGCTTGGCCTTGGGCGCGAAGTGTGGCACTGGCGGCGCAGCCTCAACAGTTGCCTGCGCTGTGGCATTGCCCAACATTTCTGCGAGGGCAACGCCTCCCAATCCAATGCCGCATTGATTCAGAAAGTGCCGACGAGGCAGCAGGAAATCGAAGGATGAAAAAGTCTTGGATGACATGGCTACTGTTTAACAATGGAACCGTCGTGGTTGAATAATGCCTGGGCAAGTATTGTAGCCGCAGCGGCTTCTGGTGCGGGGATGGTTGCGTCTAACGGGGTCTGTCCGACCTTCAAAAGAGCGACCGCCTCATTTGAGTTGGAGCGAAAATGTTCGAGCTGTTCCTTGTAAAGATTCGATACGATTTCCATTTCCTGAGCATCGGGGAAGCGGCTGAGGCAGGTGAGGAAGGCGTCTTGAACCATGTCGTTAACATGGCCTGCGTGCGTTTTGTAAAGGCGTTCCCCAAGCACCCTGGCAGCCTCCACATACTGCGGTCCGTTTAGGAGTACCAACGCCTGGAGTGGCGTGTTCGTGCGTTCGCGTCTGGCAGAACATACCGCTCGGCGTGCCGCATCAAATGCCATCATCGCGGGAGGAGGGGACGTGCGGCGCCATTGCGTGTAGAGGCTTCGGCGATGGCTGCCGTCTCCTTGATCTGGCGACTTCGGTCGAAACGCTTCCGCCGTTTCATAGGGGCTCACTGGCGCACCTCCAAGCTTTGAACTGAGTAAGCCACTGGCGCAGAGGAAAGTATCGCGAACCGCTTCGGCTGAAAGGCGGAAGCGCGGGCCGCGCGCAATCTGGACGTTGTCAGGGTCGTCAGCCAAGAGGCTTTGGGGGCCAGTGGAGACCTGTCTGTAAGTAGCTGAAAGAACGATGTTTTTGAGCAGCGCTTTAGTGTCCCAGCCATTGCGGATAAACTCGTTTGCGAGCCAATCGAGTACCTCTTGGTATTCCGGCTGTGCGCCTTGACTGCCGAAGTCCTCGGCGGTTCGCACCAAGCCTCTGCCGAAAAAGCTCTGCCAGAAACGGTTCACTGTGACGCGCGCCAGAAGGGGATGATTTGGTGCTGTGAGCCATTGTGCAAGCCCGAGTCGGTTGGCTGGCGCGCCGGAAGGGAAGCTGGGCAGCGCGGCGGGAGTTCCCGCGAACACTTCCTCCTTGCGCTGGTCGTATTGGCCACGGCTTAGGATAAACGCTTTCTTGGGTTGAGGCGTCTCCTGCATGATCATGATCTCCGGCTGCGTTTCGAGCAGCTTGTAGAGTTCAGCGCGGGCCGTCTTGAGCGATTGCTGCGCGGCTAACCAATCCGGGTGGTTTGCCAGATAGGTCTCCGTAAGACGCATTTTCTCGTCCTGAGCAAGCTGCTCCATCGGCTTAACCCAAACTGCTTGAGTACTTTTAAGTTCATAGAGTGCAGCTGCTTCCAGTGGTGAAAGCTGACGATCGAACACGCGAACCTCCTCTACAAGCCCGTCTTTGAAACCGCGGTCCCGCATGCGCTCTCCTATCGTGATGTTGTCGCGGCCTGGGGTAATCTCGCGGGAGAGGTTATCCTTTAAAACTTCCGTTTGGGTGCGCTGACCATTGACGTAAATGGCAAGTCCCCGCGCTGCTCCCGATCCATCGGAAGTCACGCTAACGTGGGTCCATTCGCCGGTGGGAATTGCGGTAGTGGAGCGGATGGATGCGGCGTCCCCCGGCCAAAAACGGACGAGGGACCATTTTAATTTACCATCCTCCAAAAGTAACTCGAGACCGCGGCTGGCGGCATCAGTCCATGCTTTGGAGCGGTGAAGGATCACTGCGCGCTCTTTTATATCTGGGGTTTTCAGCCAGAGCGAAATCGTGAATGGATCTACTCGATTAAAGTTTCCGACGGGAAGATTGAGCGCCTCGTCGCCGGAAAGGTGGACGGCCATTCCGGTTCGCCCGGGCTGTAGAGTATTTGCGCCCGTGATGCTCAGGGGCTTCGCTGGGTCCATCAGATTAGGAATTTTGTTGGCGGCAGCGGCCTTAAAATCGAAGCGTGCCAACTCCCCAGAGATGTTGAATTCGCCTGCCCGTTGTTTAAACCAGGCATCAAAGCCTTGGCTTAGAGAATGTTGGACATTCGGTAAGTCCGACTCGAGCGAGGCAATCTTGGCCTGCAGCTTTTTGATTTCAATTTGTGCTGTTGTGGGCGTCAGGCGGATCGCTGGCGTTGGAGCGTCGTTCGTGAAATACGAGTAAAGGCCCGCCTCGTCGATGTCATCGAAGAAGGCGAACATCTGGTAGAACTCCTTTTGGGCGATTGGATCGAACTTGTGATCGTGGCACTTCGCGCACTCAAAAGTGAGCCCCAAAAAAGCTGTCGCGAACGTTTGCACGCGGTCTGCAACGTATTCGACTCGGTACTCTTCCTCTACCGAACCTCCTTCGGATTCCTGCTGATGCAGTCGGTTGAATGCAGTCGCAATAAGCTGCTCTTCGGTAGCGTTTGGGAGTAGGTCGCCGGCTAATTGCCATGTGACAAATTCGTTGAAGGGTAGGTTGCGATTAAAAGCGTTCACCACCCAGTCGCGCCACGGCCAGACTGAGCGGTCCTTGTCTACTTGGAAGCCGTAGCTGTCCGCGTAACGCGCGACGTCGAGCCAGTCTGTGGCCATGCGTTCGCCAAAAGCCGTAGAGGCCAGAAGACGGTCCACGGCGCGTTCGTAAGAATCCGGCGCCGAGTCTTTGAGGAAGGCGCGAACCTCATCGGCCGTAGGTGGCAACCCAGTGATATCTAAGCTGACCCTTCGCAGTAACATTTCGGGCCGCGCCTCGGGCATGGGGCTGAGTCCCCGCGTGGCAAGTTTTGCAAATACCAGTCGGTCAATGTCGTTGCGGACTTTGATGTCAGCGGCAAGCGTGGGCATTGGTGGCAGCGTGACGGGCTGCAACGAGATAAAGGACCATAAAGGTTGGTATGGAGCGCCTTCCGCAATCCACTGTTTTAGTGTCGCGATTTCCTTGGGCGTGAGCTTAGTCATCTTCGCCTCTGGGGGCGGCATGACTTCGTCGGCGTCGTGGCTTTCAATACGGGCGACTAAATGACTGCCGGCAGGGTCCTCAGGCTTGATGGGTATCTCGCCACTTTTGGCCGCCGTAAGGGCAGCGTCCCGTTGATCCAGGCGCAGTCCCGCTTTGCGATGACCGCTGTCAGGGCCGTGGCAGCCGAAGCATTTGTCCGAAAGAATCGGCCGCACATCGCGGTTAAACTGTAGCGAGGTGGCCTCCTTCGCGAAAAGTGTGCCACTCAGAGGAAAGAGCAGTACGAGGTGAACAAAAGCGGGGCGCATATTTGGTGAAGGTTATCGTCTTGGAGAAATTTTGTTAGGGTGGTTACGGGAGTGTCGTCTCAGGGCTGCGGATAATTCTGGAGGCGGAGTGTGTGGCATTTCTATGGTGGCGGTTTATCCCTTGTGAGGAAATGATTTCCAGACTTTCGTTCCGTAAGAACTGCTGACGATAAATTTTACCATGAAGATGTACTTCAAATGTTTGCTCCTTTTTTTGGTTGGTGCTTTTTTTCCTCTGGATGCTGCGTTGGGCTGGAGTCAGCCGCACTTGGCAATCACCAGGGCGGCGCTCGAGGTGCTCCCCGCTTGGCAGCAGAAAGTTTTGGGTGACGAAATGCCGAGGCTCGCGGATGACTACTGCTTAATCCCCGACCACGTTTTCACGGATCCAGAAAATGCGAAGTTCGCGATGATGGAAAGTAAGCCTAAAGAGAAGTATCTCCTTAATCTTCATCTTCCAGCGCAACAGCTGGAGGACCTCCAGACAATCCGCTATTTCATGGGGAAAGCAGTGGCATCGCTTCAGGCGCAAAACGTCAAAGATGGGGCGCGTTACATGGGTACAATCTGCCACCAAATTGAGGACTACGGTAGTCCTTCGCACACCATGCCGGGGGATAATATGTTTACGCTGTTGGGGCAATTTCTTCCGCCTTCTGAAGTGATGCGTGACCAGTTACTTCATGGTCCGGTGGAAAGCGGCAGTCTGATAGTTGGAATTCGGGATTATAAACCCGCTCTGCTGGGCACCACGGTGGACGAGGCTGCCTGGCGGCTAATGCACCGCATCTACGAGGGAATTATCAATGCCCGCAGTACCACCATTCCCATCATTCAGGCGCTTTACGCCGAGGACCCGAAAACTGTTGAAGTCCAACAATTGAAAGCGGCGACATTCGATGCCACCGTGGTCGCTGACGCGCTTTACACGATGCTTTCTCTCGGGACTCGTTCCAATTTGGAGTTGGAGGAATCCGTCGAGGGAGCCGCATTGAAGCGAACGTCCATTGGCAAGTTTTTCCCACTTGAGGCTGTCAGTTTATATTATCCGCAAGCCCAGTTTTTCAGTTCTCCACATTGGGGCCATGCTCGTAGTGGAGTTGTTCTTGCTGAGGGTAAACGGGCGATGCCTCTTAAGTTGCAAGTTAATGAGGACGGATCTCTTAAGGAAAGGGAGTTTTCCAACGGGATCAGCGCCGGGATGGGGCGTTCGCTCACATTTTTGCTACCCCAAGGCGTGTATTCCCGGTTTAAAGTCTTGGCGGGTTTGCACCCTGAACTTGGTGCGCTGGGTAAGGTCGAATTTACCGTCAGCGGAGATGGGAAGGTTTTGGGGTCGGCCGTTGTCGGTGGCACAGACCCTGCCCATATTTTCGAGTGCGAACTCGTCGGCATCTCGCAGTTGCAGTTAAGTCTGAGCGCGAAGGGGGGAGAGGCTAAAAGCAACTACGCGATTTGGGCGGACCCAGTTCTTTTAAAGCCGTAATCCTTCAAATCCATAAATGCGGGTGTGTTACGGATGTCTTTCGAGCGCGCATGTTCTTTGTTGGAAAACACTGCTTTCATTCGACGCAAAGCTTGACGGCTTGGTGAGATTAACTGCCTCATACCGCGATGACTCTCTCCCAAGCGATAACCGCGCTAACGCTTTGCTCGCTGTCATTTTCCGCCTCCCTTAATGCGGCGGAGGTTGCGCCTTTGGCTCGCCGTTTTGCATATACTTATCCCTCGCTTACGGCTCCCGTGGGAGAGATCGAATTCGAAAACCGAGCCACTTGGAAGTCACGTCCCGGTTCTCTGCGTACCTTTGAATTTCGCCACGAAATCGAATACGGTCTTACCTCGCAAACGCAGGTGGGACTCAACTTGGCTAATTGGACTTACGACGCGCGGGCCCGAGGCTCGACCTATAACGACACTTCCGTCGAAGTGATCCATAACCTTACTAATCCCGTCACCGACCTTTTCGGTTCCGCACTTTACGGAGAGGTTGCGATGGGGGATCGGCACGTTGGGATCGAAGGTAAACTCATTGTAGAAAAGCGATTTAGTAAATGGGTTGCCGGGTGGAATGGAGCGCTTGAAGCTGAGACGGAAGGAACGCGGTTTGGCGACTTTCAGGAGTCTAATGGCGAGCTCAACCAGAGCGCTGGAATTTCGTGCGAACTGTCTCGGAGTTTATCCCTCGGTGCAGAGCTTGTGCACAAAATGCCCCTTGTTCACTGGCATGGCCCAGAAAACTCCGAGGTCTATGCGGGGCCGAACATTGCCTTCTACAATCGCCATTTCAAAGTTATCGTAGCCGCGCTTTTTCAAACCACCAACCGGAGCGAGCAACCTGCGTTTCAATTGCGCACCATCATCGGGATAGAGTTTTAAGCATCAGAATTTGTCAGACGTTGTCTGCACAAAAACGGCGCTGACTCAGTCGTTATCTCGCGCGCCCGGCGCTGTGAAGACAAAGGCTGCGCGGATGGGCGCGGGCATCGGACTGTGGGCTCCGCGGACGCTGTGCCAGATGAGCTCGTTGAGCACCAGATCATCCACGGCGTCTTCTTTTGAAAAGTTGAGTTTGCGGGATTTCGATGCGCCCCAAGCGAGCTTTGTGTTGAGTTCGTTAACGTCGACCTGCGCTGGGATGACCTTGTACGGTCGCAGGTCGGGCGTGGACTGGAATGAGGCGTACATCGGCGTGGCGGCCGCGTCGAATTGCGACATGGGACGCATCCCGAGAATGAGCTCCATAGAACGGAGCATCGAGCTGGTGGAATACATCGTCGAATCGACGCTGTGCCGCTTTGTGTAAGGGCTGACGACGAGCGCTACGGTTCGATGGGCATCGACGTGGTCGGGACCGTTTTGGGCGTCGTCTTCGACCACAAAAATGGCTGTGGACGACCAGAACTTCGAATTCGAAACTGCTTCGACGACCATCCCGAGCGCGAGATCGTTATCTGCGACGCAAGCGGTCGGAGTGGGTTTTCCCGGAGTGGTTCCTGCGGTGTGATCTTGCCCAAGGCGAACGACTTGTAACTGAGGCATGGCTCCTTCCTGTTGAAAGCGTCGTAGTTCGCTAATGAAACGTTCCGCGCGTTTGGCGTCTGGATAATCGACGTCGAAGCTTCGGAAGAACGGGTCAAAGCGGCCCTCCAGCGACTTCAGAGGCGTTTTGCACGGGTCAGATGGGGTCTTTCCGTTGTTCACAAATTCGCCATAACTCCGGAAGCTGATGTTTGCCTCTGCCGCCCTATCCCAGAGGTACCCGCCGGCGGGTGTTGCGATGGGGAAGTTGCCTTCGCTTGGGTAGGCGTACTTACGGGATTTGTTGTGGCCGTAATTCAGCGGCCAAAACTTCTCAACGAAGTCGCTCGCATAAGCCGCCATGCTCCATTCGTGGCCGTCAGCGCTGACCTCGCTTTCGACGTAAAAGTTGTCCAAGAGCACAAAATCCCGGGCAAGTTTGTGATGGTTGGGGGTGACGTTTTCGGGGAAGAGGCAAAGAGAAGCGTCACCGTTGCCCTCTTTGATGTCGCCGAAAACTTGGTCATAAGTCCGGTTTTCTTTAACAATGTAAATGCAGTGTTTAATTGGACTTGGATCACCGAGACGGCCTGGAATCGGGTTTTTCGGCGGTCGCTTGCCCGTTGGACTATTGTCTTTAAGCAAGGGCGAGCAGCGGTAAGCCTGTGCGGTGTAGGCTTCCAGTTGGGTCTCAAACTCAGTGCGGTTCGGCAGGGTGATGACGCTCAGCGTCCCTTTGAACAGTCCGCCGATGTACTCGACGGTCGTTTTCGGTGGAGCCTTTTTCCCCGGCTGCGGCCCGTTGGGGTTCGCTTTGGAGATGATGCCTTTTCCGTTAGCGATAAGGAGTTTTTTGCCGTCTGGCGTGACTCGAACTGAGGTGGGATACCAGCCTGTTGGAATGAATCCGAGCGAGCGGCTTTTCCCTCTCACGCTCACATCGCACACGGCGAGGGTGTTGATGTTGGCGTTTGCGATGAAGAGAATTTTTTCATCAGGCGTGAGCGCGAGACTGTTGGGGGTGGCACCCGGAGGCGATTGAGGATATAGCGCTGCCCAGATGGTTTCCACCGTGACGCCTTTGTCCGTATCGATGACGGTGACCGTGTTGCGATGCGCATTCGCGACGTAGAGCAGCTTTCCGTTTTTAGTGAGCAGCATCTCGTTGGGGTGCTCCTCGGTTTTCCAGCGGGCTGTGACCTGATTGGATTTGAGGTCGATGACGGCGACTTCGGACTGCGCCCAAAGGCTGACGTAAAGACGCTGGTTGCGTTCGTCTAATCGGCAGGCGTAGGGATAAGGAGCAGAGGGATCTGCTGGGTTGAGGGCGGCCTCCGCGCGCTTGGTGATCGCTGCTTCATCGGCAGTTTGGCTCGGCGCTGAAGCGTCTTTTGCGGCGGTCTCTGCGGCGGGAATCGGCGAACTCGCTGCGTCTAGTCCGATGTGGACGACCGGTGCGGCCCCGGGGGAAAGGTCTAGCCTCGCGATTTTCTGTCCGAGAACATTCGCGACATAAAGCGATTGAGCGTCAGAGGATAGGGCAAGGCCTGCGGGGATGCCGCGTTCCTTGGCGTCACGAACCGCGATTCGCCGCTCGGTACCAAGCTGGCCCGTTTCCCGGTCAAAATCAAAACACCGGATCACTTCGCTCCCCGCTCCACTGGCGAAGATTTGTTTTCCGGACTGAGCGAATTCCAGACCGTAAAAAGATTCATCGACTGTGACTCTCTGGACAATTTCAGCCTTTTCGATGTTGAGGACGTGGATTTCGTGGGCCGAATAACCGGCGTGCAATATCACTGCAAATTTGCCCGAGGGATGAATGGCGATATTGACTGGGAAATCAGCGAGCTCGACTTGTTCTCCAGCGGGTCGAAGCGACCACATGTTTGGGAGCAATACGGAGCCGTCCGACTGTCGGCCTGGCCAGCGCACTGGAGCCTCCGCGCGCTTTTTTGGAGCAGGAGCCGTCGCTGTGGTGTTTTGCGCGGGAGCGTGGAGCGATAGGATGCCCAATATTGCCAGTGAGGCGATTAATCGGAGGCGTTTAAGAATCATAAACTCCCCGCACTTAAAAGACGTTGCAGATCGTTAAAACAGATTTGGGACCAAGTCTCCATTTCATCTCGCAAAGTGGCGAGTTTGGTCTGGTCCAAAAACTCGAGCTCCGTAATCACAGCCTCACCGCACTCTACGGCATCTGTTTCGCATTCGAAGATGTGAACAACGCCGATGTGCACGCGGCCGACTTCGCTGGAGTCGTCGTTCAAAAGCGCCACAGCCCGCTGTTTGTACGCGGTGCCGAGGCGCAACTCCTCACCGATCTCCCGCTGCAACGCGCGGTTGTAGGCGGCAAGATCGAAGGTTGAGCCGTCGGAATCTGTGTCGTTCATGTGGCCGCCAATGCCGATGGAGCGTTTGGTCGCGAGACGTTTTTCACCGCCTTTCCCACAACGGACGTAGGAGAGAATGCGTCCTTGATGGGTGAAAATCGCGTACGGGATGATCTGCTTGAAATTCGGATCCAACTCAGCCGCAGGGCGTGGCATAAAGCGCGGTGTGGGCGGCGTGAGGAAGGCGTGCAGATACCGCTCCACATCAAAGTGGAGACCGGAAAAAGCGCCGAGTCGGTCGAATTCGGAGCGCGGCACGACGAGGATCATTTCATCAGACATGGCGTCGAATTTCTCTGGAGAGAGTGCGTGTGTCGAGTCCGTCGAGCGGTAGAGTTTTTGGTTCGCAATGAGTTTGAGACGCGGCGTGGCAAGAGACTGGCGGTGCCGGCGCATTTGGTTCTATGTTCTGGGAAATGGAACTTTCTCCTGAGCACAAACTGGCTGGAATTCTGACTCCGCTTTTTGCGTTGCGGGGTGCCAATGATTTGGGAGTGGGTGACGTAGCGGCTTTGCGGGAAATAGTGGATTGGGCTGCGGATGCCGGTTTGGGGGTGGTACAGCTTCTTCCAGTGAACGAAACGGGCAACGACCACTCGCCTTATAATGCGATTTCGTCCGTGGCGTTGGACCCGTTAACTATCGAGCTGACTCCGGCTGCGGTTCCTGAGTTGGCACAGGAATGGATAGGGGAGGAGGTCGCACGTTTTTTTCCGGAGGGAATTACGGCTGGTCCGGTAGATTATACAAAGGTGAAGCCGCTCAAGCGGGCGCTTTTGAGGCGGGCTTTCGAGGTGTTCCGCTCAAAAACCGGCACGGCGCGTACCACAAGGGGCAAAGCGTTCCGGCAGTGGGCGGAGCTGCAACAAGATTGGCTCAAGGACTTTGCGCTGTTCCGGGTTTTAATGGAGGAGCACGGGACTGAGCGCTGGGACCAGTGGCCGTCGGAGCATCGCACGTTGGTTAGTGCTTGTGATTGGTTACAAGGGATGCCTTCTAAGGTGCAGAAGTCTTTCGAATTACGCCAGATGGAGGTAATGTACGTCCAGTGGTTGGCGTGGACTCAGTGGGCGCAGGTGCGCGAATACGCTCAGCAAAGGAAAGTGGCGCTCATGGGGGATATCCCTTTTGGGGTCAGCCTCTACAGCGCCGATTTTTTCGGCAGGCCCGAGATTTTTGATTCGCACTGGAGCGGTGGCGCACCTCCTGAGCCCGCATTTCAAAGCGATCCGTTCACTGCGCGTTGGGGACAAAACTGGGGCGTGCCGCTTTATCATTGGGATGTATTGAAGGAGAACCACTTGGACTGGTGGCGTCAACGGGTGCGGAAAGTGCGGGAGGTGTTTCACCTTTTCCGAATTGATCATGTGCTTGGTTTTTATCGCATCTTCGGTTTTCCGTGGCGTCCTTCTCGGAACGAGGAGTTTGCGGGGCTCACCGATGACCAAGCTAGGTCGCTAACTGGTGGCGACTTGCCGAGGTTTCACCAGTATTCTGATGACACGGATGAGCACAAATTGGCCAATCGTCAGCAAGGGCAGGAATTGTTAAGTGTTCTGCTTCAGGAAACGGGGCTTTACCGGCTGATTGGAGAAGACTTGGGAACGGTGCCGGACTATGTGCGACCGAGTTTGGAATCCTTGCAAATAGCGGGTTTCAAAGTGCCTATGTGGGAAAAGGAATGGGATACTCGGCTGATTTCTGGAAAAAACTATGGACGGCTTTCTGTTGCGACTTACGCGACTCACGATCATGAGCCGCTGCGCACCATGTGGAACCGCTGGATGCAGATCATAGCGGATGGCGAATCGGGGCGTCGTGAGGACGCCGACCGTCGGGACGGAGCGTGGTGGGAAGTGCGGCGTTTGGCGACTTGGGCGGGGTTTGAAGTGCCTTGTATAACGCGATTTGAGGATGTTCACGAGAGGCTCTTGCGTGGCCTTCTCGCTTGTGAGTCGTGGATCGCGATTTTTATGGTGACGGATCTCTTCGGAACGATGCAGCGGTTCAACGTGCCGGGTGCAGTTGCGGATTCGAACTGGAGCGAACGCATCGGCCTTCCCGTGCGGGAGTGGTCCCGAGATGCGTTTTTGGCGGGCTTGGTGGAGCGGTTGCGCCCTGTTTTTAAGCAGCGCTAGCCGTACGGGCTTTGTTGGGTACGAAGACGAAGATCTTTCCTCGTAGGCAACAGCTCTTATTGCAGGGGACAGACACTTTCTGGCCTCTCTTTCCGGCCGCTTAAAAGTTCAGGCAAAGGGAGTTCCGAAAGGCATCCTGATACGGACGTGCTGCCAATTTGTTTTTTCTACGCGCCTCCGTGTGAGAATGTCTTCTTTCGCCTGCTTTCCCTTGCCAGAAAGCTGGAATGCTGGAAAGTTGGATGCATGAAAACGACGCTGGATTTGCCCGAAGACCTCGTGCGTGAGATGAAATTGCGCGCCGTTCTCGAAGGCCGTAAACTCAGGGAAGTGGCTACCGAGATTTTTCGGCGCGGCCTGGCTCAGCCGAGTCTGCAAACTGCGGTTCCAACTCAACCGGGCGTGATTCAAAACCGAGTCAAACTGCCGTTGATCCAGGGCCTGCCAGGTACGCCCAAATTCAACCTCACTCCGGAGGACATCGATCAGATTCTCTTGGAGCAAGAAATGAAGAGGTTCAATGAAGCTTGCGGACATTAACATTTGGGTGGCTCTGGCAATTCTGGAGCATTCCCACCATGAGCAGGCGGTGCGCTGGTTCGATACGATTACAACGCCCGCTTCCGTCGCCTTTTGCCGCACAACCCAACAGGGGCTCCTGCGGTTGCTGTCCAATAAGGTCATGATGGCGGGATACCGTTTGCCGGTGGTCACAAATGCGGGGGCTTGGGATATCTATGAGTCATTTCTGGCCGATGACCGTGTGACGTTTGTGGAGGAACCCACCGATTTCGCTCCAATTTGGCGGAAATTAGGAGCTCGAAACATGGCGTCGACGAAGATGTGGACGGATGCTTATCTGGCAGCGTTCGCGCTGGTTGGCGGGATGGAGTTGGTGACTTTTGACCGTGATTTTCGATTTTACGAACCCCTCGGACTCGATTTGAGGCTTCTCTAAGATGCTTGAGCCTAGGTTTTTCTGGAGTCTCGGAGAAAGGAATGGTCACAGTGGGACGTATCTGAGGCGGAAGGGTGTTTACCAAAGTGCCTGTCCCGAATGGCACTGAGTTAAGGTCGTCTTTCGTGGGATTTTTACGCCAACCAAAAGGAGTGCCGTACCGCGATCACTCGAAAAAGCTCCTTAACTAAGTGCCATTCGTGTCTGTCCCCGGCGTTTAGCTTTCTGGTGAAAATCTGAAAGGGCTCAAGAGGAGGCATGTAGAAAGATTTCTTTGACGCGTTGTTGCACCTGGGTGTCACTCCAGTCCGGATGCAATTCGGCTCTTTGTTAGCCCTTGTTTAATTGGTTACCCGGCAAGGATTTGAACCTTGACTAAGGGCGTCAAAGGCCCCTGTGCTACCGTTACACCACCGAGTAATTCCTGCGAAGAAGCAGGGCGGGAATACAACCACTTTATCGCTTTGCTGCAAACGGAAATCTTCTCTTCCCTTTCAGAAAGTTTCGCGTGGAAACAAACCTATCTGAGGGATCCTCCAGTGGGCACATGTCGGATTATTGAGCCTCCTGCCGTGTTTGCAGGCCCATCGTGACAAAATGTGGCCTCCGTTGAGTGGGTTGTAACGGGCCACTGCTTTTTCGACGGATTCTGACAAGAAAAGCCCCAGGAATTCATTCTCGCACCCTCCAATTTACTGGATCACTGGACAACTCCGTTTCCCTGTCCGAGAATAGTGCGGAGAAACGTAGATTGAGTATGCAACTAACTGAAGAGCAGAAAACTAAAGTGGCTGAGTGGATCGCAAACGGTATGCGGCTCTCGGAAATTCAAGAGCGTTTAGGCGCAGAGTTTGATGTGCGAATGACTTATATGGAGGCTCGCATGTTGGTGGACGACCTGAAGTTGCTCCCGCAGGATCCTGTGGAACCGGTGGTGATTAAGCCCGCAGAAGAGGTTGCGCCCGAGGTTGTCGCGGAAGCCCCTCTGGCGGAGCATGTCCCAGGAACTCCCGGTCCGGTGTCTGTTTCATCCGATACGCTTGCTCGCCCAGGCTCTATAGCCAGCGGCAAGGTAAACTTTTCGGACGGCCAGCAGGTGGCGTGGTTTTTGGATCAAATGGGTCAAATGCGCATGGTGCCTCCGACTCCAGGATACAAGCCGCCTCAGGAGGACATGGAGCAAGTTAATCAGCTCATGGAGCGGGAATTCCAACGCTTGGGCTTCTAGCCTCATTACGGTGGTGCGCCCTTTGAAACGCCGCCCTTATCGTTTATGAACGTCAGTTTTCGCGAACGGGTCATTCAAGTTTTAGTGGGTCTTGCCTTGGTGCTTGCGAGTGGGTGGTATTTGTGGAATGACACGATTAAGCCCCTTGTGGAAAAGAAGATAACGGTCGATTCTGTGGGGGACTCGGTGAAGCTCGGGGTGCATTATTGGGCGCTTCAAGCGCATGCGGAGGAGATGGCAAAAAAGCGTGAGGCGTTGTTGGAGGAAGAGCGCAAACGTCGTGCCGAGGCGCTGAAAGCGGAGCCGGCGCAAGGAAAGCCAGTGGAACCGTAGAATGTGCGGATTTTGGGAGGGGGAGTGGGTGAGTGGATAACGTGAATTTTGAATTTTTTTCAAAAAGTTTGAGGGGTGGCCCCACGGATGGCCGACCCCTACTGGTAGGTTCTGGAAAGCACGCACTGTGACTCTTCCCTTTGACCTGGGTTGGGTTGCCGGAGTGTCGTTTTGCGCCCTTAAGGACGCGGAATTGCAGTGATCGTTCCGGAAACGTGGCGCGCGTACTTTTGGCTGATTCCTTAAACAATCAGCGGAAAAAGGTGCCGTCGCCGCCTTCCTTGCAGTGGTCAGTTTCCCAACCACCCACATGAAAAAGAAGAAATACCAGCAGCCCACCGACGTCAGCAAAGATAGTTTTACAGCGCAACTTGCGCTGCCATTCGAGGCGGAACCCTCCGCGTTGCAATTAGAGGAGTGCGAGTTTGAGCTTCAGGATATGGAGCAATACGCGGCGTGCGGTGCCGTCGATGAGGACAAGCCTGAGCGGGTAAAGACGCTCAATGGCGAAGCTGGGTCTAGGGACGGGGTTGCTCTTTATCTCGAGGATGTGGGTTGCTACAAGCGGCTTAGCCAGTCGGAGGAGTTTGAGTTAGCCCGCAGAGTTCGAGTAGAGGCGACCGCACCTAACATGGGGGTGACTGCCCGTAACGAGATGATTGAGGCGAACCTACGGCTGGTGGTAGCTGTGGCAAAAAAGTATTTGCACAAAGGCCTGCCTCTTTTGGACCTGATTCAGGAGGGTAACATTGCTCTGACTAAGGCGGCCTGCGCGTTTAATCCTGCGCGCGGAACCCGTTTTTCCACCTACGCCATGTGCGTGCTTCGTTCCGCGATGCAGCGGGCCCTTCAAAACCACGGCCGCCAAATCCGCTTGCCTGTGTACATGCACGAGAACCTGTCTAAACTCAATCGGGTCAACCGCGAATTGCTTGCGGAGTGCGCCCAAGTGGCCTCACCCACTAAGCTGGCAGAGCGATTGGGCAAGACGGAAGGGGAGGTGCTCGAACTGATTCGATTGCAGCAGCCGTTGCTCTCCATTCACCAACCTTTGGGGGGAAGCGCTGATGGGGGAGGCACTTTGGAGGAGGTTTTGGTGGATGAGGAGGCTTGGAGTCCCGAAAATTGGAGCACGATTTGTGAACTGCGTTCCCGCTTGGAGGAAAGTTTTGGGGAGTTGAGCGAATGTGAGCAAAACGTGCTCAGGCATCGTTTTGGAATTGAGACGGGCGAGTTTATGGAGGTTGCTGAGGTTGCTCTCGTGTTGAACTTGAGCCGCCGGACGGTCTCAGATTTGGAGCGACGGGCGATTGGGAAAATTCGGGCGAATAGGGAGTTTTCCGTAGCCGCGTGATCGGGTGGGTTCGGGCGCGGCCGATGGAAGACGGCGGCCGCGCCTGATGTGCGTGAGGCACTTAGTGTTTCACAGAAGTGAGCACCTCGACTTGGAGGCGCTTGATGGCGTCGGCGGCCAGTTCGCTTTTTGGGTAAAGCCGTTGGGCAGTCAGATACCAAGCGAGGCTGCTGGGGGCTTGGGCGCGAGTTTCATGTTCCTGAGCCCGGCGCACGATGCGTACGAAGTCGGCTGCCTTGGTGGTATAAAGGGCGTGCGCTTGGCTAAGGTTGAGGTCGCCTGGGAAACGTTTGCCCGCTTGTTCCACCGCTTCCCAAGCGCCTGCTGGATTACCTTGGCGGTCCATTTCTCGGGCTGCCATTAGGGAGCCTTCAATGGTCTTGAATTCGTCTAATATAGCCTTCAGTTGCGCTTGTTTTTCGGGCGTCGCGGTCTGAACGGCCGCTAAAAAACGACCCGGATCTTCCGCAATCCTACGGGTGTTTTTTTGCGCGATGAGTTGCTCCATCTCTTGCAAGGCCTGCGCGCCCGCATCCCCAGCTTGGAACGCTTTGGACGCCACTTCCGCGAGTTCTGGGTTGTTTGGCCAGATCGCGGCCGCGTCGTTGAGTGATTTTTCGAAGCCCTCCCTGTCGCCGGAGATCGCGGCATTACGCGCCTTGGATAACATCAGGCGGGCGGTACTGCGGGTGGTTTCGATGAGGGACCGGTACTTGGACGAGTCGAAGTCTGGGGCGATTTTCAGGAGGCCGTCTGGACCCTCAAGCGTTTGGAGGGCGGTGCCATAGTCACGGACTTCCAAGGCTGATTTAAGTTGTTCCGCTTTCTGTAAAAAATTGAGCACTCTGCGTTTGCGCTCAAAAGGAACGGTACGAGTTTCCGGCATGAACTCTCCGATGATCAAGGCGTCGCGCAGCCGTTCAGAAGCGGAGCGTAGTTCGCCCATTTCGTAAAGTTTATGAAAGGCTTGCACGTTGGTTTTTGTGTCGTGCATCGCCTCGTTGGCGAGGGAATCGATGGTGGAAACCGTGGGCGGCATTCCCGAGGCTTTGAAGGGATTCTGGGTGGCGTCTGGGAGGTTCAGTTTCGAGTCTCCATCGCTGAAAAGTACTCGGTAGAAGCGCGTTCCAATGATGACGTGGTGAAACCTGCGTTGAATGAAAAACTGGAGTAACAGCCCTTGGAATTGAATCTTGGCCTGCAATTCGGACAAGTCGCTTTTGACGTTGTTGGCCTGGATGCGCGCTGCGCCTTCGGTCAGCGACTCCAAACGCCCCGCCTGAGTGATGGCCGAGCCTGATTGAGACGCGTTGCTGGCGCGAAGACCGCCCGCGTCAGCGGAGGCGCTGGTTGCCATGTTGCGGCGGGTGCGCGCGCGTTCTTCCTCCAAAATAACGTTGGCCTGTGCGAGTTGGCCTTGGTTGCGCTTGGACTGCCACACGCTGTAGATGGCGTTGGAGAGGGTGTCGCACAGGCGGCTGTCCCCGACGAACCCAGAAGCTCGAGCCAGTAAACGGTAAGCCTCGGTGACGGTTTGCGGCTTGAGCACGTTGGGATCCAGCAGCGCTATAATCTCGTTGAGAATCTGACGGTGGGCGGCTTCCTGTGCGCTCATCTCCTCTGGCGTGGCCAGGAACTTTTCAAAGCGCGCCTTGAAAAGCAGATTATTTTCAACCGCCCAAGTTTGACCGTTGAACCGGAGCAATCCGCCTGAGGGGTCGAGTCCGGGGAATTGGTTATTAAAGTTCGCGCCAGGGGAGGCGCTCGCTGGGTCCTGCGACGGGACTGAGGGCGCGGGTGGACTTTGAGAAAGGGCGGCTGCGGGCAGCAGTGCAGCCAGCAGCAGGAGGGGACGGGAGGCGGGAAGCGTCATTGGGGCGTGGTGCATAAGGCGCAGCTTGTGCCTCAATTTAATGTGCAGCTTCCGGAACTAACTGGCTTTTGAGGCGCTTCACGGCCTCCTCTGCCAAATCGCTTTTTGGGTAAAGGCGTTGCGCCTTCAAATACCACGCGAGGCTGGGGGCGAGTTCCGCGCGTTTTTCACGTTCCTGAGCCGTTTGAACGGTGCGCACGAAGTCGGCGGCTTTGGTCGTGTACAACGCCCGAGCTTGATTGAGTTGAAGGTCGTCTGGAAACTTTTGAGCGGTACGGTCCACGGATTCCCAAGCACCTGCCGGGTTACCCTGACGATCCATTTCTTGAGCGGCCATCAAGGCGGCTTCCACGGACTTAAAGTCCTCCAGAATTTTCTTCAATGTCGCCTGTTTTTCGGGAGGGGCGGTCTGTGTCGCGGCGAGGAAGCGGCCGGCTTCTTCTGCAATGCGGCGGAAGTTTTTCTGGGCAGTAAGCTGATCGAGTTCGAGGAGGGTTTGGGCCATTTGATCGCCTTGAGCGAAGGCTTTTGAAGCGATTTCAGCGAGTTCTGGGTTATTGGGCCAGATGGTGGCAGCTTCCTTCAAGGCAGTCTCAAAGCTGGGTTTGTCGCCGGAAATAGCGGCGTTGCGCGCCTTGGCGAGGAGGAGTCGGGCGGCGTTGCGCGCGGTTTCAATCAGCGCGGAGGGTTTTGTGGCGTCGAAGTCCGAGGCCGTGACGCGCAGGCCTTGCGGGCCGTTGATTAAATCAGAGGCGAGCGTGTAATCTTTGACCTCTATAGCAGAGAGGAGTTGGTTTGTTTTTTGGACAAACGCGAGCACTTTGCGTTTCCGCTCGAAGGGTAGCGTGCGGACTTCGGGTAAAAACTCGCCCACGAGCAACGCGTCGCGGAGTCTTTCGCTCGCGGAGCGTATTTCGCCAATCTCAAGCAGTTTGTGAAAGGCTTGAACGCCTGTTTGGACTTCCCTTATCGCCTCGTTGCAAAGGGATTCTAAGGTGGCGATCGTCATTGGTAAACCGCTCCCCTTGCTGAACGGGTTTTGGGAGGATTCCGGTAAATTGAGCCGAGCATCGCCGTCGCCAAAAAGGGCACGGTAAAAGCGCGCCCCGATGATGACGTGATGGAAGCGGCGCTGCATGAAAAGTTGTACCAACAGGGACTGGTATTCGATCTTGGATTGCATTTCGCTCACCCCGCCCTTGAGGCTGTTCGCCTTCACTCGGAGAGAGTTTTCTACGAGCTTTTCTGCATAACCAGCGATGCGAATACCGTTGGCGCTTTGAGAGGCCAACGTACTTTGAGCCGTTTGGGAGCCTTTGCTCGCGGCATCTGTTCCGTCAGAGGCTCCTGGCAGGGATGGGGGTCCTCCGGGAAGCTGCACTTGGGCAGTGGTTGCGTTTGTGGAGTTTCCCGAGCCGCCGCTGGTAGGCGCGCCCGACGGGCTGCTTGATTTGTTGGACAGCGTTAGACCACCGGGCGCGCCGCTGGTCGGCGGAGGGGGTGGTGTTGTCTGCTGCCCTGGCGCGGTTGCGGTTGGTGCATTGCCGCCCTTGCCGACCTTCCCGTCGGGAACTCTTTGAAATTCTTCCGCAGACGCGCGAACGGCCATATTGCGGCGTAGTCGTGCGTTTTCATCCTCCAAGATCTGATTGGCCTCCTCCATTTTGGCCTGATTGCGTTTGGCACCCCAAACCGAGTAAATGGCGTTTGCTAGGGTGTCGGACAAACGGCTGTCCCCAGGATAACCAGCCGCTCTCGCAAGGAGGCGGTAGGCGTCGGTGAGGGTCTGGGGCTTGAGATTGTTGGGATCTAGCAGCGTGATGATCCGGTTGAGCGTTTCGCGGTGGGCGCTCTCTTGTTCCCCGTTTTCCTCTGGCGTGTTGAGATATTTTTCAAAGCGTGCCCGGAAAATGGCGTTGTTTTGGATGTCCCAAGTTTGTCCATTAAAGCGCAGCAAGCCGCCGGCCGGATCGAGCATGGGCAAGCGGTTGTCAAAAAGAGCTCCAGGCGCGTTGGATGCGGGATCTGCACCGGATGCTTGCGGAGTGGTTGCGCCGGGTTGAAGAATCGGAGGCGGCGGCGGAGGTGGTGGCGCAGTTGGCGCAGTTGGCGCAGTTGGCGGCGCGGGTGCTTGCGCGTGAGCGGGAAAGGTGGCGCAAAGGGCGACCGACAGTTGAGCCCCAAAAAGTAGGCGGAAATACGGGGGGAGACGCTTCATGGCATGCATCAAGGCTTACGGATATCGGAGGCGACAATGAGGCCCTTGGCATCGATCTGGACTTGGAACTGGAACTTCTGGCTACGCTCTATATTAATCCCATTTAGCTTGTTAGGAACAAAAAGAGGAAGCATATCGCCGCTTGCCTCCACGGAAATGAGACGTCCGACGTCCGGAGCGACTTCGAGAGTTTTATCTACGACAGCTTCGAGGCGGTAGGTGTTTCCTCTCAAACTATTGGCGTTTTCGAGGTACTCTTTCACCGGAAATACGGACGTCGTGCGGTAGGAATCCTGAGTTTTACCGAAAACGATGTAGGCCCCGATCAACGCCGCGAGCAGACCGGCGACGCCACCGATCACTTTCAAATTAGGGGAGGAGGAACTTGCTCTGCGTGCCATAGGGGTCTGGGTGGGGGGAGAGATTTTCTGAAAAGAACTTGGGAAGGAGTCCTTCAGTATTGCATGGGACAGAAAAAAGTGGGGAGGAGTCAGGGAATAAGTTCGGCACCAGCGTCGTTTTTTAACGCACGGGCCCCCAGTGGCGACTGAACGGCCAGTAGACCAGCCAGCCGCGTCCCACCACGTTGTGTTCGGGCACCCAACCCCAGTCGCGGGAATCTGAGGAGTGATAGGAATTATCGCCGAGGGCAAAAAACGAATTTTTGGGAACATCGACGACAGCCTTTGGGTTGCCAAGCAGCGGAAAGGAGGCGCGTTCCGGTCCGTTGGAATAGCCGCGATAGCCGTCTACTGGGGCGCGCAAGGTGCCTGCCATGACTCGCACAAATGCGGGCTCAGTCGCGGGGGTTCCGTTGCGGAAAAGCGTTGGGGGATCGATGCGCAATTGGTCGCCGCCGACTCCGCCGATACGTTTGATGTAAAACTGGGAAGGCGCCCCGGGATTGTACACATTTTCGTGAGTTTTGATCCCGGCTGTGTTGAACACAAAGACGTTACTCGCTGTCGGGCGCACAAAATGGTAGGAGAACTTGTCCACCAGAACATGGTCGCCGGTGGTGGTGTGACCGCGCGCGATGATGTCACCACGGTTGACCTTCCTGCCGGGGACGCAGCGTTTGTCGGAAAGAAGCGCGTCTTTTGGGACGCTGACGGAGTAGCTGCCGGAGTCGGTCTCGATCAGCGTGTAGGTGAATAAGCCCAAGGGGATCCCCAGCCAACGGCTTTCGCGGATCCCGAGCACGGTTTCGTCTCGCTGTGCTACGACGTCGAAGTGGTTGCGCCCGAGGACGACCCAGTCAAACACGCGCATGATGGGATTGGGTTGCGGCTGATCTGCGGCCTGGCTGATAATCCCGTTCAGGGTGGGCTGCATCGAGCCGGTAGGGATGGTGAAGGGTTGCACGAAGTAGGTGCGCACACCCAAGGCGATGCTTATCGCGACCACGAAGACCTCGACGTTTTCACGCCAACTGCTGTGTTGATGGTTTGGTTGGAGGTGGCGGCAAGCGTTGTCTAAGCGTTCCATCTGCGCCTCGACGGTGGCTTTGTCCCGCGTCTTGATGGCAGCCTTAAGTGCCTCGGTTTCAGCTTCTACAGCCTCTAAAACTTGTGGGGAGGTAATGTCTTTACGATAAGCAACGAGCTTCGCAGATTCGCGCAGATAAAGACGCGCTTGCTCGATGTGCTTCGGGGTGAAAGGAAACATACCCACTGGTTGTAGGCTGGTTGCCGCCGTAATGCAATCGGGCTTGATTATGAGTACAGCGGTGCTGTTGCAGTGAGTTACCTTGTGCTATACATCATGAGCAATCGTATGAAACATTCTCTCTCGTTTTCAGCTTCAACTTGGACGGTGTACGGAGTCTTGATTCGATCTTTCGCCGTGGTGTCCGCCTTTGCCCTGCTCGGGGTGGGGTCTGCTCTTGCTGGGGATACTGCTTATGATGCTCTTCGGGTTGCCTGTACAAAGGCGGGTCGGGACGCTCAATCTCGGATTGTGAGGATCTCAGGAACCGCAGGCAAACCGCAGCCGACGGTGTGGCGCGTCGTCATAGAGGATGCGGCTGGGGGGACGGGGCGTAGCGGGGTGCAGGAGATTGATGTGCAACGTGATAAGGTGGTGGGATTGCGCAAAGGCGGAGGGGTTGCGCCCGGGATGCGGGTGAATTTGGCGGCGGTCCAACTGGATTCCGACGGGGTGTTCACGGTGGCTAACACGGAAGCCTTGAGGGCGAATGTCTCTTTCGACCGGCTCGATTATGTGCTCAGCACAGGCGGGCCCGGCGGTGCTCCTAGTTGGAAGGTGGAACTTTTTGACGGCCCTGTGACTCGAGTCGGTTCGCTAAGAATCGCCGCAGATTCGGGGACTATTCTTGAGCGAAGCAGTGAGCTGACAATCACTGAAGAGGATCGGCGTGAGGCTCGCTGGTCTAAGCCCGGACAGCCTTACCGATCGGTACCAGACTTTTTTCATCGTGCTTGGAAGGGTACTGAAAACACGGGGTACAAGTTAAAGAACTGGGCCACTGGTTACGGATGGACGCCGGATAGAGAACCAGCCGTACCCGGCAATTAATCCAACGCTGAATGGCGGGATGTCTCTGCGCGCGGGCTGGTGCGGACTGCTGCCCGAGCAGATTCGCTTTTTCTGTGCTCCGTCAATGCGGAAGCCCACTTGGGGTTCGGTATGATGTGGGGCGCGTGCCCGCTGTTCTCGGCGGAATCCCATTGACGCCCTAGATTCTGCGTTCTTTGCTGCCCCTTGAGCGTGCCCATGAACCCGACCCTCCTCATCGTCGATGATGAAAAACACACCCGTGAAGGGCTCCGCGCCGGACTCGAGGACGCCTTTGACGTGTATGTCGCCGCCGATATTGCCGGAGCGATTTCTGTTCTGGAGCGCGAACATGTCGACGTGCTGCTCACGGATTTACGCATCGGAGCGGAGGACGGCATGCAGTTGGTTGACCTTGCCTTGGCTCGGACTCAGCGCCCCGTCGTGCTGATGATGACTGCCTATGGTTCGTTGGACACCGCCGTAGACGCGATGCGCAGGGGGGCGTATGATTTTGTGCCTAAACCCGTCAATATCGACAGGTTGGAACTCCTTTTGAAAAGAGCGTTGCGCTCGCAAGATGCGGAAAAAGAGGTCGTCGAATTAAAGAAACAGGTCGAAAAACGCTTCGGTCTCGAGCGGCTCGTGGGCGATTCCGCTCCGATGCAGGAGGTGTACGATACTATCCGCCAAGTGGCTCCGACGCGCGCGACTGTGCTGATCTCGGGCGAAAGCGGCACTGGTAAGGAACTGGCGGCACAGGCGTTACACGCGCTAAGCGAGCGCCCAAAAGGAAAGTTCGTTGCCGTGCATTGTGCGGCACTTTCTCCGCAGTTGCTTGAAAGCGAATTGTTTGGGCATGAAAAAGGCGCCTTCACCGGAGCGTCAGAAAGGCGCATCGGGCGCTTTGAGCAGGCCAATGGCGGCACGTTGTTTTTGGACGAAATCGGGGAGATAGACCCCGCCACGCAGGTGAAACTGCTTCGTGTGCTGGGGGAGGAGCGCTCCTTTGAACGGGTGGGCGGGAATACCACCATCAAGGTAGATGTTCGTCTCGTGACTGCCACTAACCGCAACCTCGCCAAGATGGTCGAGGAGGGTAAGTTTCGCGAGGACCTTTATTTCCGACTCAGCGTAGTGCCCGTGTTGATGCCGCCCCTAAGATCGCGCAAGGAGGATTTGCCGGTGCTTGTGCAGGCTTTCCTGAAAGCGTTTTCTGCGGAAAACTCCAAACCGCTTCGGGAACTATCCCCGGAGGCCATGGATGCGATTCTTCGCCACGACTGGCCCGGGAATGTGAGGGAATTGCGCACGGCTATCGAGCACGGCGTGGTGATGGCCAGCGGTTCGAAAATCACATTGCGTGATCTTCCTGTGGCTCTGCGCAACATCGACGCTGGCAATCGGTACGGACAGGCGGCGCTTTCTCAGAGTAGTGTGCGTGAGGAACGACTTAATTTGGAGCGACTGGAGGACCGCACCATCGCTCAGGCGCTCGCCGAAACCAAGGGCAACGTGACTCAGGCAGCCAAGCGCATGGGGATGAGCCGCCGTACATTGCATCGGCGTTTAAAAGAGATGCGGGCGTCCGGCGCGTATGTGGCGATTCAGGGGGAGTGAGGGGGCGCGTGGAGTGGTGCTTGGTCGGTGAAATGCGCGATGGCGTCTTCCTTGCGACTTGAACCGCTGGGTGGCTTCCCCTCACCGGCGTTTGCAGTGCGTGGTATCGAGAGCGAATTCAAAGTCGAGTTGCTTGGGGGCTTTTGCGCTGCACCAACCGAGACGGACTAAGACGGTGCGCAGGGAAAGGGCGAGGGTGTTGATCTTGCGTTTCATCAGGAGCACAATAGCAACAGGGGTGGGACATCCGTTGGGAGAGGGTTGGAAAAAGAGCGGCGAAATTAAAAAAATAATTGAAATAGCCCCAAAAATTAAATACCCTAAATCATTACTGGTTTAATAAGGAATATGAACTCCTCTTGTCTCACTTCTACCGAACAGGTACGCGCTCAAGCGGTTCACCTCGCTGCTGCGCCTCTCGATGAGGTGCTCCATTGGGCCTACGATGCTTTTGGAGAAAAGGCGGCAATCGGTACGAGTTTTCAAGGTGCTGGTCTGGTCATGATTCACCACGCTCTTGAAGCCGGTATTGCCTTGCCTGTCTTCACTTTGGATACCGGAGTATTGTTCCCAGAGACTCTCGCGCTCAAGGAGCGGTTAGAGACGTTTTGGGGCATTGAGATAGAGAGTGTGAAGCCGACGCTTTCTTTGGAGGCGCAGGAGGCGGAGTTCGGAGCGGAATTGTGGCGGAGTCGCCCGGATTTTTGCTGCCAATTGCGCAAGGTAGAGCCGTTGCGGGAGCGGTTGGAGAGCCTTTCGGTTTGGATTACCGGCGTGCGTCAGGAGCAGGGGGAGACGCGCAAAGGCGCTGCTATTTTGGAGCGCTACGTTTTTGACCCGCTCATGGAGCGAACCATCTTAAAGCTCAATCCCATGGTGGCTTGGACCCGTGAGCAGGTATGGGCATACATTAAGACCCACGGAATTCCTTACAATCCGCTGCACGACAAAGGTTATCGCTCTATTGGTTGCCAGCCTTGCACTCGAGTTTCCAACGCAGATGGTGCGGAACGGGCGGGGCGCTGGGAGGGCTTCGAGAAAACCGAATGCGGCATCCACACTTTTTTACCCGTGGCGCAGTAGGCTTCGAGGAAGCTCCCATAACGTTCGCCCCAAAAAAATCTGTAAAAGTGAGGTGCGCCTAGCCCCCCCTAATTTTAATTCAACCCCTGTCTCATGACCTTAAGCGCTTCTGAACTTCTGCTCCCCGACTTTTCCTCGCATCCAGCCCATGCGGGAAAATATGCGGCTCCGACCCCGGGCGATTGTCCTGCATTTTTCCCGAAAAAAGTTCACCGCGACGACGCTGCGCATTTAGACGCGTTGGAGGCCCAAAGCATTTACCTGCTGCGTGAGGCGTTTCATCACTTCAAGGCGTTGTGTATGCCCTGGAGCATGGGAAAGGATTCCAATGTGCTTATATGGCTTTCTCGCAAAGCGTTCGGTGGCCATATTCCCTATCCATTGCTGCATATCGATACGACTTACGAGTTTCCTGAAATGCTCGTGTACCGTGATTGGGCGGTGAAGTACCACGAGTTGAACTTGATCGTGAAGATCAACGAAGACGCTCGGGCGGGCACTGGCGAGTATGCGCAGCGTGGGCCCATTGGGTATGAAACGGCTGATCCTGTGACGGTGACACACGAGCTAAAGACCGCTGCGTTGCAGCAGGTTATGGCCGAGCATCAATGGAGTGCGCTCATCACGGGGATCCGGCGGGATGAGGATCCCACGCGCGCAAAGGAGCGCTATTTTTCGCCGCGCAACAAGGACTTCGAGTGGGATTACAAGGACCAGCCGCCGGAGTTCTGGAATCAGTTCACGACCTCGTGTGCGGCGGGTGAACACGTTCGGGTACAAGCGCTTCTGGATTGGAGCGAGCGCGATATCTGGCAATATATTCAACGCGAAGGGATTCCGATTCCACACATGTACTTTTCGCGCAAGGGGCCGGATGGCAAACAGTACCGCTTCCGCTCTCTGGGTTGTTGGCCGATTAGCGGTCCTGTGGAAAGCGAAGCGGACACTATCGATAAAATCATCGATGAACTGGCCACGACCAAGACTAGTGAGCGCGCAGGGCGTGCGCAGGACCATCACGAGCGCAACGCAATGCAGAAGTTGCGTGCCAAGGGTTTCATGTAAGCCCACGCGTCCTTCCTTCATCCCTTAACGGCAGCTTTTTCCCTTTTTTGATTCATGTCTCTCGCCTCTTCCGTCCCAGTTTCGCTCGCGCCCGGCCAGACCAGCCGACTGCGCGTGGTATTCGTCGGTCACGTTGACCACGGCAAGTCCACCCTCATCGGACGTATTTTCTATGATACTAACTCCTTCCCCGACGGCAAGGTGGACCAAATCCGCAACGCCTGTCTCGAAGAAGGAATGGACTTCGAGTACGCCTTCCTGCTGGACGCGCTTTTAGAAGAGCAGGAGCAGAACATCACGATTGACACCACGCAGATCCAGTTTAAGACGGAGCGGCGGCCTTATGTCATCATCGACGCGCCTGGCCATAAAGAGTTCCTGAAGAACATGATCACAGGGGCTGCGAGCGCAGATGCCGCAGTCCTTTTGATCGCAGCCAATGAGGGCGTGCAGGAACAGAGTCGGCGCCACGGCTACCTGTTGAGCTTGCTGGGAATCAAACAGGTCGTGGTCGCGGTGAACAAGATGGACTTGGTGGATTACTCCCAAGAAACCTTCGCCGCGGTACAGGCCGAGTACCTGGATTTTCTGAGTCGCATCGGCGTGGAGGCGAGGGCTTTTGTGCCGATTTCCGCGCGAAACGGAGTGAATGTTGCCTCCCGCACTGCGGAGGCGGGCGCGCCCAATCCCATGCCGTGGTACGTGGGGCCGACGGTGCTGGAGATGCTGGATACTTTTGAGCCTCCAGCGCCGCTTGTTGCGATGCCCCTGCGGATGCCGATTCAGGATGTTTACCGCTTCGACCACAGACGGTTGCTAGCTGGTCGTATTGAGTCTGGAACGCTTAGAGTGGGCGATGAATTGGTGTTTTCTCCCAATAATAAAGTGAGTGTTGTTGCTTCCATCGAGCACTGGAGCGGTGAGGAAAAAACGGTGGCGTTAGCAGGTGAATCCGTTGCGTTCACGCTAAAGGAACAGATTTTTGTCCAGCGCGGGCACGTTGCATCTCACTCGTCGCATGCGCCTATTGAGTCTAACCGCTTCAAGGCGAGGCTGTTTTGGATGGGAAAACGTCCCTTGTTGATCGGTCAGTCTTACAAGTTGAAGTTGGCAACACAAGAGTTAGACGCAGAAGTGGTTTCTGTGGAGAACGTAATGGACGCTTCTACATTGGAGGTGGTGACAGGCGAACGAACTTCCATCAATCGGAACGACGTCGCGGAGGTGACGCTTCAAACCCGTGGCGCGTTGGTGATGGACAATCACGATCGTAATCCCTTCATGGGTCGCTTTGTGCTCGTCGACGATCGGCAAGTAGCCGGTGGCGGGATCATTCATAGTGGGGTTTACGCGGATCGTACTAAGGTCAAGAGTGCCAATATCTATTGGTCCGAGGGCAACGTTTCCGGCCGTAATCGGAGTTTACGCAATGGGCACGAGGGTGCCGTTTTGTGGCTGACGGGCTTGAGCGGTTCGGGTAAATCAGCGCTCGCAAGGGAGTTAGAGCGGGAATTATTTAACAGCGGCCGCCAGGTCTATGTCCTCGACGGCGATAACATCCGTCACGGGCTAAACTCAAACCTCGGCTTTTCCAAAGAGGATCGTTTGGAAAATATCCGTCGCGTCTCGGAAGTCGCCCGTCTGATGGCGGACGCGGGGCTTATCGTGATCACCGCCTTCATTTCGCCTTACATTCAGGATCGCCGTCGTGCGCGAGAGATCGTGCTTGAGGGCGGCCATGAGTTCGCGGAGGTATTCGTCGATACACCTTTGGAGGTGTGTGAAGCGCGTGATGTGAAGGGGCTTTATAAGAGGGCGCGTGCAGGGGAAATTCCTGATTTCACGGGAATTAGCGCTCCCTATGAGGCACCCGAAAATCCTGAGGTCACCGTGAAAACTGCGCAGAGTAGTCTGGCAGAATGCACCGCGTCAGTTCTGGAGTATTTGGCTCCACGGATCCGTCGCAGCGGCGAGGACGAGTTCTCGATTTAGGCGATTTTAGAGTTCTGACAACGCGGGTGATTTTACCCGTTTTGTGCGCGCTGACGCAAGGCATGGTCGGTGAGCACCAACACCGCCATGGCTTCGACCATTGGAACGGCTCGGGGCAGGACGCACGCATCGTGGCGACCTCTTGCCTTGAGCTCGACGTTTTCTCCCTCTGGCGAAACGGTTTGTTGTGTTTGGAAAATTGTCGCAGTCGGCTTAAACGCCACTCTGAACACAATGGCCTCCCCGTTGGAAATGCCGCCCTGCACGCCACCGGAGCGGTTCGTCACGGTGCGCACTCGCCCGCTCTCCATGACAAAGGCGTCGTTGTGCTCGGATCCGCGCAGGACAGTCCCAGCGAAGCCTGAGCCGATCTCGAAACCTTTCGTCGCGGGCAGGCTGAGCATCCCCTTGGCGAGATCCGCTTCCAGTCGGTCGAACACCGGTTCCCCCAAGCCAGGCGGAACGCCTCGCACCACGCATTCGACGACGCCCCCAACGGAATCACCTTCCGAGCGCACGGCCTTGATGTGGTCGATCATCCGCAACGCCATTGCTGCGTCTGGGCAACGCACCATATTGGCTTCCACCGATGAAAACTGCACGGTATTCGGATCAACTTCGGCTTGAAGATGTTGGATAGATTTTACGTAAGCCACCACTTCCAGTCCTGGACAAATTGCCGCTAGCACCTTTTTGCCGATCGCAGCCGCTGCAACGCGTCCGATGGTCTCCCGAGCCGAAGACCGTCCACCGCCCTGCCAATTTCGCACCCCGTATTTAGCCTGATAAGTGTAGTCGGCGTGTGACGGGCGGAAGGCGTGTTCCATTTCCCGATAGGCCTCGGGACGTGCATCCGCATTGAAGACGTTCACGGCAATGGGCGTGCCTAAAGTTTGTCCCTCAAAAACACCTGAGAGGATGCGGCACTGATCTGCTTCATTGCGAGGCGTGACAATTTCGCTTTGTCCAGGGCGTCGCCGGTCGAGGTCTACCTGGATGTCTGCCTCGCAAAGAGGAAGTCGTGGCGGACAACCATCGACTACCACGCCCACGCCGCCGCCGTGGGATTCTCCCCATGTGCTAATGCGAAAAAGGTGACCGAACTGACTGGACATAAATAATTTAAGACGTGGTTACTTCGCTGGCTCAGGCGCCGGTTTTGCATTCGGCGTATCCTTCTTCACAGGCTTTGCGGCTGGTGCGTCCGCATGCCGCTCTGTCACGGATGGAACGGGGTCACTCTGAGCGGTGAAAACATTCGCAACTTTCTGAATCAACTCCGCATTCAGCGGGGAACCTTCCGCCACGAGAATGCTGCCTTTGAGATTCAACGTGCCGTCGGCGGGAATGGTTGTCCGGAAAAACCCGCCGAAGCGCCCGTAATCGCGGTATGCGGAGAAAGGGGTATCCCTCGGGTTGATCGGATGATTGAGAAACGCGACGGAATAACGCTTTTCACCGAGCACAAAGTTCTCGGCGACCCACGCATAGTCGCGATCCTTTTTCGGGTCTGCGTCGGTTTTGGGAAATAGGTACGTGGTTTGCGTGCGGTCCACTTCGCCCGCGGGGCGGAATTGGAAGCCGGCGTGCTCGGGATCTCCGTCCAGTTTTGTTTCTCCGGTAAGCGCCTTAATTTTGGTGCTCATTTCTACTTGTAAATAGGCGGGCGGAGGGAGGGCGTGAACCGTGTAAGTTCTTTCTTCAGAAAGAATTGGCGCCGACCCTGAGCCATCCCAAAGCAGTTCAACGCTGAAGATGGCGGCGTCCTTGTTCGCCTTCTGACTTACGAACTTTTGGTGGATGATGTTTCCGCCCTTCATGTGCCAGCGGTCCACCGTTTGGCCGTCGGGAGTGGTGATTTTGCTCCAACCCAAAAACCAACCGCGATGGTGCGTAAACTCGCCGCCTGGGCCTTTCGTGATGGGGGCGACACCCGCCGCATCCATCACGTGAAGGAATGGCTTGTAGGTTTCGTGTAGGCGCTCCGGAGTGGATTTATCGAAGGCGTATTGGTAGCGGACAAGCGTTTTGCCGTTAAACTGGACGTCCAGATGGTCGCCTGAGGTGTCTGCAAAGCTGTAACCGGAATCGGGCTGAGCCTGCAACGTCGCGGCAAAGGCGAGGAGACTGGCACAAAAGAGTAGAGGGAGATTGCGATGCATGCGAATGAGGGGGTTAGGGTTTTGGACGCTGAGGGTAAGGAGACTGTGGCTAAAATGGAGGGACGGAAAAGCCGAGATTCATCATTCCTGTTTCAGCGTGCTCCCGCATAGCGCAAAAAGCAGACTCACTCAAATTGCTGTAACCAATTTTTTACAGCCCCTTTAATCGTCTCGCCCACATGGGCGGCGGGCGTGACAAACTTGGGATGAAACCACGGAAAAGCCCCGACTAAATCGTGTGTCACAAGAACCTGTCCATCACAGGCTTCCCCGGATCCTATCCCGATGGTTGGGATTCGTACTGCCTCACTGATGCGCTGGGTTGCCGCCGAGTCCACTAGCTCAACGACCAGCGCAAAGGCACCCGCTGCTTCTAGCGCCAACGCGTCTCTTACAAGTGCGCTCGCGGAGTCTTCCGTTCTCCCTTTGATGCGATAGCCGCCCTCCAGAAGAACGCTTTGCGGCAACATTCCGATGTGTCCCATCACGGCGATTCCTGCGCCGGTAAGTGCCGCAACCCGATTTGCATGCGAGACACCGCCCTCCAGCTTCACGGCGTGTGCTCCGGCAGCTAGCAAAACGCGGGCGCTTTGTATGGCCGCTGCGTCGTCATCGTAAGTTCCGATGGGCAAGTCGGCTATGAGAGGCGTTCGCGTTAGGCCGCGGGCGGCAGCCGCAGTGTGATGCGCCATGTCGGCCAAGGTCACGTGAGTCGTATCTGGATAGCCTAGCACGACCATGCCAAGCGAGTCCCCCACAAGAAGCCAGTCGACACCAGCCTCTTCTAACAGACGCGCCCCAGGGTAATCGTAGGCGGTAAGCACCGACACACGCTTGCCTCGGGCTTTGGCAGCGGCGCATGCCACTGGGGAGAGGCGTTCAGCAACGGTCAAAGGATGTAATTCGGTCATTACGAAAGATTCCACTGGAGGCTGCTACGTTGAACAGCAGCGGGATCTGTCAAGGCGGCGAGCAGCTCGCTTACGGTGTGGTGCTGTCCGGGAAGGCGGAGGTCGGGACGAATTTCCGCGAGGGGCACGAGCACGAAGCGGCGCAGGTGCAGACGGGGATGCGGGATGACGATGTCCGGGGTGGAAAGGGTGAGATTGCCGACGTACAAAATGTCTAAATCAATAGTGCGCGGCGCATTGCGTGGACGCTTGGATGGACGCCCCATGGCTGATTCAATTTGCTGGAGTGCTTCAAGCAGGTTTGCTGGGTGTCCGTGAAAGTCGAGTTCCACGACCGCGTTTAGGAACGGAGCCGCATCTGGTTCAGTTCCAACCGGTTCAGTTTCATACAGACTGGAATGAATACGAGGACCCTCAGCTCCCTCTAATTTCTCCAACGCTTCGCGACCGGCAATAAGAGCTTGCAGACGGTCGCCGATGTTCGAGCCAAGTGCGATGCCTGCGCGCATAAAGGTCTGAAGGAGAAGCAACTAGACTAATCCCAAAACGTCCTGCATGTCGAATACGCCGGGACTCCGCCCGTGCGCCCACAGCGCAGCCCGCAACGCCCCCATGGCAAACGTCTCGCGGCTTGAGGCCTTGTGCGTTAATTCAACTCGTTCCCCGAGCGCCGCAAATATCACAGTGTGATCTCCGACGACATCGCCGCCTCGAACTGCGTGCATCCCAATTTCGTCAGCGGTGCGCTCTCCGACAATTCCGAAGCGCCCGTGTCTTGTGTCTTTTTGGTAGGAAAGGTGGCGTGCTTCCGCGAGGATTTCCGCCAGACGTTTGGCTGTCCCACTGGGGGAATCTTTCTTCATACGGTGGTGCATTTCAACCACTTCAAGATCGAATGCAGGTCCAAGAATTTCAGTCGCCTTGCGCGTTAGCCAGAAGAGCGTGTTCACGCCTACGCTGTAATTCGGCGCGAAGACAATAGGTATCGCTTTGCCAGCGTCATGGATCGCGGCAATTTGGGTGTCGGAATGACCGGTGGTTCCGATAACCAAAGTGCGTTTGTTTTCCACGCACAACGCAAGCACGCCGTCCAATGTCGCATGGTGACTAAAGTCGATAACTGCATCGCAGTACGCGAGAGCTGCTGTAAAGTCGTCGCCCGCATCGATTTCTGCGGCTACTGAAAGTTCGGGGAACGACGCGGCGCAATGCACCAGGGCTTGCCCCATGCGACCGCGTGAACCATTAATAAGGAGGCGCAAGGAATTGCTCATCGGAGGTTGCTCTAGCGCTTGGTGTTACATTAATCCGGTGTGGCGCATGGCGGCCTCTACCCGTGCCCGGCTGCTTTCCGTGAGAGGCGCAAGAGGAAGGCGGACGTCCTCCTTCATCTGGCCTAATAACGAAAGAGCGTACTTTGCTGGGGCAGGATTGCTTTCCACAAAGAGTTCCTTAAATAGGGTGTAAAGTCGGTAATGCATCGCTCTGGCAAGCGTATAATTCCCTGATAGAGCGGTTTTTACCAACTCGACAACCGGGCCGGGGGCAACATTGCTCGCGACACTGACCACTCCCACCGCGCCCACACTCAGAAATGGAAGCGTGAGCGAGTCGTCACCAGACAGCAGCTCAAACGCCTCTGGGAGCACGCTGCGCAATTGGCTGATGCGCTCCACTGAGCCGCCCGCTTCCTTGAGGGCGACGATATTTGAGTGACGTTCTGCGAGCGCGGCGACCGTCTCCACGCCAATCTCAATGCCGCAACGGCCCGGGATGCTGTACAGCATGATGGGTAGCTTTGTTGCTTCGGCGATCGCAGAGTAATGGGCGACAAGGCCCGCTTGAGTCGGCTTATTGTAATAAGGCGCAACAATTAGCGCCGCATCTGCCCCTAGGCGTTCTGCCTCAATGGTAAGCGCCAATGCCTCAGCGGTGCAGTTGGATCCTGTACCTGCGATGACTTTGCAACGCCCCTTTGCCGTTTGTACCGCGAGCTCGATGACGCGATGGTGTTCATCGTAGTCGAGGGTCGGAGATTCGCCCGTGGTACCCACTGGCACAATGCCCGTGATCCCGGCGAGAATCTGCGATTCGATGAGGTGCGCGAACGCGACTTCGTCGAGCTGTTGGCCTTGAAACGGCGTAACCAAGGCGGTGAAAGTACCTTCAAACATAGGGGCGAAAATGGTAGAGGAGTGATTTGGGAAGCGCAAGCCCCCCTAACGTTCCTTCCAGTGGTTTCCTGGGTTCTGGAGCTGGTTGTTAGGCTTTCGGTAGTTGAAACTGAATGCCCTCTGCTTGAAGCACTTCGAAGACGTGGGCGAGCAAAGTCTTGTAGTGTTGTTGAACTACTAAATCCCTAGCCTCTTGCTGGAGCGCGAGAAAGTCGTCGTAATCGTCTTTCAGCTTCCAGCCTAACAGAGTCTGAAGTTGAGTGTTGGGATCCGGCGGCTCCGTGTCGGTGACAAGCCCGCGGCTGGTGGCCCGCTCCTCGCTATCGAGGGTGAGTTCATCAATGCGGGATTTGAGCTCGGCGTTGCGCAATTCCAACTGTTGGTTTAGTCGGTTGAGCTCGTCGTTTGAAAACTCACCCGGGTTGGGTTGGGGTAAAGGTTTCTCTGCACGCCGACCCCGTCTGGGATCTTCCTCCCGCTGCCGAAGTTGCTTTTGAGCCGTGTGTAACTCGTTTCGCAGTCCCACCACATGACTTTCAATTTGGCGCAGTGTGTCAGTGAGGTTGAAGTGCTGCGCGGGCGCTCCCCTGCGATTCTGTTGGGAGTGAGTGGTTTGTGTGCCCTGATTCGGAACTGTCTTGGAAACGTAAACAGGTCGAGCCTTGTGGCGGGAGGGCTTTTCGGAGTCGTCATCCGAATCCTCATCCTCGTCTTCGTCCTGTTCTTCCTCGTCACGGTCGTCGAGATTGTCTCTGTCCTGACCGTGATCGCGGGCCTCCGTCTCCTCGCGCTCAGAGTTGGATGATTCGTCACCGTCCTCCGATTTTTCAGCATCTGCGGAGCTTTCTGTCGCGGCGCCGCGGTTTGCAGGCGGGCTGTTTTTTGGGGCAGGAACTTTCAATACTTCCTCCCATGTTTCAGGGAGTTGTGAAACCTCTTTACGCAGCGCGGCCTGCCATTTTCCGCTCCAGCGTGAGATATTCTTCAACACCAATTGTTCCAATGCGGCGGGCAGTTTTCCCAAGCGTTCTCCAGCCCAGCGCAGAATTCCAAGTTGTGTGATTGGTGCCTGAGGCGCATGAAATGCACTGTGTATCGCTGAGAAGACAAGAAGGTCTGCCTCCGCTGATTTCATATCCTCAAGCGGAAGTTGCAGCACCCATGCTTTGCCGCGACCAATAAGAACGTTCGCAAAAATGGCGGCGCCTTTGCCTTCCAAAAATCCAGTTTCTTTATTACGTAAAACTTTGAGCGTCAATAAAATAAGCTTTTTGGAAGCTGTGGTGTCCACCTTGTACAGACCACGCGCCAGACTCAGCCGCACGCGTGCCGCCGACTCTCCCTGGGTGCGCGCAAGTCCAGCCAGAAATTGTGCTCGGAAGGACGGCTTCATCTCAGGCCAAGCGAGAGTTGTTGCCTGAACGCTCACTACCCACGGTAGCGATGCAGTGACGGCGATGGCGCGTGCGACCTCGGTCCGTCCTCCTAAAAGGGACTCCTTCAACAGGCGGACGGTCTCCGCTTCTTCCTCCGGATTGAGGCGGGCCCGCCTGGCTCGGTTGGTGAAATCCTCGAGCGAGCCGGGTTCAGGAGCATTCGATTCGTCGTGCGAAGTTTTTTCTTGGGAGGACGTTGAGTCGCTCTCTTCATCTTCTGGGTCTTGGTTGTGCGCAGGGGTGCCGTTCTCTGTTAGAGTGGAGGCTTCTTCGGACTCCCCAGTCGGAGGTGCGGTTTGTGGGGAATGGTCCTCCTGAGTTGCGTGTTCGTTTTGTTGGGCAGAGTGCATCAAAGTCGCTTCCGCCGGATCATGCGAGTGCACGATGTCCGCATTGGGTTCGCGGGCGCTCTCGGATTCTCCTTCGTTTGTGTGCACGGCGGCTTCGTGCGTGGTTGCGGCGGCCTCGTGTGTAAGGTCGCCTGCGGGTTCGATTTGTTCTGCGGGAAATGGATTCTCCATGTGGTAAAAAATGTTCCCGACACAATCGTGTTGGTCAGGCAGATTCAGAATGAAAGGAGCGTGTGGAAAAAGCGAGGCTTCGGTGCTGCATGTCCCGTCTTGAGGAATGCTCGGGGATTGGAGTAGATGTTAAGGGAATCCCCCCGCCATGCAAACTCCCTTCCTTTTTCGCTGCGTCATTCTAATTTCCCTTCTGCTAGCTGAACCGCTGATGGCAGTCCCGCCGGAGCCTTCCTTTCGGGTGCAGACCATCGATTCAGAGGTTCAAATCGGCTATGGAATCGCGATCGCCGACATTAACGGCGACGGCAAGCCGGACATCATTCTTGCCGATCAGAATACGGTTCAGTGGTATGAGAATCCTTCTTGGAAGAAGCATATCATGGTCGAAAAAGTCACTGAGCGGGACAATGTCTGTGTCGCTGCGTTTGATATTTATGGGAACGGTAAGGCTGAGGTCGCCATCGGCGCGCAATGGAATCCGGGCGAGACCACCGACTCGGAGAAAAGCGGCGGTGTGTTTTATCTAATTCCGCCAGAAGACCGGACCCAGCGTTGGGAGGCGGTGAAGCTCCACCACGAACCGACGGTTCACCGAATGCATTGGGTGATGGCACCTTCGGGCAAGTGGGAATTGGTGGTTAAACCGCTTCATGGACGAGGCAATCGGAACAATGCTGGGGATGGCAGCAAGGTGTACGCTTACGAGATGCCCCAAAATCCGCGGGATCCGTGGAAAACCTCGTTGGTGAGCGACTTCACTCACGCCAGCCATAATTTTCAGCCAATCAATTGGGACAAAGATCCCGAGCACGAATTACTCACCGCCGCCAAAGAGGGCGTGTTTTGGTTCGGGCGCAGTACGGGGGCGTGGAAGAAGCGGCAGTTATCAGAAAACTGGGCGGGTGAAGTGCGTGATGGAAAGCTCCCTAACGGAGTTCGTTTTTTTGCGACCATCGAGCCGATGCATGGGACCACTGTGGCATTTTACACTGCTCCTGACTCGAGCAAAGGCCTATGGAAGCGGCAGGTTCTAGACGAATCACTTTTGGATGGACACGCCGTGGTAGTGGCAGATTTTTTGGGAACGGGTAGTGATCAGATCGTCGCCGGGTGGCGTGGATTGAATCCCAAGGGCGTTCCCGGTGTCCGACTGTTCACGCCGCTGGACAGCGAGGCTAAAGAATGGCGAACCTCCGCAATTTCCGGCGATGAAGTCGCCATTGAAGACATCAAGAGCGCGGATTTGGATGGCGACGGCAAGCCCGATCTGGTGCTTGCGGGGCGCCAAACAAAAAACCTACAGATCCTGTGGAACCAAAGCGCTAAGCGTTGAGCGGCCTCGCGAGTTGGAATGGCGTTACACGGATTCTCTTCCCAACTTGCCATTAATCTGACGCATGAGACCGAGCGGATTTTCGTTCCGCAACTCCGGCGGTAACGCTGCTGCCGGAAAGTTTTGGTAGCACACAGGGCGCACCCAGCGCAAAATTGCAGCGGTGCCCACGCTGGTGAAACGGCTGTCAGTCGTCGCTGGATAGGGCCCCCCGTGCTGCATGGCCGGGCTGACTTCCACTCCAGTCGGAAATCCGTTAATAATCAGTCGCCCCGCCTTGCGCTCCAAAACGTAGAGCAACTCCTGCGCACCGTCGAGATCCGCCTCCGTCCCGTGGATGGATGCCGTCAATTGCCCGTTGAGGCTTTCCGCGACTTGTAACAAGTCTGCCATGTCCCGCGCCTCTACGAGTATGCCGGCGGGACCAAAGATTTCCTCCCGTAGACAGGGCTGCGCCAAAAAGGTGTCTGAGCTGACATCCAACAACACGGCCTGTCCCTGCGTGAGGCCTGCGTCTGCCTCCGCGTGTGAGCGAGCCAAAACATTGACGCCCTTTGTGTTGAGCGCCGCATTGACTGAGGATACGTACGCGTCGCGGATTCCCGGGTGAAGCATCGTTCCGGGTGCGACCGAGCGGATGGCGGGTTCGATGGTGGATTTGAAGGCCTCTAGGTCCGTCCCGCCAATCGCAAAAGTCAGTCCGGGCTTTGTGCAAAACTGACCGGCGCCCATCGTGATAGAGTTTTTCAATCCTTCAGCGATTTGCGCGCCTCTTTCTTGTAATGCGCCCGGTAAGATAAAAATGGGATTTAGACTGCCCATTTCGGCGAAAACAGGAATGGGCTCAGGTCGTGCAGCAGCAGCATCCAGGAGTGCCCGTCCACCCCGATGGGACCCCGTGAAGCCCACTGCGCGGGTTTTGGGATGGCGCACGAGGGCCGTTCCAATTTCGTGAGAACTTCCCTGAAGAAGCGAAAAGACGCCCGGCGGCAGTCCGCAGGATTGAGCCGCTTTGATTACTGCACCCGCCACGAGCTCGCTAGTGCCCGGGTGCGCTGGGTGTCCTTTGACAATCACCGGGCAGCCCGCTGCCAAAGCGCTCGCGGTGTCGCCTCCCGCCACGGAGAAGGCGAGGGGAAAGTTGCTCGCTCCAAACACTATCACAGGCCCGACAGGGACGAGTATCCTGCGCAAATCCGGGCGGGGCAGGGGAGTTCTTTCGGGGAGCGCGGTGTCGATCCGAACATCGCACCAAGAGCCCTCCCGGAGCACCTCGGCAAAGAGCCTGAGTTGCCCAACCGTCCGTCCGCGCTCCCCAGTGAGTCGGTCAAGTAACAGTCCTGTTTCTTGGTGAGCACGCTCTAGTAATTCGTCCCCCAAAGCCATTATCTCTGCGGCGATTGTTTCCAAAAAGATTGCGCGTTCTCCGGAATTTTTTTGGCGGAAAGCCGCGAACGCCGCCTGCGCCGAATTCAGTGCTACGTCGGCGTCCGCTGCGTTGGCCTCATGGAAATTTGGTTCCAGTGAGACTCCCTTTCGTGGGTCGAAGGCGGTGAATGTTTTGGTGCTTGTGGGGAGGGGAGTTCCCTCGATGAGGCTTTTTCCGTGCAGTGACATGATATGGGAGGTTTAGGCGATATGGTTGACGAGGCAGCCGAGGGTGCCGATGGAGATGCGCACCTCATCACCTGAGGCGAGTGTGAATTCGTTTGGAGGAACCAGTCCGGTGCCTGTGAGTAAGTAGCAACCTGCGGGGAAGCTGTTGTCTCGCCATAGCCATTCCGCGAGCTCTGCTGGGGTGCGCTTCATTTGAGAGAGGGCGGTGCCTCCATCGAAGACGACTGCTCCGGCGCGCAGGATGGAGAGGGCGATGGGCGTTTCGGGAGCGAGGGGCGGGCAAACTACAAGCCCGGGCCCGAGGCCGCAGCAGTGGCTCCAGACTTTTGCTTGGGGAAGGTACAGCGGATTTTCCCCTTCGATATCCCTAGAACTGAGATCGTTGCCCACCGAGTAGCCGAAGATTTTTCCATCCACGTTGATTGCCAGCGCCAATTCCGGTTCTGGCACGTTCCACTTGGAGTCCTTTCGCAGCCGTAATGTGGCGCCCGTGCCGAAAACCCGATGCGGGGTTGCTTTGAAGAAAATTTCTGGTCGATCGGCATCATAAACCCTGTCGTAAAAAGTGCCGCCGCCCGCGTCTTTGGACTCCTCGATGCGGGCATCGCGTGAACGCAGATAGGTCACGCCTGCGGCCCAAACTTCCTGACTTTGAATGGGCGCGTGGAAGTTGGAGGGAGCACCAGTGGGCGTTGCTCCCGCAAGGGCCGCCGCGAGCCATTGAGCCGGGTCAGGTTGTTGAAACAGCACGTCCAGATGGGGTTCAGCGAGTGCGAACCAATCTCCGCCGCGCTGGGCGACAAGGCCGGTGGAGCAACAATACACGGTGATGGAGGCAGTCATTCCCTACATTGAACTCGAACAGGATCAAAGGTGAAGCGCGAAGGTAGCTTCCAAACATAGAGTCGTCATGTTCAAGCTTTTCTGTCTAAGTTGTGATCCCATGTCCGACACCCCAGCGCCTTCCAAAGAGTCCATCTATGAAATTCGCACCCATTCCCCCGGGCCGGCGGGCGCCTTGCCCTTGACTGAAGATCTACTGAGCCAAAGCCCGAGTGGCGACATTTTCGGCTTAACCCAAAACGCTGGTATGGGCTGGGATCCCGCCGGCGTCGCTGCCAAGTCTTTTCTCATTCTTAGCACCCAAGGCGGACTGCGCGCACCGGACGGTAAACCCGTGGCGCTGGGATATCACACTGGCCATTGGGAAATCGGGCTGCTGGTGAAAGAGGCTGCCGACGAAATTCGCCGTCAGGGCTTTTTGCCGTTTGCCGCCTACTGTTCGGATCCCTGCGACGGTCGCACTCAAGGTACCACAGGGATGTTCGACAGTTTGCCGTTCCGCAACGACTCGTCGCTGGTGTTCCGGCGCCTGATCCGTTCGCTGCCTCGGCGGGCGGGTGTGATTGGGATCGCTACGTGCGATAAGGGGCTCCCTGCCATGATGATGGCTCTTGCCGCAATGCACGACCTTCCGTGCGTGCTGGTGCCCGGCGGCGTCACCCTGCCTCCCAGTGTCGGAGAGGACGCTGGAGCGGTGCAGACCATTGGCGCTCGGTTTTCGCGCGGCCTGCTCACTTTGTCCGAGGCAGCGGAACTGGGGTGCCGCGCTTGTGGTTCGCCGGGGGGCGGTTGCCAGTTTTTGGGGACGGCGGCCACCTCGCAGGTCGTTGCCGAAGCGCTGGGAATGGCGTTGCCGCACTCGGCGCTCGCTCCCTCGGGGCAGCCCGTATGGACGGACCTCGCCACGCAGGCCGCCCGCGCCGTCGCAAACTTGGAGTCGCGTGGGTTGACCATGCGTCACATCCTTACGTCGGCGAGCGTCCGCAATGCAATGACTGTGCACGCTGCCTTCGGCGGTTCCACCAACTTGCTTCTCCACATTCCCGCAATCGCCCACAGCGCGGGCCTTCCGAGGCCGACTGTCGCCGATTGGATCGAGGTTAATCGTCAGGTGCCTCGGCTTGTGGATGTGCTTCCTAATGGCCCAAAATTTCATCCAACAGTCCGAGCATTTCTCGCTGGTGGCGTCCCCGAGGTCATGCTGCATTTGCGCGCTATGGGACTGTTGGATACTTCGGTGCTCACTGTTACCGGGCTAACGTTAGATGAAAATCTCGATCATTGGGAATCCTCCGAGCGCCGAATTAGATTCCGCGCCTTGCTCAAAAAACTGGATGGGGTGGAGCCGGATGACGTGATCATGTCACCGGATCTGGCGCGTGCGCGGGGCCTCACCAGCACCATGGTGTTTCCCGTGGGCAACCTTGCTCCGGAGGGTTCTGTGATTAAAAGTACAGCAATCGACCCGAGTGTTGTGGACGCTGACGGGGTCTATCGCAAGGAAGGCCCAGCGCGTGTGTTTGTGAGCGAGGCGAGCGCCATAGCCGCCGTTCGTGAAGGGCGTATTCAGGCGGGCGACGTGATGGTTTTGGCCGGCGTCGGCCCCATGGGCACAGGCATGGAAGAGACTTACCAAATCACTTCTTCTCTCAAGCATCTGCCTTTTGGCAAGCATGTGGCCCTGATCACAGACGCCCGCTTTTCAGGCGTCTCTACAGGCGCTTGCATAGGGCATCTTGGACCGGAGGCTTTGGCGGGCGGCCCCATTGGCAAGGTGCGCGAAGGCGATTGGATCAGGATTTCTATCGACCGACTCAACATGACTGGCACCCTGAATCTGGTAGGCGAAGGCACTCTGCGTTTTTCAGCGGAAGACGGGGCCCGTCTTTTGGAATCCCGCGCTCCCAATCCCGCCCTCGCGCCGCATTCTAATTTGCCTGAGGACACCCGCCTTTGGGCTGCCCTTCAACAGGTTAGTGGCGGTACGTGGGGCGGATGTGTTTACGACGTGGATGCAATCCTCGCCGCACTCAAAAGTCGCTAGCGAGCGCCAGAATTCTTTGCCCTTTGAACTATATTTAAAGGCGCCGAAAGCCGTTGAATTGCAGTGCCCATCCCTCTGAACTAGATCTGTATTTATGTTATTCCCCCCACAGCCTCCCACTTTAGATAAACCCCAGTCTCGCCGTACTTTTTTGCAAGTGGCGGGCGCTTGCACCGGCGCTGCGATTGCTGGGTTTCCGTCTTTTGTCCAAGGCTCCCCAAAGGCAACTATTCTTGAGACCAAAGTGATCAGTAAGCAGCCTCAGTATTACAACGGTTGGCCTACCATTGCGCGCAGGGCCAACGGAGAGCTGTGGTTGACTTGGTCAGGGGGGCGTGAGAATCACATTTGCCCCTTTGGACAAGTTCACTCAATGACCTCCCGTGATAACGGCGAGACGTGGACCTGGCCGCGCGTGCTGCTCGACAGTGCCACGGATGATCGGGATTCCGGAGTGATGGAAACCGTCAAGGGAACGCTGCTGGTCACCACGTTCACCTCGCTTGCTTACAAGCCCATTTTAGAGAGGGCCAACCTGCCGCCAGAGCGACTCGCCCGGTGGAAGGCTTGCGAAGCGCGCTTAACCGACGAAGAGCGTCAAGCTGATGTTGGCGAGTGGTTGATCCGCTCCACCGATGGCGGCAAAACTTGGTCCGCGCGTCTGCCGACCATCGTCAACAGTCCGCACGGCCCGCTTCAATTGAGCAACGGTCGCCTTCTTTACGCTGGGAAAAAGCTTTGGAGCGACCAGAAAATCGGTGTTTGCGAATCCAAGGATGACGGCCTTACTTGGCAATGGTTGGCAGAAATTCCCACACGCAATGGGGATGCCTTCAAAGAAGGCTACCATGAATTACACGCAATCGAAGCGAGTAACGGCAAGCTGCTCGTCCAGATCCGCAATCAGGGTAAAAACGCCAATTCAGGAGAGACCTTGCAAACTGAGTCTACAGATGGAGGAAAAACGTGGAGCGAACCGCACTCCATTGGCGTGTGGGGCCTTCCTTCACATCTATTGAAACTTCGCGACGGGCGGCTGTTAATGACTTACGGGCATCGCCGTTCGCCTTTTGGAAACCAAGCTCGATTGAGCATCGACGATGGTCAGACTTGGGGCGAAGCGATGAGTATCTCCGAAGACGGCATTCAGGGAGACCTCGGCTATCCCAGCACGGTGGAACTGGGCGATGGTTCGCTCCTGACCGTGTGGTACGAAAGCATGCTGGAGCCAAAACTTGCAGTTTTGCGTCAGGCCCGCTGGATGTTGAAGTAAGAGGGGACTCTCTGTTTGGTTGGATCTACAGACACCTAAACTCATTCGAACCGAGCAAGAACAATATTTACGTTCTCCGCAGTAAGCGGTTCATAAAATGTTTGATGCAATGCAAGAATCTTTTCATCGCTGAGTTTGGAGAAGTCAAATGTCAGTAATCGATCGATGACCGCCTGCTCAAACCTGTACTTTATGAGTTTGGCAGGATTCCCACCCACGATGCTGTAGGGCGCAACATCCTTAGTAATAATACTCCCCGCGCCGAGAATTGCACCTTGGCCTATTGTAACGCCCGATAATATTGTGCAGCCGTGACCGATCCAGACATCATCACAAACGACGATTGGTCCCTTGGTCCGGGCCTCCATTTCTCCAAAATATTGTGCCTTGAATGGGTAAGACGAAAGTCCGTGGAAACTATGGTTTCCTCCGAGCAAGAAAGTTACTTCATGGGCAATGGATACAAAATTGCCGATGCTTAGACTTTCCGCTTTGAGATCAAAGCCGTAAATGGTCAGGCCGCCGTAGGTTTTTCTACCAACTTTGACTTTGTTGGGATCCAGATTGCCAACAACCTTTGTGATGGTCGTTTCGTTGTGAGCATTGATAGCTCGCCATTCAGCGGGGAAGTCACGGGCGGGAGTTGGCATGGTGGGTTCCGCAGGTTTCTTGAAGATTTGCTTCTCCACGACGTCATAAAAATAGTCATCGTGCAAGTAGTCCTGCATATGCACAAAGAATGCTGACTTATCGAAATTATGAGAGCTATCGTGAAAAAGGTATGGAACGATGTGCTTTAAAAAGACCTCCTTCTTTTCAGCTTCAAAGGTCTGACTCGTAAGTTTGCCCGCCGAAACCTGTTCTTTGAGGAGTGTCAGATAATTTTTACCAAAAACCTCCGCAATGTTATACCCACCCTTCTGGACCGCGTAGCTAGTGAAATAGTTTTCGTAGAGGACGATGGCTCGGCGCCCCTCGGCCATCAACCTGAACAATGTGTCGGTCTGTACTAAGTGAAGGTCGATCCTGCGTAAAAAATCGGGTAACGCGTGAAACTGATCGCGCCAAATTCCGAATGCACCGATCCACGTGGATATGAACGAAACGCTTTTAACGAATTCGTCAAGGTTATTACAAACACCAATGGAATTACCCGAATGTCTCGGCCCATTAGTGAAAAAGAGCACCGGCTTTTCATTCACCGTGGCTTTAATCACTTTTATGAACTCAGCGAGGGCGCCATTCCTAAAGGGCAGTGTGTCATTGTGGAGCTTTAGAAAACGACCGGAACCCTTAGAGAGCACATACTCAAAGTTTGCCTCCCCCAGATTTTTAACCTGGCGATAGTAGGATATTTTTTCTGGGTAGAGCGTTTGAAATTGCTCTGCAACGGACTGAGTATCGTCGCTTGAGCAGTTGTCCGAGATGACGATTTCTATTTCATCACTGTTCTGAAACAGTTCCTGGTTTGTAATGCTCTCCAGTGTCAGTCGTAAATACTGAGAGCGATTAAAAGTTGGAATGCATACGGACAGCCAGTAATTGGTTTTCTCGCTATTCATGTTTCGCGCAGTTTGAATAATTACCGCCATCGTTATTTGCCAATTTGTACACGCTTATTGTAGATCCGTGGGCAACTTTTGGGATCGCTTCTCCAGCAGGCATAAAGTCGAGGGTGTAGTTCAAATTTTCCATAGTCAACAGGTAAGTCGTCTGCATTAACAGATGCGGGGGTAACTCATCTTTCTATTGGACTGTGAGTTGGGCTTTCTAGGGCTCACAATACTGAACCGAACCGAGCTCTGGGCGTGCTCGGGTTGTCTGAATCACATGAATCTCTTCATAGCGATTTCGCCGCAATGAACTAGGTGTTTCGCTAAAGGCATAAGGATTAGTGTTTTGCGCCATTATCACGGTTGTGATTTAAGCAAATGGCACAATGATTGCTACGTGCTCGGGTGATTCAACCACCCCCTGTTGAGGAGTTCCGTAAAGATGACTACTAAAGAAATTACCCCTACCAAAGAGCACATCCTGCGTGAAATGTTCACGGATCCAAGTCATCCTCTGTTCTTGCGTTGGCAGGGGTTCCTTAACCTTCTGATTTTTGGTTCTTGCTTGTCGATGGCGATGGAAACTGTGGAACCATTCGCATCGAAAAATCCTAGTTTGTTTTGGATGGTGGAGATTGTGGCTGTGTTCTTCTTTACCTTGGATTACATCGCTAACTTTTATTTTTCTGGAAATCGAATCCGCTATATTTTTAGCTTTTGGGGAATAGTCGATCTCATTTCGATTCTCCCAAGTTATTTAATGATATTAAACCTCACCGCACTACAGGGTGCGAAGGTGTTTCGTTTGCTGCGTGTAGTGAGGGTACTTCGAGTTCTGAAAATGGCCCGAGTCGCTTTAATGGATATAACCAACAAAGCTAAAATTGAGAACTCGAATCCAATCATTGCAAATCTCAGGATCTATTTGATCGCGCTATTCTCAGTGATGATGATTTCCAGCACCCTGATGTACTACGTGGAAGGCGGCTATTATACGAAGGATGCGATAGAGCAAGGCCAGAAAGATTTGGATGCAAAATTGGCAGCGGACCCAGCTTCCAAGGATCTTCCTGAAGCAGACCGTAAGTTTGTGCCACAGGATCCTGTTGGGGGAAATCCCATCCCGACCGACAAACAATTTTTCACGTCGATACCTGCTGCGATGTGGTGGTGTATCGTAACGCTGACGACAACTGGTTACGGGGATATGTATCCCGTGACTTTTGGGGGGCGTTTTTTAGCTGGATTCACAATGTTACTGGGGTTGGTTTTATTTGGTATTTTGATGAATATAGTTGGAAAGACGTTAATGGTTTTGCTTTTTGGTGAACAGATGGACAGTCGGCCGACAAGAGAGGCTTTGGTGAAAACCATGTTGGAAATCGAACTGATTAAGGGAGCTCATTACGACGAGTTATTGGCGATGAGCGACGAGGAATTTCAGGCTCGCCTCCACGGTAAGCGTTAGCGGAAAGCGGCGGTTTGCTCGAAGCACTCAGAAAGGGAAGCGAACTTTTTGAGCGCCTTTCCAACGGTTGGGCGGGACTTTGGTGCGGGTGGGAGCTATTTCTTCGCAGATTGCGAATGCTGCAGTTGTGTTATACTGCAGTGAGTTCGCTCCTGATTATACCATGAATGACGTTTCGCCTTCTTCTTTCGTGGTTGCCAAACAACGGCGTCTTTCGCGGACGAAGGCCGTGGCTTCGGCTCTCTTCTTGTTGATGGTCGCACTTTTCTTCGTGGCGCGACTGGGGCAACCGGCGGTGCCCGCCTTGAGTTGGCTGCAGGCGTTTGCGGAGGCAGCCATGGTGGGCGCGCTCGCGGACTGGTTCGCCGTCGTCGCCTTGTTTCGGCATCCATTCGGCTTGCCCATTCCTCATACGGCAATCCTGCCAACGCGCAAGAACGAGATTGCCAAAACTCTGGGGACTTTTGTAGTGGAAAACTTTTTGAGTGAGGAGGTTGTACGAAAACGTTTGGGGCAAATGAATCTTGTGGTTTTGGGGTTGGGATGGGTGAAAAGCGCGGCGCCGATTCTCGCAGAAAATCTGTGCCGGATGGTGCCTCGTCTTGTGCAGTCATTGAATCACGAGGAGATGTCCGGATTGATTCAAGCCCAGTTGGAACGCCAGATTTATGCTTTGCCCATAGCGCCTCTGGGAGGGCGGATTTTGGAAATCCTCACGGCTGGGGGGAAGCACGAGGTCCTCTTGGATGAGGTGCTTCAGCAGGCGGGGCGTCTTATTGCGGAGCACCAACAGGCGATTCAGCAGAGTATTGAGAAGGAGGTGCCTTTGCCTGAAGACGTTTTGGGGATTTCGCTCAAAGGGTTTAAGGAGCCGATCGCCGAGTGGATTGCGGACAAGCTAATTGGGAAGGTGCAGGAGCTTTTGCGTTCTGCTGGAACTGACAGGGAGCATCCGGTACGGAGACGCTTCGCTGCGCGGGTGGCGCAGTTGGTGGCGGAGCTCAAGACGTCGCCGGAGTATGCGGCGAAGGGGGAGGAGTTGAAGCGCGAGCTACTTTCGAATGCAGGGGTGCGCAGTTACGCTGCCAACATTTGGGCGGAAATCCGGCTTTGGCTGGAAAAGGCGGCTCGGCCTGATTCCGGCTTGCAGGAGAAAGTAGAGAAGATGCTTTTTGAGGGGGTGGCGACGATTGAAGAAGACCCCGCTTTTATGGACAGGCTCAATGTATGGCTGCGCAGTGCGTTAGCGGGAATTGTGGAAAAACACAGGCACAGCTTTGGGCACATGATTGAAGAGAGGATGGCGGCTTGGGACGGGCGTGAAATGAGTGAAAAGTTGGAATTGGAAGTGGGGGCAGATTTGCAGTTTATTCGGATAAACGGCACTTTAATTGGCGGGCTTGTGGGGGTGCTCATTCATGCGATTTCGATTTTTCTTTAATGGTTAGGGAACGGCAGCGAGCCCATCGTCTACGGTTTCAAGACGGAAAAAGTGCCCCCGGTATTTGCGAGCAAACGGCGCAACCCGTGTTCGGTTTCGGGGCTGGTTCCTACTCCGATAAAGTAGATTTTTGCTTTTTGAGGGAGCGTGGCTTGAAGCTCGGAAAGCGTTTTTTCAATTTCAGGCAGGGGAATGGTGGAGTTAGTACCGGTTCCTCTTTGCATACTGCCATCTGAGAGAATGAAAACGGCATCTGGAAGCAGTTTGAATACGGCTTCGAGAGTGACCAGAAAGCCGGGACTGCCCGAGACCAAGCCGGGTACGCCATGGGGAATGGTTCCTGTGGTGGCGAAGTAATTTGCGAGCCATTGGGTTGCGGCGGTTCGGTTGGTTGTCGTGGATGAGACGAGTTCGGGTTTGAAAAACGCGTAGTTTCTAGCGAATTCCACCATAGTGAAGCGGGTGTTCACACTCAGCCCTGTGATGAGGCGTTCCGTCTCGGTGCGTATGCTTTCCATGGGAACACGGACTTTAGCTGCTGCGTTGGCGACGGTTTTAGAGACGTCGTACATGAGCACGATGCGTTTGGCATTGGTTTGAACGCCCAGAAAATTGACTCCCGGCCCGGCTCCTGATCCGTTGGCGCCCTTGCCGATACCGGCGCCGTTTCCCTCGGCATCGTTGAATGCGTTGGAAAGGATGGATGTTGCCGAAAGATCGGCTGCGTTAAGCGGCAGCACGGGGGCGTTGGGCAATTTGGGAAGTGCCGGCAGGGCGATCGGAGCAAGCCTTGCGCTCTGCAGTCGGTTGGCGGCTGTGGATTTTGCTGGGCCGCCTTCTAGTGCCGCTGCATTGAGTCGTTGCTCGCGTTCGGTCACGGGAGGCGGAGCTGGCGGGACGGCTTTGAGTACGGGTTCAATCTTTTGTGCCGTCGTCGAAAAATGGCGCGCAACGATCCATGCGCCGGCTAGAAGCGCCGCGCCTGCGTGAATCGCGAGGCTGGCTGCGAGTATGGAGACAATCAGCTTTCGGCGCTGACTGCGACGATCGTGATTTTCGGTCGTAGCGGAGTTCAATTCTGGGCCTCCAAAGAGTCTGCAAAAGTGACTGATCCGACCCCGGCCTTGGAGCAGGCGTTGAGCACGTCGACTAGGCGTTGGTGCTTCGCACGGTCGTCGGCGTCGATGGTGATTAAGGCGACTGTTTTGTTGGCTGCCGCGCTCAGAACCAAGCGTTTCAGCAGAACGTGTAATTGAGGTAAATCCTTGCTGGCAACGGTGTCGAGCGGCTCTTGATTCAGGATGATTTGGCCGGATTCGAGAATTTCGATACGTTGTTCATCAGGGATTATTAGAGGCACATCTTGTTGGGCGGTACCCGGAAGTGAAACGGAAAGGTCCTTCTCCGGCACTACGGGTTTAGACGTGAGGATGTAGAAAAATAGCAGGAGGAAGCACACGTCGATGAGTGGTGCAATTTGCAGTTCCACCTTGGGATGTTCCGCGCGCTTCATTGTGCGCGGACTCCGTACACGACTTCTAGGGCTCCGGCTTCTGCGGCAAGATGCATAAGGTTTTTGATTTTCGCCACGGGTGTGGAAGCGTCGGCGCGGACCTGGAGTTTCAGTGGCGGCGTGTTGTGGAAACGTGCGCGCAGGTGGGCGGCGAGTTCGTTGGAATTGAGTGGCTTTTCGCCAGCAAAGTAATGGCCAGCGGCGTCGATATTGATGACATCCCGCGGAGAGGAAGCGGGCGTGTCGTGTGCGGCGGCGGCGGTGGGCACGTTGATGCGCATGAGTTTTGCGCTGCGAGTGAGTTTTCCTGAGAGCATAAAAAAGAAAAGCAGAAGCAGTGTTACGTCGATCATGGGCGCGATTTGGAGGCCGACTTCCTCGTGTTCTATTCGGCGCAATGGGCGGCGACGGGATGTGGGTGCGGACATGGCGCTAGAGTGTCGCAAGCGCGGCGTTGTGTTGGTTTGACGCTGGCGGGGTGCCGTGGGCCTCGCCAGTGAAACGGTCGAGCATGTGGGAAAGAGCGGCGTGCATATCCGCCATGTTGGATGAAACCGACCCGCGGAAATGGAAGTAGAGGAACATCGAGGGGATCGCAAGCAGCAGTCCGCCGCCTGTGGCCACAAGCGCTTCGCCAATGCCTTTCGCCAAATCGGCAGCCTCCGCCCGCCCTGCTGTAAGCGCACCGAAACTGTTAATCATTCCCGAAACGGTACCCAGCAAACCGATCATGGGTGCGAGAACGGCGAGGGTATTGAAGTAATTCACGGTGACCATGAGCTTGGTTTCTGCGCGGAAACACTCATCAGCCAATGCGTTTTCCATGGCTGCTTTGTTATACATATCACGGTCGTAATTGGCCTTGATAAGAGCGTTGGCGAGGCTGTGCGTGAGTGGGCCGGGATGCGTCGTGCAATGCTCGTAGGCTTCTCGTAATTGTTTTTGAGAAAGAAAAGTGTTCAGCTCGGAAATCAGTAAAGGGGGGAGCATCCGGCATTTGCGCAGGCTGATAAAGCAGTAGGCAGCGAGGGAGAGGGCCGCTACGGAGCAGAGGGCAATGAGGTGCATGATCGGTCCACCGTCACGGTAAAGGTCCAGCAGCGTCTTGCTGTGTTCCAGATCGGCTGCGTTTGCGGTGATGGGTAGAAGTAGGAGCATCAGGGGCAGCGGTAGAGTTAGTCGTTTTTGCATTTTGAATGGAGTTTTGGTTTTCGGATTTCGGGGCCTTTTGTGTGCGCTCGCCTGAGGATGTTGAGGAGGCTCGGGGGGCGGTCACTGGGGGAATATCGCTGTTGAGTAGAGACGCTGGCAGGGACTGGAGAAACGCCGTGGCGATCTGTGAGGCTGGCGTGTCTGGGAAAAACAGGGTGAGATCCCGAGCAATTTCTGCGGCTGGTGGGAGGGCCTTACACAGCCGATGGACGCCCATTGCGCCTAGAAGTGCGCGTTGGGCAAGCTCTGGAGGAGCTTCGGGCAGTAGCGCTGCGGTCAGATAAAAGTCGAGGATAGCGTGGTGAAGCGTGTGGTACTCGGGTTGGGAAAAAGGGTCCTCTTGCCAGCGTGGATGTTGTTCGAGAAACTTCCGAAAAGCGGAGTCGGCTAATGTCGCTAGTGTGAGATTGGCCTCGGATGCGAGCGGAGCAGAGGGCGTCTTTTTGAGGATCTCAGTAGCTTGATTTTGAGCAGTCTGAGTTTTTCCGAGGCACAAAAGTGCCCTGAGAATGCCCTGAAGAGCGGCATCCCGCTCGGCGAGGGTGGGGGAGTCGATGGCGAGAAGGGAAAAGAGTGTCAAAGCGTCTTCCCTAGAGTTAAGCGTCTGGGTGTTGAGCAGAAGGAGTCCGTAGCGAAGACCGATTGCGGCACTTGGAGAGGCGTCGTTTTTGAGTAGGGGCCTGAAGCGTTCCCACAATTCCTGAAGGGTGGAGGAGTCGCCTGTGGCAGCGAGCCGGAGTAGTTCGTCTGCAGCGGGATTCTTTTCGAACTTGAGCAAGGCTATGTGTGCAAGTGGGAAGCGTAATTGCACGGGAGGTAGAGTCGGGGCGGGTTGGACTTCAAATAATAATACGTTCTCTAACTGCCCGGCGATGTGGCCGACGCGCTGTTGACCGTCCTTGAGCGTTACCAGATCGGCGCAGGCGAGTTTAAACGGAGCGAGGACGCAGATCAGGACGGTAAGTTTTGGGTGTAGGCTGCTCATTCGAGTCCCTCCAAGGAATCCAAGTGGGTTTGCGCCTCGGCGATTCGAGGAAGAGAGGAGGCGAGCATTTCCTGATAAGTACGCCGTGCCGCTGGGACATTGCCGAGCGCCTCAAAGGCTTCGCCGCTGCGCAGATAGGCTTTTGCCACGCGCTCTGGCCAGCGTGCATACATAACGTATACCCTTTGATAGTATGGGATTGCGGTGTGCGGATCTCGTGAGTGCATGTGTGAATCCGCAAGCAACAGGAGGGCGTCCGCCTTGAATTCTGCGGGGACGGCGCGTTCTTTGAGTAGTGCTTCCAAGGTTTTTCGGGCTTCTTTAGGATCTCCCGAGGCCTCTTGGATATGGGCTTTTGTTAGTAAAATTGAGCCGGACTGAGCGGATGCCCCGCATTCTTTTTCGAAGCGTGTAATCCATCCAAGGCCAGAGTTTTTGTCTCCAGCGGCAGCAGCTGAGGCGGCTAAAAACGCGAATGCGCTGTCTTTTTGAGCGGCTGCAGGGTGCCATTTAATGAGATCCAGCCAGCAGAGTTTGGCCTCATTGGGACGACTTGCCATTGCGAGCGCATCGGCGAAGTCTGCGAGGAGGCGCGGGCTCGTAGAATCCGGAGGTGCTTTGTCCGCAGCGTTGAGTAGAGCGGCTTGGCCCGCCGTGGGATTGGTTGCAAGCTGGGCGCGTCCAATGGCCCAAAGAAGCCTGCGGGTGAGACACATTTTACCCGATTGGCTGGATTCCTTGTGAGCAAGTGTGAGTCGATGCAGCAAAGCGGTGCGAAGTTCGGGCGTTGAAGCCTGCTTGGCCATGGGGTCAAAGATTCCCTCCACTCCCTCCGCAACCGGATTGTCCCCGTGGCGGCGAAGGATATCGAATGGCAGATCATGAGCCGCGTGGTTTGGGGCGCCCGACTCAGGAGACTCGGCGACTTTGGCAGCCCAAAGAACGGCCTCTGCCAAGCGAGGACTTTCCGGGCGTTGATCGGGAAAACGCAGGAGATGCGCGTACAGTTGCGGAAGTTGTTGGCTCTGTTGGAGAAGTTTTGCTGCTTTAAAGAAGCCTTCGTCAAAGGGCCGCGACTGCGTGCTCGGGATTTTAGCGAGGCTGACGAGCGCTGCATCTGTCGCGTTTCGTGCAGACAGGAGATCACCGAGCATCAGAGCCGCTTCTCCTTTGAGTTCATGTTGGGGGAAGTTAACCAGCCAAGCGTTCAGTTCCGCCTCGGCCTGAGCCTGAAGTTTGAGAGCTGAGGTGGAGCGCGCTTTTTGCAAGAGCACCACTGGACGCACTTCGCCCTCCGGGAAATGAACGACGTAGTCGTCCGCCGCGGCGCGACACGCTGCGTGTTGTTTATCGAAACCCAAAGCTACACAGAACCATCGGGAGGCATCTTCGGCCGTGGCGTGCTTGGGATGTCGGTTAAGGTAAAGGCGAAAACGTGCGGCGGCGTCGGCGGGATGGTCGGCGAGTAATTGCGTGAATGCGGCTGAAAATTCTGCACGCAACTCGAATTCTTGTTGCGGGCGGACTTGTGAAAGCGAGTCCAGAGTGCGGAGGCTCTCCACGTATAGTCCCATTTTTTGTTCCGCGAGCCCCTTAAAGTAGGTCAAGGCTGAGCGTTGCTTGACGTTTTGCGTGGGATTCTGCGTGGGATTCTGCGTGGGATTCTGGGTGGCGTTCTGAGGTGTGTTCTGTAAAAAGCGGGAGGCGAGTGAGAGCACTTTTTCCCAGCGTTCCAGTTCGCCCCAGCATTGCGCTAAGGAAATGATGGCACCATCGAGTAGGGGACTTTGGGAGCAGCCCTCCAGTGCTTGTTCTAGAACGAGTGCGGCTTCTTGGTGGCGTTGGAGCGCCTGATAGGCGGCGACTTGGCGCAGGCGCACGGAGAGGTCAAAGTTTTTTAGCACTCGGAACGCCTCCAGTTCGACATGGGCGTCGGCGTCAGCGGAGGTGACTTCAACGCTGCCAAGACGCTCCGGTTGGCGCTGAGTTTCCTGGGACTTTACTTGCGCAGATCGCGCGGCAAGGACTGAGTCCTGAAACTGGAGGAGTTTTTCAAACGGTCGGATTTGTCGCAACGCCGCTAAGGCTTGCCGATTGAGGCCACGTTCTAAAAGCCCGTCTCCGAGTTTGAGCAGGAGGGTTTGGGTGGTTAGTAGATAGCGCGAATCAGTGAGGCGCGTGGCGTCGGATTGAAAAAGTTGAAGAGCCTGCTCAAAGGATTCTCCAGCAATGAGGGCACGAAATTGTAGCGCCGCTGCGCGCGTTTGATTTTCGGAATCAAGAAGATGGCGCACTCTGGATAGGTGAGCTGCAGCTTCTTTTGGGGTCGCTTCGTGAAACAGGCACGACGCAATCAGCAGATGGATTTGCTGGGCTCGCGGGGGAAGGTTCGCTCCTAATTGGAGGCGTTCAACAAGCGGCGGCATTGCGCTGAGGAAAATATTGCGCGCCTCTGCGAAAAGGTTGAGCTGCATAGCGCAGATTCCATTTTGAAAGAGAAGCTCTCCTTGCAGGGGTTCTGGATACGCGGGGCGTGTGGCTATCGCTTTTTCGAGTTGTTGGTGCGCTTCTGCGAAACGTCCCAATCGCATGAGAGAAATTGCCAGACTTGGGCGAAATTTACGCACGAGCAGAGCGGTTTCCTGACGGTCTTCAAAATCCTTTAGAAAGCACAGGAAAGCATTTGATGCATCTGCCGAATTGCCGGCGGCAAGACTGCGGTTGGCGAGGCGTAGTAGGTCTTCCGCGGTTAGGTTGGTGAAGGGTGTTGGAGTATTATTAGCGGGGAGCGCTAACGGATGGAGCGGCGTCTGGAGGGTTTGCTTCGGTGCGGCGATGGCTTTTGTGGGGAACAGGACGATGAAAACGACGGCGCTGCACCAAGCTGTCATGGGTGATCTAGGGTGGCACATCATGGCGTTGGTCTAGGTTTAACGGGGTGCGATGCGCGGAGGTTTTCTAGGAACAGAGCGATGTGCTGTGGGATCTCGAGCTTCTGCTGGGGCAGCGGGGAAAACTTGTAGGTGCGAACCTCGGGGCCACGTTGCAGCATGGCGGGGAGAAGGGAGCCTTCGTGAATGGCGGCGGCGCTGATTCCATCAAGCATTGGAAGGCCACCAATCGGGTTTCGTTCTATAAATAAACCGCTTAAGCGTTTGCTTCCTATGAGGCTGGGAGTGGCGTAGGCGAAAACGAGCATGCGCTCTGTCCCGACGAGGATGGTGCCTCGCAATAGTTCTGGGCGCAGCCACTGGAAATCCCGAAACGAATGCCAGTCTGCTTTCCAAATTGGAGGTGGCTTAGTTACAGACGAAGGCTCATCCAAAGATTTGTTCGCTGCCCCTGAGTTGCTAGCAACGCGTGCGGGGCGCACTCGCAATTGTCCTGCCACACCATCGATTTCAGCGTGTCCAAGGGTCCAAAACTCGAAATGGTTGCCGTCCTCGGTTTCGAGCCGTGCGACGCTTTCTTTGCCGTGTTGGATAACGGTTATTTTTAGGGGAGCGCCTTTTCGTTCAGGAGGTTTATCGCTGGAATCGGGTTGTGCAGCGAAGTGGAAATTGATTTCCCAGAGGCAGTGGGCTGGCGGTCGTCGCCAGATGTGATTGCGAGGATTTTCCGAATCGGAAGGTGTGGAGAAAAGCGATTCGGCAATGGGGTTGGATGAAGTGTCTTGAGTGTCACTCGCCGCCGGTAAGTGGGGGTCTTGAACCCCGGAACAGAAAGGAATCCATGAGGAAAATAATAACGGGAAAATGGTGTAACGGCTTAAATTACGGCGCGGAAAGTGAACTGGTTTTTGGCTCATGTAGAAATCCCAGCAACAGGCTGGGCCGGCAATGCGGCGCAGCGTTGGTGCTGGTGCTGTTGTTGGTCGCGCTCCTGAGCGCTTTGGTCCTCGCTTGTAATCTCGCCGCATTCCGTGGCGAGGCGATTGCCTCCGGCCAATCATCGCGTTTGATGGGGCGTCTGGCCTTGGAGGCTGCCGAGGCGGTGGTGCTGGGAGACTTACGGGCGGAACTTAAAGCGGGGTCGGTGAGTCCACAAATGGTGCCGTCGTTGTATTATCCCGCAACGTCGTGGAGCGTTGTTCCGTGGCGAGCCAGCGGCCTGCCTCCCAATCTTGTAAAACAGAGTCGCTCGGGGGGGCAGTTTTACGATGAAACGACCCTTGTTTATGAGACTCCCGTGTATCCACAGAGCGCGACAAATTTAGTTCCGATACGAGCGGTTGCGGCGTCTACTGCGGCGGCATCTCTCAATGCTCGAGGGGTTAATGGAGCGCGTTGGAATGGCCCCCTGTTGCTTCCTCGTGGCGCGACAGGTGCGGCGGACGATTTGACGCCTGCTTCCAGTGGCTCTGCTAGGGTAGACGGGGCGGACGCTGCCTGGTCTTGGTACGCACCAGACTGGATTCTTGTAACTAGGTGCGGCGCAAATCCAACTACATGGAGTGGCGCATTGAGGAGTCGGTCCGCGGAACGTGCCGACGCGGGTGCTGTGGTTGCCCGCTTCGCTTACCAAATTTACGATGAAGGCGGGCTCCTAGATTTAAATGCGGCGGGGTACGATCCCGCGTTTGTACCCACGACTTCGGCCAGTCGCAAGGGCAGCGTCGGGCTGGCGGATTTGCGAGAACTCAACTTCGGGAGCAGGGCATTGGTGGGCCTTGTGGCTTGGAGAAACCAAGGAGTGTTGCGGGCCGAGGATGTGGCGCCTTTTGGGAATCGGGTTTTAAACTATCTGTTTAACAGTAACAAAAATGGAGGTTTTCTCAGGATCGCCAACGCGGGGGATCGAGCATTTTACAGCCGTCAGGCGATGATCAAAATGGTTCGTGCATTGGGTGGTTCTACGGCGGAAACCGAGGCACTGACGGATTCATTACAATATCTCACGCACTTTTCGAGAGCCTTGGAGCAGCCTTCCGTGCGACCTGGAGTGTACGACGCGGTTTCGAAAAGTTGGAAGCTGCCTGAGATTGTCCCTCCGGCAAGCGGTTGGCCCGACGTTTTGTATCCCAGCGAAGTCGCTGCTGATTTGGATGTGAAGGATGTACGCCGATTGCTCAATCTTCCATACGAAATGGCCTTGGGTAATAACCGAGGCGGTAACGACGCTTGGGGCACTTTTGGGCAGCGGGGGCAGCCGGGGACTGGGCGTTTGCAGGACGCGATCAATCCAGGCTTATTAGAGGTGCGTGTCGTTGTTCCGTTTACGAGGAGGGATGGCACGCAGGCTGTCATTGGAGAGCCGTTGGTAAGGCAGCGCTTTGCGTTGTCGCGGCTTGCCTGGCTGACGTGTAAGGGACCAAGCGCTTTGTTGCCTAAGGCGGATCCGCTTTATAATGCGGATGGAACTCCCGATGCGATCAAGGCGTGGTTTGGCTTGGAATGGACAGCTGAGGCGGGTTTGGCGTATCTCGGTAGCGATGCTCCAGCTACTCCTCCTGATGAAGTCGGGAGTTTTTTCTGGCGCTACGATCATAGTAAGCGCGGTGGTGCGGTTCCTGCCGAAGGGATTGGGCGGTTGCAGCAGGTAGCGCTTGACGGTCGGGAGCCGGATTTCTTTGAGCTACTCAAGGCTGGAATCCTAGTCGGTTCTTTGGGGAAAGCTGCGATGAAACAGCACGTTGGAATGGAAGGATGGGCCCATGATCCCGCCACCGTTTCGCAGTTGCGCGACAAGGATCCCAGTAATCAGGTTCTCGAGATCGGCGCAAACATCATTGATCAGTTTGATGCCGATAGTTTCCCCACAATTATCAAGATTGGTGGTACGACTTTATCCGCTGCGGGAGCTGCGGTGTTTGCTCCAACTTTCACAGCGCGAGGCATCGAAAACTTGCCGTACCTCTACCGCCTCCATTGGCGTGCGGTTGAAAATGCCGTGTCACCGGCTTCGCCAAAGGTCACTTCGATTAGGGAGATCACTGATAGTATCGCTAATTTTGTGGGAGACGGATTTTTCCCAGGAACCACCTCGCTTATCGCATTTCCCGAATTGTGGAATCCCCATGCTCCACCGGTTCGTTTGGCTTCAGGTTCAATGCGGTTAAGGGTGGTTGCCGTGGGTGAGGATCCCGAGGGCGCGAGCTTTGGAGGGAATGCGTTGCGGCCGTTTTTTCCGATGTTGGGGACGCGATGGAAGACGTTAATGCAGACGGGAGCGGCGACCGACCGGCATGCGCACTTTGCGTCCTGGCCGTCTGGGGCGTACGCATTTTCGCTGGCGAGCCCCGGCAAAAGTACGAAGACGTTTTTTCACGATCGGCGATTTAGTTCGTCTTACGAGTTTTACGGAGTCAGTTCCGATGCAGACGACAGTCACAGCGCCCGGTTGGCAACTAACGCGCCGGCGGAGCCGAGTTCTTATTTGTTCTGGCCTAAAGTTCCCGTTGGGTCGACGAGTTTGCGCTTCGCCGTAGAGGGCTTTGCTTTTTGGAAATTATTGCCGGGAGCCTTCTATCCGGCTGGGACGCCTCAAAATGACGCTCCACCGGTTGCCTGTAGGGGTTCGAGTTTTAGGGGCAACGCAAGCGGTCAGGCCGATGACTCCTCGCCGGTTTGGTTCGTTCCGGCGGACGGACGAGTCGCGCGTAGTTGGAGTGTGCTGCCCGTGGCGCAGTTGCACGCGGATGATCCGCTGCCGACGCGCATTGAGTTGCGCAACTCAGAATTGAGACTCGAGCTCCCGTTGGGATTGCCGACTTTGTTTCGTGAGCCAACCACCTTGTGTTCGCCAGGACTTCCTGAGGGCACGGCTCTTGGGTTTGGGGCGGAAAACTTTTTTCAGAGTGCGCCGTACTTTGGCGTATTGCGCGGAAGCGAGGGTATAAATTGGGTGGGCTTTTCGCTGGGCGAGGTGCCGAGTCAGTTCATTTCTGCTCAACGTTTGGTGGGTGCGCCCAAAACCACCGTCACCGGAACTCCCGTGCTAAGCGATGTTTCAGGAGCAGCCTCCTCTTCGGGTACGCTGTGGCGTTTTTTTCAGGTGCCCGTTAATTTGGTGGGACAGCGTAACTGGTGCACACTCAAGCTCAGGTTGCAGTACCAGGAACCGAATTCTGGAAAATGGATTACGTACGACGAGCGCTTCCTGAGCATGGACGGCCGCATGGTGCCAGATGCACCTCCCTATCAAGGTCAGTGGAACGCTGTTCCTGTCGAGGGCAAGTTGCCCGCTCTGGCTTGGTCCAACCCACTGTTGACCGTTTGTGATCCTCGCACGCCGCGTTTTGGGGCGACCCAGCGCTATGCGTACAATTGGCAGAACGCTGTGATTGGCGATGGAACTTTGGCAGCGAAGGCATTGCAGGTTCCTCTCAGTGCTACAGGTGATGGGATTACGGATCGTCCAAAGCTCGACGGAACTTCGGGAGCGATGGCGGCTTTGGGAAGTGGTCCCGCCCAGTTTAACCAGAGTTGGGTCTCTTTTAAGGCGGCGATGGATCAGGATCCTGCGATACTTGCGAGTTTGTATCAAAAGCTGGGAGCGTGGTGGGCCGTACGCTCTTTGGTGCAATGTCCGTCCCAGAATGCCAACGACTATGGGTGGATTTCGCGCTTCGGGAATCCCGCGACTTTTACGACTGCCGCTCCAGCGGGCGCGCGGGGTTTTCCTCATTTTTGGGAGGATTACAGCCACGATGCCGGCAGTCAGGAATCTACCGAAACGGGAAAGTGGCAATACTGGGCGGACTCGTTTCGCCAAGGTTGGCTCAGTGAAAACGTGGCGCCTGATGCCACTCATTTTGAGCGTCAGGCGTACGCGGATCCTGATGACGTGGTGCGCCGAGCAATGGGCGGCTACGCTGGGGGCGGTGCTGGTTACGGGGCGACTGGAGAGGGACTGGCTTTGGCGCAATTGTCGGGGGCACGCGAGCGTAATCGGCCCGTTATTTTAGACCGTCCGTTTCGTTCGGTGGCCGAGCTTGGGGTGGTGTTCAGAGGTGCGCCATGGAAACAATTGGACTTCAGTGCGCCGGAAACTGGCGATGCTGCGCTTCTGGATTTGTTCTGCGTGAGCGAGTCTGCTGTTGGGGGCTCGCCGCTCGTAGCCGGGCGGGTGAACTTGAATACGCGTCAGGAGGTCGTGTTGCGGGCGCTGTTGGCTGGTGCGCTTAAGGATGAACGCGATGAGGCGCAATGCCTGGAGGTTTCCGAGGTTAGTGCGGCGGCACGAGCGCTGGTTGATCGGACAACGGGAGTGGGCTTTGCAAAGGGACCGTTGGGAAACCTTAGCGAGCTTGCTGGGCGGGTGGTGGGATGCAATATGCCGGCTCTCGGTATGGCAACGCCGCCCAATGTGTATACGGCCAGCGTTTTAGCGCCTACCAAGAGTTGCGCCGGACTGTACACCAGCGTCGCGCCGGCAACTTCCAGCGCTCCAGGGCGCAATCCATCGGTTGCTCCCGGTGTCCCGCTTTCATGGACCTTCACAGGTTTCTCGGCTGACCTAGACGCTGTTTTTTCCAAAAGCGCCGACGCCAAGGTGCAGCGTATGAGGGAATCCGTGGTGCGAGCTCTAGTGGACGCCGGGCAAACCCGTGTTTGGAACCTGTTGTTAGATGTGATTGTACAAACCGGCCACTATCCTCTGAACGCTGCGGATGCTCAGCAGTTTATGGTAGCGGGCGAAACCCGAGCGTGGGTACACCTCGCAATCGATCGGCTTACGGGCGAAGTATTGGAACGCCAAGTGGAGTTCGTCGCGGAATGAAGGGGCGCGCGGCTTGGCTTGCGCGTCGCGCCCTGTTGGAACTTAGCGTCTTTTCTTTCCGCTTTTCGCACCGAAGGAATAACCATTGAGGGTGCGACCGCCCTTGGCCGCGCCGCCTTGAGGAATGGCGTCTTCGTTGAAAAGAGCGGTGTACAAGTAGGGAAAGCCCTCGAGTTTGTGCCGCTGAATTTTCGTCTCGATATAACGCTCGATGGCGCGAACCGCGTCGAGTTCCTCAGCTGTGAAAAGCGTGAAAGCGTCGCCTTCCTGTTGCGCGCGTCCGGTGCGTCCGATGCGGTGGACGTAGTCCTCGGGGTGTCCAGGAACGTCGTAGTTAATGACATGCGACACGCTTGCAATATCCAAACCGCGCGCTGCGACATCCGTGGCAACGAGAACCTCAAAGCGCCCCGATTTGAAGCCTTCTAGCGCTTCCATGCGTTCCTTCTGACTCCGATCCGCGTGCATGCAAGCCACTGGGTGTTTGAGCTCATTGAGGCGAGCAGCGACTCGGTCCGCCATCATTTTGGTAGCGGTAAACACGATGACACTATGGTAATTTGTTTTTTCCAAAAGAGCCAGCAACAGATCGAACTTCTGGTCTTTGGCTACCGGATAGACCCCGTGGGTGACGGTCTCCGCTGGAGAGCGGCGCTGACCGATAGAGATAGTCAGGGGATCCCTGAGCACCCACTTGGTGAGTCCCTCGATTTCCGGGGGGAGAGTGGCAGAGAAAAAGAGCGTCTGGCGTTCTTTAGGGCAACGTTCGACGATACGACGCACTTGAGGAAGGAAGCCCATGTCGAGCATGCGGTCGACTTCATCCAGAACTAGATATTCGATGCTGGAAAGATTGATGTCGCCCTCCTCCATGAAGTCCAGCAAGCGTCCGGGAGTGGCCACCAGAACGTCAACGCCGCGTTGGAGCATTTCGCGTTGCGGGCCATGGCCTACCCCGCCATGAATCATACCGACTTCGATGTCAAAAAAACGTGCGTAGTCTTTGAACGCAATTTCCACTTGGGCCGCGAGTTCCCGAGTGGGCTCCAGAATCAGGCAGCGTGGCGCTTTGCTGTGCTTGGCCAGCAGAGAAAGCAGGGGAAGGGCGAAAGCGGCGGTTTTGCCGGTACCCGTTTGAGCGGACCCCATGAGGTCGCGCCCAGAAAGGATCACGGGTATAGACTGTGATTGAATTGGGGTGGGCTCGGAATAGCCCATTGATTGTACGCCGTGCACTACCGCTTCATGCAGGCCGAAATTCTGAAAATCCATTATTTTTATTTACTACAACTAGACTCGATTGGGCTATGGCCGGTCATTTTAGACCTGCTGCTTCTGGCTCGCAGACCGCGACCAGTCGGTTGATTTGAGCAGCCGCGTACGCCGCACCAAAGCCGTTATCTATATTCACGACTGTGACACCGCTGCCGCAACTGTTTAGCATTCCTAGCAAGGCCGCTAACCCTCCGAAGCTTGCACCATACCCCACACTTGTAGGAACTGCTACAACTGGTTTGCTGGTTAACCCAGCCACCGCACTGGGCAGGGCTCCCTCCATTCCTGCAACAACCACCAGTACACTGCACGCCTCCAACTGGTTGCGCACAGCCAGGAGTCGGTGAATGCCGGCCACACCCACGTCTGAAATCCGCAGCACGCGGTTCCCAAAAACTTCTAACGTGACCACCGCCTCCTCGGCCACAGGCAGGTCGGATGTTCCAGCGCAAATGACTCCCACGCTGCCGCCCAGCTTGGGTAAGGGATTTCTCTCAATCGAAATGCAGCGCGCCACGGAATGCCAGATCGCATCCGGAAAATAATTTGCTACCGCCTCGAAATGAGAGTGATCCACGCGGCTTGCAAGAAATAAGCCATGCGCCTTCATCAGCACCTGTGCAATTGCCGCCACTTGCTCGGGAGTCTTCCCCGCACCAAATACAACCTCTGGAAATCCGCAACGATGAGCCCGATCTGTGTCCACTTTTGCGAATCCAAGGTCAACGAAGCTCATGAGGCGAAAATGGGGCGAATGGAAGCCTGCAGCGGGGGCAAGGCGTTCGCCGTCAGGTTGTGGTTGTTTTCAATGAGGGACCGCAGCCTGTGTGCTCGCGTCCGAGGAAAGTACGTAGCGCATGGGCAGCATGGCGGAATCGAAGAACCCGTGCCGTTTGTAAAAACGCTGCGCATCGGCGTTGAGACGGTCGGTCAGTAAGGTGATGCGTTTGAAGTCTTTTTTGCGCGCATATTCGATCGCATAAGCCAGCAATTTGGCGCCCAGACCGTGTCCGCGATACGCCTTCTGAACAATAAGATCTTCGAGTAAAATCACAGATCCCCCTTCAGCCGTTGAAATCGTGAAAAGCAGATTAATCATCCCCAGTAGCACTCCGTTTTGTTTCACCACAAAAATCCGGCCCCTGCTAGGTTGCTCCAAAATCATGCGGATTCCCCGACTTTGGCGCACCGGATCGGGAACGAAATCGCCTTCTAATGAAAACAGTTCTGTGAGCAACTCCGTGAGCAGAGGCAAATCCTCCATGGTAGCTTGTTCGATTTGTGGGCCGTCCATTAGAATAACAGAAAAGCAGGGTGCGGAGTCCTGAGCAAGTGAGGGGCGCACCTCGGCAGCATTTTGGTTGCCGACTGTGGTGCGAACGTGTGAAAAGCAAAAATACGCAGTGTGAGGTTTGTCTTTTTAGATTCGGGTTCAAAAGCCAAAGAGTGGCTTTTTGCGTTCTGGACGGGGCGTTTCAGGGCGACCTTCGGCGACCCATGCGGCATGGGCGATCCATCCTTTTTCCAGAAGGGTTTGCGCCTCATTAAACCGGTCCGGTGAACCGAGGACTACCACTTCCAGTCTCCGAGGAATCGCATAGAAGGTTTCGCCATCTTTGTGCACTTCCGGAGAGCGTGCCGCAGAAATCACGAGACACTCGCCAGCGCGTTTGGTGGTGCCGGTTTTCACACCGTCGATGGAATTGGTTCCGAGAAGCTTGTTGGTATTGACTAGTTTGTAAGTCAATTTCCCTCCGTCAAAGTGTTGCACGCTGATAGTGCGTTCCTTTTGCGAAACGAAGAAAAGGAAGCCCGGATTGCTCATCGCATAGATGCTAGCTTTAGCGATGTCCTCCGCGGTGGAGAAGGGGCGCTTGCTCTCAAGGGTTTCCAGACCATGCGCGTTGAGGAATCTCGTGTCTAACATCCCCAGTTTGCGCGCAAAGGCGTTCATTTGGGATACGAAACTGACGTTATGGAGTTCTCGGTCGGGCCCGCCCGAAAGCGATTGACCGACAAACTCCGCCAGCGTCTGGGCTGCAACGTTGTCGGACTGCAACAACATGCAATAGAGCAGAGTCTTGAGCGTTGCCTTGTCGCCATCTTTCCAAGCCACTCCCCCTGGAGTGAGAAGCTCTTCTCTAAACGGCGGCACCGTGGCAAGCTGATCGAGGCTTTGCTCGCTCGCGTGCGCCCAGTCTAAAACCACGGTGGCAGTCACAATTTTTGTCAAACTAGCGACTTGCAGTTTTTTATTCGCATTCCATTCCGCAAGGACATGGCCACTGTGATGGTCTACCACAATGTAAGCTGCAGAAGTGGGTTTTTCCGCGTTGCCCGCGTGGGCACTCGGAAACATGGCGCCAATGGTCCAAACAAGGGCGCAGGTTGCGGAAGAAAGCAGCGGTACGCGAAACGGAGATTTCATGGGGTGTTGATCTAGATATTAAGGTGAGTTGGACGCAACGCAATGATGACGCTCACCTGATTTAAAAAGGGGCTCTCGGGGACGTTTTTCTCTGGATAAGGAGGCTTGGCTCTGGCGGACACATGCAAGCGCGGTGGGTTAGCTTGTTCTCACTTTTGAAAAACTCCTTGCGGGATTCTTTTTTTTGCGTCCCTTGCCTTAAGGATCTATGAAAAAGCTCATTCTTTGTGCCGGTGCGGACGCGATACGCGCTCTTGGTAGTGGGCGAGTAGTCAGGAGGTTATATGTAGTAATGAGCATATACTGCTTTAAAGAAGGTGTTTGTGCTATCCGCAAGGTGGGGCGAGGTGTCGTTTCAGACCTGAGGGCCGGAGGGGTGGGTGGGCATGATGTTGCGGTGAGTACAGAGGATTGGGAGGAGGTATTGTCCGGTTTTTCTGGGCAATTAACGGCCATCGTTGCGGATTTCGATTTGCCAGAGGGTGGCGGTGTTGCATTTTTGAGAGAGGCTCGCCGCTTACACCCAGATGTCGTGGGCGTCTTGCTTTGTAGTCATGCCGACCTTTCGAAAGCTCAGGAGTCCCTTCAGGACGGTAGCGCGTTTCGTTGTATTGTAAAACCCACTACTTCGGAGAACCTTCTCCAGACGTTGGAACTTTGTGGGGTGCGGCATGAGGCGTTGCGGGAGCAGAGACCGCACTTGGATCGATATCTGGACGGCAGTCTGCAGTTGATTAAGAAGTTGATGCAATCCTCGGACTCCATGAGTTTCGATCGATGCCAAATTCTGCGGGATTATGTGCGTTCTTATTATCGAGCGTTTGATGCTTCGCTACCAGTACCTGAAGAGATTGAGTTGGCTGCAATGTTTCGCGCAGTGGGCGGTTTAGCAGTGCCGGGGCTGATCTTACACAAGGCAAAAACGGGTAGGGAGTTGAGTTTGAATGAACGCAGGTTGGTGGAGAGTATGCCTGAGTCTGGGGCGAGGTTGGTGGCGAAGATACCTGGATTAGAGGAGGTGGCTAAAATTATACGATATCAGGATAAAGGCTTTGACGGTAGCGGTTTTCCGACAGATCCCGTGCGAGGTGAGGGGATTCCTTTTGGGGCGCGTTTGATTCGGGTGATGTCCGATATCTTGCGTTTGGAGGCGTCGGGGTTGCATAGGCGGACGGCTTTGGCTCAGCTGGAATTGGACGCGCGATTTTACGATCCAGAGATTTTGAAGGTGTGCAAATCGCGCTGGACTTCTCCCTCTCAGAGACCGTTCGAACGGGTAAACCGGGTGGTGCGCCTAGAGGATTTGGGGCTGTTGGATCTTCTGGCCAAGCCGCTTCATACGATCACAAAAATGTTTATTGCGCCGGAGGGTACTTTGATTACGCGGGTGCTTTTAAAGAAAATCAGGGACTTTGAACACATCGGACTCATGGGCGATTTTGTGGAAATAAGTGTGCTGCGTCCCCTCAGCCCGGACCTCTTGCCCGCGTTTCGGGTGCTGATATCTCCCGCTTCCTCCTCGAACCAGCAGGAGGGTTCCCAGCTTACTCCAGCGCTTTTCATTGAGAATGAGGCGAGTGAGGACCTTCTTGCGCAGTCTGGGGAGAATGCTCCTGCTCTTACTCCTGTGAGCGGTGCTGTTTCCCCCCGAGAGACATCCACCGATTTGCTGCCGGATGTCTCTGAGGTGCAGGTGAGGGAGCGTGCCGTAAATGAGTGAGAGGTGAAAGAAATGAGAGTACGGTGGAAATTGTCTCCCCCCAATTTTTCACAGCTATTTTCTCAGCCGTTTACCGTGCGGGCGTTGGCGTTGGCTCTGTTCCGGCGGGGGCGGTGAGCGTCTTTTTGAGTCGCTGCACCACTTCATCAAGCGCGGCCTTGCGTCGGCTTTCTAATTCAGCGCGCAGGCCTAAATCTATTTTTTTGCGTTCGTCTCGGTAACGATCTTCGAATGCGGTTCGCTGTTCGGCCGAAAGCGGTGTGTCCCCGAGTGCAGCATCGACTTCATCTTTGAATTTTTTACGCAAGAGAGAATCTCGATTCCGCAGGGCTTGTTTGAGATCGGGGCTGATTTGTTGCCAAGCCTTAATGTTCTCCATCAACTGATTTTTCTGATCAGCGGTCAGGCTACGGATGATTTCGACTAAAGGATCTACCGGCTTGCGGTTTGGACGCTCCCCGGGAGTTGCTGCAGCGCCTTTTGCTGGGGGCGGCTCGGGTGGAGTGCCCTCGGGTTGCGCCCTGAGAGTAGCGGCGTCCTGGCAGGACAAAAAAAGCATCCCCGCAAAGAACGTTCCCCAGAACCTGGGCCGATGACGCGCCAGAGCCTGACTTATTCGTAATCCGGCCATAAACTGTTGTGAGCGGATAATTCGGCTTCCAATACCTCGCCAAGCTTGCTGACTAGCGCCAAATCATCCGAGGTGAGTGCGTTGGACTGTAGCGTTTGAATGAGCACCGCTTCGTCTAGGGGTGTGTGTGTGGCTAAAACTTCAGAGTTAGCTTGTGTCCCTCGCTGGGGGAGATTGAAAAGTAAAAGCCCAGCGCAGGTAACAAACAAGGCAGCAACCAATGCAATTCGCGTGGCCCAAGAGTCAATGGGACCCCCTCGTTCTGCGGAGGTTCTTTCGCTCTGAGAGTTCTGCATCAGCCCGCTCGAATCTTCGCAGGCAATCGTTTGCAGGACCCGATTTGCAAAACCAGCTTCTAAAAAAGGCAAACTTGCGCGCCCCAGTAACTCGTCCAGCGCCTGATCCTGAGGGTGTGGCCTATCTTCTGCGTTTTGGTTTTGTGCCTGCACGTAGAAATAAACACCGAGGATCAGCAAATGTTGCGCAGGATTCTGAGGCGAACTCTGCAAGAAAATTGGAGTTTTCCGAGACTCCTACATCTCAGAAGCATCCAAGAAACCTTCCAACTGGCGAATCCGAGTCGGATGGCGCATCTTGCGAAGTGCTTTCGCCTCAATCTGCCGGATGCGTTCGCGGGTTACACGGAACTGGCGCCCCACTTCCTCCAAAGTGCGGCTGTAGCCGTCCACTAGGCCGAAGCGTTGTTCTAACACCTGACGTTCTCTTTCGGTGAGAGATTCGAGCACATCACGAATTTTTTCCTTCAGCAACGCGATAGCGGTGACATCGGAGGGATCTTCGGCGGTGGTATCTGGGATGAAGTCTCCGAAACTAGTGTCATCACTTTCGCCCACAGGGGACTGCAAAGAGATGGGTTGCTGGGCCATTTTGAGTACGGCCCGCACGCGTTCGACAGGAAGATTAATTTCCTCTGCGACTTCTTCGGGCGTGGGTTCGCGGCCAAAGTCCTGCACTAGCTGCTTCTGCACCCGCATCAGCTTGTTGATCGTCTCGATCATGTGGACCGGGATGCGGATGGTGCGCGCTTGGTCTGCGATGGAGCGCGTGATGGCCTGCCGGATCCACCAGGTGGCGTAAGTGGAGAACTTGTAGCCGCGGCGATACTCAAATTTTTCTACGGCCTTCATTAACCCCATGTTGCCTTCTTGAATGAGATCCAAGAAAGAGAGACCGCGGTTCGTGTACTTTTTGGCGATGGAGATAACCAGACGCAAGTTTGCCTCGACCATTTCCGTTTTGGCGCGGAGTGCTTTGCGCATCCAGAGGCGTAGTTCCTGATAGTCTCCGAGGAACTCGTCGGTACTCATCCAACAGGCGAGCTGTTGGTCGCGCAGACGTTGGGTCGCATCTTTTTTGCCGCTCAGGGATTCATCTCTCAAACGGTTGACTAGCTTGGCTGCCTCCTCTGCGAGTTGCACGAACTCCTCGGTCACCTTCTGTTTGAAGAAGAACTTGGGATACTGCTTCTGAATTGCGGCGTGGGATTTCTTAAAATCCGGATACACCTTGGAGGAAGCTTCGGATTCACCAGTTTTGAGAAAGCGCTGGTAGAGTTGGGAGGCTTCGTCTCCCGCTTCGGAAAGTGTGCTGATGAGCTTCGGAAGAAGCTTCATGTAGCTGTCGCGGCTCTCGATTTTTTTGTCCTGAATCACGCGGTCAAAGCGTTCTTTGCCCTCCAAGAGTTTCGAGGCAAGATCCGTGTACAGTTTTGAGACAAACCCGTAACGGTTGATGTGCTTAAGCACATTTAATTCCGCGTCTTCGATCCGCTTGGAAATTTCTACTTCTTGCTCGCGGGTCAGCAAGGGGACTTGGCCCATTTGCTTTAGATACATCCGCACGGGATCATCTAAAATGTCAGCCCTTTGGTCGGCAGTCTTATCTTCTTCGTCTTCCTCTGCGTCCTTTTTACCGTCTTTAAAGCGATCGACGTCTGAGGCTTCGATGACTTGAATTTCCATCCCGCTCAAGCGCGTGAGGATGATTTCCATTTCTTCCGGATCGCTGACTGTATCCGGGATGGCTTCATTCAGATCGTCGAAGGTGAGATAGCCCTGTTCTTTGGCCAAACGAATCAGCTCGCGCAGCTTGTCGGCCATGTCGAACTCGGCCGCTAACGGATTGGATCCGGTGGATGCACTGCTAGAGGAGGATTCGTTTTTCCCTTTCCCCTGTTTGGTTTTAGCTCCTTCGGATTTAGCCTGTTTTTGAGTCGTTTTCGGTGCGATGACGAGCGAAGGCGCTGGAACGATTGCTCCTTTCGCCTTGCTTGGTTTCACAGGTTCAGGCGCCTTGGTTTTCGTCGTCGCTTTTGAGGACTCTTTAGAAGACGGCTTAATCTGAACAGCGGCTTTTTGGGTCTGCTTGGGAGAGACTGGGGGAGTTGCCGTTCTGGACACGGTCTCGCCTTTTTGTTTGGCCGCTTTTTGCTTGGTCGTTGAGGACGCTGCAATCTTGGGGGATGACGCAGGCTGCTTGGTTTGAGGCGCGCTGCGACCTTTCTGAGGTGCAGTTTTTACGGCCTTCACGGCAACTTTCGGGGCAGCAACCCGCTTCTGGGCCACTGGACTCGTCGCCCTTGTCACAGGCTTGCCCTTTGTAGTCTTTCCAGAAGACTTTGCGGAAGAGGTTTTGAGCGCCTTAGGGGAAGGTGTTTTGTGGGCGGCTTTTGCCGTGGGCTGAACTGGATTTTTAACTGCGACTCGGCCTTCTGCCTTAATCTGAGGCTTGCTCTTTGCCTTGGGCGCAGTTTTTTTATTTTTCGCTGGCGCGGGTCTGGGCGCAGGTTTTGCAGCAGCCTTTGCGACCGGCTTCCCAACTGGTTTCACTGTTTTCAAAGACGCACCCTTGCTCGGTTTCAGAGGAACTGGCTTCGCGGCGGGTTTGATCCCAGTGGGCGCTTTGGAGATCACCTTTGCTGGGGCTTTTCCCTTCACTTTTGCGGGGGATTTTGTCGTGAGTTTCGCTTTTAGTTTGTCAGAAGACATTGGGTGGTAACCCTCAGATTGGGGTTTGGGAGCGGCTCCTTCCGAAGAGGAAGCCTATTGCGATAGTGCGATATTCCGAGGGAGTCGGAGTAGGAGGCTGAGTGGATGGGTTCGGAAGAAAGGCTCTGTTAAAAAGAAAAAAATCCGGTTCAAGCGCTAGGGTATTTCCCTAATCTAAGGTAAGGAAACGAGCTAGCGCAAAGGGGAAAAAGGCCGAGCAATATCTACTAGCCGTCTCTGAAGGTCAAGGATTTGTTGATGCAGTCCCGCTGTCTCCTCTAAGGAAAGCGCTGGATTACGTTGCCTTGCCTTGGCCGCGTCCATCTGGCGCCGGATTTGTCTGCGCTCCAGTTCGCTCCAGCAGTCCTGGGCGACCGCGAGGGGATGTTGTGGGGGCATTTTGTCTAGCAGGGTCGTCGCGAAAGATTCCATCGCGGGAGACAAACTCGAAAGAAAGCGATGCAGCGTTTCCGGTTCCTCCAAGTATTCTGAGCGTTCTAGAATCTGTTCGATAATTTCCCCCTGCGGTTCCGCTTGCAACTGCGCTCTCCAGTCCTCCTCCAATAACCACAAGCGTGCTTCCAAAGAGTGCATCAGCACCAAGGCCAGCAGTTCGATGGTTGGTTCGGCCTTTATCGGAGCCTCCGTTGGACTGGTTGGCGTGGGCTCCGAGAGCGAATGTCCCTGGTAATTCTCTTCACTTTGGCGCGACTGCATTGATTCGTTTCGTTGTGCAGCGATCGCAGCGAGCTTGTTTAAATCGACTGCCGCGAGTCCCAGTCGGGTGGCGACTCTTTGCACGTGCATCTCCCGAAGCACGCGATCCTCGATCCACCCGAGTGAGTCAGCGAGTTTGTGTGCGGCTGCGTTGCGGCCTCTTGCAGAGTCGAAGTTTGGTTGCGTGGCCAGCCTGTCAACTTGGAAGTCAAAGAACTCGCGTGCGGCGTCCATTCTAGCGCTAAACACGTCTGCACCTTGGGAGCGGATCAGTGAATCTGGGTCCTCTCCCTGCGGCAGACTGGCTACACGAACTGCGATGCCCTCTTTAAGAAGGGAGGGCAAGGAGCGTTCGGCGGCTTTTTCACCGGCTGCGTCGGAGTCAAAGCAAAGGATGACCTCCTCGACATAACGCTTTAGAATACGTGCTTGTTTGGGCGTAAACGCGGTTCCTTGGGGCGCGATGACGTTTTGAACTCCTGCTTCGAACGCCGTAATGAGGTCCAACTGTCCCTCACACACGATCGCCTTGCGCTTATCGATGAGTGCCCGCTTGGAACGGTGCAGTCCGAATAAGACAGCCCCTTTGGTGAAGAGGATGGTTTCAGGGGAATTGACGTATTTGGCGGTCTTGGCGTCTGCCTCTAAAATTCGCCCTGAAAAGGCAATAACCTCTCCGTTGTCGTTGCAAATCGGGAACATGACCCGAGCACGGAAGCGGTCATAGCAATCGCTGCCGGGGTTTTCCTGATCTCGGGACGAAACCAAGCCGCTCGCGAGGAGGTCTTCTTGGGAATAGTTCTTGGAGCGGGCCCATCGGGCACAGTGATCCCAACCATTGGGCGCGTAGCCGAGGGTCCAGGCTTTCGCGGTCGCGGAATTGATGCCGCGTCCTTTGAGGTATTCGCGAGCGACATGGGCGTCTGGACTTTTGAGGAGGTGGTGGTGGAAAAACGTTGCCGCATCGGCGTGTAGGGCTAACAAACGCCGACGCTGGCCAAGACGTCGACGGTCATCGGCGGTGAGTTCCTGTGTTTCGATGCGAATCCCGACTTTTTCGGCAAGCTTGCGAACTGCAGCCGCAAAATCGAGGTGCTCGTAATCCATCACGAACCTGAACACAGAACCTCCCGCTCCGCAGCCGAAACATTTAAAAATTTGTCGAGCCGGATTGACGTTGAACGAGGGGGAGCGTTCCTGGTGAAACGGGCACAGCGCTTTGAAGGTGGGCCCGGAACGTTTAAGAGGAAAATAGCCGCCGATCACCTCCACGATGTCGTTGGCGGCGGCAACTTGCTGAATGATTTCCTCGGGGATGCGCGACATGGGTGGAGCGGTTATCTATAGCATACGCTGGGTCGAAGTTCTAGCATCCCTAATTTCTGTCGGCGTCGATCGTCCTGCGAAAGTTAGGGATCGTTGTGGATATCTTGACTAAGAATAGCGCTCGCCTGAGCACTGCTTTTTTGGGGAATCTGGTTTTTCTTTCAAAGAAAAGGCCGCTATGCGCTTATCTCAGTACCCCCGATGAAATATCCTCTGCTCAAGATTGCTGCTTTGAGTGCCATGGGCCTTTCATCGGTGGGGGCTGCGGATCATGCGGGCGTGGACTTTTTCGAGCGCAAGGTAAGGCCGCTCCTTGTGGAACGCTGTTTTGAATGTCACAGCGCCGAAAAGAAAATCAAAGGTGGGCTCAGTCTTGACTCGCAGGAGGGTTGGAGCAGAGGCGGGGACACTGGGCCAGCGTTGGTTCCCAATGAGGTGGAAAAAAGTCTTTTGATCGAGGCGGTTCGATATAAAAATCGCGACCTGCAAATGCCTCCCAAGCAAAAGCTTTCTTCCGAGGAGGTGGGTATTCTTGAGGAATGGGTTAAAAGCGGCGCCCCAGATCCGCGCGTGGCGGTTAAGGCTACTCAAAAGCAGCAGGGACTTAGCGTGGCGGCGGGACGGAAGTTCTGGTGCTATGCGCCAGTAAAAGAGACGGCGGCTCCTGTTGTAAAAAACACGGCTTGGGCGCGTTCTGAGATTGACTGTTTTCTACTGGCCAAAATGGAGACGTCAAACCGCTCCCCTGCGCCTGATGCAACGCCTGAGGTTCTCGCGCGTCGACTCCACTTTACGCTCTCCGGACTGCCTCCGACCCCTGAGGAATTACAGACCTTTTTGTTGAGAGCAGGAAAGGATCGCCTCTCGGCCATTACGGAACTGGTGGACGAATTGCTCGCTAGTCCACGTTTCGGGGAGACATGGGGCAGGCACTGGTTGGATGTCGTACGGTTTGCAGAGTCCAGTGGTGGTGGGCGCACTCTTCTTTTCAAAGACGCGTGGCGTTTTCGAGACTACGTGGTTTCAGCCTTCAACGCAGATTTGCCTTTTGACCAGTTCATCCGCGAGCAACTTGCCGGAGATCTTCTTCCGAGCAAAGACGCCTCGGAGCGCCGCCGTAAGCTTACTGCCACCGCCTTTTTGGCTCTCGGTCCCACCAATTACGAAGAACAGGACAAGCAACTCCTGCGCTTCGACGTGATAGACGAACAACTCGAAACCGTTGGACGCGCTTTCCTCGGACAGACCATCGGGTGCGCCCGATGCCACGATCACAAGTTCGATCCCATCCCCCAAAAGGACTACTACGCGCTTGCCGGAATTTTCGCGTCCACCAAGACCTTATTTAATTACACGGACAATGTGGCGCGTTGGATTTCCATCCCGCTCCCCGCAGAAGCTGCTCAGGAGGAGGCTGCTGTCAAAATGCAGGAGGAGCGCCTCGCCGCCTTAAGGAAAGAGCTTGAAACTGCTCAGGCAGAGTTAAGCGCCGCTTCCGCCTCGCTTACGGCCGCTGGAACGGGCGCAGTGGCTGGGACTGCTATTCCCGTGGCCCAACTTTCTGGGATAATTTTGGATGATGGTGACGCCAAGGTTGTTGGGGAATGGAAGCACTCCACATTTGTGCGCTCCTTCATTGGCAAAGGCTACTTGAGTGACAACAATACAGGCAAAGGCGAGAAAACGGTCACCTTTACTCCGATAATCCCTAAAACCGCGCGGTATGAAGTGCGACTCGCTTACACCCATGCTCCTGGGCGAGCTAAAAACGTCCGAGTCAACATCCTACACGCGGATGGCGAGGACACCGTCTTTGTGGATCAAACCGAGGTGCCGCCCATTGATGGACGCTTTGTGTCGCTCGGAAAGTACCGGTTTGAGAACGATGGCGCGGGGTACGTCATGATCAGCAATGAAGGCACCACGAATTTCGTGACCGTGGATGCGTTGCAGCTTTTGGAGGAAGGTGCGCCTGCGGTGAAGGGCGAAGATTTTGCGGACAACAAAGCGGCCGCTGATTCCAAAAAACGGGTGCGCGAACTCGAGGCTGCCATCAAAAAAGCCATCAAGGAAGGTGCACGTCGGGAGACCACGATGGCTGTGGAAGACGATCCTCATGCCGCGGACACGCAAATCCGAATTCGCGGAGTGGAGCGGCAGCGGGGGGAAACAGTACCGCGCGGTTTTCTGCAAGTCGCACTTCAAGGGGAGGCCACGCCCATTTCCGGAGAAGCGAGCGGCCGACTTCAACTTGCGGATTGGATTGCCAGCGCGCAAAATCCGCTCACCGCGCGGGTGCAGGTCAATCGGATTTGGAACTGGCTTTTTGGCGCTGGGATCGTGCGCAGTGTGGACAACTTTGGGACCACGGGCGATGTGCCGTCACACCCAGAATTGCTGGATTACTTGGCCACTCGATTTGTGCAAGAGGGGTGGAGTGTGAAAAAACTTATTCGGGAAATCGTGCTCTCGCGCGGCTGGCAGCAGGCGGTCTCTTCGGCGGATGCAAGCGATCCGGAGAACGCGCTTTTTGCCCACGCAAATCGGCGACGGCTCAGTGCGGAGCAGTTGCGCGACGCGTTGCTGTGGATCGGCGGGAACTTGGACACGAGTGTTGGGGGACCCAACATTAAGGGCGCAGGAGATATCGACGCGAACAATTCCTCGGCGCAAAACATCGAGTACGCTTACGTTTTTGAGGACAATCGGCGCGGGGTTTACACGCCGGCTTTCCGCAACAAACGATTGGAGCTTTTCGAGGTGTTTGATTTTGGAAACATTAACCAACCCATGGGCCAGCGAAACACTAGCACCGTCGCCCCGCAGGCGCTGTATCTGCTGAATCACCCGTTTGTAGCTCAACAGGCGAGTCTGGCCGCCGCCCAGACGCTCGCCCAAAATGAGAATGACGAGGCTCGGTTGACGCGCGCCTTTACCCGAATTCTGGGCCGGCCCCCGCGGGCTGCCGAGCGGCTTTCTTGCCAACGCTTTTTAGCAAACGCCACTTGTCCACCCGAAGAATCGTGGCAGCAGTTACACCAGATGCTGTTCTGCTCCATTGACTTTCGCTACCTTGAGTAACCCTCATTCCTCATGAACCCTTCGCTATTTACTCGCCGCAGTGCCTTGCAGACTCTCGGCTGCGGCTTTGGGCAACTGGCTCTTGCCGGTCTTGCCGCCGAACAATTGGCGCGTGCTGAAGGGGGGCCAGTTTCCTCAAAAGAGCCTCATCACAAGCCGCGGGCGAAGCGCATTATTTTCCTCTTCATGCAGGGCGGCGTCAGTCACGTCGATTCCTTCGATCACAAGCCGCTGCTTGAGCGCGAGGACGGTCGGATGCTGGACTTCGCGGATTTGCGCAGCCTCGCCAAGACAGGAAAAAGTCCTCAGCAGCGCGTCATGAAGTCGCTTTGGGATTTTGCACAAAACGGTCAGAGCGGACTTTGGGCGTCGAACCTTTTTCCTGAAATGGCGCAGCATATGGATGATTTGTGCGTGATTCGCTCCATGCACACCGAGGGGATTGCGCACGGACCGGCCACGTTGTTTTTGCACACGGGCAGCACCAATTTTGTGCGGCCATCCATGGGGGCTTGGATCTCGTACGGGTTGGGAGCGGAAAATGAGAATTTGCCTTCCTTCGTCACGATCAGTCCGAGCCTCGGCAATGGCGGGCCGCGCAATTATGGGAATGCGTTTTTGCCGGCGGTTTTTCAAGGGACGAGCATCGGGCGGGCGGGCGTTCCAGCCAAGGATGCCACGATTGGCAACCTACGTTCTCCACGAAGTCCCGAGGAGGCGCGCCGGCAATTTGATCTGCTAAAGGAGCTCAATGCGGAGCAGTTGCGCCAGAAGCCGGGCGAGACGGAGTTGGAAGCCGTTCTCAGTAGTTACGAGTTGGCGTGGAAGATGCAGGACTCCGCTCCCGCTGTTTTGGGAATAGAAGGCGAGTCGGCGGAAACCCTCGCGCTTTATGGTATCGGCGAAAAGCCCACGGACAACTTTGGGCGCCAATGCCTTCTCGCTCGGCGTCTTTGCGAAAGCGGTGTGCGGTTTATTCAGGTCAATTACGGGGACAACACGAACAACCCGGCGTGGGATCAGCACTCAAATTTGAAGAAACACGGGGAACACGCCAAGGCCGTGGATCGCCCAGTGGCAGGGCTTCTGGCGGATCTCAAGCAGCGCGGTCTGCTGGAGGATACGATTGTGTGGTGGGGTGGCGAATTTGGAAGGACACCTTACGCGGAGAAAAACGGAACGGGACGCGATCACAATCCTGCGGGTTTTTCCATCTGGCTTGCGGGGGGCGGTTTTAAAAAGGGAATCGCCTACGGGGAGACGGACGAATACGGCCATCACGCCGTCGTCGACAAGGTGCACATGCACGATTTACACGCCACGCTTTTGCACGCACTTGGCCTGAATCACGAAGCGCTTACTTACCGTTACGCGGGCCGCGATTTCCGCCTCACCGACGTCCACGGGCGCGTGGTACACGACCTTTTTGCATGAAAACAAACCCTCCCTCCTTATTCCTCATTCTCCTGAGTGCCGCGTTCGCTGCTGCCACTCCAGTTCGTGCCGAGCTCACCGATGAACAGCGCAAACTCCCACTGGAGGCTGATTCGCCCGATCCGAAGTTGGCGAAGATCGTCCTTCTTGCGGGCAGCACCAGTAACAAGCCCGGGCAGCACGAATACTTCGCTGGATGCGCGCTATTGGTCCAATGGCTACGTGAGGCGCCTGGCGTCTGGCCTGTGTTGGTCGCCGACGGTTGGCCAAAAAACGAAGCGATTCTCGACGGCGCCAAAGCGGTTGTGGTCTACGCTGACGGGGGAGCAAAACTTCCGTTTCTGGAGCAGGGGCGTTGGGATCGCATGAAGAGGCTTGTAGAAAAAGGTGCGGGTATCGTGGTGCTGCATCAGGCTGTGGATATTCCCGAAGATCACGCGCAGGATTTCCAGCAGTGGATCGGAGCCGCGTGGCAAAAGGACATTGGCTGCCGGGGACATTGGGACATGGAGTTTAGCGAATTTCCGAAGCATCCCTCGCTCAACGGCGTGACCGCTTTTTCCGCGCCGTTGGACGGTTGGCTTTACAACCTGCATTTCGCTAGCGGGGTGAAGCCGTTGTTGTCGGGCATCGTTCCGGAAAAGTCGCGCTCCACTGCGGACGCCCGTTCCCATGAGGGTCGGCCTGAGGTTGTTGCGTGGGCTTATGAGCGTCCTGCGGGAGGGAGGAGCTTCGCCTTTACGGGGTGTGATTTGCATCGTAACTGGAGTGTGGAAGGCCAGCGTCGCTTCGTGACGAATGGGATTCTTTGGAGTGCCAATCTTGAAGTGCCAAAGGACGGCGCGAATGTCGCCATGCTCCCCGCCGCGATCAGCTCCAATCTTGACGCGAAGCCAGCGGTGGCTGCCGCTTCTGTTCCGCTCAAGTAAAAGACGGCGTTGGATCCTTCATAGGATTCTCATTTTCAACTTCAAAACAAGCGCGCTGGATTACGCTCTGGTGAGGGAGCGATCACATTAAAAAAGGTGCAGAGAATTACATCTCTGCACCTTTTAAAATTTCCAGAGCCGACGTTTTTATTTCGTCGTCCGGTTAGTGTTCCGCACTTACTTAAGCGAGTGGACCGCATCCACAACGCCTTGCGCCGTGATGCCTAACTTTTCCATCACGTAATTGCCAGGGGCGCTGAGGCCAAAGCGCTCGATCCCGACCACTGCGCCATCCAGTCCGACGTACCTGAACCACGCGTCTTTGACTCCAGCTTCGATCGCGACGCGGCGGCGCACGGAGCTGGGTAGGACGGCTTCTTTGTACTCGGCGGATTGGCCGTTGAAGATTTCCATACAGGGCATCGAAACCACGCGAACCCCGTCACCGAGGGTCTTTGCGGCCGCGAATGCGTGCTGCAATTCGCTGCCGCTGGCGAGCAAGATGGTCGTGAGGGCGCCCGTTTCGTGTTTGGCAATGTAGCCGCCGTGGAGGACGCCTTCGCGCCGCGTTTCAACCGGCACGTCGTTGAGCATGGGCAGCGCCTGTCGGGAAAGCGCGAGCAGCGTGGGGCCGTCCTTGCGGGAGAAAGCTGAGGCGAAAGCACCCGCTGTTTCCTCAGGATCGCCGGGGCGAATCACGTGCAGATTTGGAATGACACGCAAGCCGCTGACCGTCTCGACGGGCTGATGCGTCGGGCCGTCTTCTCCCACGCCGACGGAATCGTGCGTGAAGATATAGACCACTGGCAGGTGCGAAAGAGCGGCCAGACGAATCGAGGGGCGCGCGTAATCGGCGAACACCAAGAACGTGGCGCCGCTTGCGTGGAAGATGCCGTCGTAGGCGATCCCGTTCATGATGGCCGCCATGCCGTGCTCGCGGATCCCGTAACGCATATTACGGCCGTCTTGCGAGGTGGGCGTGAAATCCTTGACCCCATTGATGTAGTTGAGCGTCGAGCCGTAAAGGTCGGCGCTGCCTGAAACCGTCAAAGGAAGTTTTGCTGCGATGGGTTGGAGGACGTCGGAACCTGCTTTGCGAGTCGCGATTTTGGAGTCTGTCGGGAAGGGAGGGATGACAGCGAGGAGCTCTTGGGGCGAGGGCAGGTGGCCTTGCACGCCTTCATTCAGGAGAGCGGCCAAGTCAGGGTGAGCGGCTTGCCACGCAGCAAAGGTTTGTTTCCAGGCGGCGTGGTTTGCCGCGAGTTCTTCGCGATGCTTGGCAAAATAGGCGTGGGTTTTTTCCGACACGTAGAAATGCTCGTGCTCTGGCAAACCGAGGCCTTTTCGAGCCGCTTCGATGAACTTTGCGCCGCCTTCGCCGTGGGCCTTGGCTGTGCCGGCGACTTCGGGAATGCCCTTGCCGATGAGGGTCTTGGCGATGATGAAATGCGGCTTGCCCTTGGTGTTGCGGGCGTTCTCGATGGCGGCCGCAATCGCGTGGAAATCGTGTCCGTCAACGTGCTGAACGTGCCAACCGTAGGCGGCGTAACGCATGGCGGTGTCCTCGCTTTGGGAGGCGTTGGCCATGGCGTCGAGGGTGACATCGTTGGAGTCGTAAATCAGGATCAGGTTGTCCAGATGGTTGTGTCCGGCATACGCGGAGGCTTCTGCGGAAACGCCTTCCTGCAAGCATCCGTCTCCGGCCAGAACAACCACATGATTGTGGAAGATGGTGTGTTCAGCCGTATTAAAACGAGCTGCTGCCATCTTTTGTGAAACGGCAATACCCACGGCGTTAGCGACGCCTTGGCCGAGGGGGCCGGTGGTGCATTCGACTCCATCGGTTTCATGCGCTTCGGGATGTCCCGGAGTGAAGGAACCCGGGGCGCGGAAGGCCTTGACCTGCTCGATACTCAGTTGCGCGTAGCCGGCGAGATGCAGCCATCCGTACAAAAACATGGAACCGTGTCCTGCCGACAACACGAAGCGGTCGCGGTTTAACCAGCGGGGTTCCGCGGGGTCATAATTGAGCGAGTGTCCGAAAAGGACGGCGCCTATTTCAGCGCAGCCCAAGGGGAGGCCGAGGTGACCGGAGGAACAGGCGTGGACGGCGTCCATGGCGAGGCCGCGGGCTTCATTAGCGGCGCTTTGCAATGCATCAGTAGCGAGGTTCATAAGTTGTAAAAGCGTGGAGACTAGGAGTCGTGGCGACGGAGTCAAGGCATCCTCCGCGTGGGATGTTTGTTTGCTGTGGTTCTAGATTGGGAAATGGGTCGAGGCGGTTTCGCTAGAAGCAGCGTCGCTCGGCCATCAAGGATTCTGTGGCGGCACCATTTGGTTTTCTCTAAAAGCTGGAGGCCATCCGATTGCGTTGCGGCGGAGCTTTGCAAAAGCCGCAAGCAGCTCCACAATACCTGAGCCGTGAATCGCACCCATGCCATCCTTTTACGCAAAACACGTCTGACGGAAAGTAGCCTGATTGTAACCTGGCTTTCCGCTTCGCATGGGCGAGTTAAGACGGTGGCCAAAGGCGTGTTTCGCCCCAAAAGCCGCCTCGCTGGGGTGTTGGATTCGTTGCACCTTTGTGAGATCCAGTTTTCACCGGCGCGGACTGGAGATTTGCATAGTTTGAGGGAGGCTAATCTTTTGGAAGCTTTTGTGAATGTGCGTAAGGATTACCCTCGGCTTGCTCTGGCCGCTTATGGGGTGGAGTTAATCGAGCGCAGCACCGAAGCGGAGTTTCCTATGCCGGAGCTTTTTGATTTGCTGCAGCGTTTATTGAGATTTTTAGATGCGAATGCTGGGTCTCAAAAAGCACTGCGCCATTTTGAATCCGAACTGGTTCGGCTCTTGGGCGTGACACAACCTGGGATTCCTGCGGAGGAATCGTTGGAAGCGCTGTTGCATCGGTTGCCGGTAAATCGGGGAGAATTACTCAGTCGCCTGAGCGCTCTTTGATGGCGTTTTGCGTGACGCTTGGCATGGTATGTCCATGTTATTTGATGCGTCCACCCTTCCAAAGACTGCACCTACCTCTGTAGAGGAGGTGCTTTCGTTTGCCCGTAGTTTGTTTGTTTCGTCGGGATTTAACGGAGCCAGCGTGGGTTTGATTGCCGAGCCGACTGGGGGAGCGGGGGTGAGCGGAGCGGCGTTTTGTGTCAGCGTGCCGATCGTGGAATTAGAGGCTCTGGCGCGCAGAGCGGCAGAGGCGGCTGCGGAGGAACAGGGCATCCAAGTTAGTCGTCTGGATTTGGGGTTCAAGCAGGAAGCACCCGAGCGATTGGGGCTGGAGATTGAGGCCGATGCCAAAGCTTTTCTGGGGAAGGTAACCGTGCGCATCACCGGTTCGTTGGTGTTGCAGCAAGAGGAGGGGACGCTGCACTTTGAGGGGCTTCAATTGGACGCAGGATCTGGGATGTTCGCAGGAATTGCGGGGGCGGTGCTGCGGCCGAAGTTGGCGCGATTGAGCGCGCAAGTGATCGATTTGAGGCGGATAGAGGGCTTCGGGTTGCGGGTGACCGGCATCCGCGCGACGGCGCAGCAATTGGAATTAAGCTTCTCGGTGGTTTAACCGAGGTGACTGGGAAGTGAACCCAGCGTAGCTTAGCGTATGACGGCGTGGGTCTTGAGATCTTCTAAGTCCACGAATTCGAGCGCCGTAATATGGCACGCTTCGAGAATCACCGCTGGCGCGCATCCTGCGTCCAGAGCTTCTTTCCAGCGTTCGACGCAGAGACACCAGCGGTCTCCGTCTTTGAGGCCGGGAAACCGGTATTCAGGGCGTGGCGTGCTGAGGTCGTTGCCTTGGGCCTTGGAGAAGGCGAGAAAATCAGTGGTGACAAGGGCGCAGACGGTATGGAGGCCGCGATCCTCTGCGCCGGTCCGGCAGTAGCCGTCGCGGTAAAAGCCAGTGAGGGGGTCGGTGCAGCAGCATTGGAGTGGGCCGCCGAGAACGTTTGTGCGCATGACGAAATTTTTCTAGGTTGTCGTCTTTGCGCAAGTGCGAAGACAGGGGAATGACCAATTTACTAAATATTTACGTACGCTGAATTATTCGCTTACAAAACTTTGTCAGATTTAGATTGGGATTGGAACCCTGAAGGGGCAATCACCACCGCTCATGAGTCGTATTTATGAAAACAAAGTTCGCTTATATATTGATGCTCGGCGTCGCAGTTCTGGGGACATCCCTACTTTCCGGTAACGCTTTAGCTCAACAACCACCGCCGCCGCATAGTCCGCCTAGTCCAGAGGAACGGCTTAAACGGCTGACCACCGACCTCGAGCTTTCGGAGGCGCAGGTGGCTAAGTTGAAGCCCATTTTCGCTAATATCGCCAACAAAATGAAGGCGCTACACGATGATACGGCTACGCCTCAGGAGCAAAAAAGAGAGAAGGGCCGCGAAATTATGCGCGAGGCTGATCCGGCTATCAACGCGGAGTTGACGTCTGAGCAGAAAACAAAGTTCGAAGAGTTGCGTAAGAAACACAGAGCAGACGGCCCGCCTCCTGGCGGTCCCGGTGGCCCTAATGGTGGGGAACGCAAAGGCCCGCCTCCGGGAGGTGGTAAGCCACCGCAGTAGGGTTTCGCTGAAATGGCTGGGCGGGCTTCGCGGGTTGTAAAGCCCGAACAGGCGGAGTGACTAGGAATTAATAGCGGGCGTCTTGCCAAACTTTGGAGAGCCCTTTCTTAGTGTCCCTGCAAGCGCGCGCGCAGGGTCTGTTGCAGTTTCTCGCGCAGAGCTTCGTCGGGGAGGCGCTCGAGGACTTCGTTTAAAAAGCCGAATGTGATCAGGCGGTACGCGTCTTTTTCTGAAATGCCTCTGGCCTGCATGTAAAAGAGCTCTTCGGGATTAATTTCGCCGGTGGTCGCTCCGTGGGAGCAACGCACTTGATCGGCTAGAATCTCCAAACCGGGCAACGAGTTGGCTTCAGCCTCGGCGCTGAGTACCAGATTGCGAACTTTTTGGTAGGCATCCGTATGGTGGGCCTGAGGCTCCACACGAATGAGTCCTGATACTATGGTCTTGGCGGTATCGTAGAGCGCGTTTTTATAGAGTAGATCGCTCCACGTATCCGGTGAACGATGGTCTTGCAGAGTGCGTTGGTCGAATTCCTGTGCGCCGTCGGCGACCGTTGCGGCGAGCATCTCGCTACGGGCTCCAGAGCCGTTGAGGCGACTGACGCTTTCGCTGCGCGCGAACACGCCGCCGAGATGTAATCCGAGATTGATCGCCGAACCACCGTGGGCGATTGCCGTGGTGTTGGATTGTTGGGCAGCAGTCTGGCGGTTCCATTCCTGTACGCTGACGTAGTGGACTGTCGCATCCGGGCCCACGTGCAAGTCATTGACGCCGCAGGCCATATTTCGTCCCTCGCCGCTCGATTTAAACCAGTCTACAAAAGTGACTGCGCTGCCTTCTTCGGCTACAATCAGCGTGTGCGGGAATATCGCTTGGCCTGACCCAGCTGCCCAATGAACTGCCTGGAGAGGTGCACTCAGGCGCACGCCTTGCGGAACGTACAAGAAGGTGCCGGCGCGCACAGAAGCCTGATGGTGGGCGAGGAGTTTTGGGGTGCCCACGGACGACTCACTCCGCATGAAGTGGCGATGGACGAGTTCAGAGTGGGTGTTGAGAGCCTCCTCGAGGGGCAGCCAGATGACTCCCTGTGTAGCGAGATGTTCGTCTGCCCGCTTTGCGATGAGGCGGTCATTTGCGAAAACCAGCGTGGCTAAAGCGGCCTCGAAGCCAACGGAGTCCGCGAGGAGCTGCTCGGCAAGTTCCTGCACCACGGGACGGGCTTGGGTGAAGTCAAGTGGATCGAGCGCTTTGAGGTTGGAGAAGCGCCAAGACTCGTCCCTGCGGGAAGGCATGGGCAGCGATTCGAAGCGCTTGGCTGCGTCGCGTTGGGCGGTGACGAACCACTCGGGCGCGGCTGTCGGCGCGGGTGGTGCGTCTTGGAGAAAAGTGTCACTCATGAAAAAAAAGGGTCTTTCGTAATTCCCCGGAGCAAGGGCTGCCGAGGGGAATAGTCCTGTTTAAGGGCGCGTTGGGCGGCTGGAGTTCGCGGCTTTTGATGCGTTTAGCCGACGGAGCCTTCCATCTCGAGGTCGATAAGGCGCTTGAGTTCTACCGAGTATTCCATCGGGAATTCACGGACCAAATCATTCACGAAACCATTCACGCTCAAGCTCATCGCCTGTGCTTCGCTCAGGCCACGCTGTTGCATGTAAAAGATTTGCTCCGCGCTCACCTGGCTCACCGAGGCCTCGTGCTGTACGGAGTTTCGCGAACCGCGCACGGTGATGGCGGGGTAGGTATCGGTGCGGCTGGTCGAGTTGATCAGCAAAGCATCGCATTCCGTGTTGTTTTTACAGCCCTTGAGATGTCGTGGGATGTGGACTTGCCCGCGGTAGGTTGAACGTCCGTGGCCAATGGAAATGGATTTGGAAATGACATTCGAGGTCGTCTCATCCGCCGCGTGAATCATTTTGGCACCTGTATCCTGGTGCTGCCCGTTGTTGGCTAGAGCGATTGAGAGAACTTCCCCGCGTGCTTTGCGGCCTTTGAGAACCACGCCGGGATATTTCATCGTGAGGCGTGAACCGATGTTGCAGTCGATCCATTTGACTTCCGCTTCCTCGTGGGCGATGGCCCGTTTGGTCACCAAATTAAAGACGTTTGCGCTCCAGTTTTGAACCGTCACATACTGAATTTTGGCCCCCTTCATCGCTACCAACTCCACCACGGCGGAGTGCAGCGTCGCCGTTTCAAACTTGGGTGCCGTGCAGCCTTCCATATACATCACCTCGGAGCCTTCGTCCGCGATGATGAGCGTACGTTCAAACTGCCCGAAGTTTTCCGCGTTGATGCGGAAATATGCCTGTAGTGGGTGCTTAACCTTCACTCCAGGTGGTACATAAATAAAGGAGCCTCCCGAGAATACTGCTGAATTCAGCGCGCTGAATTTGTTGTCACCGGTGGGAATGACCTTGCCGAACCATTTTTTAAAAATCTCGGGATGTTCCTTGAGCCCTTCCGTGGAGCCGACGAAAATAACGCCCTCGTCGCCCAACGCTTTTTTCATGTTGGAATAGACGGCCTCCGAATCAAATTGGGCTTCGACTCCGGCGAGGAATTTGCGTTCCTGCTCAGGAATACCGAGGCGCTCGAAAGTGCGCTTCACGTCATCTGGAACTTCATCCCAAGAACGAGTGGGACGCTGGGAGTTGGCTAGGTAATAACGGATGTTGTCGAAGACGATATTTTCCAAGTCCTTGCTCGCCCAGTGGGTTGGCATGGGTTTGGAAAGAAAAACGTCGAGCGCTTTGTGGCGAAACTCACGAATCCAGTCGGGCTCCTGTTTTACATCTGCGATGTAATCCACCGTCCCGTGAGTGAGTCCTGTGCCGGCATCGAAGGTATGTTGTTCGGGGTAGGAAAAATCGCCCCGCGTGCGGTCGACGTCGATCTGAGAGATGACTTCTGTAGACATAAAGTTTGTTAGATTTGGGCGAAGCAGGGCGTACGAAGCGGAGAATAAAAGTTTTTAGGCGCGGGACGCCCGTGTTCCTTGAGGTAATGCTGGAAAGTGAAGCGCTATACGGAGGCAAGCTCAACAGCGTGAGCGTCTTCTGTGAGGGTTTCCTTAATCCAGTCGTAGCCTTTGGATTCCAGTTCGTAAGCCAGTTCAGGCCCAGCCGAACGCACAATGCGCCCGCCCACCAGCACGTGCACGACGTCCGGAGCGATGTAATCGAGCAGACGTTGGTAATGCGTAATGACAAGCATCCCCACGCTCGGACTCCGCAGCGCGTTGACCCCGGCTGCCACAACTTTAAGCGCGTCGATGTCCAAGCCAGAGTCGGTCTCATCTAAAATCGCGTAGGCTGGTTTTAGCATGGCCATTTGCAGCACTTCGTTGCGCTTCTTTTCGCCTCCGGAAAATCCTTCATTGACCGAGCGGGAAGTGAAAGTGCGGGGAATTTCCAGCTTATCCATTTCCTTGTAAAGATCGCCGTAGTAATCCACTGCATCGAGCTCCTCTCCGTCTTTGAGTCGGGCTTGCAGTGCAGCGCGTATGAAGTTGGCGTTGCTTACACCAGGAATTTCCACCGGATATTGGAAGGCGAGGAACAGTCCGGCACGTGCCCGGGCGTCAGGCTCCATGGCGAGTACGTCGACGCCGTCGAGTAAAACTTCGCCACTTGTCACCTCATAATCTGGGTGCCCTGAGATAACCTTCGACAGGGTGCTTTTTCCGGACCCGTTGGGCCCCATGATGGCATGGACGCTGCCTTTTTGAACTTCGAGGTTCAGACCGCGCAAGATTTCCTGGCCGCCGGCAACTCGGGCGTGAAGATTGTGGATAACGAGACTCATAAAATGGGGTGAAAAGCGGTTGAAGCGCGGGTGTGTGAAAAGAGAGGCGGTTGAAACGCGGTTTTTAGAATGTTACGCGCCTTGAGTGGATGCACATTTTGCACAAAGGCCACGGAAAGACACCTCCTGTTGGGTGATTGTGATTCCGGTGGGTAATTTCCAGATTTGCTCCGGCGGCGTATGGGTATGCAGCGGAATGTCGGTGACCGAAGCGCATTGGGAGCAGAACAAATGTGCGTGTTCTTGGAGGTTCGCGCAGAAGCGGGAGGGTTCGCGCTCGTGGTTGACCGCGCGCACGAGACCATTATCGGTGAGGGTCTCTAGGCAATTGTAAACCGTTGCCAGCGAAATGGTTGGCATTCGATTTTTAACCCGTATGAACACGTCTACAGCGCTGGGATGGTCTGCGTTAGACATGAGCGCTTCAAAGACAGCTTTGCGCTGTTCGGTCTGGCGTAGGCCCTTTTTCAGGGGATGCGATTCCATAGGTTGCGTCGCATGAGGGGCATGCGATGCAAGCGAGGTGCCTGTGGTCGACGCGGGGGAGTCGGTGGCTGGGTTTGGGAGAGACATTGCTTGGGAAAGATAGGCAGTACCATTCCCTTATCAAGAATTATTCTAATTAGCAGAGGCCTCTCTTTCTCTGTCTCTCCCGCTGCGCTCGCTGATTTTACTCTAAGTTTATGGCCCCAACCCCGTATCTTACTTGCCCCAATTTACAGTTTTAGTTCTCCCTGTTCCTCTTACCATGAATCTTCGTAAACTTCGTTTCTGTTTCTTCGTCGTTTTCTGCTTGATGTTCAATTGTTTGACTCAAGCTGCCACCTTAGAGGGCTTGGTCACTAAAATTGAAGACGGTGCCCGAAAAATCCTTGAACGCAAAAAGTGGGATATGGATTACGGCCCGTTTTTAAATCTTTCAATTCAAATGCCCGGGGAAAACCCAGGGGCAACGGCTAAGGGATTGGCGATTCGCGTGGGGCCCCACCAAGACGGAACCATCGCTTACGATACCGATTTATTGCGGTGCACGGGAGGTTGGACGGGCGGGTTTGTGGATTTCAAAGGGGTGGCTTTCAGTGGGTCCCACGGCGGGAACCCCGGTCCAGTGGGTAGCGTCATGTTTCGCAACGCGGCGGCTCCGGGGTGGAGCAAGGCGGGGAGTTTTGCGGATCCTCGTGCGCTGCCGACGGGATTTGGCGCGGGCACAGTGCCTTACGGGCCGTTGCCGGAGGAATGGGCGAAGTATCGCGGTCTCTATCGGCACGGAGAAAAAGTGGTGGTGTCTTACAGTGTTGGCGGGGCGGGGATTTTAGAGAGTCCCGGGTTGGAGGGGGGCGCATTAACCCGTTCGTTTGAGGTGCAGAGTGCGGGGGCAGCCTCGGCTTTGTTGGTTGCTGAAGTCCTTGAAGGGGGGAAGCTTGAGGAGCGTGACGGGTGTTTGGTGTTGGCGGACGACGCGGCGAAACCGGAGTCGCGTCTGGTGGTGCGAGCGCTTGGGTTGCCGAAAGGGGCGCGTTGGGCGTGGGCGGCTCCGGGGCGGTTGGTGCTGGAGTTGCCTGATTTTAAAGCGGGTGGCTTATTCAAGCTCGGTTTTTGGAAGGGAAATGTGGCGGGTGTGGGACAGGGGATTCACGCTTTAAATGGGCTTGCTCCAGCGGTTTCGCTACTCCCATGGACCAAGGCTGGCCCAGCGCTTTGGCCGCAAATCGTCTCGGTCAAGGGGAGTGTTGGGACCGAGGACGGGACGTTCCAACTCGATACCGTGGCGTTGCCGATGGACAATCCTTGGCACTCTTGGCTGCGGTTGGGAGGCTTGGATCTTTTCTCTGATGGGCGCGTCGCCTTTTCCACTCTCACCGGCGACGTTTGGGTGGGGACCGGCATCGATTCGGCGTTACAAAATATTCGTTGGAAACGATTTGCCGCAGGATTACATCAACCCTTGGGACTGAAAATTGTTGATGACGTTATTTATGTGACGTGCCGAGATGGAATCTATCGTTTGATTGATTCTAATGGGGATGGAGAAGCTGATTTTTATGAATGTTTTAATAATAGGGTCCATGTAACACCAAACTTTCATGAGTTCATGTTTGATCTGCAAACCGACTCGAAAGGGAATTTTTATTTTGAAAAGGGCGGCCCAGTGAAAGGTGGCGGGCGTGGTTGGGATCCCATCGGCGAACATAACGGAACGATGATGCGAGTCTCCAAAGACGGCTCCAAGTTTGAGGTGTTTGCCACTGGGTTACGTGCCCCCAACGGCATGTGCGTCGGGCCGGGAGACGTAGTAACTACCGGCGACAACGAGGGGACCTGGGTGCCCATGTGTTATCTTCACATTGTTAAAAAGGGCTCCTTTCTTAGCGTCCCCGATCTGTCCCATAAGGATCCGCTGCCCACGGCATTTGAGCCGCACGTGTGCTTTTTTCCGAAGTGGATCGACAATTCTTCTGGGGGTCAGGTGTGGGTGACCAGTCCGAAGTGGGGCCCGCTGAAAGGGCGTTTGCTGCACTTGAGTTATGGTCAATCCTCGCTTTACGAGGTTCTGATGGAAGACGTCGGTGGGGTGGTGCAGGGCGGGGTGACGAAGGTTCCTTTGAAGTTTGCTTCCGGGACCATGCGGGCTCGTTTTTCTCAAGCGGACGGTCAATTGTACATCGGCGGCCAGCGCGGTTGGCAAACCAACGGAGCGGAGGACGGCGCAATTCAGCGCGTTCGTTATACTGGCAAGCCGCATAACGCCCCCAATGGACTTCGTGTCACAGACCGCGGGATGCATCTTTCGTTTGATGTGCCCCTGGATCCTGAAAGTGCGGGCAATCCTGATAACTATAGTATTGAACAATATAATTATCGTTGGACATCTAACTATGGTTCCAAAGATTACAAACCCAGCGATCTCTCAGCTCTCGGGCATGATGTTATTAACATTTCCGGCGTTATATTAGCTCCGGATCACAAATCTGTTTTTCTACAGGTCGCAGATTTGAAGCCGGTCATGCAAAGTGAAATCACCATGCGTATCAAAGCGGCCGATGGCGCGGCGTTGCCTGAGAAGTTGGTGCACACTATCAATGTAGTGGCGCATGAAACTGGACCGGAGCCTGCGGGGAAGTTGGTGAAGTCTGGTGGGGTGGTGCTCAAGACTGCCGGCGGTGGTGTGTCGGTAACATTGAAGTCTGGAGGCTTGAGCGATACGCGGCGGGATCGGTTGATCGCCTTGCATGTGCCTGAGGGCGGCGCGGTTTCGCCCTTCATACCCAAGGGAGCATTTGAGGCGCAGTGGGAAACGGTGTTGAGGGTGCCATTGAGCAAGCGGGTGACGTTATCGGCTGAGGGTAGTGGTTCGTTGAGTGTGAAGGTGAACGGGAAAGTTGTTTTTGAAGGCCAGTTGAGCGATTCGGGCCAGCGTCCGGAAGGGGTCGTGGAGCTGTTTAAGGGCGGTAATGCGCTGGAAGTGAATTATCGCAGCCCAGCCACTGGCGCGGCAACGTTGCGGATGTTGTGGGCAGCGGATGACTTTGCGGCTGAGCCGTTGGAGCCGACTGCGTTGCTGCTGCCGGCTGAAAAGCTGGAGTCGGTGAGCGCAGGGATGCGAGTGCGTGACGGGCGGTTGTTATTTGCCGAGGCGAATTGCGTGGCCTGCCATGACGGCGCCGGAGTTCTTGCGCCAAAAGGACAGGCCGCCGAAGCGATGCCCGAAATGAGCCGTGGAGCGCCGCTGTTGGTGGATTTGGGCGCTCGCTTTAATCAGGATTGGTTGGCGCAATGGATCCGCGACCCGCATCAGTACCGGCCAGGTTCGATGATGCCGGCAGTTTTGCACGGCGCGGAGGCTGGGCAGCAGGCAGCAGATATCGCAGCGTTTTTGGCCGCTGCCCCAAGCAATCCAAGCGTCTCGGGCGCACCGTCGTCCACCGCTGCGGGGGATTCCGTTGCAGGGGGAAAGCTCTTCGGCAATCTCGGCTGCATTGCCTGTCACAGCACGCCGCAATCCAAAGTTGGCAACGACTTTAACCGCGTTCCGCTCCATCATGTGAGCACGAAGTGGAAGGCTTCAGCGCTGAAAACGTACCTGCTCGATCCACAGCAATATCACGCCGGAAGCCGCATGCCAAAGACGCCGCTTTCTACGAAAGAAGCGGATGATTTAACGGCGTTTTTGTTCACGTTCCCCGCGCAAACTCCGCCACCGTTACCGGTCGGTGACATCGCTCGTGGTGCCCAAGCCTATGCGACGTCGGGCTGTATTCAGTGTCACGCGGGTGCTCCAGGGGGCGGCGCGCCGTCGTTGGTGTCGACGATTGCCGGCGCCTGGAATTCTGGTTGTCTCGCGGAGACCTCAGAGAAGCGGGGCAAGGCACCCGAGTATCGCTTCAACGGTGAACAACGAGGCGCACTTCAGGCTTTTGTGAAGGCGGGCGTGCGCTCCGTGGAACAAGACTCTGCGTTAGAATTTACCCAGCGCGCAGTGCAGGACTTACGTTGTGTGGCGTGTCATCAGTTGGACGCGCGACAGAGCGTTTGGTCTTCGGTAACGGAAGAGGCGAACAATTTGGGGGCGCTTAAGGGCGGCCCGACTGCAGCTAATCCGCACGGTCCACGCTACACGACGAGCATTCCACAAATGACTTGGCTGGGAGAAAAGCTGCAGCCCGCTTGGAGTACAAAGGTGATTGCGGGGCTGCAGGTTGAAAAGCCGAGACCCTATTTATTTGCGCGGATGCCGGCGTTTTCGGCGAGCGCCGAGCGTTTGGCGGTGGGACTGTCGCATTGGCATGGATATGCGGAGAAGTCGTCGCCCTTGGCGGGAGCTGGAGGCGGGGATTTGGCAACGGTTGGGGCGAAGCTGTTGGGGGATCAGGGCGGGTTTGCGTGTACGGTTTGCCACGATGTCGGCAAGCAGGCCGCCACCGCGCCGTTCGAGGCTCCAGCGTTAAACCTCGCTTGGGCTGGGCAACGCCTGCGCCTTTCGTACTATCAACGTTGGCTCTCGAATCCTCAACGCATGGATGCCGAGACGAAGATGCCTCGCTATTCTGACATGAAGGAGCGCACCCAGTTGAAGGGAATGCTCGAAGGGGACGCTCGCCGGCAGTTTGATGCGATCCGGCAATATCTGCTAACGCTTTCGGAGTAGCGCGCGAAGGCGTTGGGTTAGAAAAACTGGACGACAGCGAGAGTCGCTAGCGAGGGAGGCTCGTTAACAGAGCTCTCTAAGGATTCGTTGTTTAAGAAAACAAAACCCATCAAAGTTGGCGGGGCCTGTTTACTTCACCGTGATTGGTAGAGTGCCGGAAAGTCCGTTTTGGCCAGTGAGGCCGACTTCTAAGGTGTAGGACTTCCCTGCAACAAGACCCTGAGTGGGAAGCGAAAGCGTGTATTCCAAGCGTTCGCCAGGATTGATTGTGACCATCGCATTTTCCGCCGCGAACTCTTTTTCACCGGAAGCGCGGGCTGCGATTTTCCCGGCAGCGTCGCGTACAACAGCATCAGCGCGCTGTGTGGTGTGGAATTCGAGTAATTGAGTTTTCTTACTGTTATTGTGCAGTTTAACTGTGACTTGGAGTGCCTGAGATTTGGACGGAGTGACAGGGTTCGGCGTGCACACCACGTCCAGCACGAGGGGAACCTTAGTTTTCGAATTCTGGGTGAAGATACCGGTGATGGCCTGAGTGGTGGACTTGAGTGCGGAGGTGGTGGGATCCGCGACAGCGTGCCAGCCGCTCTTGACTGAAGACCAAATGCCGCTGGAGGGTTTCGCTGCAGGGGCTTCTTCGGCGCAAAGAGGGAGGGAGAGCGCGGCAAGAGCAGCCAAGAGGGGAAAGATGACTTTCATAATGGTGCGGATTGTAGGAAGGCGGATGTCGATTTGCAAACATCGCCGGAAGCGGGCACATTCAGAGAATATGTCTCTTACCGCGCGAATCTTGAGTGCAGTTTGCCTTCTACTGTGCGCCACTCCAGAAGCCAACGCTTTCAGTCGCAGGCAGAAGTGCACTTTGCGTTGTCACATGGAAGTGGATTCTACACAGGCGGATCCCTTTGCGATTCAGCTGCGTCTTATAGACCCACCCAAGCAAATCTTTGTTGAGAAGGCCCCTAGCCTGAGCGAGCGGCAGATTAAAGCGGTTGAGGTTTATCCTGCGGAGAACGGTTCGTGGGGGGCGATGTTTCTCTTAGACAACTCCGGTCGCATCACGCTTAGCAACTTGAGCAACTCTAACAGAGGCCGCATGATGGTCATCTTTGTTGGGACAGAGAAGTCTTCTAGGCAGGTTATAGATCTCGAAATTGATGCGCCAGTTTCAGACGGCTTCCTTCCAATTCCTAGGGGACTCACTTACGCAGAGGCTCTTGCGTTAAAAAAGTGCTTCCCGCCCTTACGTCCTGAGCGTCGACGCCGGTGAATTTTTTCGATCTTTTAGGGATAGTCGCCCCAGTCTTTATGGTGCTGGGCATCGGGTTCGGGCTGCGCCGCATTCGCTGGATGGCTCCCGAGTCCGACGCGTCTGTGCTCAAGCTTGGGGTCAACGTGCTCTTTCCCGCGTTGATTCTCGACACCATTTTGGGCAACCCACTGCTCGCGCGTCCCAGTGTGTTGTGGTTTCCCCCACTGCTCGCATTTTTGGTGATTGCGCTGAGCATGCTGCTTGTCGCTTTATTGTTGGCGCCCTTCAAGTTGCCGAGGGCAACAGTGGGTGCGGCGGTGGTTACGGCCGGAGTACAGAACTTCGGGTACATGGTTATTCCGTTGGTGGAGGCTTTGTTTGACCGAGAAACATTGGGCCTGCTTTTTGTCCATAATCTTGGGGTTGAAATTGGCATGTGGAGCCTTGGTGTCTGGGTGCTCACTAGGGGAAGTGGCGGAGCCTTTTGGAAGCGTCTATTGAGCGGACCGCCAGTTGCGATTTTGTGTTCCTTGTTGCTCAACCTTCTTCATGCAAACGAGTGGTTTCCCGTGTTTGTGCGAAAATCTCTGCACATGCTGGGACAGGCGTCCATCCCCCTAGCGCTGTTGCTGACCGGTGCCACTATCTACGATCAGGTCCGGGACCGTCAGGAGGGACGTTCCCATTACGGGGCCCTTACAATGGCTCTGGTGGCCCGAGTGGCGTTGTTGCCGTTGCTCATTCTCGCCATTGCGCGCTGGGTTCCTATGGAAGAGCCTTTGCGCAAAATTCTGGTGCTCCAGGGCGCTATGCCAGCGGCAATGATGCCAGTGGTAATTTGTCGTCTTTTCCAGGGGGACAGCCGCATGAGCGTTCAAATTATTTTGCTCAGCACGGCCATCAGTTTGTTCACCATCCCGTTCTGGATTAAAGCTGGACTATGGTGGATCGCGTTGTGAGTGAGGCGGTTTTGATCTCGTAATTCTGAGCGTGTTAAACTCTGGTATAACGTTGGCCTGGAAGCGGTTTGACGCGTTGTTTAAGTTCTAGAGACAGGACGCTGGAACAAACTTTAGCAGCGGCCAAGCCAGTCTGCTCGACCAAGTCGTCGATAGTCTGCTCTGTGGCCAACGCGTGCAGCAGCAGGCGTTCGTCATCAGAAAGGTTCGAGTTGTCCGCCTGGGTCGGGCTATGAAAAAGCTGCTGCATTTCCTCTAAAATATCTTCCGCACAGGTGACCAGTTTTGCGCCCTGTTGGATCAGGCGGTTAGATCCCGCCGAGCCTTCTACGTTGATGGGACCGGGAACCGCATAGACTTGCCGACCGCTTTCCATCGCCAAATTCGCGGTGATTAACGCCCCGCTTTTGGGACCGGCTTCCACGACGAGAAGCTCCGAACTCCACCCGGCCACTACACGGTTGCGGTACGGAAAAGTCTGTGGGTTAGGCGGCGAGCCAAACGGAAACTCGCTCAAGATTGCGCCGTGATCGATGATGCGTTCCGCCAAGGCTTTGTTCTCGGGCGGATACAGTTGTCCCAAACCCGAGCCAATCACCGCGATCGTCCGTCCCTTGGCGGCGAGGGCTCCTTGATGCGCCGCAGTGTCTATCCCTCGCGCGAGGCCAGAGACTATCGTTAACCCTGCGGTGGCGAGTTTGTAACTAAACTGGCGGGCACATTCCAAACCGTAAAAAGTGGTGTGTCGCGACCCGACAATCCCGATGGCGTGACGATCTAAATCTTTGAGTTGCCCGATTCCTTCGAGTAGAATAGGGGCGTTGGAGATTTGCTTTAAAGCAATAGGATAAAGGGGATTATCGTGGGTGAGTAGCCACCCTTTGATGGCCTCCAAATGTGCCCATTCGCGCTGGGCCTCACCATCGTGCGCGGCGGTGTGGATGGCCTGGGCCAACTCGCGGGAAATCCCTTGGAGGCGCACCAAGTCAGAAAGGGGTGCCTTTAGCACCTCAGCCGCAGAACCGAAACGGCTCAGTAGACGTCGGATGCGGATGGGACCGAGGTTGGAGACTAAATGGAGCGAAAGAAGGTCGAGATCGTCTTGCATCTCCTCTCGCATCGGATCACCAAGGGGAAGGCGGGCCGTAAAAGTCTGGGCAAGGGCCGATAAAAGTGGGCTCCCAAGGTGGGGGTGTCGATTTTGGTTTTGTAAGATCGTCTAAAAAAGTGAGTTCACCACGGTAACCTCCGAGCTCGCCGAGCAAAGCATCGCAGCGAAGCCACCATTTTTCCAAAGAAGGAACTGCGCGTGGAGCTTCGGCGGTGCCCGGGAAGACAAGGTAGGTGACTTTCAAATCGCTTTCGGCGCGGGCGTTTGAGGAAGCGCGCGAGTTCATTTCCCGGCACAAGCGCAGAGAGGCTTCGCCCATTTTATAGCTCGGTCCTGCGTCTCCGATAATACAGGGCCAAAGTTTGTTGCCGTGGATGATCACACAGAAATCTCCAATCCTCGCCGCTGGTTGCCCATCCTTTCGGGCCACCATGGGAAGAGGCAACACGACGTAAGGATCGATGTTTCCGACCAGGAAACTCTGCTTTTTTAAATCGATAATCTGCTGCTTTAAATTGCCCTTTAGCTCCTGCAACTCCTTCAAACGGACTGGAGTGAGGTTTGGCGTGCCAAGGTCCTTGTCCGTATCTTTCAGTCGCTTTTCCCAAACAGCGAGGAAGGGGTTTGGCTTTTGCGTGCGCTTGGGCCAGCGGTAACTGGTGAATGGCTGGAAGGTGGAGCTAATGGGATCCAACGTGCTGACTCGATCGCCGTCTGAGCCGTCCGTGTCGACATCCATGTCGGACTGAAGCAGCAGCGCCTTACGGTGAGTCACGGGAGATTCTACTTCGAGTATGGTTTCGATATCGAAAAAGTTGTGGCGAGAAAGGAGTGCGTCGAGGCGGGTTAGATTGGTTTGCAGACTCGCAACTTTGCGGTCGTAGAGCTCCTCGTATAGTGGCGAAACTTTCGCGCTTTGAAGCAAGAGCTCTAAATCAGGAAGTACGCGGCTCAGTTCCGGGTTGAGCTTTTGCAATTCAGCGACACTTTGATGTGGTTTTGGAACCCGAACGCGCAGTTGTACATCCAGTTCGTAACTGGAAGGGTCCTGACGTTCCGTAGTCGCTGTCCCTCCGAACTCAGCACTGAATGTGGTCTTCACTTGGATCCCGTTGAACAGGCGGGCAGTGTCTAATTTTTTGTAGGGAATGGTGAGCAAGGGAAGCGGCGCAGCGGGCGTCGGCTCTGGGGGAGAAGGCGTTTCAGGAGCCTCTGGAGTAGGTTGCGTGGCACCGGTCGGTTCGACATTGTCGGACTTCTTGCACCCCGACCATAACAACGGCGACAGACAAAACAAAAGAATCACGCCTCGCAAAAGTTTGGCGCACACTCTCGCGGCGAGGCCGGGGTGAGGACACTTGGCGAGGCGGGATGACATTTTCAGAAGCTGGAAGGCGGCCTAGTTTCAGCCTCGAACGAGAGCCACAATCGCAAGGACGATCCCAATGATACTTAGGATGATCATCGGCACCGCAGGCATGAACACACCCTTTTTCAAGAACGCGGGGAGAAACCGCCCCAGCAGCAGCACGGACACCACTATGCCTAAAATGCTGCCGCCTTTTGCGTTGGACGGCATCCATACGCCTGCCGCCGCGAGCAATAACCCAGAGACGACTCCGGCGATGAGCGAAGGTTTGCTACTGGCTTTGACAAATCCCATTACGCCACCGGCGGCTGTGAGTGCGGCGAATACAAAGTAATACAGACGTGCGATGTTTAACATGACTCTCATCTTAAACAGAACTTCATCGCTACGGAAATGGTTCTGTATAGGGCTAACTCTTCAGATGGGGCCCTTGGGATAGCGAATGTTTTGTTTGGATGTCCCTTTAGTGTGAGCCGTGCGTTGCGCGGTGTGCTGGAAAGCGGCACAGTTTCAAAAGATGTCTCCTCTTGAATTACATTCCACTGAGTTTGCTCTGGAAGTGCAGGGCGGCCGGTTCGTGCGTGTTATTTTGGATGATTCGGGAAGTCGAGTTTTTGACTACGCGGTGCCCGAGGACGTGGAGGTAGCGCGAGGTTGCCGAGTGCGTGTGCCGGTGCGCCGTCGCACGGTGCTTGGGACGGTGTTGGAGGTGACGACGTCGACGGAGGCGAGCGGCGTGCGGTTTGTGTCCGAAGTGCTAAAGAGCGACGCAGGCGTGAATCCGGCGTTGTTAGAACTGGCGGTGTGGATGGCTGATTACTATGCGTGTCCGCTGGAGAATGCGTTGCGTGCGGTGCTGCCGCAGGTGATTCGCAAATTGGAGATGACTCATCAGGAGCGGCGGGCGGTTCGGCTCGTGGAAATGCCAACGGATGACGTTCTTGCGGCGCTTGAAAAGCGTGCGCCGTTGCAATTGGCTGCGTTGCGCGCGCTTCAGGCAGAGCCCGGATTGATGGCTGTCGCGGAGCTCGCCAAGCGCACGGACGCTTCGCACGCGGTGGTGCGCGCACTCGAGAAAAAGGGTTGGGTAGCCGTGGAGAGCCAGCGTGTGGATCGGGATCCGAGTCGGCACGAACAGTTTATTGAAGCGCCACCGTTGGCGCTCAACGCCGAGCAGGAGGTGGTTTTTCATAAAGTGTGCGAAGCCTTGGTTCCACGCGCGCCGGATGCAGCAGCACCCAAGCCGTTTCTGCTTCACGGAGTGACGGGCAGTGGGAAGACGGAAATTTATCTGCAAGCCATCCAACGTGTTCTGGAACAAGGTCGGAGCGCGATCATGCTGGTGCCGGAGATTTCGCTTACCCCCCAAACGGTGGAGCGTTTTAAGAGCCGTTTCGCTGCGACCCAGCATGAGGTTGCCGTGCTTCACAGCCATCTTTCCGAAGGCGAGCGGCATGATGAATGGCACCGGATTCGCAGCGGAAAGGCGCGCATCGTTATTGGAGCGCGTAGCGCGGTGTTTGCGCCATTGGAAAAACTGGGTTTGATCGTGGTTGATGAGGAGCACGAGCCTTCCTACAAACAGGAGGAGTCGCCGCGTTATCACGGACGAGATATTGCTGTGCTGCGGGGCTTTCTGGAGCGGTGCGCGGTTCTGCTTGGTTCTGCGACGCCTTCCTTGGAGAGCTACCACAATGTGAAGCTCGGCAAGTACGATCTGTTGACCATCAAGACTCGGGTGGACGACAAAAAGCTGCCCTACATTCGCATCATCGATATGCGCATGGAGTCCAAGAAACAGAGCGCAATTATTTCCTCAAAGCTTCTAACCGCCCTGCAGCAGCGCATTGAGCGCAGAGAGCAAAGTATCCTCTTTTTGAACCGGCGCGGTTTCTCGACCTCGATGCTGTGTGAGAAGTGCGGCAACGTTTGCCAGTGTCCTAACTGCTCGGTGTCGCTAACTTTTCACAAGGCTGCAAATCGTTTGGTGTGCCATACTTGTGGTTACATTGCGCTTGCGCCTACGAAGTGTCCGGAGTGTAAAGACCCTGGCATACGCCAGCAGGGGACGGGAACTGAGCGAGTGGAGGACGTTGTGCAAAAGCTTTTTCCCAAAGCCGTCGTGCGTCGTTTGGACGCCGATGTTTTACAACGAAAAGCAGCTTTTCGCGAAACGCTTGCTGAGTTTCGCGTCGGGAAAATAGACATTTTGGTCGGGACTCAGATGATCGCAAAAGGGCTCCATTTTCCCAACGTGACGTTGGTGGGAATTATCAACGCGGACCTTGGCCTCCACCTGCCAGACTTCCGGGCCGGTGAGCGGACCTTCCAGTTGTTAACGCAGGTTGCGGGACGCGCTGGACGAGGGGATGTTGAAGGAGAGGTGTTTGTGCAGAGCTTTACTCCGTTTAGCCCCGCCATCCAGTTTTCAAGACACCATGATTTTGAGGGCTTTTGGGATCAGGAAATTGATTTCAGGCGGCAGTGGAATTATCCGCCATTCACCCACTTGGTTCTACTTTCGATTCGTTCTCCTCACCAAGGTCGGGGAGAGCTTTCCGCCCAGACGTTGGCCAAAAGGATTGCCGAAGATGCGCCTCCCGGACTCATTTTAAGCGAGGCGACACCGGCTCCTTTGGAAAAATCGCACGGGCAGTACCGGTTTCATCTGATGCTCCGCACCAAGTCTGTTCAGCGACTGAGTCGATATTTGCGTGCTATTTTAGACAAACTCCCTTTCCCCGAAGACGTCATCGTGACGGTCGATGTAGACGCGTATCAGCTGATGTAATGCGGGGCGCGGAACCGGGCCGCTTCTCTGGATGCGTTACTTTGTTGAGATGGGTTTGCCCGCCTCAATCCAACCGTTGAAACCTTTGTTGAGATGATAGACTTCGGCGAAGGATGCGTTTGAGAGCGCTTCCAAGGCGCGGGTGCTTCTGCCTCCGGCTGCGCAGTGGACGAGGATCGACTTTCCCTCGAATTCCTTCATGCGTTCCAAAAAGGTGGGTGAGTTAAAGTTGACGTTTCTTGCCCCGCTTATGTGGCCTTCGGCGAATTCCTCCTGAGTGCGCACATCAATAATGAGCAACTGCTTATGAGAATGGATGAGGGCTTCCGCCTCTGCCGGCGTGACGTTTGTAGGTGAAGGCATTTTTGTGGTTGGTTTTGCAGGAGTCTCCAAGGCTTTGGCAGGGTCCGCGGCGAGCACTGGCGCAGTGGTCAGCAGGGAGAGTTCGCAAACTGTCAAAAGGCTGAAGGCGACCGACCCTAAAACACGACTGTTCTCGAAGGAAAATAACATGGCTTTTTGTTAGTGAAAATCTGCCTCGTGCGCCGTGGGAAGGGAAGGGGAGAATTCGCTTTTCCCCCAGCCCGATTGATTCAGCAAGAACGCGGAGGGGCGTTATGTCACCATCGCCCCCGGCATTGAGATTCAGGCCGAGCGCTTGAAATAGACCTATGCCGTGAAAACCGCGCATACACTTCAAGTCGACACCCGCGTAGGCAGGAAATGCAGGTCAGTTTCAGTCGACTTCTAAATCTCAAACGCCTAAAAAACCTTTATTGGGCATGCTCATTACTCCGTTTGAACCGGAGCAAATCTCTCGCCTGCCTGCCTCCGTTAGTACAACCCCCTATCCATCGAAGATGAAACACGTCCCCTCACTCCTTCTCCTTTCTGCCTTGCTTGCCGCGCCGCTGGCTCATGCCCAGACGCCCGCTGCTGCGGTTCCGGCCGTTGCGCCCGCTCCGCTTCCTCCCCAACTGCCTGATGTGGCTGCGCCGAAAATGGACCCCAAAACGGCCCAGCCTCAGGTCGGTTTTATGGCGTCTCACGAAAAGTTTTTGGGCGTCGCCAAAGAAGGGAAAGCGCAGGTCCTGTTCCTTGGAGATTCCATCACGGCCGGCTGGGCGGGTGCGGGCAAGGACGTCTGGGCTAAAACCTTCAGCCAGTGGAATCCCGCGAATTTCGGGATTGGCGGTGATCGCACACAGCACGTTCTTTGGCGCATCGAAAACGGAGAACTCGAAGGCATCAAGCCCAAGGTGGCGGTCATTATGATCGGCACAAACAACACCGGAAGCGACTCGGCGGAAGGCATCGCCAAGGGCGTTACAAAAATTGTCACAACCGTCCGGGCGAAACTCCCGACGACACAAATTCTTCTCCTAGCAGTTTTTCCGCGTGGGAACAAACCTGACGGCAAACTCGGAGCCAGCTACGAGAAGATCAAGGAGATCAACGGCATCCTCGCCAAGCTCGACGACCAGAAGTCTATTCATTACCTCGATATCGGCGATAAATTCATCCAAGGTAAAGACGCCCTATCTGCGGAGATCATGCCTGACTTCCTGCACCTCTCACCCGCAGGTTACCAGATCTGGGCAGACGCCATCACGCCGAAGCTCAACGAGTTGACCAAGTAGTGCGCGTCCTTCGGGATGCCGCATGGTGTTGAATGTGGCGCTGGAAGCTTAGTTGGCCATCGGGCGCCACGGATCAAGCTCTGGGAACAGATCGCTGTCGCCATGTCGCGGGGCTCGCCAACAGTTTAAAGGGCAGGCACTTTTCGCTCCTCCGTTGCTGAAGCCAAGGTGATCGTGACTTGACGCTGGAGTGCGATCAGTGGTCGGTGGCGTTGAGAAGCTGGGTTTGCGGCAGGCGTGCGGCGTGTTTTTCGAAGGTGACGAGGGGCAGACGGGCAGTGGTGGCCACGGCATGGATCAGCCAGCCTGTCGAGGAAGTCAGGTTTGGCGGTGGCAAGCGCCTCGGTCGCGAGTAACGGGAGCAATTGGGGATGCACTGTGACGGTGGGCATGGAGAGGAGGGATTGGATGCCGGCGAGCACTGCGTCCTTGGGCATGTCGTAGTGGTGCTGGCAGGCGAAGTAGGCTTCCAGAACGACGAGATTCGATTACTCCGTTTCAGCCTAGATGCTGGGCAGCCTCAGGGGAGGAATGCCGACTAGCGGCTGCGGTGGGCCTTGATGTTGCTCTTAAGGCTTTGCAAGCGCTTGGCGGCGCGGCTCGTGATCTGGGCGTGCAGTTGGTCGATGGCTTTAACTAACGCAGCCCTCAAAGTGTGGTCGCGGCTCTCGGCAAAAACGTCCGGACCCCGGGTTACCAGATGCATGTTGACCTGATAGGCGGGGCTCGCGTTTTCGTGGCGCACTAGGCGCACGTTGGCTTCGTCGATCTGGCGCGCTTGGCCGAGGACGAATAGCTGTTTCTTTACCCAAGCATCAACGGTTTCCAACGAACGCAGGTTGAGTCGGTGCAGGTTGAAGCGCATGGTTTCACTCATATTGTTCATGTCGGTCGTATTCATGTGGGTGTGGTCTGTGGGTTTGTTGTTGATTGTTTGTGGAGTATTTTATTCGCGTTCACGGCTGCCGCCGGTGAGCAGCGGCAGCAGATGCCATAGGAAATAAGCCAGCGAGGTGATGAACGCCGCGACGTAGGTCCATGCTGCCGCATCCAGCACTCGCTTGACGCCGAGGGCTTCATCGCCGGGAGTGATAAAGCCCGCCAGCTCCGCTTCGGCGCGCCGCGAGGCGTCGAATTCCACAGGCAGCGTGACCAAGTTGAAGAGCATAATGATGCCCCACGCGCCCGCCATGAACAGCGCGCCGGTCATCGGCGAGATCAGCCCAGTGAACAGGCCGAACAACGGAAGAAACATCACCACGTAGTTGGCGTAGTTGGTGATACCCACCGCCGCCATACGCCAGTGCAGAGGCGCATAAGCCTGCGCATGTTGGATGGCATGGCCGCACTCGTGCGCCGCGACTCCCAGCGCGGCGGGCGTCCGGCCGTGGTAATTATCCGGCGAGAGTACCAAGCGCTTGTGCATCGGGTCGTAGTGGTCTCCGAGCACGCCTTCGCCCTCGGTGATCTCCACGTCGCTGATGCCAATACGGAGGAGGATGCGCGCGGCCACCTCGCTGCCGCTCAGGCCCGAGCTCACTACTCCCTGATTGTAGTGATTATAGACTGACTTCACGCGCCACATCGCCCACAGCGAGAGCACCATTGTACCGATAAATAATATCCAGATCATATTGTGCTAGGTTTGGTTTTCATTGCTTGTCCGCCTCAGCGCCTGATTTCAGGTGCTCTGGCGTGACCGGCGAGTAAACCTAGGCGCGCCTTGCAGCGCCGACTAATATGCCTTTCCGAATGGACGCTTAGGTTTATTCGAAGTATTTTTCGCCCCGATGGATTGGCTTAATTATCATCATCTGCGGTATTTCTATGTCACCGCCAAGGAAGGTAGTATTGCAGGTGCCGCCGCCGCGCTGCACGTCTCGCAGCCTTCTATCTCCGAGCAGATTAGCGAGCTTGAGGGCGCTTTGGGCGAGGTGCTTTTCCAGCGTGTGGGCCGCAACAACAAGCTCACCGATGCGGGGCGGGTGGTGTTCAATTACGCGGAGGAAATTTTCACGCTTGGCGGCGAGTTGATGAGCGCTGTGCAGCGGCGGCCCGGTGTGCGCACCTTGCGCTTGAACGTCGGTGTGGTGGACTCGTTCCCCAAGCTGGTGACCAATGAAATTCTCAAGCCTGTATTTGCTCAGCCTCAGCGGGTGCATATCGTGTGTCGCGAAGGCAAGCTGGAGGATCTACTAGCGCAGTTGGTCGCCCATCGGCTCGACGTGGTGCTGGCCGACGAACCTGCGCCGAGCAGCGCAAGCTTCAAGGTCTTCAGCCATGGCTTGGGCGAAAGCACCGTCACTCTTTGCGCCGAGCCTAAGCTGGCCACCAAGTTAAAGCGCAATTTTCCACAGTCGCTCAACCGCGCCCCAGCGCTTTTGCCAGCTGAAAACACGGTGTTGCGGAGGGTGCTGGAGACGTGGTTCCGTGCGCAAGACGTGAAACCCAATGTGGTGGCGGAATGCGAGGACCTGGCGTTGATGAAAGTGCTGGCCGCCGAAGGCCGCGGCTTCATTGCCGTGCCCACCGTGGCGTTGAAGGAAGCGGTGTCGCGCTACCAATTCCGCAGCCTCGGCCAAGCCAGCGGTTGCCACCTGCACTTCTACGCGCTCACTGCCGAACGCCTGATTGCGCATCCGTTGGTGGCGCTAATCACCGAGCGGCTACTCGCCTGAAAAACAGCGGGAACCGCAGGGACAGACACTTTTCGAAGCAAAAATTTCCCTTAAAGGAATTTGCCAAACGGGAGCTGTATTTGGTGCGAACACGCGCGGGGTCGTGAGTTCAGCTTTTTGGCCGGGCGTTTGAGGGTGAGATCCTGCGGTAGACAAACCAGAGGAGTACGGGGACGATTGCGCTCAGTGCGATTGCTGCGGTCGAGTCTTTGCGCCCGAGGTGGCCGATGTGAGCGAAGACGAAACCCGTGGGAACGCTGCCGAGGAGAGCGGCGGTGAGGAATTGGCGTTGCGGAAAACCGCTGAGGCCGGCGAGGCAGGAGATAGCCTCGTTCAGGACCGGCAGACACCGGGAGATGGCTATGCATGGGCCCCCTGCTTTTGAAAACCATTCGGCAGCAGCAGTGAGGCTTTCCTCACCGGCGAGGCGGACTGCAAGCCGCCGGCCGAGATGACGCGAGAGTTGGTAGGCGATGCAGGCTGAGAGGAACAATCCTGTAGAAGAGATGAGGCCGCCGGTATTTGGTCCGTAAAGCCACCCCAGAGAGGACATCACGATGGTGCTAGGGATGGGGAGGAAGAGGTCCGCGACGAGAAGAGCGATGCCGAGGAGCCATGCGAAGCGGCGGTTCTGTTCAAAGAGAGCGCGCATGGCGTCTGGGCTGAGGAGGGATTCAAAGGTGTCGCCCCAGATGAGGAAGGGCACGATGATCGCGGTTAGTAGAAGTGCTGGAATAAGCCAGATGCGGTGGCGATGGAGCATATAAAGAGAAGGGTTGCACGAGTCGCAGCGGGCAGGCGAGCGATGGGGTGGAAGCGACGATAGGTTTAAGGAAGGGCCTCGTCCAACGTGGTACAAAGAATTTCGAATGAACCCTATGGGGGAAGGTTTAAACTTGGGCGGACTCCGAGGTGGACCCGCACGGTTTCTCGGGCAATCACTTCGGAAATATAACGGGCGCGGAGCGGGCCGCGCCTTTTTTATTTGCGACGGGCCTGAAGCCAGCCGACCAAGAAAAACAGGCCAAGCGTCAGGATGACGATCGCGTGCTGGTAGGCGGCGACGAAGAGCATCGCGATGGCGTCTTGGGCATCGGACTTCGTGTAAAAGTGGAAGGTCAGTTCGGTGTAAAACCAGGCGCCAAAGAGGCCCGCAAGTATCGTCGCGATGAGGGAGCCGATGGCCGAAAATCTGTCGGAGTGGACCGCCAGCGCGACCAGTACGCAGGGCGAGACTAACCAGAGCGCAAATCCCAGCTCGACGGGCAGCATTTCCCACTCCGCGAGGTTGATGTTACGCAGGAATAAAGCCGGTCCGATGAGCGCGAAGACAGTGGCCAGGCCATAGGTGAGGGGTTTGATTTTCACGGGAATCTATGAGCCTAAATATCGCTACCTGGGAAATCTATGAAATCAATATGACCTATCGTTTACTCCTTCCAGCGGGCCCAGATGTCGTTGAGAGCGTAGAGACAGATTTCGCCCACGGGGATCATACCGTGCTGAAGCGGTGGTATAAAAAAGAAGAATTCGCTTTTACCCCCCAGCACGACTTCTTCAGCCTAGGCGCTGGGGCGTTAATCTCATCGCCGCCCAACTCATTCAGAATCAGCACGGAATACCAAACGTGCCACTTCAAATCATGATACCACCGCAATGGGTGGACGGCCCGAGTTTACGCCCTCTCCCAATCCCAAATCACGTCACCGCACTTACCCTTCCTTCTCCCAGCCCTGCGATCTAAAGAGGCACTAAGAAAAATTCCCAGTGGATCCCGTCACCCTACGTTCTTACCAACACGCAGCTATCGAGGCCGTACTTGCGGCCCGCCGGCAGGGAGTGCGTAGGATGCTCGTCTGTTTGCCCACTGGGGCAGGAAAGACAGTTATCTTTTCGGAACTCGCGAGACTCGCGCGCAAGCAAGTCCTCGTCCTAGCGCACCGGGAGGAACTCCTTGCCCAGGCAAAAGCCAAACTAGAAACCGCAATGGACGGGCAGCATGTCGTCTCCATCGAGCGCGGCAGTGAGCGCGCCACCGCCGATGCTAAAGTTCTGGTCTGCTCCATCCGCTCTTTGCACGAAGAACGACTCGCACGTGTGTTGAAGGGACGCGACGTGGGGCTGATCATTTATGATGAATGTCATCATGCTGCCGCGGAGGATAATCTGCGTGTGCTCAAACAGTTGGGTGCCTTCGACGAAAACTGGGACGGCACACTCCTCGGGTTCACCGCCACAACAGCACGCGGCGACGGAAAAGGACTAAACAAGGTATTCGAAAAAATCGTCTACACCCGCCATTTGCACGAGATGATTGAGGACGGATATTTGGCGACGCTTCGCGGCTTCCGCATCTCAACCTCAGCAGATCTTACAAAGCTGTCCTCAGGCTCGCTCGACTTTCGCGAAGACGAACTCGCCGAAGCCGTCGATATCGAGGAGCGCAATGCACTCGTGGCGCGCTCAATTCAAGAGCTTGCACGAGACCGCCGCACCATCGCGTTTTGCGTGACAGTGAACCATGCCCGCAATCTCTGCCATGCGCTGAATATTCTAGGCGTACCAGCAGGCATTGTGTACGGCGAAATGTCCGCTGAGGCGCGCGCAAAGGCGCTGGCAGACTTCCGCTCCGGCCGCATTCAAGTGCTCACCAACGTCGCCGTCCTGACAGAGGGTTTCGATGATCCGGGAACATCCTGCATCGCTATGGCACGTCCCACTCGCTCCGAGGGCCTTTACGCCCAGTGCGTAGGGCGCGGAACCCGCATCCACCCCGGGAAGAAAGACTGCCTCATCCTCGACTTCGTGGACTTGTCGACACTGAGTTTATGCACATTACCGTCGCTATTTGGCATTCCCCGCCATCTTAATCTCGAGGGCGGTGATGTCAGCGATGCCAGGAGAACTTGGCAAAACATCCTGCTCGATCATCCCGGGTTTGAATTGGAGGCCAACGCGCTTACCCTGCCTGAAATTCAAGATCGCGCCTCAGCCTTCAACCCTCTCACGCTTGAAGTACACGAAGAGGTGCGCGCCATTTCCGGCAACGCTTGGTTCTCATTGGGACGGCACGGTCTCGGTCTGCATTTTGAGAAAGCTCCGGGAAAAATCAGCGAGGTTGTGGTTCTTAGAAAACCGGGTCGTGGAAAGACGTGGGAAGTTCTCATGGACGACAAATCCATGGCGCGTTTTTCTCAACTCGAGGAAGCCGTGGCAGCGGTCGACTACGAGGTCGAACAACGCGGACCTGCTGCCGCAGTTTCAGCACTACCGTCCGCAGCATGGCGGCTTCAGGAAGCGAATCAATCCGGCCATCTTAAATCCAGACAACTCGCGCTTTGGGATCGGATTATCCGAAGGGCATTATAAAAACGGCACAGCTTTGTCCTCAGTATCGATGGCCTGAGCGTAGAGCAATCGCCGATACGTCAGCCATCCGAGAACTACAAACTGCAATCAGGACGAGCCCCCGCGAACAACCTCAATTCAGCGTGTGAACTGTAGTTCACACAATTTGCGGTACGTGCCTCCGAGTCTTGCGATCAGCTCCTCATGGCGCCCGCTCTCACTCACACGCCCCTGTTCGAGCACGTAAATACGATCCGCAGCGCGGACCGTGGACAACCGATGCGCAATCACAAAGGACGTGCGCCCCTTCAAAAGCTTTTCAAGCGCCTGCTGTACATGGCGTTCACTTTCCGAATCCAACGCACTGGTAGCCTCGTCTAAAATGAGGATCGCAGGGTCACGCAGAAATGCACGGGCAATGGCAACCCGTTGCCTTTGACCCCCGGAGAGCTGCACTCCGCGCTCTCCCACAAGCGTGTCATAACCCTCTGGGAATCTTAAAATAAACTCCTCACAGCACGACAGCTGTGCCGCCCGCACAATCTCCGCCTCCGATGCCCCCGTTTTTCCATACGCGATATTCTCACGAATACTTCCCCCAAACAGCACCACGTCCTGTGGCACCAACGCGACATTGGTGCGCACAAGACCGAGAGAAAGATCCGCCGCGCAAACACCGTCGAGCATGAGCCCACCCGAGGTCGGTTCGTAAAAACGTAAAAGCAGTGACACGACCGTACTTTTCCCTGCACCACTGGGCCCTACCAGAGCGATACGTTCTCCGGGACGCGCCTCCAAATTGATCCCGTCCAAAACGCGCAACTCAGGACGTGAGGGATAGGCGAACGTCAAATCTTTGAACGTTACTGCGCCCGTTAATCGAGGAGCGTTCATGTCCACCGTAACGACCTCTGCGACTTCGTCCTTCAGAGCCATCACGCGAGAGGCAGCTCCGAGCGACTTATTGATGGTACCAACAACCTCGGCAGCAGAAGCCACGCTGCCTCCGATGAACGTCGTATATAACAAAAAGCGTGTGAGTTCGCCGTGCGTCAGCTCACCGGATTGAAGCAACTCAGCGCCGTACCAAAGCACGAGCACGATGGAGCCAAAAACGCCGGCGATAATAAAAGAGATCAAGGCTGCCCTGCGCACCGCCGACTTCAGAACCGCTTCAATATAATGGTCCACGGACTTAGAAAACCGGTTGCTCTCGTAGCCTTCATTGCCAAAAGACTTTACCGCAGCAATCGCTTGAAGCGACTCAACTGCAATGACTCCGGTTGCGGCAAGGCGGTCATTGGCGTCCCTCGACATACGCCGGACGCTGCGTCCAAACATCGCCGCTGCTGCGACTAACACAGGAAACGAACACGCCATGACAAGTGAGAGCCTCCAAGACGTGATGAATATCGCAGCCATGCCTCCCACTAAAAGCATGCACTGACGAATCGCCTGTCCCACCGTAAAACTCAGCAGGTCCTGAATCTGCATGAGATCCGAGGAAAGGCGGCTCGCCAATTCACCCACTCGGTGTTCGTTGAAAAAGCGCATGGGCAACGCCATCAAATGCTCAAAGACGTCTTTCCTCAACCTGCCCACACCGACCTCGCCGACCCGATGATAGACATAGGAAGAGAAGAAGCTTAGCACCGATTGCACGAGCAAAGTCGCTACCAGTAGCAATGCGACCGATTTCAGACCACGCCCGCCAAGCCAAGCAGGAACGACGCCCGCGGCAACATCTACCATCGTTCCAACGAGGAGCGGAAACAGCACTCCAAAACTCATCGATACCGTGGAACACAGTACCGCGCTGATAAAAAGTCCACGGTCATGGCGGATGACCGAGAGTATTTCAACTAATTCTCCCCTCTTAGGTTTGGTCAATGGTCAAAAACGTTCTTGGGTTGTGGAATAGATAAGAGCTTTTTACCGCCCCAGTACGACTTTTTTCAGCTTAGACGCGGCAGCGTTAAACAAGACGTCAAATAACTGAATAGAACAGGATAAAAGAGATTTTGTTCCTCTTTCTACGTGAATTTTTGGAGTCCTATTTCAGCTGTAAACTTCTCGTCGATGCCCAACTTTAATTACGATGATGAAGAGTTGGCTGTCTTTAATCTCGTAGATTAAACGGTAATTTCCTTGGCGAATTCTGTAATAGTCTTTGCCTGACAGTTTCACGTTTCCAGCAGGATGGGGGGCATCTCTGAGCAAATTGGTTATTTCTATAATCTGTCGGACACCTTGATTTGGGGTATCCTTAAGATCTTTGGGGACCGACTCGTTAAAGACTAATTCAAATTTGGCCACGACCTTTTAACTCCTTTAAAAAGTCTTCATACGAGATGGTCTTTTCGTTTAACGGGGTAAATTTAGCGTCAAGACCTCTAAGGATAGGGATTCCCTTTTACCTTCGGTACGATTTCTTCAGGCCGGACGCGAGGGCGGTAATAAGAAAACTTACGCCCGCCAGAGAAGGGAGCCTATCCTTAGTGCGTCTGCGCGACGCCGGCATGAAAAGTACATGGATTCTATGAACCATTTTACAAAGCGATCACGCAGCGGGCGGGCGATTCAGTGAGGGCAAGGAAAACTAAAGGGCGGGAGACGCCCCTTCATGTGGAGGCACACTGAGGACGAGGCAAGAATTCGGGAAGCGCGTGGGAATCTTCATCAGTGCGGACGCTTGCTCATAAGCCCATAAGGCAGCCGCCTTGGCCAAAAACTGCAAAATCGGATCCATTATCACACCAATAGAACGGGAGCAGAAAGATGAATGACAATTTAAGTTTGCGCGACAGTTACGATGTTATTGTTATCGGCAGTGGACTGGGAGGAAGCACCCTCGCCTATCAACTCGGGAAACACGGACTGCAGGTGCTTGTCGTCGAACAGGGTGATTATCTTAAGCAAACTCCCCGGAAACTGAACGAGCCGGTTGGAATTTACATTAAGAACTTCGCTAACGAAACAAAGCTCGTGGGAGGACCTTCGAAATTCTACGGAGCCGCTATGTATCGAATGCGTGAAAGCGACTTCCGCTCTACACAACATGAAGCGGGCGAATCTCCAGCGTGGCCCATATCCTACGCGGACTTAGAGCCATACTACTGTGACGTGGAGCAGTTATACCGCGTGCATGGATCGCCAGACGGTGATCGAACCGAACCGCCGCGCTCGACTGCATTTCCTTATCCACCACTGCCGCATGCCCCGAGGGTTTCCGCTGTCGTTGAACGCCTCCGCAACTCCGGTGCCTGCGTTTCTGCGATGCCTCGCGCAATTGACTACCGTGTAGGAGGTAAGTGCATCCTCTGCCCAACTTGCGACGCTCATTACTGTCAACTTGACGCCAAGATGGACTCAGAAATGGCGGCGCTTCGTCCGGCTCTCGCCACGGGAAATGTAACGTTGCTTACCCGCACAGAGTGTCTCCAAGTCCTGAGCAAAGGGAAAAAGGCAACAGGCGCCCTGATCCAGCGTGACGGCAAAACTCAAACCATTAAAGCGGGGATCGTCGCTATTTGTGCAGGCTTACCGGGTTCCGCTCGGCTTCTTCTCCAATCACGAAGTGCCTTGTATCCAAAAGGACTTGGCAATTCTAGTGGCTGCGTTGGCCGTTATTTCTCTGGGCACACCACGGGCATGATCTTCCCGCTGATTGGCATCACAAAATTGCCAGCCATGCACACCAAAACATTTTCCATTAACAGCTTTTACGAAGAGTCACCCGACTGGCCATATCCAACCGGCGTCATTCAAGCCGCTGGCCAGATGCCGTTCTGGGAGTCCGCATCTCTGCCAGCTTGGAAGAAGCTTGCCGCCCGCCTCGTAGGAGAACGCAGTCTTTATTGTTTCTACATGACGGAGGCGCTTGCCACTCGCGAGTCCGGTTATGAGTTTAGCAATGGGAACATTGTTAAAACCACGCCCCCATTGGAAAATTCGGAAACCTCCAAAAGGCTTAAAAAATTAGCGATTAAAACCTTCAACCGTGCTGGCTACCACGTCGTCGCCCCTTCCCAACTATCGCTCTGGCATCCGGTTGGAACAGTGCGCTTTGGCCAGGATCCAAGCTCCTCCGTTCTAGACCCCACCTGCAAAGTGCACGGCATGGAGAATCTCTACGTCATGGATGCATCCGTCCTGCCCTCCGCCGGAGCCGTCAACACGGGTCTGACCATCGCCGCTTTGGCGCTTCGTGTTGGGGACATAATCGCCGGAAAAGAAGCCAGCATTCAAGCACACGAGACCGAGCAGACCGCAAGAACCGGCGTCTTGGTGGGTTTATAATGTCTGCTCAAAAGCTTCCCCTGATGATCTGTGACTCCGCGCTAAACGCCTCACAGCGATGAATTGCCTCCAAGGAGCAAAATCCCGCCTCGATTTTTCTCCCGAGTAGTTCTTCCTCACAGAGCAGAATCGAGTTCACTCCAAGGTCCACTGCGAACGTGCTCTGCGGCATATTTCGGAATGGAATCAGCAAGGAAAGCGTCAAACCCTAGCTGGGTCATTTCATTTCGCTTTAGTCTACATTTTCTGGGCAGAAGGCATGGCGGTAATGGTGCGCCCCGTCAATCTCTGCAAACCGCAGGAATCCGGGGCCAATCATAGCAGGAATGGGACTAGTAGGCAGTATACTCAGGAACCTCCTTTTGGTGGCGTCTGTTCCACCTAGAGAAAGCCTGAATCAATCCGCCCAAGTTCGCTGTCCTGTGCTAGGCTCAGGGGACGATTTCTGTGTTTGCATTTGAAGCGACGTTCCGGCTTCAGCGATAGACGCTGGCTTTACAGTTCGCGATACGCCCAACACATTTTCTGATGGCAGCGGTCCTACGGCAGGGTGGGGAGATGTTCCTGCGTGTTTTGGAAAATGCGGTTTTTTACTTTGGCGGCGTTTCTCTGGGGTTTGGTACAAGTAAAGAAGACGGGTTGCGGCGCTGGACTAATTCAACTAAGTAGATGACTGGTTTTCTTATTACTATGCGGCCAAACTATTCCGTACTCCTTACAAGTTGCCTTTTGATGGCTGCTGCCCCCTTGCACGCCCAATCCGGAGGCTCTACAAACTCCGCAGGCGACGGTTCCGAGATGTTTTTGAATGCTTACAGTAGCTTTCAGAAAGCCGAGTCTTTGGAAAAACGCGGGGACGGCAACGCTGCTCTGAATTTGTATCAGGATGTCTCTAGAGCACTTGGACAGATTAGTGTGCAATATCCGAGCTGGAGTCCGCAGGTGGTGAAGTACCGCTCGCAACTCACGGCGCAAGCGATTCAAAGGCTTGAGAGAGCGCGTCAGCAGACCGCAGGAACGTCTCCTTCGCGCTCTCGCCCGTCGCCCACGCTGGAGTCTTCCTCAGCGATTCCACAGTTGCCTGAGCGAGATGGTGTTCCGGTTGCGCCAACGGATCCTTTTGCGGAAATTCAGGGACGGCTGACTCTGCTTCAAAGCCAATTACAGGATGCATTGGAGGACTCCAGACGCTTGCGTAAGGAAAAGTCCGCGCTCTTGAAAAATTTGGAAGAGACTGCGGATACTGCATCCAAAGCGTTGGAGGACAATATGAAGGCTCGCTCCAAGGCTGAGGAGATGGCGAAGATTTTGGAACAACGGGCAGACGTAGCTGAAAAAGCGCTCTTGAGTGCCCGAGAAGACAAGAGTAAATCCGGAGCAGATCTTTCTGCATTGGAGAGGGATAGGGATCAACTAAAGCAGCAGAGGCGGGAGTTGCAGGCTGAGCAGGATGCTGCGGAGGAGGTGCGTCGCCGTTTGGAGGCTCGTCTGGCCCAAACGCAGGCGCGTGAGGTTGCTGCTAATGCGGAACGGGACGGTGCAGTGGAGCAGGCAGGTCAGTCGCGCAAACAATTGGAGCAAATGCAGGGAGAGTTAGCGCGGATTGTTAAAGCAAAAAATTCCCTTCAAGAACAGTTGGAAAAGACTGCCAACGAGCGGGATACTGCCCGAGGTGCGGTTCTCGTAGCCGAGCGTGAGCGGGACAATTTCAAAGCGAGCGCGGACCGTGCGGAAAAGGAAGGCGAGGCGGCGAAAGCGGCGCTGGCTAAGGTGACGCGCGAGCGCGACGACGCTTTGGCTGTGGCGACGAAGTTAAAGGATGCGCGCAACATTATCGAAAAGCTGGAGGCGGAAAACGCGGAATCTGCGGCTAAATTAGCGAAAGTTCAGAAGCAGATGGAAGCTCAGCGTGCGGACGGGTCCTCGACTCCTCAGGGCAACAAGGCCATGGGCGAAGAGGTGGATGTGATTCGCGCTCGACTTGCCGATGCGATGAAGCGCGCCGATGTCGCCGAGAAATCTGTCACGGAACTCGAGGGTAAATTAACCGTTGCAGTTCAACAGGTTGCAGTCACCAAGAACGAGGCTAGTCAAGCGATTGCCGACAAAGAAAAAGAGCACGAGGAGCGCAATTTATTGCAAGGAATTTTGAACCGTTCTCTTCAGGAGCAGTCGCGCCGGGATAAGACGCGGAAAGATTTGGTGGCTGAAGTGTCCCGCTTGAAAGTAAGTTCCGACGCTTTGATTAAACAGATCGGGCTTTTGGGTGAGCCCGTGTTGCAGTTGAGCGAGAAGGAGCAGGCTCTTTTCAAACAACCATTGGTTGAAATTAGCGATGAGGGAATTTCGATTTCAGCGATGAAGACCCCATCCAAGGGCTCTACTTCCTCGGATTCTGCGAAACCCGCACCCGCAGCGCAGGCTGCTGAGAGCAAGGCTGGCGGCGCAACGCAGACTGCTCGCGTTGATGCCGCTGCATCTCCTTCTGCTGGTGCCGGCGCCGGGAAATCTCTTGGTCGCGCTGGCGCGCTTCCTGATGAGGTGCGGATGAAAATATCGGAGGCTAAGGACCGCTTCGATCGAAACGATTTCGTCGTCGCTGAAAAGCTGTACAAAGAGGTGCTGGAGTCCTCTCCTGGCAATGCGTTTGTTTTGTCAAACTTAGGGGTGACTCAGTTTCGGGCGAAGCGATATCCAGAGGCTGAGGTGAGTCTGCGCAAAGCTTTGGAGCTTTCTCCTGAGGACGCTTTTTCACGGTCCACGCTTGGTATCGTCTATTATACTCAGGGCAAGCTGGATAAAGCGGTGGATGAGCTCACGCAATCCGTTGCGATTAACCCTTCCAACGCGATTGCGCACAACTATCTGGGAATCGCCGCGAGTCGCAAAGGCTGGCAGGAAAACGCCCGCAAAGAGCTTGAGGCAGCCGCTGAACTCGATCCGAGTTATGCGGACGCGTATTTCAATCTGGCCGTGGTGTGCGCTTCACAGAAGCCGCCAGACAAAGAGGCTGCGCGAAATGCGTATCACAAGGCGACGGCCCTTGGTGCGGCTCCTGATGCGCGTCTTGAGGAGCTGATTCGTTGAGGACTGGTCGTTGAAGATTTGTTAGTCCGCTCGCACCTCCGAGGGACTGCTTGGACTGCGCAGCTTTGGCGGATTGCAGTCGTTGGGCAAATTCTAGATGAAGGCTAAAATGCCAAGGAAATCATCCTCATTGAAGCCGCCCTTGGTGAACCGTCCTTACGTGGTGGCAAATTTTGCGATTACTTGGGACGGCAGGATCTCGACCGTAGCTCGGACTCCTTCCAATTTTTCTTCTTCCGCAGACAAGAAGCGGTTCCTAGAGATTCGTGCGGAAGGGGATGCCGTGGTGGCCGGCTACGAAACGGTGCGTGCGGACACGATGACGATGGGGATCTCGGATAGCAGGTTACGGGAGTCGCGGGTAAGCCGAGGGCAGGCGGCTTATCCGTTGCGGGTGGTGGTTAGTGGTGGAGGGGAGGTGGATTCTGGATTGCGTTTGTTTGGGGAGACGTTTTCTCCTGTTGTGGTTTATACGACTCAACGGATGCCACTTGCAGCGAGGGAGTCGCTGGAAGGGAGTGCTGTGCTGCGTTTTTCTGAGGGAGAAAGGGTGGATGTAGCTTGGATGTTAGCATCTTTGCGGCAGGAGTTTGAAGTGAAGCGAGTGGTGTTTGAGGGAGGAGGCGCTTTGTTTGCGAGTTTTTTAAGGGCGCATTGCGTGGATGAGTTGTGCCTGACATTGTGTCCGGTGATTTTCGGCGGGCGCGGGGGAGTAACATTGAGTGGGACTTTTGGAGAGTGGCTACCGAAGTCTGTTGAGGCTTCTTTGTTAAGTATGGAAGTACTTGATGGAGAGTGCTTCACTCGTTGGCGTTTAGATTATCGAAATAAGATTGCGGAAACAGTTGACTCCCTTGGATGTGGATCGTAGATTCACCACCCCTTTTTGGAGGAAGATTCATGGCAACGTTTTCAGCAAAAGATAATGAAGTGCAGCGCCGTTGGTGGGTAATTGATGCCGCCGACCAAGTGCTTGGTCGTGTGGCTGTCAAAGCCGCTAACTTGCTGCGTGGCAAGGAAAAGTCAATTTTCACACCTCACGTAGATACCGGCGATTTTGTCGTGGTTATCAACGCGGACAAGGTTCGTGTCACCGGCAAGAAGGAGACTGCAAAGACGTACATGTCTTTCTCCGGATATGTCGGCGGTCACAAAAGCGAATCTTTCAGACAGCGGCGTGTGCGCCATCCAGAACTGCTGGTTCAGGGTGCTGTGAAGGGAATGATACCGCACAACCGTCTTGGCAGACAGATCATAACGAAGCTCAAGGTGTATAAGGGCTCCGAGCATCCTCATGCAGCACAGAACCCTGTGCCCGTGACCGAAATCCAGTAACCTAATAGGTATCCGAATATGTCGACAGAGGCTCCAGAATTTGTAGCGATAGGCCGCCGTAAAACGGCCGTGGCACGCATCCGTATGAATGCGGGTAGCGGCAAGATTGTGATCAACGGTCGTCCCTTGGACGAGTATTTCAAGACCCAGGCTTTGCAGAACACGGTTCTGGCCCCTTTTGAAATCGTTAAGCAAGTCAATCAGTTTGATTTGAAGGTCAACGCCGATGGCGGCGGCTTGCAAGGGCAGGCTGGTGCATTGCGGTTGGCTGTCTCTCGTGCTCTGATCGAGATCAACCCTGAGTTGCGTGCCGTGCTGAAGGCGGAAGGTTTTCTGCGTCGCGATCCTCGTATGAAGGAACGTAAGAAGCCCGGTCAACCTGGCGCTCGCAAGCGCTTCCAGTTCTCCAAGCGCTAAGCCGTTCCGGCGCTCCTCAGCGCCAAGGAAGTACATTCCTTTCTCGAAAAGCCCGCTGTGCAAAGTCACCGCGGGTTTTTTGTTTTTGGAGTGGAGACTGGTTTTGTGGAGAACTTGTCGCATCTTTAGTTTCACCCTTATGGCTTTGAAACTTCTGCACGCTTTTTCGCTCAGGATTACAGTCCTAACAGGATTCCTTTCATTCTTCTTTTCGCTCTCCTTCTCCAAAGGAAGCACTCCGTCAAAAATGTATCAAGTAATGCAACCACCTGTCGCCCATAAAGATCCGAAACTCATTAAGATTCACGGTTATGAGTTTGCTGATGATTATGCGTGGCTGCGCGATGATTCCCGAAAGAGCCGCTCTGTCTTAGGGTATCTTAAGGCAGAGAACGCTTACGCGGATTCGATGACTGAGTCGCTCCACGGATTTAGGGAGAGGTTGTATCGGGAGTTGCTGGGAAGAATCAAAGAAGACGACACGCAAGTTCCCGTGAAAAAGGACGGTTGGTGGTATTATTCACGCACCGAAAAAGGCAAGCAGTACCCGATTTTGTGCAGGAAACATGAAAGCATCGAGGCCCCTGAGGAGGTGTTTCTGGATCAAAACACGCTCGCAAAGGGACGCGAATTTTTCTCGCTGGGGCAGTATGCGATTAGTCCGGATGGGAATTTATTGGCGTACAGTACGGATATTTTGGGTTACCGTCAGTACGTTCTGCACGTTAAGGATTTGCGGACTGGTAAGGTGCTTGAGAAGGTTGCTGAGCGGGTGACTGCCGTGGTTTGGGCGATGGACAATCGTACGCTCTTTTACGTGCAAGAGGATGCCACCACAAAGAGAGCCTCCGTTCTTTTCCGGCACGTGCTGGGAACCGCGATCCACGAGACGGTTTATACCGAAACGGACGAGCTTTATTCGTTGGACGTCAGTCGCACCCGTAGCGATGCCTTTATTTTTGCGGTGTCTGAAAGTCGCACGACGAGTGAGGTTCGCTTTATCCCAGCAGCTCAACCCGACGCGGCGCCTCGTCTTTTTTTGGAACGTAAGGAGGGACACGAGTATTATGTAGATCACTTGGGTTCAAATTTTTACGTTCGGACCAATGACATGGGGAAGAACTTCCGCCTAGTCGCCGCGCCAGTCGAATCGGCTGGCGTGGAACACTGGAAGGAACTGATTCCGTGCAGAAATGATGTGATGCTGGAAGATGTGGATTGTTTTGCGACGCACTACGTTACGGTGGAGCGTGCGAGAGGGTTGCCGAAGTTGGCGGTTCACGATTTAGTGACGGAGCAGGCGCACGAACTGGAGTTTGTGGAGCCGGTTTATGTGGCTGCACCGCAAAATAATCCCGATTTTCATGCGACGACCTACCGCTTTTCTTACGAGTCTCTGATTACACCGGGCTCTGTGTACGACTACGATGTGGTTGCCCACACACGGGTGCTCAAAAAGCAGCGACCTGTGCTTGGTGGCTACGATTCGTCACGGTACGTGATGGAACGTTGTTACGCGAAGGCGTCGGATGGTGCGGAGATTCCGATTTCGCTGGTTTACCGAAAGGGGATGGTAAGAGATGCCTCAAACGCTGTCCTGCTAGAGGCTTATGGATCCTATGGAATTTCGAGCGACGTGGATTTTTCGTCGGATCGTCTGAGTCTACTGGACCGTGGGATGGTCTATGCTTTGGCGCATATTCGGGGAGGGGGCGACTTAGGTAAGGAGTGGCACGATCAGGGAAAGATGATGATGAAGCGCAACACGTTCACGGATTTTATCGCGTGTGCGGAGGATCTGATTGCAAAGAAGGTGACGAGTCCGGAGCGTCTGGCAATCACGGGCGGCAGCGCTGGTGGCCTCTTGATGGGCGCGGTGACGAATATGCGACCGGAACTGTTCGGACTGGTGCTGTCCTATGTTCCCTTTGTGGACGTGATTAACACTATGCTGGACGAAAGTCTGCCGCTGACTGTCGGGGAGTATTTGGAGTGGGGCAATCCCCACGAGAAGGCGGCGTACGACTATATGCGGTCGTATTCTCCCTACGAAAACTTGGAGCCCAAAGCATACCCGCCGATGTTGATACGGACGTCGCTGTACGACAGTCAGGTTGGGTATTGGGAGCCTGCAAAGTATGTGGCGAAGTTGCGAGCGCTGCGCACAGACCGGCGGCCGCTGTTATTTAAAACAAAGCTCGAGCCGGGTGGACACGGTGGCGCATCGGGGCGGTACGACAGGTTAAAGGACGAGGCGTATGATTACGCTTTTATGTTGCGACAGTTTGGTCTGGCGCACTGAGCTGACCTGCTAGGGCAGCAATAAAAGGGTGAGTCGCTTTGGGCCGTGCGCGCCGAGCACGAGAATGCGTTCAATGTCACCAGTACGGCTTGGGCCGGTGATGAAGGAAATCATGCTTGGATAATTCTCACGATAGCGGGTGGCCAGTGTGGAATAGGCCTCGGAGAGGTCGGTGACGAGCTGGGAGCGGCGGGCGAGAACAAAGTGGTGGGGCGGCAGTACGCTGAGCACGCGGCCACCTGCGCTGGTGCTTGTGACGCAGACGGAGCCTGTCTGGGCTACGAGGAGATCGCATTCTGTGACTCCGGCGTCGCAGGCCTCCAGAGCGTCTTTGTCGTAACCGGCGTCGACGTAAATGAGTGCGAGTTCCGGAGGGAGCAGGGGCGCTAATTGGTCTAAAAGTGAGCCTCTGTGAAGTGCTAGAGTTTTCCAGTTTAACTGTTGGGCCAGAGCGCTGACGGCGGCTGCAGCGTGGGCGACGTCGGGGCAGGGGAGGAGTTCGCTGCGCAGTTGCTCGCTAAGCTTGGCGAAGAGGGCGTATTTTTCATCGATGGAAGGGCCAACGGGTGGGAGCCATTCGCGAAAATGAGCGGTCGTAGGTTCGCCCCCAGCAGAGCGTTCAGCGGGGTGTTTAAGCGGAGCTTTTTCACGCAGAGCCTCACGCACCCGCCCCAGAATCCCTGCACGATCTCCGGTTCCTAAACTCATTGTGTGCCTCCGAGGTTTGAGGCGAGGGTTTGGGCGCGCTGGTGTGCTTTAAACTGGGCTCGGAACGAATGGAGTGGGGCTGCGGGAAACTCGCGCGTGTCTGTCCACGAGCGAACGGGGTCGACCATGGTGCGTGCGATAAGGGGATGCAGCAGGGAACCAAGCGGGGCAAACTTTGTTGCAAGCCTGTAAAGAGCCGGGCGCTTCATTAGGAAGGTAAATGCTTTCCAAAGAAGCTGTTCCCCAGCCGCGGGCTTTTGGGCGGCCGCGTTTCGGCGGTTGTGGAGCAGGTGATGGTGGATGTCGATTCCGACTGGGCAGGTTTCGGTGCAGGCGCCGCACAAAGACGAGGCCCCCGAGAGATGTTTCCAATCTTCCAGTCCCCGAAAGTGCGGGGTGATGACCGAGCCAATCGGGCCCTGGTAAGTCGTTCCATAGGTGTGGCCCCCGATGTTTTTGAAAATCGGACAAACGTTCAAGCAAGCTCCGCAGCGGATGCAATGCAGGGCGTCGCGTTGTTCGGGATCGGCGAGTAGGCGGGTGCGATGGTTGTCGAGAAACACGACGTGGAATTCTTCCGGACCGTCGATTTCACCGGGCTGTCTGGGGCCACCATACATGGAATTGTAACCGGTAAGATGCTGCCCTGTGCCTGCGGTGGCTAGCATGGGCAGGAAAAGCGCGAGATCGCCCAGACGCGGGACGACCTTTTCGATGCCGATGAGTGCGACGTGAATTTTTGGAAGACCAACAGTGAGGCGTGCGTTACCTTCGTTTTCCGTGATGGAAATCATGCCGGTATCCGCGACGATGAAGTTGCCTCCGGAGATGCCCATATCAGCTTCGATGTAGGCGCGGCGCAGAACGCGGCGAGCGATCATGGTCAGTTCTTCGGGACTGTCAGTCTTCGCGGTACCGAGTTCTTTTTCGAAAAGATCACTGATTTCGTCCCGGCGTAAATGCATGCACGGGAATACGAAGTGATAGGGGGCCTCGCCCTTAAGTTGCTGGATGTATTCGCCAAGATCGCTCTCCACCACGCCGTAGCCTTTTTCTAAAAGAGCTTGGTTGAGGTGGATTTCCTCTCCCGTCATCGCCTTGGATTTGACGATTGAACGTACACCCTTTGCTTCGGCAAGGTTCAGAATGTAGTCGCGCGCTTGCTTGCTGTCGCTCGCCCAAAATACTTTGCCACCGCGTGCCGTGAACTTCTGCTCGAATTCCTCCAAGTACTGGTCTAGGTGGTTGACCGCCTCATGCTTGATTGTCGCGGCTGCTGCCCTCGCGGATTTCCAGTCGGTGAAAGTGGCTCCGGTACGATCGCGCGCAGTCTTGTAGTTGCTCAACGCGCGCCGAACCGCCGCACGGCGAGGGCTATCAGAAGAGGTGCGGTTTGCGTCGACTTGGAACTGCTGGCGGGGAGGGTCGGCGAGAGCTGTCATGAGTGTGGACGACTTGGAGCGGTGGGCTCTGGGGATCTAGATGGCTAGCGCGAGGCGAGGACTTCAGCCAAGTGCAGGCACTTTATGGAGCCTACGTTACGGTTGAGCCATCCGCCGATTTGCATCAGGCAGCTGGAGTCGTTGCTGATGACGTAGTCGGCTTGGGTTTCTTGAATGGAGTTGCATTTAACTTCTGCCATCGCGGTGGAAATCTGAGGGTACTTCACTGCGAAGGTTCCTCCAAAGCCACAACAAGTTTCGGCCTCGCCCATTTCAACAAGCTCCAACCCTTTGACGTGTTTGAGCAATTCGCGGGGAGCGAGTTTCGTGCCTAGCTCGCGCAGTCCGTGGCATCCATCGTGAAAGGTTGCACGGCCTTCAAAGCGGGCGCCTAAATCGGTGACGCCTAACTTGTTGACGAGGAACTCCGAAAACTCCCACGTCTTCGCTGCGATGGCTTTGGCTTCCGGCTCCATCGGTTGGCCATGGAATAGTTCAGGATAAAAAACTTTGAACATCGCCCCGCAGGAACCTGAGCCGGAGAGGATGACTTCTGCATCTTTAAAAACGGCTATCTGCTTGGCTGCGACCACTCGAGCCTCGTCCCAATACCCTGAGTTGAACGGCGGTTGGCCGCAGCAGGTTTGGTTCTCGGGAAATTCGACAGTGTGTCCGAGACGCTCCAAGACGTGGACCATAGCCATGCCGACATTTGGGTAAAGGGAGTCGATAAAACAGGGAACGAAAAGAGTGACTCGCATGGCGAAGAAGTGAAGATCCGAGATAAAAGTAAACCGCCCTGCAGCGTCTGACAACTCTGCAGGGCGGTGGTTCTATGCATTCGCTTGGGAATGCAAGCATCCTCGATGTGCGCGTTCGTTAGTTCACGTACGCAGCTTCGTTGGAAAATATGATGGCTTGCACCAAAGCTTCCCACGGGCTGAAGGTGACCCTTTGCACCAATTCTCCTTCGTTGAGAATTGCTTTCTTAGCGCCATTGTTGTTCTGGGCTCTCTTGAGGGCAGCTTCCGCTAACTTCGCTGCCGCTGCGGTTGTTTGAGCTGTCTCGGACTTGACCGCAGCTTGGAATTTATTTTCGTTTATTAGGAACTTCATCGCCATTTCTTTCTCCACTTGGGTCGGGGTGCGCTGCAACACGATCCGGAATATTGCGACAATACCTGCGTTGGTGTCGCGGTTGCGTGCAACAGCTTCAACGACCTCGGGACGTTTTACAACGTTTTGCACAATCTCTGCGATAAAGGGACTGTTTAATAAAAACAGGGCTTGTTGCGGGACGATCGTCGAGGTGCGTTTCGTGTTGGGTTGGTCCGGGTTGGCCATATCAAATTGCATCAGAAGATCGGACACATTGGATCGGTCGACGTATCCATAAACTGCACGGCGCATGGAAAACGGCTCTTGGGTAATGTTCACTGAAGGTCCACCGATAGTTCCTCGGTCCAAAGTGCCGGCCATGGAGAGAAGGGAGTCGCGGAACGATTCGAAGTCCAGCCGACGGACGTTGTAATGCCAGAGCAGACTGTTGCTCGGGTCCATTTTTACATAGTCTATATCCGCAGTTCGGAAAGAGGTATTGCTGGATTGCTGGTAGGTCTTGGAGAGCATGATCGCCTTGTGAAGGCTCTTTAACGACCAACCCCGCTTCGTCGGGCCGTAGTCTTCCATAAACCAAGTCGACAGATAGTCTAGCAGTTCTGGATGGGATGGCGTCCCAGCTTGGTTACCCAGATCGTCTGGGGTTCGGACGAGTCCCTCTCCAAAGTGGTACATCCACACACGGTTTACCACTACCCGAGCTGTAAGAGGATTTGATTTGCTGGCAATGGCTTGGGCGAGCTCGAAACGCCCGCTTCCTTCTTTGAAGGGGGTCGCCTCGTGGTTTGGACTCAGGACGTCAATGAAGCGCCGCGGTATGATTCTAGTGTCTTCTCCCTGCTTGGGCGCGTTACCGCGAATGAACAGAGGGGAGTCTTTGGGCTTCGGAAGGTCCTCTACCACCATCGCTCGAACCGGACCACCGCGGGCGGTCAGTTTGAACTCGTTGATCTTAGCCAAGCCCGACGGACCTTCTAGCCTTCCTCCCAGACGTAAACCCCAACGAAGGCCTTCTTGGCGGAGGCGATCTATTGTGAGTTCAGAGGCCGGTACAACCCCGAGTGGGTATGTGGCGATTTCCATTGCGTCCCGGTTGGTGGACTTGGACAGGTCCTTGGATGGATCGCTCATTTCTGCGTAGAGCGAGGCGACCTTAGGTTCCTGCTCCAACATGAATTTACCGAAAAGTACGGCGACATCATGAGGGGCTGTGGGGAGCGATGGCTGTTTTTTTAAAAATTCTATGACGAGCGGATTCGTCTTTGACCTAGCCCTGCCAGCTTCAATCTGGGAGAGGAGCTTTTCGCGGCTGTCTTTGGATGTCGCAATTTTGACGAAAGGCCCAGTGATAGGATGGTTCGGGTTAAACTTCACAAGTTCATCCACTTCTTGTGCATTGACTTTGCCTTTTTCCACCAACTCAACTCCGATTTTCTTCTCTTCAGGAGAGGCATCTCGGCGGGAGTAAAAGGCGACTTCGAAGTACTTTTCAGCGTTTTTGCGGGCGCTATCCGAGATTTGCCGCTGTACCTTGTAAAAGGTGTCGTAAGCGTGTTGCTCCATCTCCGCCAACTTCTTGGAGAACTCCTTATAACTCTTGGAGTTTTCGTCTCCGGTGACTATCGGGCCTTCTTTCGGTTCGGTGATACTGTCAAACACGCCTCGGAGCGCGTAGTAGTCCGCCGCGGTGACTGGGTCAAATTTATGGTCGTGGCAGCGTGCGCAGGCAATTGTTAGACCGAGAAGCCCGCGACCGATGACATCAATGCGGTCATTAATGATGTCATCTTTCAGGTTGAAGCGTTGGCCAACCGTTAAAAAACCCAGCGCCGCGAGGTTTTCCTTCTCGTTGTTTTTTATCTTGTCGGCTGCCAGTTGATTCAAAATAAACTGATCGTAGGGCATGTCTGCGTTGAGCGAATGGATCAGCCAATCTCGGTAGGAGTAGGCGTACGCGTAGCGGAAATCATTGAAGCGATCATTTCCGACTACACCGGTGGTGTCAGAGTAGCGCGCAGTGTCCATCCAGTGGCGCGCCCAGCGTTCCCCGTATGCGGGATCGTTAAGGAGGCGGTCGACAACTTTAGAGAAAGCGTCGGGGCTACTATCTTGCCGGAAGGCCTCGATGTCGCGGGGCGATGGCGGCAACCCAATGAGGTCAAAGTAGGCACGCCGCAGTAACGCTTCCTTGTCCGCTTGGGCAGCGGGAAGCATCTGTTTTTCTTCCAATTTCGCTAGTACGAACTTGTCGATGGAATTGACCACCCAGGCGCTATTTTTCACCGGTGGTGGGGTCGGGCGAGAGATTGGCTGAAAGGCCCAGTGCGACTTCTTATCTTTCACAACCACCTTTGATGCCTCCCGAGGGTCGGGCGCGCCCATAGTAATCCACTCTTTGAGGGCGGCAATTTCCTCGGGTGTTAACTTCTTCTTCGGCGGCATTTGGAGGTCGTCCTCCCAAGTGACCGCCTTGATGAGCAAACTTTTCGCTGCGTTGCCCGGCTGCATGGCAGGGCCCGTTTCACCCCCTTTGAGCACAGTCTCCCTGGAGTCCATGTTCAAACCGCCCTTAACTTTACCTTTCTCCGCAGAGTGACATTCCAAGCAGGAATTCGCTAAAATTGGGCGGATCTTGTTCTCGAAAAACTCTTTTTGCTCAGGCGCGATGGCTGCCGAAACAGCAGCGTATCCCAGTGTACCCATGGCGAAGAACGCGAGGGGAACTGCGCACAGAGAGAGGCGAGTGGGTTTGGAGAGGTTCATGGAAAGGAAGACTGAGGAAAATAATTGGACTGATTTTGTCCTCGAGCTGAACAAGCTGAACCGGTATCTTATCGCACTCCGGTTCAGCTTATTGCGGATGACCTAGGCGATGATTTCCTTCACCACATTACCGAAGTTGTCGGTGAGACGGAAGGGACGGCCATTGTAGTTGTAGATTAGCTTGGTGTGGTCGAAGCCGAGCAGTGCGAGAATAGTGGCGTGCAAATCATGCACGTGCATCTTGTTCTCGGTAGCGCGGCCGCCAAACTCGTCCGTGCCCCCGTATGCTTGGCCACCCTTGATGCCGCCTCCGGCCATCCACGAAACCATCGCCTTCCCATTGTGGTCGCGGCCCGGTTTCCCGGCTCCACCGCCAGCGGTGACGGTACGTCCGAATTCTCCGCCCCAGATTACGAGGGTAGAATCCAGCAAACCGCGCTGCTTGAGATCTTGCAACAAGGCTCCCGCAGGACCGTCAATGGAAGTGGCCGCGTTGGCGACTGAGTTTCCGATGTCCGAGTGAGTGTCCCAGCCGCCTGTTGCCACCTGCACGAAGCGCACGCCGCGCTCCACCAAGCGACGGGCTACGAGCAGCTTGGTTCCCACAGGATTCCGGCCACCGCCGCCCATTCCCATCCCACGAGCCATTGTGCCTGCGTTGGGATTCAACTCATAAAGATCCCGCATCGCTTGGGGCTCCTTGCTGACATCGAAGGCATCTGTCGCCTCGGTCTGCATCTTGAAAGCGATTTCGAACGCCTCAATGCGGGCCTCAAGCTGAGCATCTTTCTGGAGCTGAGCGGCGTGCATCTTGTTCATCTGCGATGCCAAATCGATCTGGCGGCGCTGACGGTCTAGACTGCTGAACTCGCTGCGGATGTTCGATAGAATGGTCGACAGGCTCGCGTTCGGGTCATAATTGACGTTACAACCTTGATAGATGCCGGGTAGGAAGGCGCACTGGCGAAAAGTTGAATCGCCACCAAGGGAAATGAAGCCAGGCATGTTCTGATTAACGCTTCCGAGGCCGTAAACCACCCATGAACCTAGACTAGGCTTCGGTAACTGGGTAGACCCCGTCATGAGCATTTTCGCCGCAATGCCGTGATCTGGAATCTCCGCAAACAGCGAACGGATCACCGCGATGTCGTCGATGTGTTTGCCGATTTGAGGAAAAATTTCTGGAACTTCGACCCCAGACTTGCCCATCTTCTCAAATTTGAAAGGTGAGCCCAGAGCAGCTCCTTCATAACCGGGAATTTTTTGGCCATCGTTTTTGACTAATTCTGGCTTAGGGTCCCAGGTGTCGACCGTTGAGGGAGCGCCGCCTGCGAAAATTTGGATAACTGCTTTAGCCTTAGCGGGAAAATGCGCGATTTTGGGAGCCAGAGGCCCCATTGGAGCCCCATTGGCAGCGGCCTCCACGTCGAACGGGTTGAGTCCGAACAAGGCAGCCAAACTCAGCCCACCGAAGCCGATCCCATTTCGCGTGAGGAACTCGCGGCGGGAGGAAACTGCAAGGTCACTGGGATGCAGGAGCGGGGAACTATCGGGGCCGAAGGAGCAACCGGAATTGGTGGGGGTATTCATAGGATGTTGATAGTGTTGAATTAGCGCTTGGATACGCGAGTTTACGAATGCAGAACGAAAGGAGGCGGGAGTTCGGGAAAATTACTTAATGAGTGAAAATCGGTATTCGGAAAATCCCTAGAAGAAAATCAGCGAAAATCACTTGAAGTTATTGGTAAATGTTTTTGAGCAAGTTTAGTGCCATGCAGGTTGCATGAGAGGTGATCGGAAGTGATGGCGGACGTTTCATTGTTCTTGGTTTTAGGTGCACCGACGCGTCCCGAGAGTCACTGTTTCCAGTTTGTCGCTTATTCTTCACTCAAACGCCTTTAATTTGCGATCATTTAAACCCGTGATTACCCAAAAGGTTGACCTCCATCTGCACTCTCATTTTAGCGGTAGACCGGAAGAATGGCTCTTTCGCCGACTGGGAATGGCTGCGAGTTATTCCGACCCGCGTGCGCTGTATGATGCTCTGAAAATCCGAGGATTTACGCACTTCACTCTGACGGACCACCATTCGATCGAAGGGTGTCTCGCACTGCAGGGGCTTCCCGGAGTGTTTATATCGACGCAGATCACGGCTCTTTTCCCTGAAGATCGCACGCCAGTATCCCTCTTAGTTTGGGGAATTACCGAAGCACAGCACGCCGACTTACTCGAGTTGCGGGAGAATCTCTACGAACTGAACGGGTACTTGATTGAGCAGAACCTGGCCCACGCAGTCGCGCATCCCCTGTTTTCGAAGGATGCTCGACTGCAGACTGCACATATCGAGAAGTTGGTGTTAATGTTTAGCCACTTTGAGGCGCTTTGCGGCCTTCGAGCGGAGCTCACCAACGTGTTCACCAGTGAGTTTATGCAGAGTCTGAGCGAGCGGAAGATTGAAGCGCTCGCCAATCGGCACGACATTGTCCCGGTGCATGCTCGGGCGTGGGAGAAGGTACTGGTAGGAGGGAGTGGCGATCAGTCTGGGATTCTAGCGGGGCGTGCGTGGACCACGACGCCAGTTGCGGGGACGGGCGCGGAGCTTCTAAAGCACATTAAAGCGGGACGTTGTGAGGCGCAGGGCAGGCATGGAGGCCCGTTGGCCGTCGCGCATGGCATGTATAACAGGCTGTTTATTGCTCTGGGTAAACGCTTTGAGCCCGTGCGGCGTTCTGCCTTCGCGCAACAGGCTCTTGGCAGGTTCATGGAGGGAGAGGATCCGACCAGCCTCACTTGGCGCGAAAAGCTGGAACTCGCGGTTGATGGAGTTATTTCGGGAAAGATATTTGAACTTCTAAAGCCAGCTAACACGTCGCTTTGGAAGGCGTTGTCAGAGGAAGTCGAGGGTGAGGGACTTCAGTCGGTACTCCGCGAAAACCTAGAGGGAATTGCGAGCTCAGAGGAAAGGGCATTTAAAATTGCCAATATCATTACGGGAAGGCTTTGCTTTCAGTTTTTAAAGTCTTTTATCAAGCAGGCTTCCGAGGGAAACATGATTCAAGCGGTTCAGGATCTGGCCGTGCTGATTCCCGTGATGGCGCCGCTTGCGCCCTATTTCTTCGAACTGAAACGCGAGGCACCCGACGGGCTTTGGCTTCGTAAGCTCTCTCGCTCCGTCCATGGGTGCGATCTGCGAGCTGTGGCGCAGCACAAAATAGCGTGGCTAACCGATACGCTCGAGGACGTTAACGGCGTTTCTACAACGATCGCTAAGCTGACTGTGGCTGGGCGTGCCGAGGGGTATGACGTCACGGTGTTGAGTTGTCGTAAAGATTCCAAACTCAAGGGAGTGCCGCTAAAAAACTTTGCGCCTATTGGAGAGTTCGCATTGCCGGAGTACGAGCTGCAGAAGTTGGCCTTTCCTCCGGTGCTTGAAATGCTGGAGTATATCCATCGCGAGGGATTTACGGAGCTTGTTGTCTCAACCCCGGGACCTGTGGGCTTGGTGGGATTGCTTGCCGCGCGCCTGCTGGGTCTGCCGGTAAAAGGCATCTACCACACGGACTTTCCAAAATACATCAAAATATTAACTGAAGATGCTAGTCTGGAGAGTCTAACGTGGACATACATGCACTGGTTTTACACCGGGTTAGACGAACTTTTTGTCAACAGCGAGCCTTACCGGGAGGCGTGGATTGCCCGCGGTGCGACTCCATCGCGTTTGCGTATTCTACCGCGAGGTCTTGATATCCAATTATTTAACCATAAAAAACGAGACACAGACTTTTGGATCAAGCGCGGAGTGCCCTCGGGTGTTCCGATTCTACTCTATGTGGGTAGAGTATCACGGGAGAAGGACTTGGATATGCTAATTCCCCTGATGCAACGAATCGGTAATCAAAAGGCGATCCTGGCAGTGGTAGGTGACGGGCCGTACCGTGAGGAATTACAGGAAAACATTCCAAATGCGATATTTACAGGATATTTGCATGGTGAAGAACTGGCTGCGGCCTACGCGTCCGCTGATGTGTTTGTATTTCCAAGTACAACGGACACATATGGTAATGTGGTAATGGAAGCGCTCGCATCGGGGATTCCTTGCGTTGTTTCTGACGCAGGCGGACCGCGGGGACTCGTTGAACACGGCAAAACTGGCTTTGTCACACGCGCTAGGGACTCGGTGGATTTCTGTGCGAAGACAACGCTTCTTGTTGAAGATCCACAGCTCAGGAAGACGCTTGTTCAAAACGTTAATGCAAAGGGATTAATGGGAGATTGGTCAGGTGCCGCGCGACTTTTTTTTGGAGAAAATATCGCCGCTCAGAGGGGGTAATCGGGTCTGGGCTCAAAGGGGCGAAACGAAAATAAACAAAAAAAAATTACATCTCTTTCTTGCCAAGCTTTGCGGGTAAGCGTACAAACACCGCCCCTTCGCGCTCTCGTCGGCTTATGCCCTCGCTCTCGCGGCTTCGGTCAAGTTGGCCGTGGACGCTCGAGAGGTGGCCTATCGAGCAGAGCCGAAGCCGGAAATTGACGAAAGTGTCGGCGCAATCCTGCGCTGCCCTTCTATCGATGATGGGTCCTCTCACGCTGGACGTAAAAAGCGGGTAATGCGACTGAACGTCGCGCCAGCCCAAAGGCCTTTAAAACAGCCCAAGTCTGGTAAGTTCACAATTTCATTCAGTCACAGTCCTCTAGTCCCAGAGTTTCATGCCAACGATCAACCAGCTCGTCCGTAAAGGGCGTAAAAAGATTCAGGTCAAGTCCAAGAGCCCAGCTCTGGCCAAGTGCCCATTTCGCCGAGGTGTCTGCACGCAGGTCATGACCCGTACTCCGAAGAAGCCTAACTCCGCCTTGCGTAAGGTCGCCAAGGTGCGCCTCACAAACGGGTTTGAGATTATCGCTTACATTCCAGGAGAAGGTCATAACTTACAGGAGCATTCCATCGTTTTGGTTCGGGGTGGTCGTGTGAAGGATCTTCCAGGCGTTCGTTACCATATCGTACGTGGCAGCTTGGATTCGCTTGGAGTGGACGGACGTCGTCGTTCCCGTTCGAAGTACGGCGCCAAGCGTCCGAAGCCGGGTCAGGTGGACACCAAGGGCGGCAAGGGTGGAAAGCCCGGCGCCAAGAAGAAGTAACCCATTTAATTTATACGTTATGTCGCGTCGTCGTCGCGTTATTCACAAAACTGAGAAACTGGACAGCCGTTATGGAAGTCCGGTAGTCGCCCGCCTTATTGCAGCTCTGATGCAAAACGGTAAAAAGTCTCTCGCAGAGCGCATTGTTTACACTGCGATTGAGAAAACGCGTCAAAACTCCGAGACAGTTGATCCATTGGAAGTGCTAAATAAGGCCGTTGATAATGTGCGTCCTCGTCTCGAGGTGAAGAGTCGCCGCGTGGGTGGTGCAACTTATCAGGTGCCTATGGAGGTTGCCCCAGCTCGTGCACTCGCTTTGGCGATGCGCTGGTTAGTAAATTATGCGAAGTCTCGGAAAGCCACTGGTATCTCTGATGCACTCGCTAATGAGCTCCGCGATGCTGCCAACGGGCAGGGTAACGCCATTAAAAAACGCGATGATACCCACAAGATGGCTCAGGCGAATCGTGCCTTCGCTCATTTTCGCTTCTAGTCGTTGAGACTTCCTCACCCTTTTCTTTAGATTTTCTGGCGAAAGCCACCGACAACCGTGTCTACCAATCCTAATTCTCCAAACCGCGCGTATCCCCTCGAAAAAACGAGGAACATCGGCATTGCTGCGCACATCGACGCCGGCAAGACGACGTTGACGGAACGTATTTTATTTTACACTGGCTGTATTCACCGGATGGGCGAAGTGCACGAGGGCACAACAGTCACTGACTGGATGGAGCAAGAGCGGGAGCGCGGGATCACCATTACATCAGCCGCAACGACGTGCTTTTGGCTCCAAATCGATCAGCCCGAGATCACGAAGCTGTATTCGGGACAGAAGATGCGGGTCAACATCATCGACACTCCCGGGCACGTGGATTTCACTGCGGAGGTGGAGCGTTCCTTGCGGGTTTTGGATGGCGCGATCGCCGTGTTTGATGCGGTGGCAGGTGTTCAGCCTCAGTCTGAAACCGTATGGCGGCAGGCAACGAAATACAATGTGCCTCGGATCGCTTTCATCAATAAGATGGATCGCGTCGGCTCTGATTTCAATGCTGCAATCGATTCGATGCGCAAGAAATTAGCTGCTAACGCTTGGCCAGTTCTTATTCCGATCGGAAAGGAAGATTATCTCAAGGGGCAGATCGACGTTGTGAATCAAAAGGCTGTTATTTATAACGATAACGACCAGATCGGATCCACCTACAACATTGAAGAGATTCCCGCTGATCTATTGGAGAGTGCAGTTCAGGCACGTGCCGATCTGGTGGAGCAAATCGCTAATCTTGATGATGAAATCGGTGCGCTGTACCTCGAAGAGCAGCCAATTACAAACGAGCAACTGAAGGCTGGAATTCGTCGTCAGACGATCGCTAACAAGTTTTGTCCGGTGGTTGGTGGGTCTGCTTTCAAGAATAAGGGTGTTCAGTATTTGGTGGATACCGTTATTGATTATCTCCCGAGTCCTTTGGATATTCCTCCAGCGAATGGGCAGGATCCAGATAGCCATGAACCGATCGCTGTGGTTACGGACGATGCCGGTAATTTTTGTTCCCTTGCTTTCAAACTTTGGAGTGACCCGTTCGTTGGTAAGTTGGTCTTCTTCCGAGTTTACTCTGGCAAGCTTTCTAAAGGTGACACGGTTTACAATCCTCGCACAAACAAGCGTGAGCGTATTAGCCGAATCATTCAGATCCAAGCTGATAAGCGCGACGATGTCGAAACGGTTTATTCCGGAGATATCGCAGCAATCGTTGGGATTAAGAATATCACGACAGGTGATACTCTCTGTGATGAGGATCACGGAATCCTTTTGGAGCCGCCTTCCTTCCCTGATCCGGTTATCTCGATGTCAATCGAGCCGAAGACCAAGCAGGATCAAGAGAAGATGGGAAATGCCCTTGGCCGCTTAGCCGAAGAGGATCCGACTTTCCGCGTCTTCACCAACGAAGACACGGGTCAGACCATCATTGCCGGCATGGGTGAGCTGCATCTCGAAATTATCCGAGATCGCCTGCTCCGTGAATTCAAGGTGGAGGCCAATTCTGGCAAACCTCAGATTGCGTACCGCGAGACCATCACCGCAGCATCTCCTGGGGAAGGAAAGTTGGTAAAGCAGTCTGGTGGACGCGGTCAGTACGGCCACGTGGTGGTGAAAGTTCAGCCGAACGAGCAAGGTAAGGGGTTGACTATTGAGAACAAAGTAATTGGTGGTACAATTCCCAAGGACTTCATTCCTGCTGTAAAGAAGGGGATCGAAGAAGCTGTTTTAAACGGTGTGGTCGGCGGCTATCCGGTCATCGATATCAATGTCGATATCGTGGATGGGAGCTACCATGAAGTGGATTCCAATGAAATGGCCTTCAAGATGGCCGCAATCTTCGCCGTCAAGGATGGTATGAAGCGTGCGAAACCAATTCTTTTGGAGCCCATCATGCGGGTGGAAAATTCCACTCCCGAGGAGTTTCAGGGTGACATCATGGGTGATCTTAACCGTCGCCGGGGCCGTATCTCTCAGATTGAACACAAGGCTGGTCTTTCGATAGTAACCGCTGAAGTTCCGCTCGCGGAAATGTTCGGGTATTCGACTGCCATTCGTTCGCTATCCAAAGGCCGTTCAAGCTACTCAATGGAACCGTGCAAGTTCGAGCAAGTTCCTGAAAATGTGAAGGCTGCTATCCTCGAACAGAAAGAAAAGTAAGCCTGTAATCCTTTTTAGTTAACCGAATCTGGCAACAGATAAATTGGAACCCTTTTAATCAATATGACCGGACAACGCATACGCATCCGCCTCAAATCCTTCGATTATCGCATGCTGGACCAATCTGCAGGCGAAATCGTCGAGACTGCCAAACGCACTGGTGCGAAGGTCGCGGGGCCCATCCCCCTTCCGACACGTGTGGAGAAGTTCACCGTGAATCGCTCCCCCCATGTGGATAAGAAGTCTATGGACCAGTTTGAAATCCGCACCCACAAGCGGTTGTTGGATATCGTTGAACCTACCGCGAAGACGGTTGATGAGCTTAAAAAGCTCAACCTCCCAGCCGGCGTGGACATCACAATCAAGATCTGAGCGGATCGCAACTTTTCGCAGCTGACATGAAGATTGGACTTTTAGGAAAAAAGCTTGGCATGACCCGCGTCTATGACGCTTCGGGGCGTGCAACTGCAGTAACGGTGATTGAAGCCGGCGGCAATGTGGTAGTGCAAACCAAGACCCACGAGAAGGAGGGCTACGCAGCCATCCAAGTTGGGTTTGAGGATCAGAAGCCACAGCGCCTCACCAAGCCGGAGCTTGGTCATTTCAACAAGGGCGGCGCTGCCCCCAAGAAGCTCCTCAAGGAGTTTCGCTCGACCGGTGACGGTTCGGAGTTCGAAGGTGCCACTCTCGAGGTGACTCAGTTTGAAGTGGGTGATATTGTTGACGTGATTGGCAAGTCAAAGGGCAAGGGTTTCCAAGGTGTAATGCGCAAGCATAACTCTGCGGGTCAACCTGCCTCGCATGGTTCGATGATGCATCGCCGTACTGGTGCCATCGGCATGCGTTCTACTCCAGGTCGCATTTGGAAAAACGCCTCGATGCCTGGTCACATGGGTGACGAGCGGGTCACCGTTCAGAACCTTCGTGTGGTTCAAGTGCGCTCCGAAGAGGGCGTGATTCTGGTTTCTGGGGCAATCCCAGGTCCTAACGGCGCCTACGTGGTCGTCCGTCCGGCAATTAAGGGGCAAGCTGCGAAATAACACACCATGAGTGCAAACATATTAACCATTGAGGCCGCGAAGGCCGCTGGTGTACCCGTAATTGAGAATGGCCGTTACACTCAGGCGCTACACGACGTCGTTGTCGCTTACCGCGCAGCCCGCCGTAGTGGCAGTGCTAACACCAAGTCCAAGGCGGATGTGAATCTATCTGGGGCTAAGCCTTGGCGTCAGAAGGGCACTGGCCGTGCACGTGCGGGTTACAAATCTTCCCCGATCTGGGTCGGCGGCGGCGTGGTCTTTGGACCGAAACCTCGCGACTACCGTAAGATCGTCTCCAAAAGCGTTCGGCGTGCTGCCTTGAACAAGGCGCTCTCTGAGCGGATCAAATCCTCGACGGTGCTGACGGTTGAATCAATTTCTGTGGAGAATCCGAAGACTAAGGATTTTATTTCATTGCTCCACGGACTGAGTGGTTCCGACAGCGTCTTGATCGTATCTCACGAATTCACCGAGAATACATTCCTCGCGGCTCGCAATGTTCAGTGGGCACATCTGGTGCGCTCTGCGGATGTGAATGCCGAGGATCTGCTCCGTCATAAGAAGGTGATCCTGACACACGCAGCTTTGGCCGACATCGCCAAGCGCATTAATAGCTAATTTGCCATGCATCTTTCTTCACAAATCATTCGGAACGTCCGCTTGACCGAAAAAGCGTCTCTTCTCACGGAGAGCTTGAACAAGTACGTCTTCGAAGTCTCTGTCCATGCCAACAAAATCGAGATCCGTAAGGCTATCGAGGAGTTGTTCGGCAAAAAAGTGGTTTCCGTAAATACCTCTAACCATTACGGGAAAGCCCGCCGCAAGCGCACTGCCGCAGCGGGGCACACCGCAGATTGGAAGAAGGCGGTTGTGACTCTCGCAGCGGGCGAGACCCTCGAACTAGCCTAAACTTCGCACAGGCGTTTAATTCTTTAAAACCGTCTTATGGCACTCAAAACTTTCCGGCCCTTCACTCCGGCCAACCGTTTCAAGGCGCTACCATCCTTTGACGAGATCACTAAGTCTAAGCCTGAAAAGAGCTTGGTTGTGACTCGGAAGAAGACTGGTGGTCGTAACAACAACGGGCGCATCACTTGTCGGCACGTTGGTGGAGGCAACAAACAGAAGCATCGTATAGTTGACTTCAAGCGCTCCAAGCGCGCAGTCGTCGCTGACGTTGTGGCAATTGAGTACGACCCCTTGCGTTCGGCTCGGCTTGCTCTTCTTACCTACGCAGATGGCGTTAAGGCTTATATATTGGCGCCAGTAGGTTTAGTGGTTGGCATGAAAGTGGTCGCTGGTGCGGAGGCAGACCCTCAGGTTGGTAACGCGCTTCCTCTGAGCCGCGTCCCCCTAGGTTCAGCTGTGCATTGTGTTGAGTTGATCCCTGGACGGGGTGGTCAATTAGCCCGCTCTGCCGGACAGTTGGTTGTCCTTTCTAACCGTGAGAAAGGATATGCTCTTTTAAAGTTACCATCTGGTGAAATTCGTCGGGTTCACGAAGACTGCTACGCCACAATGGGTCAGGTTGGGAACGTGGACCACATGAATGTTTCCAGCGGCAAGGCCGGTCGCAGTCGGTGGCAGGGCGTTCGCCCAACTGTTCGTGGGATGGTGATGAACCCTGTCGATCACCCCAATGGTGGTGGGCAAGGCAAGTCTAAGGGTGGTGGCGGTCGCCAGCATCTTTGCAGTCCGTGGGGACAATTGGCGCGTGGATTTAAAACACGTCGTAAACACAAAGGCAGTGATCGTTTCATCGTCGAACGCCGTAAGGCTCGCAAGTAGTTTAATTAATCCATCCGTATGGGCAGATCTCTCAAAAAGGGTCCTTTCGTAGAGCAGCATCTCTTCGAAAAGATCGATAAGATTAACGATTCAGGCATTAAACGCCCAATCAAGACTTGGTCGCGTCGTTCTACGATTACGCCAGATTTCGTCGGTCACACTTTCCTCGTGCATAACGGCAAGATTTTCAATTCTGTTTTTGTTACTGAGAACATGGTTGGACACAAGCTCGGCGAGTTCTCTCCTACCCGTGTTTTCAAAAAGCACGGTTCTCATACAGCAAAGGTTGCTAAGTAGTTTTTCACTTCATTTTAAATCAATGTTTGTTCTTTCCGCAGTGCAGAGGCCCACTTCAGCTCTTTCCCTACCTTCTTGGTTGGGATGGTGCGTGAGTGCACTGTTTTTGACATCGCCGTTGGCGGTGGCTCAAGCGGCCGAAAGGAATAACATTGTCGGAGCGGCTGCTGCGGGTTTGGGCAGCGGCGACGGGGCGGTTTTATCGATCGTGCGGGAACTCACCGAGTGGCGCAACCGCGCACTAGACGCAGAATCCCAGCTTGCAGAGGCTGGGTTGCAACCGGCAGTTGCAGCAAAGCAACAGGCTGTTCAGGGTACAGTTCTGAGATCGATTCGCGAAGAGCGTGTTATTTTGGTGGGCGTTGGGCGTACTGATGGAGCATTGCCTGGTGCACTGCTTGTCGTCGGTGGTTCCGTTTACGCCAGAGTGGTCGATGTGCGCAGTTCGGTTTCGGCAGCGCTGGTTGACCAGTCTTTTTCTGGGAATGTTTCCACACTAGAGGGCAAGCCCGTGCGGTTGGCTGTCCGTTAATTTAACTTTTAAACCAATACCATTATATAGCCATGGAAATACGTTCCATTTACAAAGGCGCTCGCCTCTCAGCTTTTAAGTGCCGCGAGGTTACTCGCGAAATACAGGGCCTGAGCGTTTCCAACGCCCTAGACGTTCTGACAAACACTCCTCGGAAAGCCGCGCGTCTTGTTGAGAAGACCTTAAAGAGCGCAATTGCTAACGCTGAAAATAACAACAATCTCCGCGCCGACACTCTGATCGTCAAGGAGGCTGTAGTTGGTGAGGGACCTACTTTAAAGCGTTTCCAACCGAAGGCCCGGGGCAGTGCCGGTCCAATCCGTAAGCGTAGCAGTCACATTAGAATCATTCTTGTTGAGAAGGCGTAGTACCTTTTTGCTTCAACATTTCTCTTTATTTTATGGGCCAGAAAGTTAACCCGATCGGATATCGTTTGGCAGTCAATCGCGACTGGCGTTCGCGTTGGTACGCTTCGCATCAAGACTTCCCAGCTTTTCTTCACGGCGACATTGAAATTCGCAAGTACGTGAAGGATAAGCTCAGGCAGGCGGCCGTCTCTCGGGTGGTGATTGAGCGCGCTTGGAACAGCATTCGCGTCACAATTTGTACGGCCCGTCCTGGAGTGGTGATTGGTCGCAAGGGCTCTGAAATCGAGCGTATGACCGAGGACATCGGCAAGATGAGTGGTGGCAAGTCAGTGAAAATCGACATTCAGGAGATCAAAACTCCGGAGCTTGACGCCCAGTTGGTCGCCGAGAACGTCGCCTTGCAGCTTGAGCGCCGCATCTCATTCCGTCGCGCCATGAAGAAGACGATTCAGGCGACTATGGATTTCGGTGCAATCGGTATTAAGATTCGCTGTGCAGGTCGCCTCGGTGGTGCCGAAATCTCCCGCTCTGAGTCTTTCCGTGAAGGTAAGATCCCGCTGCATACTCTTCGCGCCCCGATCGATTACGGTTTTTATGAGGCCCATACCATGTACGGGATCATCGGCGTGAAAGTTTGGCTGTGGAAACCGGCAGAGGCTCCCGCTAATCCGAACCAGCCTCAGCGTGAGCGTGGTGAAAGAGGTGACCGCCCCCACCGCGATCGCGGCGACCGTCAGGATCGTTCTGAGCGGCAGCCCGACCAAGCTGCACCAGTAGTTGCCCCAGCCCATTAATTTTTTAGGAGAAGTTATATGCCTTTGATGCCCAAAAGAGTGAAGTATCGCAAGACCCAGCGGGGTAGCCGCCGGGGTATCGCTTCACGTGCTACTAAGATTGATTTCGGCGCTTTTGCTCTGCAGACCCTTGAGCGCGCCTGGATCACAAACACTCAAATCGAGGCCGCCCGTGTCGCGCTCACTCGTAACATGAAGCGTAAGGGCAAGCTGTGGATTCGGATGTTTCCGGACAAGTCAGTAACGGCACGGCCCCCAGAAACTCGAATGGGTAAGGGCAAGGGCGCGCCCGAGTATTGGGTCGCAGTGATTCGTCCAGGAAACGTACTTTTTGAGTTGGACGGTATTCCTGAGTCTCTCGCTCGTGAGTCTCTGCGGTTGGCAGCCGATAAGTTGCCAATCAGAACCCGCTTCATTGTCCGGCATGGAGCTTCCTCTGTTGCCTAACCAAGTTTTTCGATGAAATTGAAAGAAATTAAATCAATGGGCGCTTCGGAGTTGCGCCAGCGTGAGGCAGAGCTCCGCAAGGAATTGTTTACAATCCGGATTCAGAAGCAGGTCGGGCAGTTGGAAAACCCTGTGCGCGCTCGCACAGTGCGTAAAGAACTGGCTCGTGTTTTAACTGTCTCCAAGGAGCATTCCGCCGCAAACTAAAGGACGAACATGGAACAAGCAGTTGAAATTCATAATACGGAGACATCTTCGGAGTCCCGCGGCAAGCGCAAGGAGCGTGTGGGGCAGGTTGTCTCGGTCAAAATGGCGAAGACCATTATCGTAGAGTCCACCACTCGTGTACCGCATCCTCGTTTTCGTAAGATCATTAAGCAGATCAAACGGTTTTATGCTCATGACGAAGCGTCTACCGCCAAGTTGGGCGACACGGTTTTGATCATGGAGTCCCGTCCGCTTTCAAAATTAAAGCGCTGGCGTTTGGTTTCGGTGATCAGCCACTAACCTCAGGAGATTTATTTATGTTGCAGATTAGGTCTAGGCTCGATGTAGCCGATAATACCGGCGCTAAAATGGCTAAGATGATTGGTGTCATCGGAAAGCGGACATTAGTGGCTGGTGTGGGTGATATTATCACTGCGCACATTCGTGAAGCCAGCACTGGCGGCTCTGTCAAAAAAGGTGATGTGGTCCGTGCCGTTGTCGTTCGTACCCGGCATCCTGTACGCCGTGAAGATGGTGGTTATTTAAGGTTCGACCGCAACGCGATTGTCATTATCGACAAGGATAGCAATCCAAAGGGCACTCGTATCTTCGGCCCTGTGGCTCGTGAGTTGCGCGAGAAGAATTTCATGAAGATCGTTTCTTTGGCACCGGAGGTTCTCTAATATGTCCTCTCACATTAAAAAGGGTGATACAGTCACCATTATTGCCGGTAACCATCGTGGTAAGCAGGGCAAGGTTTTGGTAGCAGGTTCTGACCGCGTTATCGTTGAAGGTGTGCGAATGATTAAAAAACACGCCCGCCGCTCTCAAGCTCTCCCTCAGGGGGGAATTATCGAAAAAGAAGGCCCTATTCACATCAGTAATGTGAAGGTGATTCCGGCCGCAGCCCACTAAGGGATATATGTCTGAAACGTTAAAAGACCATTACAAAAAGCACGTGATCCCTGCATTGCAGGAGAAGCACGGTTACACCAACATTCATCAGATCCCTAAGGTGGTGAAGGTTGTTGTCAACACATGCGTCGGGAGCCAGGCCGATGGAAAGCAGGCTTTAGAGGACGCGAAAGCAGATCTCACGACAATCACGGGCCAAAAACCCGCAGAGACCATCTCCAAAAAGAGCATCGCGAACTTCAAGTTGCGCCAATACCAAGCCATCGGTGCTCGTGTTACGCTGCGCGGGGAGCGTATGTACGAGTTCTTGGAACGTCTCATCCGGATGGCGTTGCCGCGTATCCGAGATTTTCGTGGAGTCTCCACTAAGTCTTTCGACGGTGGTGGGAATTACACACTGGGTGTTACTGATCAGAGCATCTTCCCTGAAATTGAGCTTGATAAGATCAAGCGTAATATTGGGTTCGATGTGACCATTGTCACTAGCACTCGTTCAGACGCCGAAGCAAAGTCTTTATTGATGGAACTGGGTGTTCCGTTTACAGACAAGGCGAAGCCTGTGAAGGCAGCTGTAGCAAACGTTTAATTAGAAGGGTATCGTCATTATGTCAAATGTGTCTGACCCTATCGCTGATTTCCTTACGCGCGTGCGCAATGCCGTGCGTTCTGGAAAGCCTGAGATAGTGGCTCCGTTTTCAAAGTTTAAAGGTGAGGTGGCGCGCATTCTAAAGGAGGAGGGCTTCGTGGAGTCTTATTCTGTGGAATCAGTCGAAGGCCGCCCTCATCTGCGTTTGGGTCTGAAGTACGCGGGTAATCGTTCCGTAATCACTGAGTTAAAGCGCGTCAGCCGTCCCGGGTTGCGTCGGTACGTTGGGGCAGCTGAGATTCCGCGTGTTTTAAGCGGTGTAGGGATCGCAATTCTTTCCACATCGTCTGGTGTGATGAGTTCCCGCGAGGCCCGTCGTAAAAACGTTGGCGGAGAACTTCTGGCATTTGTTTGGTAATTAGAAAGGCTGGATTATGTCGCGTATAGGTAAAAAGCCGATTCCTTTGCCTCCTGTGGTGAAGGTCCATTTTGAAGAGGCGGGCTCAGTTTCCGTCACCGGCCCAAAGGGCACATTATCTTGGCACCTGCCCAAGAACGTGAGTGCCAAGGTGGAGGGGGCGGAAGTTGTTTTGACTCGCGCAAGCGAAGATCGTGATGATCGTGCGAAGCACGGGCTCAGTCGGGCTTTGATTGCAAACATGATCACAGGGGTCTCCGAGGGATTCACTCGCAGTTTGGAAATTCATGGAGTGGGTTTCAAGGCGGCAGTAAAGGGTGAGTTTCTGGATCTTTCCCTAGGGTTCTCACATCCCGTGTTATTTCCGATCCCAGCGGGGATCAAGGTGACGGTGACAGAAAACACGAAGGTTAAGGTTGAAGGGATTGACCGTCAGTTGGTTGGTCAAGTCGCCGCTAACATCCGAGGCTACTACCCACCTGAGCCCTACAAGGGTAAGGGCGTGCGTTACGCCGGAGAACACATTGAGCGTAAGGAAGGTAAGACTGTACAATAGTTATGGCTTCATCAAAAAATATTTCGGCCCTCAAATTGCGCCACATCCGACTTCGGAAGCGTATTTCTGGCACGGCAGAGCGGCCTCGGTTGTCCGTGCATTTTTCAGGCAGTCACATCTATGCTCAAGTCATCGATGATGACAGGGGCGTCACGATCGCTGGCGTTTGCACAACAGAGAAGGGTTTCTCTGATGGTGGGCGTGTTTCAGCTAATGTTGAGACTGCGGTTCGAGTGGGCAAGGAAGTTGCCAGCCGCGCTGTGGCTCATAACGTGACCAAAGTCGTTTTCGATCGCGGCGGGTTTCTTTATCATGGGAAAGTAAAAGCGCTTGCCGATGCGGCGCGCGAAGCGGGTTTGAATTTCTAAGGTTACGTTTATGGCAGCACCTCAAAATAATCGCGGTCGTCGTCGTGACGGTGACAGGCAGAAAGAGCAATCTGATCTTGTAGAGAAGGTCGTTTTCATTAATCGATGCGCGAAGGTTGTTAAGGGCGGTCGTCGCTTTTCCTTCAGTGCCCTAATTGTCACTGGTGACAAAGCGGGTCGAGTCGGTTGCGGCTTCGGCAAGGCGAACGAAGTATCTGAAGCAATTCGAAAGGCCGGCGAGTCCGCCAAGAAGGCGATGGTGAAGATCGCCGTCACCAAAAATACGATACCTCACGATGCGTACGGCGAGTTTGGCGGCGGCAAAGTGCTACTTCGTCCCGCTAGTCCAGGTACAGGAGTTATCGCCGGAGGCGGCGTGCGAGCGGTTTTGGAGGCTGTTGGCATCCGTGACGTGCTTGCAAAGTCCATGGGCTCGAGTAACCACGCAAACGTGGTGAAGGCGACACTCACCGCACTCTCCCAGCTGAGGACCCGTGAAGATCGTTTAGCTGATCGCGGCTTCTCTGTGAGTTCCACCCCTGTGGCTCCTGCTCAGGTCTAGGTTTGAGATTCAGCGCAATTTTTAAGGAGATAAGTTTATGACTAGTTTGAGTAATTTAAAACCGCGTCCAGGTGCGAAGCATCGTACCAAGCGTCTCGGTTGCGGTGAGAGCAGCGGCCATGGGAAAACCTCTGGTAAGGGCCACAAGGGGCAGAAAGCCCGCTCGGGTGGTTCGATTCGCCTAGGTTTTGAAGGTGGTCAGATGCCCTTGATGCGTAAGATGCCTAAGCGTGGCTTCAATAATACCCGCTTCCGTGAAGGTTTTCTACCTGTAAACATAGGTAGGGTCGGTGCTCACTTTGAAGCGGGTGCAACAATCACCCCGAAGGATTTAATTTCTGCTGGGTTGGTTCCTAATCGGCAGGGGATCGTGAAACTCTTGAGCGTGGGTGAAGTTGCGAAGGTCCTTCATTTCAAAGGTGTCGCGGTCAGCGCGGTGGCTAAGGCAAAAGTGGAAGCTGCTGGTGGATCCGTCGAATAGCTTCTTGATCAATTGCGCAAGACCAAGCTTCTAAGTATTTGAAAATTGGGGTGGCTTCACGGTCGCCCCTTTTTCGCCTCGCCCCATGATTTCAGCTTTTACTAATATCTTCCGCATTCCGGAGTTGCGCTCACGGATTATATTTACGTTTGCACTTTTGGTCGTGGTCCGCATAGGTGCTTTCATCACATGCCCTGGGGTAAACGCATCGGTTTTACAGCACTGGTTTGATAATCAGTTAAATACTCAGTCTGGCGGAAGTGTAGCGGCACTTTTCAACATTTTTAGTGGAGGCTCTCTTGAGAACTGCGCCGTGTTTTCCTTAGGAGTGATGCCCTACATTAGTGCGTCAATTATGATGCAACTGCTGACTGCTGTGGTTCCCACGCTCGGCAAGTTGGCTCGAGAAGAGGGTGGGCGGCATCGGATCTCTCAGCTAACTCGGTACGCGACCATCGGTCTTTGTTTATTCCAAGGCTATTTGCTGGCGCTTTCTTTCGAGAATCCTGGGCAAAGTCCAATTCTGCATGGGATTGATCAGACTATTGCTCAATTGGGTATGCCTCTCGTCAATCATCCGGGGTTGGCATTCAGAATGATTGTTGTGGTGACTCTCACAGCTGGTACTTTGATGTTGATGTGGTTGGGTGATCAAATCACTGATCGTGGAATAGGGAATGGAATGTCCCTGATCATTAGTGTGGGTATTTTGAGTCGTTTCCCAGCTGGTCTTATTCAGGCCTGGAAAACGTTTGTTCCGAGCGATCGCGTCGCTAGTCAAGTTAGCCCGATTGTTTTAGTGCTATTGTTAGTGTTTCTATTCGCAGTGATCGCTGCGGTGATCTGCCTTACGCAGGGGCAGCGGCGCATTAGTGTCCAGTACGCGAAGCGTGTAGTGGGCAAGAAGATTTACGGCGGGCAGACGCAATACATGCCTTTGAAGGTGAATTATGCGGGAGTGATGCCCATCATTTTCGCTCAGGCGCTTCTGATTTTCCCATCCACGATTGCAATGATGGCTTTTCGGAATTCACCCGAGATTCAAAGAGTTGCCTCAGTCCTCGCGCAGGGCTTCTGGCACTACGTTTTTTACTCCGCGCTCATATTTTTCTTCAGCTACTTCTGGGTGGCCACACAGTTCCAACCCCAGCAGATCGCGGACGATTTGAAGAAGTATGGCGGTTATGTTCCCGGCGTTCGTCCTGGTCAGGATACGGCGAAATTCCTCGACACCGTGATGACGCGGTTGACTTTTGCTGGTGCTGTATTCTTGGTGGTAGTGGCTATTCTGCCGCAGATGCTCTCCAAACAGCTTAATGTTCCGGACGTGACCGCCCAGTTTTTCGGTGGAACCAGCCTCCTAATTGTGGTCGGCGTAGTTTTGGACACGATGCGTCAGGTGGAGACTCACTTGATTCAGAAAAATTATGATGGCTTTCTACGCCGCTCGGGTGTGCGTGGACGTTCCGAGCGTACGCCTGAAGGGCGGGGCGAGGTGTCCAAGCAGAAGACGGTAGTCGGGATGTACGTCTTCCTAGCGGTGGTTTTATTGCTGGGAGTGATCTTAGCAATTGCGAAGCGCTAACGATATCGAGGTTGTTAAGGCGTGATTCCGATTAAAAACGAGGCTGAAATTGAGCTGATGCGCGCCGCAGGGCGCGCGGCAAGGACAGTGCTTGAAAAGATCGCGGCGCTGGTTCGGCCTGGGGTTACGACTCGTGAGTTAGATCAGGCCGCAGCGGAGTTCATGCTGGAGCAAAAGTGCAAAAGCGCTTTTTTAGGTTATCGCGGATTTCCAGGCCAAGTGTGCATCTCCGTCAACGAGGAGGTGGTACACGGAATCGGTGGCGTTCGGCGGTTGCAGCCGGGTGACATTGTGAGTCTAGACGTCGGTGTCAACAAGTCCGGGTGGATCGGTGATACGGCGACGACTGTCGCGGTTGGGCAAATTTCTCCGGGAGCCACTAAATTGTTGGGTGCAACGCAGGAGGCGCTCCGTGTGGGCTTGCTTCATGCAGAGAGCGGTCGTCGTTTGGGGGATCTTTGTTCGGCGATTGAGCAGGCGGTTATCGCCCACGGATTTTCAGTCGTTCGCGAATTTGTTGGTCACGGTGTGGGCAAGAAACTGCACGAGGAGCCTCAGGTTCCTAATTTTGGTGTGCCCGGAGAGGGCCCGAAGTTGAAGCCTGGAATGACGTTGGCGATTGAGCCGATGGTGAATCTTGGCAAGGCAGGGGTTCGAGTTTTGAGCGACGGCTGGACAGTTGTAACCCAAGATAATCAGTTGTCTGCCCATTTTGAGCACACCGTGCTGATTACGCGCGGAGAACCGGAGATTTTGACATGCAGCGGTTTGATGTAGTGCGAACCGAGGCACAAGTAATTGAATGTGTGAGCGAAGTCTTATATCGCGTGGAACTATCCAACGGGCACCAGTTTCTGGCGCACAAGGGAACGAACCTCGCGGGAAAAGAGAGAATCATCAGCAAACGATGCTTGCCTGGGAGCAAAGTTTTGGTAGAGTTAAGGGCTTTCGATCTGTCTGCAGGGACAGTATTGGAGGTGTTAGTGTCTTAATTTGTTGTGTTTAGCTCTGAGAATTTACTCAGGGCCGACTCATCGTCTCTAAGTGTCTCTAAGCTTCGTTAAAATGTTTCGCCGAGAAACCGCCGTATAGGTCAAAAGTAGAGTTTAGATGATAGGTAAATCGATAGTTTTGAGTAATTTAGGGCAAGACCCGAGAGTTTGTTAAGTAACCAAATTTTAGATTCAGAGTATTTTTAGAAGGATCCTTGTTTTATGAAAGTGAGAGCATCAGTTAAACGCCTTTGCGAAGCATGCCGCATCGTGAAGCGCCAGAACGTGGTACGTGTGATTTGTAAGAATGCACGCCACAAGCAGCGGCAAGGTTAATCCTAATAATTGGAGATCATAATATGCCCCGACTTCTTGGAATCGACATCCCCGGCGACAAGCGCATTGAAGCTTCGTTGCCCTACATTTACGGTATTGGACCGACCACCGCTAAACGTATTCTCGAGCAGGCGAACATCAGCCCTGATGTGCGTGCTAAGAGCCTGACGCCAGAGCAGCTCAATCAGATTATCCAGGCGATCACAGCCAGCGGACTTCCCATCGAAGGCGATTTGCGGCGTGAAATTCAAGGGAACTTGAAGCGCCTTCAGGCCATCAACTGTTACCGCGGAATCCGCCACCGTCGCGGGTTGCCTGTGCGTGGTCAACGTACCTCCACAAATGCGCGTACCCGTAAGGGGCCGCGTAAGACTGTCGGCGTGCAACGTGCGAAAGCTTAAGTAAGAAGAACTGATTATGTCCGAAGAGAACGAAATTACACAAGCTGCACCAGAAATCGAAGCCGTAGCAACGCCCGCGGCCGCCGAGACCGTACCAGCGCCCGTGGCTGCGGAACCAGCCGCTCCAGCCCCTGCCGCTCCCAAAGTGGTAAAGCCACGAGCTCCTAAGGGTAAGAAGGAGGCGGCCCCAGCCGAGGAAAAGAAGGTTGAAAACCTTTCACTCGACCCAAATTCGGTTATCGAACCCATCAAGGTCATCAAGGCCAAGGGATCGAAGAATGTCCACGCAGGTGTCGTCCATGTGATGGCTTCTTTCAACAATACCATTGTCTCCATTACGGATCACAATGGAGCGGTGATTGGTTGGTCCAGCGCTGGTAAGGTTGGATTCAAGGGTTCCCGCAAAAGCACCGCCTATGCAGCTCAGATGGTGGCTCAGGATGCCTGCCGCCAAGCGATGGGCCATGGTCTTCGTGAAGTTGAAGTCCGGGTCAAGGGACCTGGTTCAGGTCGCGAATCTGCAGTCCGGGCTGTGCAAGCCGTCGGATTGGATATCACCCTTATCCGTGACGTTACCCCGGTGCCGCATAACGGTTGCCGTCCGCCGAAACAGCGCCGCGTTTGATCTTTTAAACGCTCACTGTTTTCTCATCTAGAATCTTTAAGTAAGACAGACATCAATCATGGCACGGTATACCGGTCCCAAAGACAAAATCAGCCGCCGTTTCGGAGTTCCGATTTTCGGCTCAAACAAGACACTGGAGCAGAAGAATTATCCTCCCGGCATGCACGGCCCTAAAGGGTCGCGTCGCAAGCAGAGCGAGTATTCTGTGGCATTAGCTGAAAAGCAGAAGCTGCGCTATCAGTATGGCCTTCTCGAGCGTCAGTTCAGACGGTATTTCGCTCTCGCCCAACGCAAGCGCGGCGTGACTGGGGAGATCCTCCTGCAAATGCTTGAAACCCGCCTCGACAACGTCGTGTTCCGTTTGGGTTTCGCTAACTCACGCTCGGCGTCCCGTCAAATGGTGGGTCACGGCCACGTTCAAGTCAACGGACGCAAGGTAGACATCTCTTCTTACAACGTCAAACCTGGCGATAAGGTGACCGTTAAGGACGCTCCTCGTTCTCGTACTTTGGCGACTCGCGGGTTGGAACTCACGCAGATTGCTCCTGTGCCAGATTGGCTGGCATTGGATCGCGAAACCTACTCTGGTAGCGTTACGCGCATTCCGAGTCGTGATGAGATTGCGCCGATAGTCAACGAGCAGTTGATCGTTGAGTTGTACTCCCGTTAACTCTCAGGCGGAGCGATTTTTCAATCGTTAGCATTTATTAAAAGCGCAAGCAGCTTCGGTTGCTTGCGCTTTTTTGATGATCTAGGGCTGAGATGCTTGCTTCAACTTTTGCGTGGTTGATTCATTTGCGGTTTCGTAATACTCGTTACCTGAACTGTTCGATAAGTCATGAAAACTTTCTCCTCCCGACGTTCCTTTCTCGCAGGCCTTGGCGCCCTTGCCGCAACGCCTCTCTTAGCCCGCGATTTCAGCCCCGGTGCCGCGCCCGTGCGCTATCCTGAGCCCGACGTGCTTTCCTTGGATCCTAGCTTCGCTAAGTACAAGATCGCGATGTCCCCGATTGAACGCCTTCACACAGGAATGTACTGGGCTGAGGGGCCGGCTTGGAGCGGATGGGGCAACTATCTTGTGTGGAGTGATATCCCAAACGACATTCAGCACCGATGGCTGCAGGACGACGGCCGAGTGAGTGTCCTGCGAAAACCATCCGCCTTCAGTAACGGCAATACCTTCGATCGCGAAGGGCGTCAGATTTCCTTCGAACATGGCAATCGACGCGTGGTTCGTTATGAGCCCGATGGTTCCATCACCGTTCTCGCGGACAAGTTTAATGGTAAAATTCTCAACGCTCCTAATGATGGCGTCGTGCACCCGGACGGCAGCATTTGGTTCAGCGATCCAGGTTATGGCAGCCTTGTGAATTTCGAAGGGCACAAGGGCGAACTTTACCTCAAAGAGGCCGTCTATCGTATTGATCCGGCTACCGCTAAAATCGAGATGGTGACGGACGATATTTTTAAACCGAACGGTCTCTGTTTTTCTCCAGATTACAAGAAGCTATACGTCACTGATACCGGTGCATCACATTACCCCAAGGCTCCCAAAAACATCAAGGTGTGGGATGTGAACGGCGCAAAGCTTTCTAATGGTCGGGAGCATATTTCCATGAAAATGGAACTGAACGGTACCACTGTTGCTGGCCTCGCTGACGGTATGCGCTGCGACAAGGACGGCAACATCTGGACGAGCGCGGGTTGGGTGGGCGAGGGGTACGATGGCGTCCACATCTTTTCGCCGGAAGGTCAGCGCATAGGCCAGATTCTGCTACCTGAGATTTGCAGCAACGTGTGTTTCGGCGGCCCTCGGCGTAACCGTTTGTTTATGACGGCGAGTCGTTCGCTTTACGCCGTCTACACGGAAGCTTTAGGAGCACATTTCTGCTAAGGTGCGGTCTGAAGTTACCGCCCTTTTTTCTTCGCCGCATCCTTCTCTTGGTCGAAGTCTGGATTGGGCGTAGGCATCTGTGCTCCGACGGACTTCCTCCATGCGTGGAGTTTTTGGGTCAGGTCAGCCGCCATGTCGGGTTGGTTTTTTGATTCATCGCGGGTTTCAGCGATGTCGTTTTTGAGATCGTAAAGCTCCACATGGTTGTCCTCAAAGAACTCGACCAATCGCCAGTCTCCCTCCCGAATCGCACCGTGGGGAGTTGCACCACCGGGGTGATAATGCGGGTAATGCCAGTAAAGCGCCGCCCGCTTCAGCCCGCCGTCCCCGCGTAACACTGGCGCTAAATTTTCTCCATCCACGGCGTGGCCTTGCGGCGCCTGCAAACCGTTCGCCGCTAAAAATGTGGGAAAGAAATCCGTTCCAATTACCGGTGTATTATTTGTAGAACCGGGGAGCGTCACGTTAGGCCATTTCACGATTAAAGGCACTCGCACGCCGCCTTCGTATGCTGACCCTTTTCCGACGCGAAGCGGCGCATTTGAGGTCGCTCCGATCAATCCACCGTTATCAGAAGTGAACACGACTATAGTGTTTTCGCTAAGCTTCAACTCGTCTAACTTTGCCATCAGGCGCCCCACGCTATCGTCCACGCTTTCCACAAGGGCCGCGTAAACCGGATTCTTATGGGCGCTAGTAGGATCCGACTTTGCTTTGTATTTTTCTACCACCGCAGGCTTGGCCATGAGCGGCGTATGCACCGCGTAATGTGGTAAATACAGGAAAAAGGGCCGAGCCTTGTTGGCTTCGATGAATTTCAAAGATTCGTCCGTCAGGCGGTCGCTAAGAAACTCACCATCTTTTTCGTCCTGAATCGTCTCTATTTTGTAAGGGGAAAAATAGTTCGGAGGCTGGCCGACATGCGTCCCCGCCACATTGAGATCAAATCCGACTTTGTCCGGCCACGACTCCTTTGGCCCCAAATGCCATTTCCCAATACTCGCCGTCGCATATCCCACAGACTTCAACTCTTTCGCCAGATTCGGAAGCTCGGGGAGAAGGCGCATTGTCCAATCTGGGATACGCATTTTTGCGAAGGGGCGGTTGTGCCCAGCAATCCAATCCGTGACGTGCAAACGCGCGGGGTATTGGCCCGTGAGGAAGCTCGCTCTTGAAGGGGAGCAAACCGTGCAGGCAGCGTATCCGTTGGTGAAGCGCATCCCTTGGGCGGCCAGCCTGTCGATGTTGGGGGTCTCGTAGTAATGACTCCCAAAGCAACCCAGATCCGTCCAACCCAAATCATCGACTAGGATAAAAATAATGTTCGGTTTATTGATGGACTCACGAGCCCATAAACTCGTTGTCCATAGCAGTAAAACGGTAAGCGAGGCACTTAGAGTTTTCATGGAAGATTTAATTGCTCGAGATATTTCCGGGATAAAGCAATGGCTCGTTATCTCCTTCCAGAATGGCAATCGTCTTTTTGGTAATGTCGCGAGGATAACGTGGGCCATAGCGGTCGGCGGGCTTAGCGTTCAATTTGTCCTCAAATCCGGCCAGTAGCTGCTTCATTTTCGGAAGCGAAGGACGTGCCTTTTCACCGAGGCGCGCCAACGCATTAGCCGCCTGCAAGGCGAATCCACTGTTCTCCGAATCGCCGAGGACCGCCTCGAGAACGGGTAAGGCCACCTCGGGTTGCCCTAAATAAACCAGCGACTCGGCAGCCGCTACCCGAACTGCTCCGGACGCATCTTGCAGGTGCTTTAGCAAAGAGGCTTCCGCCGCCCCCGCTTTTTCCCTCAACATCCCACATCCTTGCGCCGCCCACCAACGGATGGGTTCGCTCGGATCTTCCATCGCTTCCACCAATTTCGGGAGGTTTTCCACCCTTCTCTCTGAAGCGAGATTTGCGAGGTCAAAAGTCCTTTCCAAGGGAAATGCGCCTGCCGAGCGAGAAGCCTCGTACCCCTCAACGAGCGAACCTTCGGGCATAAATCCGTTGTCAACCACCTCCAAAGTGTGTGCCCGCAAAGCGGCCCGCATTCTGGTCAGGACCGCTCCGTGCTCCTGTACCCCCGCGAGGTTTCGCACGTTGTCCGGATCCTCATTCATGTCGTAGAGCTCTTCAGTGGGTTTTTCGCCCCAGAACATCGCCGTTGCTTTCGTAAGCTTTCCCTCCCGCGCAACTCTAGCCCACGATTGATAACCCCGCGCTTGAAACTGATAAGCCAATTGCTGAACGTACGGCAAATCGGGGCGGTAATTATGAATATACAACCACCGCTTATCCATCACTGAGCGCACCATATCGTATCTCTCGTCCATACGATCCCGCGTGCAAAAGACGTATTCATTCGCAGGTGCCTTCGCCGGACCGGCAAACGCTCGTCCTTGCATATAATCCGGCACCTTGATCCCCGCTAAGGAGAGGACCGTTGGCGCAAAATCTACAAAACTGACCGGATCACTGATGCGTGTTCCGGGGGCAGCGGGGGCTAGATGTCTCCATTTTGGGGGATAATACACGATCAATGGCACGTGCGTACCGCTCTGTTGCAGGCAACGTTTACTGCGAGGTAGCACCCCGCCGTTGTCCCCGTAATAGAAAATAATGGTATCTTCCGAGAGCCCCGCCTTTTCAAGATCGTTCAATTTTGAAGCGATCTGATCATCCAAAGCAGACAGACAATCATAATAACGCGCCCAATCCGCACGAATTTCGGGAGTATCAGGTTGATACGGTGGGATCCGTACTTTTGCAGGATCCATCGGTGGGATTGTCAGCTCCGGACCTTTCTCCGGGAACAAACAACTTTCATGAGTCACTTCATGATTGAAAACAGAGAAGAAGGGTTGGGAGGGATCCGTCTTTTTAAGATAATGCGCATTCTTCCCGCTTTCGTTCCAAGTATCCGCTGGAATGATGGGAGAATTGTAATCCGTCTTTGAGTTATTAGTGACATAATACCCTGCCTTCTTAAGAAAGACGGGAAAGCCATTGAGCCAAGCAGGGATTTTGCCTGAGGCGCGCATATGTTCGGCTGGACCGCAGGAGACGGCGAACATGCCCGTGATCAGTGCAAACCTAGAAGGAGCGCATACGGGTTGTGCGAAGCAACGATCGTAGGTGACGCCCTCTTTGGAAAGTTTGTCGAGCGTCGGGGTGTGAGCGAGGGGATCTCCGTAGCATCCGAGGAACGGATTGTTGTCCTCGCTCACGAGCCAAAGGATGTTTGGCCTCGTTGGAGCTGCATTAACGCTCGGCGTTAAGGCTAGACAAACCGCGGCGCTCAATATGCTGGTGAGTTTTTTCCAGGTCATAGGCTGTCCTGCCCCGATAAACTTCCTTGAATGAAACATTTGGTTATGGGGGAACTATGTAACTGTTTGGAGTGTGATTGCTTTTAGATGCTCGTTTCTAAGACTAGTTTAAGGCTGAACGCCGAATACTTTCACCTCGCGGATTTTCATAGAGGTGCCACTCACGGCAAACCACCAACGCGACTTCTTCAAACCGAGGTTCGCATTTGTGGCCTCAACGCTGGTGCCATCCAGAGTCGCCGCCATGCGCTCGCCACTCCATTCGTAACGAAGTTTGTGCCATTCGTTGGCTTTGAGATCCAGTTTGGCAGAGGCCAAAAGCGTGGAGGGCGTCTTACCTTTCACTTCGGTGGAATCGTCCATCAAACGGATCTCTTTATTGTTGATCACGATGCGCCCCACGTGTTTATTTCCGTCACACCCCAGCAGGAAGCCCTTGGCTCCGCTGAATTGGAATTCGCATTCCACCGCGCCAGTTTGCAAGGCGACTTGGTGCCACAGGACTGCTGCGTGTTTTTGTTCGGGTAATTCCGCGGCGGTGATTTCGCCGTCCTTAATTTCCCAAGTCCCTTGGCGCAGCACCCAATCCGCGCTCAGGGGGGCCTTCAGATCGGGAGAGGCGATGGGTTTGAGGTCTTGCGCGAAGGCTGCGGCGCTCAGAAACACGCAGAAAAGTAGGGGGATTTTCATGGTCTATATTTGATTACATCTCGCTCTGGGCTGTTGAGAATACAAGCTAAACTCGGATCCTGAGCTGAGTGTACAGAGTGAGATGAGGTTTTGGATGTGAATCTCCTATAAACAAAGTGCAGATCTCTCGGTGATTGAATGTATTTTAAAACGTACTCTTCAGCTGCTTTGCGCTTTGTTGTGTGAGAATTGATTTTGGGGTGTTGAAGATTGATGCGATTCGCTACACGCTGTCGCGACTTCATGGACGCACCATTTCATTTGTCTGCATCTCGTATACGCCGATCGTATCGCATCGGGCGACGCACTGTGGAGGTTCTTCGGGACATCAATCTGGACATTGCCCACGGGGAGACTGTGTTTTTAGTCGGGGCGTCAGGGGCTGGGAAAACGACGTTGCTTTACACGCTGGCAGGATTGGAGAAGCCGGAGGCGGGTAGCGTCACATTTGAGGGAGAAGTGTTGTACTCTCAGGGGGATAAAGCGGAGTGCTTAAGGCGCAATCGGCGTATTGGGTTTGTGTTTCAGGGCTACTTTTTGCTCCCAGAATTGACCGCGTTTGAAAACGTTCTTCTGCCGTCTCACATTCACCGCATACCGGATGCCACAGCGCGGGCTCGTGCGGAAAATGCCTTGGAGCGGGTGGGGTTGGCTGATCGGATGCAGCATTTGCCAGCTGAACTTTCGGGTGGTGAGCAGCAGCGCGTAGCCATCGCACGGGCGTTGATAAACGAGCCGAGCCTTCTCTTCGCAGATGAACCCACCGGCAACCTTGATTCTCGCACCGGTGCGACGATAATAGAACTCTTGCTCACGCTCGTGCGCGAACAGCGACGGACCATGGTGGTTGTCACCCACGACCCGAATCTGGCGCAGCGCGGTGACAGGCGCTTGGAAATACGCGATGGTCAGATTGTCCCTTAATTACGGGTAACGCAGCCTGCAATCCGGTGTTCTTCCAAGCATTGTGTGCGTGTTGATTTTTCAGTTTGAATTTAGCCTTCTTATTTTAACCGCTTTAACCCCCTTCTTAACTCACTCATGAAAGTCTACATCGATGGTGTTTTTTATCCGGAATCAGATGCCAAAGTTTCTATTTTCGATCACGGCTTGCTTTATGGAGACGGTATTTTTGAGGGAATCCGTTTTTATAATGGCCGCGTGTTTCGCTTAGACGAGCATCTGGATCGGCTATGGGATTCGGCGAAAGCCATCATGTTGCGCATTCCGATTTCGCTGGAGGAAATGCGCGAGGCGACTCTGGAAACCATTCGTCAAAACGGGTTTCAGGACGGCTACGTTCGCCTCCTGGTGACGCGTGGAAAAGGCAATCTCGGTTTAAGCCCTGATCGTTGCCCGAAAGCGACAGTGATTATCATCGCTGACAAAATTCAGTTGTATCCCGTGGAGAAATACGAAAAGGGGATGGTGATGGTGACCTGCGCTACGCGACGGGCAGCTCCAGCAGCGTTGTTGCCGGCCGTTAAGTCGTTGAATTATTTGAATAACGTGATGGCCAAGATCGAAGCCTCCCACGCAGGCGCCGACGAAGGAGTCATGTTGAATGAACAGGGGTACATTGCGGAGTGCACAGGGGACAATTTGTTCGTGATTAAGAAAGGCGTTATCTCCACGCCTCCGGTTTATGCGGGTGCACTTTGCGGGATCACCCGAGACGTGGTTTTTGAAATTTGCCACGAGTTGGGAATTCCAATTCGCGAAATCGAAATGACTCGTTACGACGTCTACACTGCAGATGAGTGTTTTCTTACTGGTACGGCTGCCGAAGTGATCGCTGCAATTGAATTAGATACGCGCGTGATTGGCACGGGTGAGCCGGGTGCTATTACTAAAAAGGTGATCGCACGCTTCCGTGAATTGGCCCAGAGCACCGGAACACCGTTCTAAAGACGGAGTCATGGTGCTGGCGGGCTGCCTTTTATAGTTTCAATAAAGTTCGCTTAGGGTGCGCACTTGAAAGTTGGGAGATCCTGCGCGATTGTAACGAATCGGGTTTCTTTGATGAAACTTTCCTACCAGAAAGATTGCTGACCATGTTGTGCGATGTGTGTAAGGCCCAAACGGCGAGCGTTTTCTTAACGCAAATCGTGGACGGTAAAATCCAGAAGGTGAATCTTTGTGATCCTTGTTCGAAAGAAAAGGGGGTCACGGATCCCACTGGTTTTGCTCTGGCGGATATGCTCTTTGGCATGGGTGCAGCCCAGCAAATTGGGGCGAATATCGGGTCAGAAGGAGTACGATGTCCGCAATGTGGGTTTACGCAGGCTGAGTTTAAGAAAACTGGGCGTCTCGGGTGTTCTGTATGCTACGTGACTTTTGCCGAGCCATTGAAGGAATTACTCAAGGGTATGCACAAAGGGCTCAGGCATATTGGGAAGTGTCCTGAACGGCTCCGTCTGACACAGGAGCGGGATAGCGCGCTTCGGCAGTTTCACGACGATTTGCGAGCGGCGGTGGTGGAGGAAAAATACGAGGAAGCGGCGGCTTTGCGGGATAAGATTCGGGCGTTGGAATTAAGCGGGGGAGTAAAGGGGGACTGACTGATGTCTATCGGAAACATTTTAAGTAAAAGCAGCGACTGGTTGCGCGGGGACGGGCCGCATCATCACATTGTGGTGACAAGCCGGATCCGTTTGGCGCGCAATTTAGCGGGGGTGGCTTTTCCGGGGCGAGCCAAGGCGGCGGAGCGGGTGGATGTTTTGGAGAAGATTCGTCCGAAAGTGGAGTCGCTGCCCGAGATGGTCGATGCGGTGTCGCTCGCATGTCAGGATTTGTCGCCGGTGGACAAACTTTTGCTCGTGGAACGCCATCTGATTTCTAGGGAGCACGCCGCGAAAAAGGCGGGCGCCGCGGTGGTGATGAATAGGCGGCAGAACTTGTCGATCATGATCAACGAGGAAGATCACCTGCGGATGCAGTCGATCCGCTCTGGGTTGCAATTACGCGCCGCGTTTAAGGCCATAAACAAGGTGGACTCGGAATTGGAACAGCAGCTCGACTATGCTTTTGATTCAAATCTGGGCTATCTCACGGCATGCCCGACGAATGTGGGCACGGGCATGCGCGCTTCGGCGATGGTGCATGTGCCTGGATTGGTCCTCAGTGAGCAGATCAATCAGATTGTGCAGGCGGTGAACAAAATCGGTTTGGCGGTGCGGGGGTTATACGGGGAGGGGACGGAAGCGTTGGGTAATTTGTTTCAGGTGTCCAACCAGACGACCCTTGGGGAAAAAGAAGAGGAGATCATTGACCGGCTGCACAAAGTAATTCTGGAGATTATCAATCACGAACTAAACGCACGGCAGGTGCTGCTCCACAACAAGCCTAACACGTTGTTAGACCATGTCGGACGTTCCTACGGCACGCTCAGGCACGCGTACTCAATGAATTCCAAGGAGGCGCTGAACCACTTGTCTTTCGCGAAGTTGGCTTGTGATTTGGGTTTTTACGGAGACGCCCAGCGGCATGCCATCGACGAGCTCTTCATCGAGACGCAGCCTGCTCATTTGCAAAAAGGCTCTCAGCAACGGCTTGCTACCGATGAGAGGGACGTGCTTCGCGCTGAGATCATTCGGTCTAAAATGGCCTCTTTTGCGCCTCCGGATCTTGAGAGCGTGCTGGTGCGAGAGAAAGAAGCTCGGGGTGGAGCGAAGAAAGAGCCTCCTCACGGTTCAGGGGCAGGAGAGGAGCCAAGCGGGACGGATTTTTTTTAGTAAAATGGGCCAAACTGTAAAAAGCGTCAAAAACAGCCTCGTATAGGCTTTTGTTGGCTTTTTTCTTAGGATAGTTCAATCTGATTCTCCCCTATGGCTATTTGCTCAGAAAAAGAGCTCCCTGAAAAAGCCCGTACGCTTTGGCTCAAAGCGAAGAGCGCAGCGGAGCTAAAAAATCACGGTTACGCGATCTCCCTTTTACAGAACATCTTGAAGGAGGTTCCCGGCTTTCTTGACGGCCGGAAAATGCTGCGAGCAGCTGCGATCGCTCAAAAAGACGGGAAAAAGGGCAGTAGCCTTTTTGGCAGCCTTTCCTCGGTGTCTTTACGCGGCGGGGCGACTTTAAAAAAGGATCCAATAGCGGCAATGGACATGGCGGAGCGTATTCTGGATTCAGACCCGTTTAATCCAGCGGCAAACCATCTATTGAAGGAGGCTGCAATCGCTGCGGGTTTGCCGGAGATCGCTGTGTTTGCACTGGAAACTTTGTCCAAAGGAAACCCTAAGGATATTAAGGTGTTGCATGAGTTGGGGGAATTGTACTTTACGGCTGATCAACCTGACTTAGCCCTTCAGATTTTCAACCGGATTACGGAAATAAATCCGGGGGATTTGACGGCACTGAAGCGGGCCAAGGACACCGCAGCGAATCTCACCATGAAACAGGGTGGGTGGGAGACGGCTAAAAGTTATCGCGACCTCATTAAAGACAAGGACGAGGCGACGGCGTTGGAACAAAAGGGGCGCACGTTTAAAGACGTGGCCACTATCGATGCGCAGTTGGCGGAGTTAAGTGCCCAGTACGAGGCGAATCCGCAACACGTCGATGTGGTGCGCCAGATTGCGCAGTTGATGGAGTTGAAGTTGGAGCAAACTGGGAGTCCGGACGACCTAGCGGGGGCGGTGCAGTGGTACGCGTATTGTGAGCAGTTGCTTGGTGGAAGTGATCCGGCGCTGGCTCGTAAGTATTCGGATCTGCGTCTCAGGCAGCTGGACCAATCTATCAAGGCGTTTGAGGACTGGTTTGAGAGTGGTGGCGATGCCCATCCCGACGCTGAACAATATCGTCAGCAATTGCTTGAAATGCGCCGTGAGCGGGATTCCGCTCACATCGGTGAGGCGCGCAAGCGGGTGGATCGTAATCCTACAGACTTGCAGTTGCGTTTTGAGTTGGCGGAGAAAATGATGGAGGCGGGGCAATTTACGGAAGCTATTCCCGAACTTCAGCGCGCCCGTCAAAATCCTAACGTGCGTTTGAAGGCCGTTAGCTTTCTTGGTCGGTGTTACTCCGAAAAAGGGATGACCGACCTCGCTGTGCAGCAATACAAAACGGCGGTAGCGGAAATGGTTGCCATGGATGCGATGAAGAAAGACACGCTTTACCGTCTCGCTTTGCTCCACGAAATGATGGGCAACCGGACGGAATACATGGACTGCCTCAAGGATCTTTATGAAGCGGACTACGGCTACATGGATGTTGCCGCTCGTGTGGAAGGTAGTTACAGCGCGGCTCCCAAGGCCTAAGGGCTGCCTTCAAAAGGGGATAGAATCTGTCGACGCTCCCGTGCGACGTTGTCTCCTAAAGGTTGAGGCCCCTCCAGTTTGTGGAGGTTACAAAGGCTTGCCTAGGCAGGTTACTCCTGGTCAACGGTTTTGGATGAGTGCCTGCCCTCGCTTCCCTCGCGTTAGCCAGATAGAGAGTGCGAATCGAACAGAAGTCAAAAGCGGCTCAAGCGGCTTAAGTGGAGCAAAATGCATCCTGAAGTCACAAGAGCCGCAATGGCACAGTCTGGTTGTTCCCTCTATTATTGGCAGGACTCGCAGGTTTCTCCGTTCATCATAGCCTGAATTGAGCAAGCGCTTGGGGCGATCTCAGGTTCAGTGATGGGAGCAGCGGCTGCGGCTGGTCTACGATCGCGACTGGCGTTGTCGATGTTGCTCTTGTTCAGCGTGCGTAGATAGTAGGTGGTCTTGAGGCCACGTTCCCAAGCTTCGCGGTACATGAAGCTCGCCACGCGTGCGTCGGGCTTTTCAAGCCAGAGATTCGTACTTTGCGCTTGATCAATCCACTTCTGACGTACGGCAGCACACTGCAAAATCCACGTATTTTCGATTTCAAACGACGTCTTGTACAAACGCTTTATGTCATCAGGTACGCGGTCAACGTATTGTACCGAACCGTCGAAGTACTTGAGGTCGTCTAACATGGCCTGATCCCAGAGCCCCAAAATCTGTAAATCGCGTTGGAGAAGATCGTTGGTGCGCACAAACTCGCCCGAGAGGTTGGACTTGGTATGGATGTGTTTGTATGTCGGCTCTACGCAGGGCGTGCATCCCAGAATGTTCGAAATAGTCGCAGTCGGCGCTATGGCCATGCAGTTGGAATTCCGCATTCCGTGCTGTTTGATAAGCTCACGCAATTCGTTCCAAGGCATGCGCTCCTTGCGGTCCACGAGGATTGCGACACCGCGCTCTTTTTCGAGATAATTCAGGGTGTCCATCGGTAGCATCCCGCGGTCCCACTTGGAGCCCTTGAAAGTCTGGTAGGCGCCACGTTCTGACGCCAGTTTCGCTGACGCTGTATAGGCGTAATAGGCGATAGCCTCCAGAATCTCGTCATTGAAATCCACCGACTCTAGCGAATCGAACGGAATACGCTTCATGTAAAGCGCGTCCTGCAAGCCCATGACGCCTAGGCCAACGGGGCGATGCCGCATATTTGCCCGCTCCGCCGCCGGCACCGGGTAAAAATTGAGGTCAATCACGTTGTCCAGCATCCGCATGAGCATCTCGACGGTGCCCTTCAATTTGGGATGGTCGATGGCACCTTCGGGCGTGAGATGGGCCGGCAGGTTGACGGAGGCCAGATTACATACGGCTACTTCTTCCGTAGAGGTGTTGAGTGTGATTTCCGTGCACAAATTGGAGTTGTGGATCACGCCGACATGATCTTGGGGAGAGCGCACATTGCAGGGATCCTTGAAAGTTATCCAAGGGTGTCCCGTTTCAAAGAGCATCTCAATCATGCGCTTCCACAACTGGAGGATACGAACCTTGCGTCCGAAGATTTTCCCTTCCTCCATGAGGGCTTCGTACTCGAGGTAGCGGCGCTCAAAGGCGCTGCCGTGCAACTCGGGCAAGTCGGCGACTTCGTTGGTACGGAACAGCGTCCATGTCGCTTCTTTGGAAAGCTGGCCTTCAGATATGGCTTTGAGCCGCTTCATGAACAGGTCTGGAATCCAGTGCGCGGTGTTCATGTTGTGAGTGCGGCGGCGGTCATCGCCGGTTTCCTTACGCAGATCGAGGAAGTCCTCGATATCCATGTGCCAGAGCTCAAGATAACTGCAAAGTGCACCGGGGCGTTTGCCGCCCTGATTCACGGCAATGGCAATATCGTTGGATACCTTGAGAAAAGGAACCACCCCACTAGATTCGCCGTTAGTACCTTGAATGTGGGCACCTGTGCCGCGCACGGCCGTCCAGGAACAACCCAAACCGCCAGCCCACTTGGAGAGATGAGCGAAGCGGTTCCATGTTTCGGTGATTTCCTCGATTGAATCTCCGCAATACAATAGATAACAGCTAGATAACTGGCTTTTTAGTGTGCCGGAATTGAACAAAGTCGGCGTGGAAGAACAGGCGCGACGAGTTTTGTAGAGGGTGTAAAAATCGATGGCACGCGCTTCTTTCTCCTTTTCAAGCAGGGAGAGGCCCATCGCTACGCGCATCCAGAAAATCTGGGGCGCTTCGAGGCGCAGTTTTTCGCCGGTGGTGGTATCGCGCCGGTTGATGAGATAGCGATCGTAAAGGGTCTGGATTCCAAGGAAATCGAATTGAAGATCGGCGAAGGGATCCACGGCATCTGCGAGGGCGCGGAGATCGAATTGGGCAAGGCGAGGGTCGAGTCGGCCGAGTTCAATGCCAAGGGGAATGTAGGCTAGAAACGCCCTGCGATGGGCTTCCTTGAGAGCTTGAGGGCCATCAGTGATGCGCCATGCGAGGGTTTCTTCGTAAATGTAGGTGAGAAGAATGCGTCCGGCGAGGAAGCGGGAGTCGGCCTCTGTTTCGAGCAACCCTTTGGCGTTGAGAATGATGGTCTCCCTGCGTTCAGAAGGGGAAAGAGACATCGAGGTGGAACGCAGCAAGCGGGTGATGATCTCGTTCTCGGAGAGTTCCAGTTGCAACCCAATCAGCGCAAAGGACACACGCGCACGGATATCGGTTAACTGCTCGTGCGTAGCGAGTTCCAGCTGCCCTGTTTCAACCTCGTAAGACTGTTCGTGCGCCAGTTCACGGAGTGCCGCACGTTTTGCCCGATATTTGCCGTACGCCAAGGCCACGCGGTTGTGGCCCAGATCCATCAGGGTATCTTCCACCAAATCCTGCAGTTGTTCGATGTGAACAAAAGAGGGATTTTCCCTGCGGACTTTGAATTCAATTTCAGCCCGCACTTGTCGGCCAATGGATTCGTCTGCCTGCACGGAAGCACAAGCCGCCGCCACTGCACGCTCGATCTTGTGTCCCAACCAGGGGACAATGTGCGGCTTTTGCTGAAGCGACTGCGGAGTATCTCGTCGGATCACCCTAGGGAAATCGGCTGACTCCGTAGGAATAGCCGGTATGTCGGCGGTCATTTGGTCTGATTGAAGCACGAAACTGGAAGACATGCGGGGTGGTGCGGTTGAGGCTAAGGGGAAGCGAAGGCGGAGTGGAGAGAAACGGACGGGCCAGACAAAACGGGCAGGTTCGGGGGTAGGCGCGCCACATGGAACACCCTCGGGCGACGTAAAAGGAACTCGCCCAAGGGAGTTTCAAGGGCAATACGCCCTTGTCGTGCGGATCAGATCAGGTCGTCTTCGTTAGCGTTTTGGACGCTGCCGCTCGTCTGGTATTCCGTGACGCGGGTTTCAAAGAAGTTCTTTTCCTTTTTGAGGAAAATGACTTCATCGAGCCACTGGAAGGGATTGGTGCGCACCTTGTAAAGTGTGGGTAATCCCACCCCTTGAAGACGGCGATCGGCGTTGAATTCAACGAAATCGAGGAACTCCTGCTGGCGCATTCCCACGATGTCCTCGGGCAAACAGTCACTCACGAACTCCTTTTCCAGTTCCACGCCTTCACGCATGAAATCGCAAAGCTCCTGCCGGAATTCGTTAGTCCAAATGTCGGGGTTTTCGTTGATGAGTTCCGTTAAAATATAGCGGCCCAAAGCGATGTGGTTGGATTCGTCGCGCAGCGTGTACTGGAACATCTGCCCTATGCCCGTCATTTTGTTTTGGCGGTGCAGTGAAAGCACCATTGCGAAAAGGGCGTAGAACTGGGTGCCCTCCATGACTTGGGTGATGGCGAAAAGCGCCTTCGCGAACGCCTGCTTGTTGACCGTCTGTGTCAGGTCGATGCCCATCTTCAGAACGGGCATGTGCTTGGTGATAAACGCGTTCTTCTTGAAAATCGATGGAATGTCTTGGAACTTTGCGGTGACTTCGTCCAAGTCGATGTTCAGGCTCCCAATGATGTGCAGCAAGGAATCCATGTGGATGGACTCTTCCGCGATGTGTCGTAGCGACGCATGCTTAAGTTCGGCCGCAGTGAGATTATCCTCGATGACGTGGAGTACAGAGTCGCCTACAATTCCCTCCGCCGCAGAGAAATAGCCAATGCTCATTTCAATGATCCAACGCTCCTTTGCCGATAGCGCATTGGTGTTCCATTGGTGGGCATCCTTCGACATGTCGATGACATCCGGCTCCCAGTGGTTGGCTTTCATTTGCTTATAGATGCGATAAGCCTCGTGGTACTTCAATGGCAGTACATTGAGCTCGGCCGAGCGGTGCCCGTTGATCACTTTTTTGCCAGCCAACCGTTCCCTCGCCTTGGTTTTGTCCAGACGGAACGTCTTGTTGCGAAACTGGTAAACGACCACATCTCCCACCTCGCGAGCGGAAACGTCTCCTTGGGCGCTGGTGAAATTGAGCGGATCGTCCGGCGTGGCGTCGGGTTCAAAATTGGCTAATAGTGCGGAGCTCATGGTGTTAGTTTGGTCTGGATGCGGTAGCGTCTGAATGGGATGGCTGCAGGAAGCGTTGAATTTTGGAAGATGAGAAAAAAGTGCGTTCGGTCCTGTTGAAGAAAAAAGTCTCAGAGCGGGACTTTGGAAGTGCGTAGGAGGGACTAATTTGGGCTCTGCGTGGAGGGCAATTCGGTGTGGAGAGGGGATTTGGGGCGGGACGTTGGCGCAACTCTATGGGGCTGTTGGGGTGAAAAAAACATTGTGGCCAAGAACTGTAAATGTCGCCTTTGCCACAATAGGTGGCACTCTCCGGCGTAGCAGACACTATTAGTGGGGGAAGAGGGGGCGGGCAACGCAAAATATGGGGTTCCGACGGATTCTTGCGAGCTCCCTATAAATGTAGCATATTTGCCATCTGCCGCTCGGCACTGCTTTGTGTCGCGCAGTTTACAAAGCCCTCTCTTTTGAATCGCAGCCGCCCCCGGGTTGAAGTCGTGGAACTCCCCTTCGTGAGGGTTGCCCTACTCCCAGTCCTATACTATGCTCGCCAACTCCACCCGTGCATACATTCCTCCATGAATTGGCTCCGTAAGCTGTTTCAATTTCGCGAGCAAACCCAAGGCGACGTCGTTAAGCCCTTTCTCGATCATCTCGAGGATCTGCGCTGGACCGCGATTAAAATGGCGTTTTCTCTAGCTGCAGGGATGGCGCTTGCCTTCCTTTTTGTGAACGATATCTCCAGAATCGTGCGCCAGCCTTTGGAGCAAATTCAAGGAAACCAACCTCTTATCACGCTGGGCGTAACGGACGCTTTCATGATTTCCCTCCAGTTGGCGTTTTACGCGGGAATTATTCTGAGTTTCCCTTTTCTTCTCTATTTCCTCGCGGAATTTGTGCTCCCCGCGCTGACCACCAAAGAGCGCCGTATTCTGGTTCCCTCTATTGCTGCTGGTTTTGTGCTCTTTGGCGCTGGTGCCTTTGTCAGTTATTCCTACGTGCTTCCCACGACACTCTCTTGGTTTAGCGACTACGCCAAATCCATGGGAATGGATCCGCGCTGGCAGGCGCGCGATTACTTTGGGTTTGTGACGCACCTCACCATCGCGTGCGGCCTTCTTTGTGAATTGCCCGTAGGCGTGTTGGGACTCGCTGCCTTACAGATGGTTACCTACCCGCTGCTCGCCAAGACGCGCCCCTACGCGATTACGGCGATTCTCGTGTTGGTCGCGGTGATATCGCCAACCCCGGATCCGTTCACTTTCATCGCACTGGCTCTGCCGGTCGTGGCGATTTACGAGCTTTGCATCTGGATTGTCTGGGCCATGGACCGTCGCCGCGCCCGCGAGGCCGCCAGCCAGATCCGCACGCTGGATTAGTTTCAGCGTCGTAACATCATAGATCCCAGAGCGATCCCGCCGCTCAGCATGCACGGGTCAAGTCTGGAGGGAGCTCGGGATTGTCATTTGCGCCTACTCGGGGCTTTATTCTCGAAATCACACCCATCACCCCATGCACTTAGATCCCGCCTTGCTACAGTCTTTAGCTGAAAAAGTTGGAACCCCTTTCTGGCTTTATGACGCCGCAACCTTGCGCCAAAGGATTTCAGAAATACAACTCATCACCTCTGATGGTTTGCAGGCGCGTTTTGCCATGAAGAGCTGCCCTGCCACCAAGGTGCTTTCCGAGATGCATCAGGCTGGCGTTTGGATTGATGCGGTTTCGGGCAACGAAATGCTGCGGGCGCTTCATGCCGGGCACGCCTCTGGGCACAACCCGCCTGTGATCCTTTACACAAGTGACGTCTTCCGGGACAACGCCCTAGAAGTGGTTCTCCAACAGGGAATCCTCCCAAATATCGGATCTCCCGGGATGATCACGCAACTGGAGGCTGCTGGTTACAAAGGAGATGTATCCATCCGTGTGAATCCAGGATTTGGTCACGGGCACGTAAACTCCTGCGACACAGGCGGTCCCAGTTCTAAGCACGGGGTTTGGTTTGGTGACCTCGCCGAGACTGCCAAGAAGATCACCGACGCCGGCATGCGCACCGTCATGTTGCACTCCCACATCGGCAGCGGTCCGCGGTTTCAGGAATTGCACGACAATTTAGAACGTCTGGCCGATGAGTTCGCCGCGCTGTTGCCGCTTTTTCCTGACCTTCAGGCCGTCAGTTTAGGCGGCGGCATTCCTCACAATTACCGCGACCCTGCGGATCAGATCCCGCTGGAACCGCTCCGAGCCCTTTTTGCGCGGTGCCGCGAGAAATTGTGTAGTGCGGCTGGGCGGCCATTGCGTGTGGAAATTGAGCCCGGTCGTTATTTCGTCGCTTCCTCCTGCGTTCTGGTAACTCGGGTGGCGGAGGTCAAGGCGACGCAGACTAACGAGAAGGGGCAGGGGGCGACTTTTGCGATGGTGGATGCGGGTTTCGTCGATCTCGTGCGCCCAGCGATGTACGGCTCCTATCACGGGATAGAGGTGGTGCCGCAAGATGGTGGCGCGCGTGAGTCTGGCTGGGTTGTGGTGGCTGGGCCGCTGTGCGAAAGTGGCGATGTGTTTACCCGCGATGATGCGGAATTACTTAACCCGCGTCATCTTCCGATGCCCCTTTCGGGCGATTTATTAGTGCTGCGCGATGCCGGAGCCTACGGTTACGCGATGAGTTCGAATTACAACTCCATAGGCAAGGCGCCCCAAGTCTGGTTGGAGCCGGATGGACGGATGGAGCTGATTTCCCGTCGCGAAACGCTTGAAGATTTGCTGAAAGCCGAGGTTAGCGAAGTGCTTTAGTGGAGGAATTGCATAGCGGGGCGAGGTGGGTTCATTCGTCTCCTCCTTCGTTCTCCCACGCGATTCCCGTTCTTTCATGTTCAAGATACGTTATCCCGAAGATCTGCCCATCACGGCGAGGCGGGAAGAGATCGTGGAGACGATCCGGCGCCATCAAGTCGTCGTGATTGCGGGGGAAACGGGCTCGGGTAAAACGACGCAGTTGCCCAAGATGTGCCTTGAGGCTGGGCTTGCGGAGGCAGGGTTGCGAATCGGGTGTACGCAACCCCGTCGTGTGGCGGCTCTTAGTATTTCACAGCGGGTGGCTGAAGAGCTTGGCGTATCTTGGGGGCGGGAAGTCGGCTGTAAAATGCGTTTCAACGACGACACCGGCCCCGAGACGCGCATTAAGTTCATGACGGACGGTATTCTGCTCGCCGAGATTCAGTCTGACTCGGAATTACGCGCGTATTCGGCGCTTATCATCGATGAGGCACACGAACGTTCGCTGAATATCGACTTCCTGTTGGGATACTTACAAGGCCTGCTTGTTCGGCGGCCCGAGCTCAAGCTCATCATTACTTCTGCCACTATCGATACCGATGCGTTTTCCCAAGCCTTTGGAGGCGCGCCCATTATCGAGGTATCCGGGCGCCTTTGGCCGGTGGAGATTCGCTACCGCCCTCTTGAATCCTTCCCCACTAGGGACGCTTACGAACCCCTCAGTCACTTGGATGCCGCAGTGCGAGCAACCGAGGACGCTTTGTTGGAATCGGGCGACGGCGATGTGCTCGTTTTTCTCCCGACAGAACGCGACATTCGTGACGTGCGCGAGATGATGGAGGAGATGCTTGGACGCGGTACGGAAGTCCTTGCGCTCTATGGTCGTATGCCGGCTGCAGAACAGGCGCGAATTTTTAGCCCGGGGCCGCGTCGGCGCGTGGTGTTGGCGACAAACGTGGCGGAGACTTCGCTGACGCTGCCTCGGATCCGTTACGTGGTGGATGCGGGTCTTGCGCGCATGAGCCGCTATAATCCGCGTACCCGAACCAAGCGGTTGCCCGTCGAAGAGATCTCACAAAGTAGTGCGAATCAACGCGCTGGACGAGCGGGGCGGTTGCGTGAGGGCGTTGCCATCCGGTTGTACGACGAGGAGGATTTCGCGAAGCGGCCAAGATTCACTCAGCCCGAGATTCAGCGGGCGAATTTGGCGGAGGTGATCTTGCGCATGAAAGCTTTCGCGCTTGGGGAGATAGAGAACTTTCCTTTTATTAATCCGCCGCCCGTTGCTGCGATCCGTGCGGGTTATCGCTTGCTGCACGAACTCGGCGCTGTGAGCGAGCTTAACGTTCTCACAGGGCTTGGTGCAGAGCTCGCGCGACTCCCTTTGGATCCGACTCTCGGGCGCATGCTTCTTCAAGCCTGCGAGGAAAACGTTCTTCCAGAGGTGCTGGTGATCGCCGCCGGACTCAGTATTCCTGATCCGAGAGAGCGGCCTGAGGAGCAGAAGGAAGCGGCTCAAACAGCGCATCAGAAGTTTGCCGATGTAGATTCGGACTTTTTGAGCTTTCTCAAAATGTGGCAGCAATGTCCGGAGGGTGAGGGGAAGGGAAGCAGCAATGCACTGCGCCGTTATTGTAAGACGAACTTTCTATCCTTCACAAGGATGCGCGAATGGCGGGATATTCACAGGCAGCTCGCAGAAGTCTTTCCCGAAAAGCAGCGCGCCCGAGTTCAAGCAGATGTTCCCCTCCCGATTCCCCCGAATCGTCGTGGTGCCAAACGCCAAAGAGAAGAGGTCGAGGACCCTTTCGCGACTTCGTATCGAGGCATTCATCGCTCTATTTTGAGCGGGCTGCTGGGCCAGATTGCTCAGGTTCAGGAGCGCAATCGCTACAAGGCCGCCGGCAATCGGTTGGTGACGCTTTTTCCCGGATCGCATTTGTTTGCGCGAATGGAGCGAGGTAAAAAGGGACGTCTCCAGCCCGCGCAAACCGGGCCTGATGGCGCGAAAGTCGCCCAAAAGCCGAGGCAGCCGGAGTGGATTATGGCGGCCGAAATTGTGGAGACTTCCCAGCTTTTCGCCCGAACAGCTGCAGGGATTGATCCCAACTGGGCGGTGGATCTTGGCGCGCACCTTTGCGAAACTCGCCACGCGGAACCCGCTTGGAGCGAGAAAGCAGAGCGGGTTCTCGTCAAAGAACGTGTCCTGCTTCACGGGCTGGAGATTTGCCGCCGCAACGTCGATTACGGAAAAATTGACGCTCCCCATGCCACTGAGCTTTTCATCCGAGGCGCTCTAGTGGCCGAAGAGGCGCGCATTCCCCTGCGTTTTTTTGACGAAAACAGACAGACCCGTGAGAAGGTGGAAACGGCGCTGACACGGGTCCGTCACCATCAGGCGCAAGATTTAGACGAGGCCGTGTTTCGGTTTTACGCGGCGCGGCTCCACGGGATTTCGTCGGTGCACGATCTGCACAAGTTCGTAGACGAAAAAATCAGGCGCGACCCAGACTTCTGCGTCATGCGTGAGGAGGATCTTTTGGGCGAGGCGGATACCACTTTCGATCCACTACTTTTTCCTGATAAAGTACTCTTGGGCAACACCGCGCTGCCGCTCAGTTACGCCTTTAATCCCGGGGAAGAATCCGATGGAGTCACTGTTCAAGTGCCGCTTCCGGTCGCCGCTCAGTTGACTACCGGACAGATCCAGTGGCTCGTTCCGGGGCTTCGCGAGGAGCAGATCAATCTGCTTTTGCGCGCCCTACCCAAGGCTATTCGCCGTCCGCTCATGCCGCTCGCGGAGCGCGCCGCAGAGGTTGCTAGGGAGTTTGATCCCGGCCGTGGTGAATTTTTAACAGCGCTCGCGGAGTATCTGACGAGGCGTTACCGGATACACATTCGACGTTCAGATTGGCCGGAACAAACCCTTCCTGCGCACTTGTGTCCCCGGGTGGAGGTGGTGGACCGCTCCGCGCGTTCGCTCGCGGTGGGACGCGATTTGGAAGTAATTCAACAGCAGATTGAAAAGCAGGATCATCGTACTGGGGGTTGGCACAAGGCTGCTCGGCAATGGGAGCGCTCTGGGTTGACGGATTGGACGTTTGGCGATTTGCCGGAATCGGTGTTTGTGGAGGAAGTTGGGGGAGCGTCGCTTGTGGCTTATCCAGGAATCGAGGCGGCCGGAGAGTCGGTGAATGTGCGTCTGTATCGTAAAGCAGTGGAGGCACATGCTGCGACACGCAACGGGATTCGTAAACTGGTGGAACTGGGAATGGCTCGTGACTTGGTAGGGTTGCGCAAGGAGTTGATTCACGTCGCGCGTCGATTGCATGCTCCCAAACGAGGGGCGGCAAGTTTCCATGGCAGTCTGCAACAGCTTGGAGCGCAGTTACAAAAGATGGAGATGGAACAGTCGCCGGAAAGCTTTCAGGAGGCTGCAATGGAACGTTTGCTGGATCATGCGTTTGTCTGGGAACCCGCACATCCGTTGCAGAAGGAACGGTTCGAGTTGTTCTTGGAAAACGGCCGCAGAGCACTCCCAGGACTGGTCTACCAAATGGGCGAGTCTGCGCGAAAAATTCTTGAGCTGAGGGAAACATTACTAGCCTTGCCCAAGCGCTATCCGGGCATGGATGTGGACATTGCCCGTTTGGTGCCCCCCGATTTTCCGGCTCAAACGCCTTTTGCGCGGTTGGCGCATTTGCCTCGATACCTCAAGGCGATTCAAGTTCGAGCGGAGCGTGCGCAGCACAAACCGGCGAAGGACGCGGAGAAGGCTGCGCAACTACTGCCGTTTGAAGGCTGGCGTAAACGCGTCCCTCTGGAAACTCGCGAGGCATTTCGGTGGCTTCTGGAAGAGTTTCGTGTGTCGCTATTTGCGCAGGAACTTGGCACTTTGGAGAGCGTTTCTGCGCAAAAGCTCAAAGCGATGGAAAGTTGAGCTTGGCGAGTCTCCGTGATGCTGGTTGCTGTTTGTCGAAAAGGGGATCTGGGGGAGTGCACACCGTTAAGCGTTAGGTGAGCAGTCACCTATGATTTCGAGAACCTAGCTTATTCTTGCAGAGTTGGAATTGTCAGTGGACCCAGCGGCATGATCGCGACACGCAGTTTGCCTTCAGGCGTGGCGTTCGCGAGTTCATGCAATGTTGCCGAAGGATCGTCGGTGTGTTCGGTTCGAGTAATTTGGCGTTTCGCCAAAGGCAGTTCTGAGTGAAGAATGATGCGCGCTTTTTCCAAACATTGGAGCAAGGTCTGAACCTGCCACTGGTCGTGACGCGTTAGTTCGCTGGCCTTGATTGCATCGTGCAATTCATTGCTCGGGCGAGAATCGGCGAGAAGGTCTTTGAATTCTCCCTCATCAGGAAGTCCTGCATTACAGCGGCTTATGCAAAGTATGGTGCCGCCGGGTGCGACGATTCGTGCAGCGGCCGAGATGCCTTTTACTGTCTGATAAAAATTCTGATCCAGCGGATACCCCGAATTCGTGGTCACCACCACTGGGAATGTATCCTCCACGGGAATGCTCGCCTCGTGCAGAACTGCTGCGCAACCAGCATCGTGGGCGGGAACACTACCACCCGCGAAAATTCCGGTGATCTCTTTGGCGCGGTTGAGCGTCACATTGACGATGAAATCTGGAGGACACAACGCCACCATTTCGCGGCTTAAGCGTTGCAGCGGGTTGTCTTTTAATTCACCCCAAGTCGACCTCGGATCCGCAATAAGGGACGCTCTGTGGAAATGTTGAACGGTACGCAAACCAGCTATTCCAGGCACCACGGCTTTGGATCCACCCGAAAATCCTGCGTAGAAATGCGGCTCTATAAACCCAGTGGCCAGACGCAGATCCGCTTCAACCCAGAGTCGGTTAAGCCAACATTCGCCGCCGCATGAGGAGCGTCCGGCAAGCACTAGATCGGGAGCTTCGCAGTGATGGTTTACGACGTGAAAGCGCTCTGCCGCAGCTTCTAGCATCTTGCGTAATTCGTCCGGCGTAGAACCGCGGTGAGTGCCTGTTCCTATAAGAATGGTGATGGCATCGTCCGAGACACCCAACTCTTCAACCAGCCATGGTACCAATAGATGATCAGGCACGGGCCGAGTGTGATCCGCTGTGACAATGACAATCTTCGGCTTGCGACCTTCCTGACGAGTCTTTGCCAGCGAGATGCGAGCCATCTCGGCGAGCGGCGCAGAACCTATCGGTTTGCGAACCGCATTAAAAAAAGCGTCTCTCTGTCCTACCAACTGCGGCAAATCAACGGGCAGGAGGATTGTGGCCTCGATACGTTCCTCACAATACGTCAGGTCGTGGCCGACGTCCCCGAAAGCGAGATTAACAGTCGTCATGCTCGATTTTCGGAGACGGCGTTAAACGATTTGCGCTTCGGGCTCAAGCTCGTACCAAGTGTTGCGGCGTCGTGCCTCGTAGCCGGCCTCTGTGATCAGGCGTTCTATTTCTTCAGCCTGCAAACGGAAGCTCGTTCCAGCTTTTGAGACGACGTTTTCTTCCATCATCACCGAGCCAAAATCGTTGGCTCCGTAGCGAAGAGCAATCTGCCCAATCTTGGGGCCTTGCGTGACCCAACTGCTTTGCAGATTGTCAATGTTGTCGAGATAAATCCGCGAAAGCGCCTGCATTCGAAGGTATTCCGAGGATCCTACGGGTTCCGCTTTAAGGACCGTGTTTTCGGGCTGAAACGTCCAACATATAAAAGCGGTGAACCCGTGCGTGCGATCCTGCAGTTCGCGCAGACGGCGCAAATGTTCCACGCGCTCTTCCAGTGTCTCGACATGGCCAAACATCATCGTCGCACTCGAATGAAGTCCGAGTCCGTGCGCCGCTTCCATCACTCCCAGCCACTGATCGCTATTAGCCTTCAAGGGCGAAATCCGGTTGCGCACTCGGTCCACGAGAATCTCACCGCCGCCGCCTGGAATTGAGCCCAGTCCAGCATCCTTAAAGCGTCGCAGCACCTCCAAGACCGGCATCTCGAAGACCTGAGAAAAGTGGTGGAACTCCGGCGGTGAAAACCCGTGGATGTTGATGTGGGGAAAGTTTTCCCGAATGAACGTCAGCATTTCGAGGTAGTGAGAGATCCCCAGCTTCGGGTGATGCCCACCTTGGAGCAGTACTTGGACGCCACCGATCGCGCTGAGCTCGCTTAACTTTTCAGCCAACTGCTCGTGGGTGAGCACGTAATGGTCTTCATCACGCTCTGTGCGGTAGAATGCGCAAAACTTGCAGTACACGTTGCATACGTTTGTGTAGTTGACGTTGCGGTCGACGATGTATGTCACCACGCGTTCGCCGTTCCCGCCGTAGGACGCGGCTTTGGCGAGATTGCGCCGGTGGTCTGCTAGCGCGCCAAGTTCGTTAAGCGGCAGTTGGTAAAGCGCCATCGCTTCGGCGTCCGACACGCGTGCGCCCGCGACTACCTTTTCAACCAACTCCGCTTCAGGAATCGTAGCTGTGCTCATAAAGGCTCAATCATTAGCCCGAAATGAAGATGGCGTCCACCGCGCCGCCCGATACTGATCCGGTTGACCCTCCGCGCGGCGTCATCCATAGTGTAGCGCTGTTCGTTCGGCGCTCCTCAAGGCGTCGCTGTTTCAAAGATTTTTCTATGCCCAACTCTCGCACTCGCAACTTCTGCATCATTGCTCATATCGATCACGGGAAAACGACTCTCTCGGATCGTTTGCTGGAGTTTACTGGGACTGTGGAAAAGCGTGAGTCGCAGGAACAGCTCCTAGACGCGATGGACTTGGAGCGGGAACGCGGCATCACCATCAAGTCTCACCCAGTAGCGATGAACTACACGGCCAAAGACGGTTTGGTGTATAAGCTTAATTTGATGGATACGCCTGGGCACGTTGATTTTGCGTACGAGGTTTCCCGCTCTCTGGCCGCGTGCGAAGGCGCAATTCTGGTCGTTGACGCTGCGCAGGGTGTTGAGGCACAGACTGTTGCAAATGTAAATCTGGCCATTAAGCAGGGGCTGACCATCGTCCCTGTCATTAACAAAATCGATCTGCCCAACTCCGATTTGCCCACCGTGCGCAAGCAATTGGAGGAAATTCTTGCCATCCCGGCTGAGGAGGCTGTTCTTGCGAGCGCCAAGGCTGGCATCGGCATTATCGACGTGCTGGAAGCGGTCGTGGAGAGAATCCCTGCTCCTACTGGCAAGCGCGAAGACCGTCTGCGTGCGCTGGTATTTGATTCCACTTTCGACACTTACCGTGGTGTTGTTGTGTACGTTCGAGTGATGGATGGCGCCGTGAAACAGGGCGACACAATAAAGTTGATGGCGACCAACCGGCCTTACGACGTGAAGGAGGTGGGTATTTTCAGCGCCACAAATCCAAAGTTTGTTCCTCAACCGGAACTCGCAGCAGGGAGTGTCGGTTACGTGATTGCCAACATGAAAACGAGCTCGGAGGTTAAGGTTGGCGATACTCTGACTAGTTCCAAGCAGCCCGCTGAGTTGCCGTTGGATGGTTTCCAGGAAGTTCAGCCGATGGTTTTTAGCGGAATCTATCCGATTAATACCGCGGACTTTGAGCATCTTAAACTCGCGATGGGTAAGCTCCAACTCAACGATGCGGCCTTTGTGTTTCAGGCTGAAAGCTCTGTGGCGCTTGGTTTTGGTTTCAGGTGCGGCTTCCTCGGGTTGCTCCACATGGAAATTATTCAGGAGCGTCTGCGGCGCGAGTTCGACATGGACATTATTGCGACTTATCCGTCCGTGATCTACGAGGTTTATAAGACTAACGGGGAGATGGTGCTGGTCGACAACCCAGAGCATCTTCCTGATGGCAGCGTTATTGCAGAGATTCGCGAGCCGATGGTGCGGTGTTTTCTCATGATTCCGAATGAAAACATCTCTCCCATCATGCAGCTGATTTTGGAGAAGCGCGGAGAGGTCAAACACACTGAATCCCTCGACACTCGGCGCGTGATGCTCACAACAGAACTTCCTTTGAACGAGATTCTTGTCGATTTTGTGGACAGGATTAAATCCATCACTAGAGGCTACGGCTCGATGGATTACGAGCACGCCGATCATCGAGTATCCAAGTTGGTAAAGCTGGACATTCTGGTGAATGGCGAGCCTGTGGACGCCTTCTCAAGCATTGTGCATCGGGACAAAGCAGAGAGCCGAGGCCGGGCCTTGGCCGCAAAGTTAAAGGAGGTCATTCCTTCCCAGATGTTTACGGTGCCGATTCAAGCGGCTATCGGCGGCAAAATTGTCGCGAGGGAGACCGTCACTGCGCAAAGAAAGAACGTGATCGCGAAATGTTATGGCGGTGATATCTCTCGTAAACGCAAGCTTTTGGAGAAGCAAAAAGAAGGGAAAAAACGAATGAAGGCGATTGGGCGGGTAAATATTCCGCAGGAAGCCTTTATTGAGGTCCTCAAAACAAACTAGTTTTACGTCATGTCTAACCCACCCAGCCCAATCCCGGCCTCGGCGGAGGATGCTCCGCAGCTTGCCCTCGCGGTGATGCAGAAGGCCAAGTTTCCGATGCTAGCGACAGTCGATGGCCTTCAACCGCATCTTCGACCGGTTTCTCCAGTGCGCACCGAAGGCTTTGTCGTGTACGTCGCGAATTTGCGGGCCTACGGGAAGACCAATCAGATCGCGGTAAATCCAAACGTGGAACTGTGTTATCTGGACGATGCCCATGATCAGGTGCGAATCACTGGCGTAGCCGAGATTCTCGCCGACCCTGTTCTTCTGGAAGTTATCTGGAAGGAGAACCCGCTTTTGAGGAGGTACTTAGGTCAGCCAGATAATCCTGCGCTAATCATCTACAAGATTCGTCCGACGCGCATCCGTTTCATGCGTGAGTGGGCCTTGAGCTATTTTGATATTCCGCTGCCCAAGCCTTAAAGTCAGGGGATTTTCTGTGTGACGACTCGCCGTTTACCTCCACTTTTGCGGAGGGCTTGGTTTTCATTAAACCAAGCTTTTCGCCAGCGCCTTGCCCCGTTGGGGATTACTCCAGATCAATTCACGGTTTTGCGCTGGCTCTCCGAGGCGGGTGGCCAGGGATTAACTCAAACTGAAATTACGGAGCGCATGGCCAGCGATCCGAACACCATTACCGCGACGGTCCGGCGGATGGAACTCGCAAGGCTTCTCGAGCGCGTGCCTCACGAATCCGATGGGAGATCTAAACGAGTGTTGGTGCTTCCCAATGGTCGAGAAGTTTTTAGCGAAGCCCATTCGCTTGCGTTGACGCTACAAGGGCGCGTACTCGAGTGTCTCAGTGAAGCGGAGGCGGAGACGTTTTTAATGCTATTGGAGCGTGTGGCAGAAGCCTGCTCCGAGGCGAGTTCTTCGGGTGCCCGCAAGAAGGACTGATCGGTCGGTGTGCCTGTTTGCGCAGAACTTCCTCGTTTGCCGGATTTTATGAAAAGCTGCTTCTAGGCGCAACTCGGGACTCCACTCGTTTCCGAAAGGCGAGTGGGCTCATTTCGTGTACTTTTGTGAAGGTACGCGTAAAGTGGCTCTGATCGTAAAATCCAGACTCTAAAGCGATTGTACCTACAGGGTCTCTGGTGTGTTCCAATCGCCAGCGCGCCTGTACCATACGAACACCCTGCACATATGCGGAGGGAGTGATGCCAAAGCAGCGCTGGAATTCTCTTTGAAACTGGCTCGTGGAGAGATTGCACATGGCTGCAAGATTTTTCACATGGACGACCTCACCATAGTGTTTTAGCACGTGACTTAGCGCAGGGTTGAGTCGCTCGTGGGCTGAACCAGCGCTGCCATCGTGCTCATACATGACTCCAGCGAGTCCCACGACAGCTCCAGAAGCGTTGCGCAAAGGAAATTTACTGGAGAGAAACCATCTAGGAAATCCCTGTGCGTCAGGCACTAGCCAGATTCGTCCTTTCAGCGGTTCGCCGGATGCAAAAACAATTTGGTCTTCTTCTATGTATTGGCTCGCAAGCGGCGCAGTGTGAAAGTCCGTGTCGCTTCTGCCCACCATCTGCGCAGGAGTTTCGCATCCGTGAAATTCTGCACTGGCTTGGTTCACCCGCATGAAACGGCTCTTTAGATCCTTGGTGTAGAATACCACGTTTGGCAGCGAATCAAAAAGGTCCAGCCATTGGTGCGGATTGCAAACGGTACTCCACCAGTCTTTGCTCATGCGGCGTTTATACAAAAATATGGCGTATCTCTGCAATCATCCGCAGACATTTTGAGCATAATCGGGGAATGTTCGATTTCCTCTCAGAATCCAAGGCTGGGCTTTGTGGGACAAGCCATCTCAAGCGCCGTGAGTTTCTGCAAGTGGGTGCTCTCTCGGCATTGGGTTTGTCTCTTCCCCAGTACCTCGCAGCCAAAGAGCGAGGCGCCGTGAAAGCGGGCCACGATGAGCGGGCTTGTATTCTATTGTTTAATTTGGGCGGCCCCAGTCAGTTGGATCTTTGGGATATGAAGCCGGATGCTCCCTCTGAGGTACGCGGTCCGTTTCGTCCCATTTCGACTAAGTCTCCAGAGATACAAATTTCGGAGGTCCTGCCGCTTCACGCGAAGATCGCGGATCAATTCTCACTGGTGCGCTCTTGTCATCACGACGGAGCTGCCGTTCATGATGCTGGGTGGCAGATTATGCAAACTGGGCGCAGGTTTACGGGCGGGGTGCAGACGCCTCACATGGGGGCGGTCGCAAGTCATCTGCTTGGAAGGAAGGGTGACCTGCCCCCCTTCGTCGTGCTCCCAGAGTTGATGGGCAGAGGTGGAGGCAATCTTCCCAACGGTCAGGCGGGTGGCTTTTTAGGGAAGGCGCACGATCCGTTTGCATTAATGGCGGATCCCTCGATGCCGAACTTTAAGGTGCCGGATTTATTGCCGCCTGACTTAATGGGAGCTGTCCGGTTGGAACGTCGTCAGCGGATGCGCGAGGTCGTGGAATCATCCGTGGCGCAGTTTGAGGCGAGTGAGGATGCGCGTTTGATGGATGAGAATTTTCACGCGGCGTTTCAGCTCATGACAAGCGAGCAGGCTCGTTCGGCGTTTGATCTCTCCAAGGAGACTGACGCGGTGCGTGATCGTTATGGACGCAACCGATTTGGCCAGTGTTGTTTGCTTGCTAGACGCCTCGTGGAAAGTGGAGTTCGCTTTATCACCATCAATACTTTCCTGACGGTATTCGGCGAGACGACTTGGGACATCCATGGTTCCAAGCCCTTCACCTCCATCGATGGGATGAAGAACGTCGTTTGTCCTATGTACGATCAGGCGTATTCCGCGCTTATCGAAGACTTGCAGCAGCGCGGTCTACTACAGAACACGATGGTCGCTGCTCTCAGTGAATTTGGGCGAACTCCAAAGGTGAACCCAGCCGGTGGCCGGGATCACTGGCCGCAATGCTTTACGGTATCCTTCGCGGGCGGCGGGGTGAGGGGAGGGCGTGTCATCGGGAAGAGCGATCCTGTGGGTGGCTTCCCCGCTGAGCGGCCCGTTCTGCCTGGAGATTTGGTGGCGACGGTCTTTCATAGCCTTGGATTGGATTACGAAAGTTTTCTACCGGGACCCGCGGGCAGGCCCTTTCCGTTGGTGGATCTCGGGCGTGCACCGATTCGTGAACTCTTTACCTAATTTGTGATGCGTCGCTTTCTGCTTCTGGCTTTGTCTTTTTCGTTTGGGGCATTAAATCCTTTGGTAGAGGGAAATGCGGTAGTCACTACAGGCGCAAGCGACCCAGTTGCGCCGTCGGCCACTCCTCGGGTCGCGCCCGCCGAGGGCTGGAGTTTTCAGCGGCACGTCATTCCTATTCTCACCAAGGCAGGCTGTAACACTGGAGGTTGCCATGGAGCATTGGCAGGAAAGGGAGGCTTCCGCCTCAGCTTGAGTGCCTACGATTCTGCAGCAGATTATTTAATTATTACTCGGGATGCCCTTGGACGTCGCATTGAAACGGGCGATCCTCTGCACAGTTTGCTCTTAACCAAACCCACCGCAGCGATGCCGCACAAAGGCGGCCGTCGGTTGGATCCGCGCTCCGATGATTATCGTATTTTGGCAGAGTGGATCGCGGCTGGGGCGGAGGGGCCAAGAACGGGGGAGGCGCAGTTAGCGCGACTTGAGGTGATTCCAGAAAGGTTGTTCCTTAAGAAGGGCGACAGGGCGCAGCTTAAAGTCTTAGCCCATTACGCTGACGGTTTGGTTGAGGATGTAACTCGGTGGACCAGATTTACGGCAACAGACGAAACGCTTCTTCGCGTGAGTGACCCAAATGGGGGAGTGGAGGTGACGGGGTATGGCGAAGGGGCGGTGTCCGCGTGGTTTTCCAGTCGAATTATTTTAGCTCGCGTCACTTCTCCGTTTCCCGTGGAGAAAAATGCGGCGGCCGAGTCTCTGCCGTTTCCTCAGGAATGGGAGAACCGTAACGTTATCGACTTAGCGATTAACACGCAGTTGCGTGAGCTTAACTTGGTTCCATCGAGGTCATCGGACGACGCGACGTTTTTACGACGGGCCTACTTGGATACGACCGGTGCCCTGCCTTCTCCGGAGAAGGTAAGCGCTTTTCTTGCAGATTCTAATCCAAAAAAGCGTGATAGTTTAATCGAGCAATTGCTTTATAGCAATGAGTATACGGACTATTGGTCTTATCGTTGGGCGGATCTTTTTTTGATTAGCGGCGCGCATCTGCGTCCGGCGGCAGTCAAGACTTACGCGCAATGGTTGCGAGCTGAAGTGGAAAAAAACGTCCCTTGGGATGTCTTGGTTCGTAAGGTCGTCACGGCTCGTGGGGGAAGTATGGAGATGGGAGCGACGAATTTTTACGCGGTACATCAGGATCCTGAGACGATGGCAGAGAACGTCAGTCAGGCGTTTATGGGGCTCTCGATTAACTGCGCGAAGTGTCATAATCACCCACTGGAAAAATGGACCAACGATCAGTACTACGCCTTCGCAAATCTATTCGCACGGGTTCGTGCTAAGGGCTGGGGCGGAGATGCTCGATCCGGTGATGGGGCTCGGACCGTGTACTCTGCTCCCTCTGGAGATCTCCTTCAGCCGCGCACCGGCCGGGCGCAACCGGCTGCACCGCTGGATGCCGTGCCGGTAAAAGATGTTGAGGGAGTCGATCGTCGAGAGGCCTTGGCCGCGTGGTTGACTGCGCCGCAAAACCCTTATTTTACGAGGGCCATAGTCAACAGAATCTGGGCGGGGTTTTTTGGAATTGGGATCGTCAACCCTGTGGATGATTTGCGCGCGTCCAACCCTGCTACCAACGAGATGCTTCTTGCGGCACTCACCGAGTTTCTTGTCGCAGAACATTACGACCTGAAATCTCTGATGCGTTTGATTCTTCAAAGCGCCGCTTATCAACGTTCCAGTGAGCCTCTGCCGCGTAATCGGGAGGATACGCGCTATTTCTCACGATATTATCCGCGACGTCTCGGCGCCGAGGTCCTCAATGACGCGATTTGCAGTGTCACTGCAGTGCCCGAGGCCTTCACGGAAATCCTCCTTGGTGACGGCTCTAGCGAAAAGACTGAGTTCTATCCAAAGGGTTCTCGTGCGCTTCAATTGTTCGATTCGTCGGTGAAGTCTTATTTTCTTAAAGCGTTTGGACGTAACCAACGCGAGATTACCTGCGAGTGTGAGCGATCCAGCCAGCCGAGCGTGATTCAGGCGCTCCATCTTGCGAATGGCACGACTTTAAATGGTAAGCTCGCCGCACCAACGGGTGTTGTGAGCGGTCTCTTGCTTGAACCAAAAGACGATGCGGCTTTGGTGAATGCGGCTTTTTTGCGCTGCCTTGGCAGAGCTCCCACGGCGCATGAGAAAGAAGTTTATTTGGAATTGCTTTCCGAGGTTCCAGAGGCGGATCGCCGAGCATCGGTGGAGGATTTATTTTGGTCTCTTCTGACAAGCCGCGAGTTTCTTTTCCAGCACTAAGGAAATGAGGAAGGGCTAACATTATTGTTCATGAAAAAGTTTCCCTTGAGGAGCATCCTCGGTTTCTTGCTTTCGATCTCACCGCAGCTGCTGGGTGTCGTCCCTGATTTTCACGCCGATGTGGCACCGATTTTACGCGACTATTGTTGCGGTTGCCACGGGGGGAAAGAGAAGGAAGGCGAACTGAATTTGGAGACTTACGCATCTTTAAAAGCTGGGGGTGAACACAGCTCTCCGTTACCGGACGGCTCCAAAAGCCAAAGTTTGCTGCAGAAGGTGATTCGGAATGGCAAGCCCGCGATGCCGCCCAAGAAAGAGCCACAGCCAACGGAGGCAGAACTCGGTGTTTTGGAGGCTTGGTTGAAGGCAGGTGCGCCTGGACCGAGTGCGCCCGATGTTTCGATTCTCTCCCTTGTTACGGTGCCAGACTTGGCGTTACCCGTGGTACCCTCGCGTGCCGTTACTGCAGCTGTTGCTTCTCCTGACGGTCGCTTTCTTGCGGTCGGGCGGTATCACAAAGTTGAGCTAATGGAGATGGCGACCCGCAAAGTGGTCAGAGAGTTGAGTGGTCTGTCTGGTAAAGTTACCTCGCTGGAGTTTTCAAAGGACGGAAAGCGGCTTGCCGTTGGATCGGGCGTTGCGGGCCGGTCTGGCTCGGCTTGCGTGTGGCATTTGGATTCTAAGGATTCACCAGTAAAATTTGAAGGTAGCCACACTGATTTACTTTACACCGTGCGCTTTTCACCAGACGAGCGTCTGGTTGCCACGGCTGGTTACGACGCCAAGATTGTGCTGTGGGATGCGCAGTCGGGACATCCTCTTCGCACGCTGAGTGGACACAATGGAGCGGTTTTTGGAGTCGCGTTTAACTCCGATGGGTCGTTACTCGCGAGTGCCAGCGGTGATCAAACCGTCAAGGTGTGGAGGGTTCGGGATGGAGAACGCTTGGATACTTTAAAGGAGCCGCAGGGTGAGGTGTTTGATGTTTGTTTCACCCCAGATGGCAACCAGTTGTTGGCGGTGGCTGCAGATCGAAGGATCCGTCTTTGGGCACTCAAAAGCAGGGAGCGATCTGAAATCAACCCGCTCTTGGAGGCGAGGTTTGCCCATGAAGCCGCAATCAACCGAATGAGTATTTCTGCCGCGGGAGACCGCCTCGTCACCACTGCGTGGGATCGCTCCTTGAAGGTTTGGAGCTTGCCCGCGCTCGAATTGTTGGAGGATTACCCTCCACAAGCCGACAACGTCACTGCGCTGCAGATACTCGACAGAGAGCGCCTGCTGGTAGCCCGTATGGACGGCTCTTTGGACATTTTGGTGTTGCCGACTCAGACCCGCGCAGAAGTTGCAGCCGTGGCTCAACAGACCGTAATTGTTAGCGACATTCCCTCCGAGTCAACTTCGCTCTCGGTGCTCAAGGAGATCGAACCCAACGGCGTTACCGAGCTTGCCCAAGAGGTTAAGATTCCGGCGGAAATCCGTGGGGAAATCGGGCACCCAGGGGATGTGGACATTTTTCGTTTCCATTCGCAAAAGGGAGAAAATTGGGTTTTCGAGGTGGTTGCGGAGCGCGAAAAATCGACATTGGATTCTCGCTTGGAAGTAAGGAACGCCTTGGGTGAGCCGATTGAGCGGGTTGCTTTGCAGGCGATCCGCTCCTCGTGGTTGAGCTTTCGGGGCAAAAATTCCGAGGCATCTAATGACTTCCGGATCCAGCATTACTCCGAGATGGAGTTGAACGAATTGGTATACTGTAATGGAGAGGTTTTTAAGTTGTGGATGTATCCGAGCGGTCCTGACTCGGGCTTCACGGTTTATCCCGGCCTCGGCAATCGTCAGAATTATTACGACACCACCGCTCTTGCGCACCCTCTTGGACAGCCAGTCTACACGGTTCGTCCGCTTCCCCCTGGAGCCCAACCGCCCTCCAACGGATTGCCGGTTTTCCGATTGCCGTACGAAAACGACGACGATTCTTCTCGTGAAGGAGGTCATGATTCGGTGCTTCATTTCACAGCACCCGAGGAGGCGGACTTTCAATTGCGCATGAGCGACGCGCGCGGTTTTGGAGATGCCCATGCGGCTTACCGTTTGCTATGCCGCCGTTCACAGCCCGATTTTACCGTCAGCGTTTCAAGCGGTGTAAAGCCCGTGGTGAGCCCCGGAAGCGGCAGGGAGTTTCAAATAACAGCCAAACGCAAAGACGGTTTTGAAGGTGAGATCCGCGTTGATGTGGCCGATTTGCCTCCGGGCTTTAGTGCGACGACACCGTTATTTATAGAACCCGGGCAGACCTTCGCGTGGGGTGCCATTTATGCTGAGGCCGGCATCACGAAGCCCACCCCTGAAGTGGGAGCTCGGACTCGGTTGGTTGCTAGCGGCTCCATTAACGGACGGGTTGTCAGGCACTCTTTCGCTGGATTAGGTGAAATACAAGTTGGTCTTGCACCCAAGGTTACCGTGAAGGTTCTGGCGCCTAACGGAAATTCAGCATCTGCGGGCAAGCCTGTCGAATTTACTCTGCGTCCGGGTGAAACAATTAGTGCGCGAGTGCGAGCCGAGCGATTAAACTTTAAGGAGCGTATCGAATTGGGAGGAAACGACTCTGCGCGCAATCTCCCCCATGGTGTGTATGTCGATAACGTCGGACTCAACGGTTTGCTCATTCCCGAGGGAGAAACCGAGCGGGAATTTTTCGTAACTGCTGCCAAGTGGGTACAAGACTGCGACCGCACGTTTTTTTTGCGAGCGAAAGGCGACGGAGGTCAAGTGGGTCCGCCGTTGTTGCTGCACATTCGGCGTTGAGAGTTGCGTTGTCAGTCTCCCAGACGTCGCCGCTCGCGGTCGGACAAGGCTTTTTGCTCGATATTTTTGAGGAGTTCTTTCGCGCAGGCTTCTGCGAAAGCGGGTTCGTTTATGTTTTCCGGGCGCGAGACCACTGGGATGTCGCTGCGTAAGGTGCTGCGCAAAGCTGAGAAGAGTGCCTCGTCAGCTTTCGGATCATGGAATATATAGCCTGGACCGCTGATGGCACTAACTCCTTTAAGTGGCAATAGAACGCTAACGGGTCCGATAGATTGGTTGATGCGCTGCGCCATCGCCGTGCCAATAGCCGCCGCTTCTTGCTCGTTGGTGCGCATGAGCGTGACTTGGGGATTGTGCTCATACAGTGTGCGGTCACGGAACTTTGCAGGAATGGACTCCTTCGCGAAAAAGTTGACCATATCCAGACATCCCAGTGTCACTATTGCCGGGGTTCCGGATTTGGCTGCGGCCTCCAAACGGGTGGGCCCTGCGGAAAGTACTCCGCCCACGATTTCATCCGCGCACTCGGTTGTGGTGAAATCGAGGACACCAGCTGCGACGCCGGTTTCGAGGAGAGCCTCCATGGCGCGACCGCCAACTCCTGTAGCATGGAACGTGATAATCTCGTAACCGGCTCCCTCCAAAATGCTGCGCGCGTGGCTTACTCCACTGGTAGTGTTGCCGAACACGGTTGCGAAAATTAAAGGCCGGTCCTGAGCCCCGTTTTCAGCTTGAGCAGCCTCAACCATTCCGCAGATCGCACCTGCGGCACGGGTGAGCATAGGGCGTGAGATACGGTTGAGTCCGGCGACATCAACGATACTCGGCATCATGACAATATCTTTGGCTCCGGCGTATTGCGCGGTGTTTCCGTTGGCCAGTGTGGAGACCATGAGCTTTGGAAAGCCCAAGGGCAACGCGCACATTCCGGATGTTGCAATGGCAGTGCCACCACCCTCGCCCAAGGAAATGACGCCTTGTATCTTTCCTTGGCGAAATAGCGTTGAAAGAATGATTGGGGCTGCAAGGCTCATTGCATCATGCGCCATTGCTGGATCATCGCCTAGAGATGCGAGATCCACTTCCGCCACTTTGGCAACCGCTTCCCTCGAAATGTGCGGATTGACTTGAGGCGCGCCCTCGGTGCCGACGTCGATGAGCAGCGCTTGGTGTCCGTGACGGCTGATGCAGTCTGCCACGAACTGATGTTCCACTCCCTTGGTGTCCAAGGTTCCCAACACCGCGATGGTGGCCATAGAAGGAAATATTGAAGCCAATGGGCTTCAATGCGCAACGCGGGGTGTAGCGTTTAGAGATCGTCGACTGCTTGTTTTGCAGCCGCGTAAACGTCATGATCTGATAGACTGCAAATTGCTCCGATAAGTGTAAGATCCTCCTGCTCGCGTCGCATTTCAGTGGTGATTTGCATAATCGCATTCATTCGTAAGTTGGGCGACAGTGAGCCCAACGACGTGAACCATTTGCGCAAGTTCTTGCTAGAAGAAACCGCGCGGCAGAAAAGGTTAAGAGACTGAAGCTGGTGTGGAGTCAGTTGGGGTGGATGGGACATGGCAACAAGAGCGAGGTTCGCTGTGGAATAGGAAATTGCGATTAAAAATTAGAATCGTGTATTACGGAAAATAAGTGAACATGGCAGCGAATCTTTTGTGGAGTTTAGAAGCTCGTGGTCAAAATTCAATCTGTGAAACGCCCTGCATTTTAACAAGGTTTCATGGCACCTATTTTTAATTATTTTAAGAAGGTTGTTCTTACCACTGCCGAATGAATCCCGAACTCCCTCAACTTAAAGCATCTGAACACCGGGGTGGGTTTGGGTTGATGGATGTTTTTATTATTTTAGGAATTATAGGGTTGGCTTGGAGCATCATCCATTTTGCGAGTGGTATGCTTGTGGGGTTTGACGAGCGGGCGGTACCCACCCTCGATGAGAGCGTCTGGAGTATTCCTTATTACGCGGGGCGTACACTCCTTCGTATGTGGATGGCGTTCGGTTGCTCCTTGCTGTTTACCTTTGGTATTGGTTATGCCGCAGCTAAAAGCCGTATTGCCCGCGCCTTTATTTTGCCCGCAATCGACGTGCTGCAATCGGTTCCAGTGCTCGGTTTTCTATCAGCCACGGTGGCGGGATTCATGGCCCTTTTTCCGGGCAGCTTGTTCGGCGTGGAGTGCGCCAGTATCTTCGCTATTTTCACAGGTCAGGTGTGGAATATGACGTTTGGTTTTTACCATTCGTTGGTCACAATTCCGGGAGATCTGCAGGATGCCGCAGCAACTTTCGGCCTGACGCGTTGGCAGCGGTTTCGAACGTTGGAGGTGCCCGCTTCGATGCACAGCCTTCTTTGGAATTCTATGATGTCCTTTGGTGGAGGGTGGTTTTTCGTGGCGCAGAGTGAAGCCATTAGTGTCATGGGTAAGAATATAAAGCTCCCAGGCATAGGCTCCTACATGGCTGCTGCTGTGGAGCGAGGCGATAATACGGCAGCCTTCTGGGCCGTGGCGGCGATGTTGGTTGTCATCGTCGCGAGTGATCAGTTGGTGTGGCGACCTCTCATCGCGTGGGCCGATCGCTTTAAAATGGAACTCACGGAATCCACCGAAGCCCCTGGGTCTTGGTTTTACGACATGCTACGGGGAAGCGTCGTTCTGGAGTGGTTCTCGCGCCGAGTTTTCGACCCACTCGTAGAATGGTTTGCTCAGCTGAGCGTTCGTCGAAACGGTCCGCGGCGTGTTGTCGCAAAGGGGAGCGCAAAAGTGCAGTACCTTTTTTACGTATGCGTTTTTTCCGCACTCGTTTTATTCGCTGCGTTTTACGCAGTCCGAGGTTTAGTAGATGCTGCCAAAGCCGTGCATGCCGGGGTTTCATTGGAAATGGCAGGGCATATTGCGTGGCTGGGGGTGTTGACGATGCTGCGGGTGTTCACCATGACGCTTCTGGCTACGTTGTTGTGGACGCCGGTTGGAGTGTGGATCGGGTTTCATCCCAAGGCGGCTCGCGTGGCTCAACCTCTAGCGCAGATCGCCGCGTCATTCCCAGTCAACATGACCTTCCCAATTGTTGTGGGACTTTTTGTGGCGTGGCGAATTCCAATGAATTGGGGCAGTATCCTGCTCATCGCAATGGGGACGCAATGGTACCTACTTTTTAATGTAATTGCCGGCGCCATGGCCATTCCCAACGACCTCAAGGACGCGGCACGCACTTATGGGTTGCGAGGGTGGGCGTTGTGGCGGACCCTCATTTTACCTGCAATTTTTCCGTTCTGGGTCACGGGTGCATGTACGGCCGCAGGTGGTGCTTGGAATGCCAGCATAGTGGCGGAACTAGCGACTTGGGGGGACACGACGTTGAAGGCTGATGGGCTTGGTGCTCTCATCGCGGAGGTGACGCAGCGTGGAGATACGCCATTGATTCTTTGCTCCATCGGCACCATGTCCATTTTCGTAATTGTCACCAATCAACTTATTTGGCGGAGGCTTTATGCGTTGGCCGAACGCCGTTTCCGTCTTGATTAGCCATGATCCAAACTTCCACCTCACCGAAGCAAGCCGCGTTCGAGAAGTCGCCGGTCATTGTCGAACTGCGCAATGTCACGAAAACTTTCACCGTGGCTGGCGGCAGCGAAATGAAGGTGCTCGATCAGATTGATCTCGCCGTGCATGAGGGCGAATTGCTCGCGTTGTTGGGCCAGTCTGGGTCAGGCAAGTCGACGATTTTGCGCTGTCTCACCGGCCTTGCGACGCCTACCAGCGGGCGGGTTCTGTGTTATGGTCAACCGATGGAGGGGATTAATTCACACGCCTCAGTCGTGTTTCAGACCTTTGCGCTCTATCCTTGGCTCACTGTAGAGCAGAATGTCGAGGTGGGGTTGATGGCGAAAAATTTACCGCGTGCCGAGCGAGATGCCGCAGTGGAGAAGGCCATTGAGCTTATAGGCCTTTCAAACTACCACGCTGCATATCCGCGAGAGATTTCTGGTGGGATGCGGCAGCGGGTTGGTATTGCGAGGGCTCTTGTATCCGAGCCGGCCATCTTGTGTTTAGACGAGGCCTTTAGTGCGCTGGATGTGCTTACAGCTGAGAATTTGAGGCATGAAATGATCACCCTTTGGCATCGCAAAGATGCCACTCTCAAGAGCGTCTTCATGGTCACTCACAACATTGAGGAAGCAGTGGAGATGGCCACTCGGATTTGCATTTTATTCCCGCGCCCAGGCCGCTTGGGGTTGGTTTTGGAAAACAATCTCCCTTATCCGAGAGACTCTAAAAGTCCTGAATTCCAAAGTCTTGTGCGTACGATCCACGAGACCATTACTACGCTGACACTTCCCGATCATCCTCCAGAACCGACCATTGTCTCGGGAGCTCCCATTTCAAGAGCTCGGAATCGGATGGAATCAATTCCTTATGTTCCAGTGGGTCAGATTCTTGGGCTGTTGAGTATTCTGAGGGACACGCCGGATCTCACCAACATCTACGACATCTCCAATGAGATTGGAAAAGAGTTTGGCGAGACGATTGGAATTGTGAAGGCAGCTGAAATTCTGGAGCTCGTTGACACCCCCAAAAATGATGTGCGCCTCACCGAACTCGGGCAGAGTTTTCTCTCGGCCGACCGCATTGGAAGAAGGCTAATTTTTTCTGATCAGATTCATAATCTGCGGATCTTTCACATCATCATTGAATACTTGCGCCTGCAAGACGAGGTGGAAGCGGATCAGATTTTGAAAGATATCGCCAGCGCGCTCCCATACGACAATCCCGAGAAAATATTACAAACCATGGTCGCATGGGGACGTTATGCCGGCATTATGGACTTCAACGCGAGTGCCCGCACCGTCTTCGTGTTGAAAGATGAGGTTGAACACGCCCCGAATGTTTAGACTAAAACGGGTGTGTGAAGACCATTGGCAAATGGATTGAAATCCCGCCATACTTTGTTTGTGAGCTATACGGTTTTTGCCCGAAAATACCGCCCCCAGACGTTTGACGACGTGGTGGGCCAGGAACACATCACGCGTACGCTGAAGAACGCCATTCAGCAGAACCGCTTGGCGCACGCTTATTTGTTTGTCGGCCCGCGCGGCACAGGCAAGACCTCTTCCGCGCGGATTCTTGCGATGGCGCTCAACTGTCTATCCAGCGACAAGCCGACGATTTCTCCGTGCGGTCGGTGTGATTCCTGTCGAGAGATTGCAGGTGGTAACTCTCTGGATGTTCTGGAATTCGACGCAGCCTCCAACACACAAGTGGACAAGGTGCGCGAGATCATTATCGATAACGTGAAGTACATGCCTGCCCGTGGACGGTACAAAGTGTATCTTGTCGACGAGGTGCACATGCTCTCGGCCGGTTCCTTTAACGCGCTGCTCAAGACGTTGGAAGAGCCTCCTCAACACGTCAAATTTCTCTTCGCCACCACCGACGTGCAGAAGCTTCCTGCAACCATTCTTTCCCGGTGCCAGCGGTTTGATTTGAAACGTATCGGCGCTCCAGTGATCGCCGGTCATCTCAAGCACATCGCAGCGCAAGAAGGTGTCGCTTTAAGTGATGAGGCGGCGCTGGCTGTTGCTGTTGGTGCTGACGGTGGGATGCGCGACGCTGAATCTATGCTGGACCAGTTGGTTGCGTTTTGCGGAGAGACCGTGGAGGAAAAGGATGTGCTGTCTGTTTTCGGCTTCACTTCGCGGCAGACGGTAAGCGAGCTCTGCGGTGCACTTTTGGCGCAGGACGCTCCCCATGCAATGCGCTTGGTTCACGAACAGGCGGAGGCCGGCCGTGACCTGACTCAGTTGATGGGAGATTTAATCGGCCATCTGCGCAACCTTTTGCTCGCCCAAGCGGACCCTCGTGGACTTGAAGAAGAATTGGGACGCTCTGTCGTGGAGGCACTTCAAGCGCAGTGCGCGGATGTGAATCGGGAGCGTCTGTTGGAGCTGATCGATTTGTGCGCCTCGGCTGAGCAGCGCATGAAGTGGGCCTCCAACAAACAGATGTATCTGGAGGTAGCCTTGTTGCGTGCTATTCAAGCGGTTTCTCAGGTCACGCTAGGCGAAGTCCTCGATGCCTTGGGCGCGATTCGCGAGGGACGTCCTCCCAGCGAGAAAGGTACCGTGGCTGCTCCAAATCGTCAGAAGCAGCAGCCACCTAGGCCCGTCGCGTTGGCTATTCCCGCAGCTAAGCCAGTTGCCGCTATTGTCCACCAACCTTCGGTGACCACGATTTCCCCAGCCGCCCCAGCAATTCCGAAAACCACGATTATCAAGCCCGAGGAGATTAGGGATCTTCAAGCCCCTGAAGCGGCGAAGCCGAGCGTAGAGCAGGCTCCCGTTGTTGAGCGTTCAACGGTTCAGGATACGATTGTCCCGCAGGTGGTAGATTCATCATCTGATCGCGTTTGGAAGGTCGAAGAGCTTTGGCCGGTAATGGTGGAGATGGTTCGCAAAGAGCGACCTTTGATCTCGATGTGGGTTGAGGCGGGTGTGCTGGCTGAGGTTGTGGGGGGGATTGCGCATATTCTTTTTCCGGCGGATCAAACACTTGCAGTAGAGTATGTTGCCCAAGAGAATAACCGTGGATTTCTGGAGGGAGTCCTTCAGAAAGTCGCGGGCTTTCCTTTAAAGCTGAGTGTGGGAATGCGCGCGGGTATTCAATTGCGTCCGGTGGCTCAGCCTCCTGCGCCCGAAAAAGTTTTACCCAAGGATCCGATGGAAGAATTTAAAAACGATCCACTGATCCGGAAAGCCCTCGAGATTTTCAAAGCCCGTTTAGAAGCGGTTTAAGCGAATTTATGAATATAAAAAAAATGATGCAGCAGGCGCAGAAGATGCAGGAGCAAATGCTTAAAGCGCAGGAAGATCTTGGGAAGAAGACTGTCACGGCAACGGCCGGAGGAGGGAAGGTGACCGTCGTTGCAAACGGCGGTGGAGATGTGCTTTCCATCAAAATATCCCCCGAGGTTGTTGATCCGCAGGATGTTGAAATGTTGGAGGAAGTGGTCCTGACGGCTGTACGCAAGGCCATCGAAGAAGGCCGAGCTCTGGCGAGCTCAGAGATGGGCAAGCTCACCGGTGGAATGGGGCTTCCTCCGGGTCTTGGTTTTTAGCAACAATCTCTGGGCCTCACTTCGTATTATCGAGGTGCTTGGCCCCTTGTAATTTCCCGTTCCGAGGCCATTTCATACAGCCTCACCACTACTTCGTATTTCAATGAAACTTTTTATTCCCGGTCCGGTTCAAGTCTCCGAGAAAACCTTCGCCGCATTTTGTAAGCCTCTGATTGGTCACCGCAGCGGCGACTTTAAATCACTTTACGGTGGCATTCAGTCTCGCTTGCAGACGCTCTTTGAGACGACGCAACCTGTCTTTCTTTCCACATCGTCGGCTTGGGGAGTGATGGAGGGAGCCGTCCGCAATTTGGTCGGTTCAGGCAAAGTTCTGAACTGTATGTGCGGAGCGTTTTCAGATAAGTGGCTCGACGTCTCGAAGCGCTGCGGTAAGGACGCTGTCGGGTTGCAAGTGGAATGGGGGCAACCAATTCGGGGTGAACAAATCCGCGAACATCTCAAGCAGGGAGGCTTTGATGCGGTGACTGTCATTCACAATGAAACCTCGGCTGGCGTGATGTCACCGCTGGCTGAAATCGCCGAGGTGATGCGGGAGTTTCCTGAAGTTTGCCTGATCGTAGACAGCGTTTCGTCCTTCTCGGTTGTGCCTATTGCGATGGATGCTCTCGGGATCGACGTGCTGCTAACTGGCTCTCAGAAGGCTCTCGCAATGCCACCGGGCCTCGCCCTTTTTTCAGCCAGTGAAAAGGCCATGCGCCGGGCCGCCTCTATTTCAGGGCGCGGTTACTATTTTGATTTTATTGAGTTTCAAAAGAATCAGCTCGAGGACATGACTCCTTCCACTCCCTCGATCTCGCACATTTACGCGTTAGAATCAAAGTTGGAGGATATTTTTGCCGAAGGGATTGAGGCTCGGCACGCTCGGCATGCTGCCACAAACGCGCTGGTTCATGATTGGGTGCGTCGTCATGGATTAGAATTCTTTGCGCCGGAAGGCTACCGCTCTAAGTCGTTGACTTGCGTTTCCAATAATCGCGGAATTGATGTGGCTGCTTTAGTCGCGGGCGTGAAGCGTTCCCACGGTTTCATTATCGACGGCGGTTACGGAAAGCTAAAAGGTAAAACGTTCCGGCTCTCAAACATGGGAGATGAGACTGAGGCGTCTGTCGGCGAGTTACTGTCTGCCTTGGACGCGTGCCTCACCGCCTGATTTGATACACCAACCGCGCCAGAGCGATTGCTCGATTAGCCAAGCGTTAAATACTGAATAAAAGCCCATGCAACATCCTGCCCCCCTTTCTTGTGTCGCACCTGTTGGAGCCTCCGTTTCGCCTTCAGACGTCATTCGTTTGGTCAGTGAATCTTGTCCGATTGAGGATTATCGTGGGAAACGCGTGGTGTTAATTATCCCCGACTCCACGCGGACTTGTCCGGTGGGGCAGTTGTTCCAAACACTCCACGCACACCTCGGCAAAGTGGTGCGCGAGCTTGATGTGATGATTGCCTTGGGGACGCATCAGCCGATGAGTGAGGAGGCGATTTGTCAGAGGTTGGAGATTTCACTCGAAGAGCGCAGAGGAAAGTACGCTGCAGTGGGGTTTCATAATCATCAATGGGATAATCCCGCTGCGCTCAAGCGGATAGGCATTATCAGCAGCGATGAGATTAGTGGGCTTAGCGGGGGACTCTTTGCGATGGATGTTCCGGTGGACATCAACGCCAGCGTGTTGGAATACGATCGTATTATCATTTGCGGTCCAGTCTTTCCGCACGAGGTCGTCGGATTTTCTGGGGGGAATAAGTATCTTTTTCCAGGCGTAAGCGGGCCTGAAATTCTTAACTTTTTTCATTGGTTAGGCGCGGTGGTGACCAACCCAATGATCATAGGCAACAAGTGGACCCCAGTGCGAAAGGTGGTGGATCGCGCAGCGGCGTTGGTCAAGGTGCCCAAGACTTGTCTCGCGATGGTTGTGGATCAAGGAGAATTGGCAGGCCTTTTCTGTGGCACGCCCGAGAGTGCGTGGGACGCCGCGAGTGAGCTTTCCCGCCAGTTGCATATCGAAACTAAAGAGCGCGCCTTTCATACGGTGCTTTCTTGCGCACCCAAGATGTACGACGAGCTTTGGGTCGGGGGCAAATGTATGTACAAGCTCGAGCCAGTCGTTGCAGACGGTGGAGAGCTCATTATTTACGCGCCGCACATTCACGAAATTTCGCTCACGCACGGCGCGCTCATTAAGGAGATCGGGTACCACTGCCGTGACTTTTTTCTCCAGCAATGGGACAAATTTAAAGACTACCCTTGGGGCATTCTCGCGCATTCCACTCATGTTCGAGGAATTGGCTCTTATGTGGATGGGCTCGAGAACTGCCGAGTTCAAGTGACTCTGGCCACGGGAATTCCGGAAGCAACGTGTAAGGCGATAAACCTAGGTTATAGAGATCCCGCCTCCATCCGCGTGGAGGATTTTGCCAACAGGGAAGAAGAGGGCATTCTGCACGTTCCTAAGGCGGGTGAGATGTTGTTTCACTTGAAACAGCGTCCCGATTGGGCGCGGGAAATGTAAGCAGAGCGGGTGGGGGAGGAGAAAATTCGCGCCGTTTCAAATTATAGCCCGCCGCCTGTTCTCAGGGCTAACGTGTGAGCGAGAAATGCGGTCCACTCGGCGGGAGAGAGCGGAATTTTTCCGGTGCGTGCTTCTTGCGCGAGCGCTCCAGCGATCAATTCAAGTGCTCGTGTGGACGCGGTTTTTTGGAGGAATTCAGGTTCGGCGGCGAAGACGGTTTGCACGAGAAGCAGTGCTTCAGTCGCCTTATCTTTGTTCATGACGCCTTTTGCGATGATTTCCTGATTGCGGCAACTGAGTCCGAGTTGGAGCGCATTTTTGATCGTGGCCATGTCTGGATGCTCTTGTGGAAGCACCGAGGCAAGTTGGGCTAGGGCGCGAACCATGATGTAGTGGTAGGCGGGCCGAGCGTTGTGTGGATCCATCCAGCGACCAGCGTGCGGGCCGTCGGTGAGCTGGCCAGGGAGGACGCCGAGTAGGGCTTTGTGTAAGGCTGCCTCCAAGAAGCGCGATTCACCGGACATCGCGAACGATTTGGCGAGGAGGTTGACGGAAAAGCTGTTGTAGTTCCAATTGGGGACAAGCTGGCGTTTCATCGCCCATTCGCTCGCAGCCAGTGCTGACTGGCGCGCCTCTGGGTCGCCGGTGGCCGCGTACCATTCCCACATGGCGACGCCGCATTCGCCGTTGTCAAACTGCAGGCCGCCATCCGACAAGTCGTCGAAGACCCAACCGTTGCGCACAATACTTTGGAGGTGCCCCTGCTTTTCGGCCTGCTCCATGAAGCGGGTTGCAACCTCCATCGCCCTCGCCTTGGAAGTCCCTTTAGCTGCGGGAAAAGGGAAGCATCCAGCGCCTGCGTCGCGCTGCGCCTTGATGAGAAATGTAGCTGCGCAAGTCCCGGCGCTACGAGCTTTGCCGTCGCGATCTTGCGCGTAGAGGAGCGTGTTCGCAGCGGCCGTTAGAACCGATGCGACGGCGCGCAAAGGCATGGTCAGAGTCTCTGGCGGGGCATCTTTCGTCCAAGGAAACGGTTCTGCTATCCGATCCACTAGGACATGAAAGCTGTCCCGAGCTTCGGCGACGGTAAGCGACTTTAGATCGCTAGACACTGGGTGAAACTCGTCTGGGACTTCGGGTCTGCCCGCACGGTCGCCCAGCTTTTCTAGACCCGAGGCCACAGCCTCACGGATGGCGGCTGCATCGTGTTTTTCCAGAGCTTCAGTCAACGCCGCTGAGGGCTTGCGTGCAGCGCCTGCTGGGACCGAGGCCGCCACTAGCAACAGTGCCGTAAGGTGCAACTGTCTGGACATGGCGGTGATTGATCGGATCAATTAGTCTTTCGCGTCGCCAGGACTTTAGGTTTTTCCTTCTTAGGTTTCTTTGTTTCCTTTTTCTGACTGTTGTTTCCTTTTGCCATAATCCCTTTCTCTATTGGCGCAGTCTCTTTCGGAGTCCAGCGTATTTCTAATTTTCATTTTAAACTGAGCAATGTCACAAGCCCACCCTAATGATTTGTTGCACGGGATTACTTTGGAGAAAGTCCTCTTGGCCTTGGTGGCCCACTACGGTTGGGAAGAGTTGGGGCAGCGGATTGACATTCGTTGTTTCAATTGGGAGCCGAGCGTTAAATCGAGTCTCACTTTTCTGCGCAAGACGCCTTGGGCGAGGAAGAAAGTTGAAGACCTTTACGTATGGACTTTTTCGGAGTGATTCAGCGAGGCTGGCTGCTTTCAATTCATTTGTCCCTCGTCGTATTGCTTTGATTGATTTTGGGCGGCCATGCGTGATTTACTTGGCCTCTGATGGTTCCCAAAGTTTCTCTTTCTTCCAACGGCCCAGAGTTCTCGCGTTTGGTGTTCGGTACATGGCGAGTTCTGGATGATCCTGCCACGCGCACAGCCGAAGGGTTGAACAGTCGCTTGCGAGTCTGCGAAGAGGTGGGCATCACCACGGTGGATACGGCCGAAATTTACGGCGCGTACCGCGTAGAGGAGGCTCTAGGGGCGGCTATGGCAGTGGATCGTTCTCTGCGCCAGCGACTTCAAATTGTGAGTAAGTGCGGGATATACGTGCCGTGCGAATTTCATCCTGACCGCAAGACCGCTTTTTATAATGCAACGGCCGAGCGAATCGTGAAAAGTGCCGAGAAGTCGCTCCGGTTTCTCGGAACGGATTACCTAGATCTTTTGTTGGTGCATCGACCCGATTGGCTCGCATCAGTGGACGAAACGGCCGAGGGGCTGAACCGGCTGCTCAAAGCCGGTAAAATTCGTCACGCGGGTGTGTCCAATTACAGCGTTACACAGTTTGACGCGCTGAATTCACGGATGCTGAAACCATTGGTGACTAACCAGGTGGAGTTTAGTTTGCTACACATGGATCCGGTCTACGACGGCATCTTTGATCATGCCCAACAGCATGGCTACCGGCCGATGGCGTGGAGCCCGCTTGCGAGGGCTTTGTTGTGGGACACCTCACATGCGGCCAGTCAACGTTTGCAGGCACTTGGGCGGGAATTGTCTGGAAAATACGACGGGGCTACGCTTGATCAACTTGCTTACGCATGGATTCTTGCGCATCCCGTAGGGGCGCTTCCGGTGATCGGCACGCACAAGCCCGAGCGGATTCGAGCTGCTGCGGCGGCGACAAAATTAAGACTCGAGCGCGAGGATTGGTACGCACTGTGGACGGCAGCGAAGGGGCATCCTATTCCATAAATTTAAACCAACTGCCGAGCGTGTATTCGGCTCGGAGAGGGAAGGGCCATCGCGTAGTCTCATGAGTCTAACTTCTAAGATTACGGTTCGTGAGGAGTTGCCTTTCATCCCGACATGTCCACCCGATTTCTGACCCTTTTATCGCTCGCTCTCGCCTGTGCACCTGCGGCTCTGGCGGCGGATGCAGGGCGCTTGTGGACGGGTAAAGTGCAGGCGCTACTCGACGTGCAGTGCGTCAAATGTCACGGTCCAATTGAGCAGAAAGGCGGCTTGGAACTGGATACCCCGCAGGCTGTGCTCAAGGGCGGCGATGACGGAGTGGTAGTGGTGCCGGGTAAGCCGGAGGAGAGCCCGCTTTTTCTCAAGCTCGCAGAAGGAGTAGAGGCGCACATGCCGCCTAAAAAGCAGCTTTCCCAGTCGGAGCGCGAGACGATTCGAGAGTGGATCGCCGCGATGATTGTTGCGCCACCAGAGGTGGGGAAGACCCAAGCCGAGCGGCAATTTAGTTCGGTAACCGAGGCTGTGAACGTGCTGATCGCTGAGGGTTGGACTCAGCGTGGGATAACGCCTGCGCCGTCCCTTGCCGATGCAGTTTGGTGTCGGCGTGTCACTTTGGATGTGGCGGGCCGTATTCCCACAGCGAACGAAATGACGGAGTTTCTTGCGGCACCTGAATCCACTCGGAGAGGCGTGTTGGTGGATCGATTACTTTCGTCCAACGAATATGCGGTTCGGATGCGCGAGCTCTGGGACGTCTTTCTCATGGGGCGAGCCAAGCGGGCGGGGCAGGAGGATAAGCGCAGGCAAAACGGGTGGTGGACCTTTTTGGAATCCTCTTTCCGCACCAACAGACCATGGAACGAAACCGTTCACGCTGTCCTGAGCGCTCGCCCTCAGACACCCGAAGACAAGGGGGCGACGTGGTTTCTTTACGAACGTAAAAATGAGCATCAGGCGATTGCCGAGGCGGTGGCACCGATGGTGTATGGGACAAGAATTGATTGCGCCCAGTGCCACGACCATCCGCTGGCGAGGGAGATAAAGCAGGCGCATTACTGGGGTTTGGTGGCGGCATTTTCCAGGTGTAAAAACGTGGAAGGAACTACCGGCGTGGCGGAGTCGGCGATTGGCGGCTTTGCGAATTTTACGAACCTAAAGAAGGAATCGCAGCCCGCCGTCGTCACTCTTTTAAGCGGGCGTTCGCTGCCGGAGACGTGGCCTTCGGGTGATAAAAAAGAGGAGGATAGCGACGATAAGTATGTCGATCCGAAGGCAAAAGTGCGTGTGCCAAAATACTCGCGAAGGGAAGCTTTTGCGGATGTTGCGACACAAGATAACCCATTGTTGGCAAGGGCTTTTGTGAATAAAATGTGGGCTGCGTTACTGGGGCGTGGGATAGTGAATCCAGCTGATGAAATCAACGCGCGCAATGTTCCCAGTCACCCTGAATTACTCGAGTGGCTTACCCGTGATTTTTCCGCGAGCGGTTACGATATTCGTCGGTTCGTGCGAGGAATTTTGCTGACTCGTGCGTACGCTCTAGGTGCGGGCGAGGCACCTCCTGAGACGTTCGCGTGCGCCATCGAGCGGCCGCTTACCGGTGAGCAGATCGCCCGCTCGTGGAGGATCGCTGCGGGGTTTGCTCCAGACGATGAACCCTTGCGCCGTGCAACGGTAGGAGCCGTGCCCGACGTGTTACCACGAGACTACAGTGCGTCATTTCAGCAGGCGCAGTTTTTCACAAACGCGCCGACCATTGCGCAAGTTCTCAAGCCAACTCCAGGCGGCACGTTGGAGCGTTTGACGGCGATCACCGAACCCGCCACCTGCGTCCAGGAGGCGTTTCTTGCAGTCTACGGTCGTTCACCAGACGCAGTTGAAGCGGGGCAATCGATCGCTTTTTTATCTAGTCGCCAAGGCCGTCACAGCGAGGCGGTGCGCGATTTGCTGTGGGCGCTTCTTAGCAGCGCTGAATTTTTAACCATGCCCTGATGATGTTTAAGGATCCCATTCAAGGACTTCCCGGAGGATGCCGCGTCGATGAGCATCTTTTGCATCGCCGCCTTTTTTTGAAGGGGCTTACCGGTGGTGCATTGGCAAGCGTTTCGAGTTTTACCGGACTGTTTGAAAATCCCGTTTTTGCAGCAGAAACCAAGAAGGCGCAAAAGCACTGTATCCTGCTTTGGTTATGTGGTGCGCCCAGTCAGTTTGAGACATGGGATCCCAAGCCTGGGCGTCCTACAGGCGGCCCTTTTGGGAGCATCTCCACGGCGATTCCAGGAGTCCATTTTTCCTCACTGCTTCCGAATTGTGCGCGCATCGCTAACAAACTGAATGTCGTCCGTAGCATGAAGACGACGCAGTCGGAGCATCTGCAGGCGATCAATTTGTTGCAGCGCGGCAATCCGGATAGAGCCGGTTTCACGCGACCTACGCTGGGGAGTTCGCTTTCCCAAGCGATGGGTCAGTTGGACGCGAAGATTCCAAATTTTGTGCTGCTGGATCCCATTCCCGGGGGCAATGAATTTGAGTCGTTCAAAGCTGGAAATTGGGCGGGTTGGTTGGGGGCGGAGCACGCACCCGTGCGCCTGGGGGGCGATTACACACAATTGCTTGGGGCGGCGACCGAGGGGCTATCCCCAGATGACAAAGAGTCTCGTGAGTTGTTGCGAAAATTCCTGACATCGAAGTTCGAAAGGGACCGCCGTAGCGGCATTGCGCGAGGCCAGAACGCCGCGTTTGAGCGCATGAAAGGAATGACGGCGAGTGCCGATCTTTTTGACGTAAACAAACTCCCCGCAAAAGATCGCGAACGGTATGGTCCGGGTAGTTTCGCCCAGCACTCGCTCATGGCGCGGCACTTGGTGGAAAACGGGGCGCCTTTTGTGATGGTGGCCAACGGGATGAACTGGGACAACCATGTGTTTCAGCACGAGATCCACCAGATGCTGGTTCCAGAGCTTGACCGAGTGTTGTTTCATTTGGTCAACGACCTCGAAGAGCGCGGCCTTTTGGATTCGACGCTTGTGATTGCGATGGGCGAGTTCGGGCGCACGCCTTGGCTGAATCCGGCGAGGGGTCGCGACCATTATCCGAACGCGTGGAGTATGATGATGACTGGGTGCGGCCTCAAACGCGGCGTCGTGACTGGTGCCACCGACGTGGATGGAGTGGACGTTTCAGAAAAGCCGTACAACGAACAAAATCTGTTTGCTACGATCTTTACTGCTTTGGGGATTGATCCCAACGGCGAGTATGATCTCCCCGGAATGCCGACGTTTCACCGCGTTGAAAACAAGACCGCGCCGATTCGCGAGCTGCTTGCGTGAACCATGAAGCTTACTCTTACTCACGACCATAAACTTGCCACGGGGGTTCTCGGTCTCGACTTCACCTCGGATGGTTCGCGCGCATTCGCTGCGTGCGTGGATGGCCACGTGTACACGGTGGACGTCGCGACTGGCCAAACCGAAGCGTTGGAAGGGGCGCATCAATCTTACGCGAGTGGTTGTGTGCTATTGCCTGATAACCAGACTCTGATTTCCGCAGGGTACGACGGGATGCTTTTGTGGCACGATCTGGCAAGTGGTCGGTGTTGGCGTCGGCTCAAAGCGCATAGTTTTTGGAGCTGGCAAATGGCGCTTTCTCCGGATGGATCGCGAGTTGCGACCACTACGGGACAATATGTTCCCGGTGGCTGGAAGTACGAGCCAGCAGCGGAAAGCGAGCCTTCTGTGAAGGTGTTCGATACGGGCAGTGGAGACTTGGTTGCGGCCTTTGGGCACACGCCTCCGGTTCTCAGTTGCGCGTTTAGTGCGGATGGCCGGCACTTGGCTGCTGCTAATATGATGGGCGAGGTTCGTGTCTGGAATTTGAACGACGCAGCTTCTGGGCAACCCGTGTCGCAGTGGACAACGCCCGAATTTACTTCGTGGGGAACGACTAAGACGCACCATTACTGTGGCGGAATCTACGGCTTAGCTTTTTCTCCGGACGCCGCTGTTTTATTGTGTTGCGGGATGGGTCCCATGGGCGACCCAATGGCGGGTAACGGCAAGATGACGTGGCAGCGTTGGAACTGGGCGCGAGGCGAGCGCTTGGATCAAATTAAGGATGCGTTGCAGGGAGCCGGATTGATGGAAAGTATTGCGTGGCACCCGGCTGGGACGCACTTTTTTATGGCGGGTCGGCAGGCGCAGGGCACTTGGAATGCGGGCCTTTTTTCCGCGACAGACGGCAGCTTGGTCACATCGCTAGATACGAAAAAACGGATCACGCACGCGCGGTTTACAGAGGATGGCGGGACGCTGCTAGTCTCGGGAGCGCACGGACAGGGAGTTCGTAAACAGGGCGCGTGGCCGCCGTGGGGTAGCTTGCAGACGTATCGAGTGGAGGCGTAGGCGCTGGGAATTTATTTGGGAATGTTGACGGAGTCTTGAGCTCAACTCTGCTACAGAGCACTAGACATTTTACCCGCCTTCCCTCAATGCTTCGCAGTGCAATTGCCCTTTAGTCTTTTTCTCGCGCTGCGTTTTCTTAAACCCAAGCGCACCTTCGTCTCGGTGATCACAGTAGTCTCTGTGCTCGGAGTCACGTTGGGCATCGCGGTGATGATTTTGGTCATTTCTGTAATGACTGGGTTCGATCAGGAATTACGCAACAAAGTGATTGGGTTTGATCCGCACATTGTCATTAACGGACCTCTACCGGAATGGCGCACTTTGCCTGCGAAACTCACGGGGTTCAAAGATGTGGTGAACGCGGCTCCTTTTGTGGAGGGGCCGGTTCTACTTTCAACGGCGTTGGGATCGGTGCGTTCGGCGCAGATCCGCGGGGTGGATCCGGAGGCGGAGGGCGCGCGGGATGGAGTGGTGGGGTCAGTTGTGGCTGGAACCTCGACGTTGACGGGCGACTCGGCGCTATTGGGAGGGGACTTGGCGAAGGAGCTCGGGTTGATGGTGGGGGATAAGATAACGGTTTATCCGGCCAAAGATTTTGGGCCAGTGTTGGAGGCGTTGAATGAAGCGGAATCGGCGAAGAATCCGAAAGAAGCTATTCAAAAACTGCGCTCACTAATTTTGCCTGCGGAACTCACGGTCACAGGGCTGTTTTCCTCGGGGCGTTATGGATACGATTCGCAGACGTTGTTGGTGCCGTTGCATATCGGTCAGGAGTTATACGGCATAGGGGACATGGTGCACGGCGTGAGCGTGTGGCTGAAGGACGCGAATGTGGCGCAAGAAGTGGCGGTGAAAATCCGCAGGAAAAATCCCGATTTGTTCGTGCTGACTTGGATGGATCTCAATCGCGAGATGTTCGATGCGATTCGCTTGGAGCGGAACACGATGTTTTTCTTGCTCCTGTTTATCGTGATTGTGGCGGCGTTCAGCATCATGAACACGCTCATTACTGTGACGGTGATGAAGACTCGGGAAATTGGTGTCATGAAGGCACTCGGTGCGACTCGCTCGCAGATCGTGTGGGTTTTTCTGACGCAGGGGATGGTGGTTGGAGCGTTTGGAAACATCACTGGCGTCGGATTGGGTCTGGCTGTATTGCGTTGGCGCAATGAGTTTAAAGACTGGCTATCAGAACAAATTGGCATCCAGATTTTCCCTCCTGGAGTTTATCAGTTTCACGAAATTCCGGCGAAGTTGATCCCGCAGGATTTAGCGATTATATGCACTAGCGCGTTTGTCATTTGTGCGTTGGCAGCGCTTGTGCCTGCGTTGGTTGCTGCACGCTTGGAGCCAGTGAAGGCGTTGCGTCACGACTAGCGCGCGCACGGGACGAGGGGTTGGCTTACGAGATGTGTTTAATCCCGATGGTAGGGAGTTCCAGCTTTGATCGTGTAGGCGCGGTAGAGTTGTTCCAGCACAAGCACGAGTGCCATTTCGTGCTGAAGTGTGAGCTTGCTTAGCGACCAGGTCCAATGCGCGGCCGACCGCAACTCTGCTGTGTGGCCATTTGCGCCTCCGATTAAAATCGCGACGGTCTTCACCGAGCCATCCTGTTCCCATTGAGTGACTCGTCCCGCCAAAGCTCGACTGGTGACTTCCTCCCCGCGCTCGTCCAAGACAACCCGCAAGCACCCTGCGCTGCGTTCTAAAAGCGTTGCGCTTTCCGTCTCCTTCGAACCTGCTTTCACAAATTCTAATGTGCCTCCTACCCACGGACGCAGGCGCCCCGTGTATTCTTCCACACCAGTTTTTGCGAACGCTAGTTTCGGCTTTCCTACGGCAAAGATTTTTAAGTTCATCTACCGTCTGCGGCGTTTGGGAGCTCTGGAGCCTGCGTCCTTTTTGGTTGCCTTAGCCTTTTTTCCAGATTTGGCGCCGGAAGGATTTCGTTTTTGGTGGGCCTGTTCTCGCCCGGGTCGCTTCCCATTGTTCCTTTGCTTGGCCTCAGGCTCCGTCTTCCTCCCAGAGGCTGTTTGCGGCTGGGCTATCTCAAAATCCACCTGTTTTTTAAAGGTGTCTACGCGGCACACTCTCACCTCAAGGCGCTCTCCTAGTTCAAACACGTTGCGGTTGCGTTTGCCTCGGAATTGAAGGCGCACTGGATCGAAGGTGTAAAAGTCATCGGGCAAACGGCTCACATGAATCATCCCCGTGAAAAGCACATCGGGTAGTTCAAGTACGAGCCCGTGACTGCGCACATCGATAATTACCGCGCTGAAAACCTGCGGATTGCGTGAGCGTAACTGTCGCTCGAAAAACTCCATTTTTTTCCGCTGCACGGAATCCTTTTCGGCTTCAGCCGATTGCCGTTCCGTTGTGGAAATGTGGGTCGCTGTGGCAGCCAAGTCCCCAGCGCGTCCTCCCGATTCTCCAGCCAGAGCTCGGTGCACGAGCAAGTCCGCGTATCTGCGAATGGGGCTGGTGAAGTGCGTGTAGTTGGCCTTGGCGAGCCCGTAATGTCCGAGAGGTAGCACTCCGTAGGCGGCCCGTTTGAGACTTTTTAGAAACTCCAGTTTTAGAAGATATTCCTCCGGCTTCCCTCGGATAATCTTCAATAACTTTTGGACTTCGCGTCTCTGCGTGAGATCCCCAATTTTGCAGCCGTAGTGCAGTGCTTTCTCCCTAAACTCTTGCAGTTTATCTGGATCAGGCACCTCGTGGACACGGTAGACGGTGGGAGCCTTGGATTTTTTTAAAGATGCTGCGACGGCTTCGTTCGCTGCAAGCATGCACTCTTCCACGAGTTGATGGGAGGGATCGTTCTCAATTTTTTCCAAGCGTTCTGGTCGGCCGTCAGCATCCAGCCAGACCTTCACTTCTGGAAAATCGAGATCTAGAGAGCCTGCTTCAAATCGTCTTTTTCGCAGCAGTTGCGCAAATTCCCAAGCCGTATGCACGCGCTCTTGAACCGCTGGGTTTGTGTAACAAAGAGAGCCTTCCGGAACCGTGGGTAGATCGGTGCGGTGCAGGGTGTCGTAATTTAAAATGGCGAATGCTTGGCGGTAAGTCAGCCGTGCGATGCTTCGTATTACTGTGCGCGCAAAGCGGGCGGAGCGGAACTGCCCGTCGGCGTCGAAGTCCAAAATTGCGGAGTAAGCCAGCCGATCTACGCCTGGTTTGAGTGAGCAAACTCCGTTTGATAAACGCTCGGGCAGCATCGGAATAACGCGACCTGCGAGGTAAGTCGAATTCCCTCGGTGACGCGCCTCCTTGTCCAGAGCAGTGCCGCGGCTTACATAGTGGGCGACGTCCGCGATGTGGACGCTCAAGCGCCAAGCGTTGGAGCGGCGTTCGACGTGGATGGCGTCGTCGTAATCCTTAGCGTCGTCGGGATCAATGGTGATGACGGGTTGTACGCGCATGTCTTCTCTGTTCGCGTGATCCGCCGGAGGCACCACTTCGGGAATGGCCTTCGCTTCCGCCTGGACCTCGTCTGGAAAACGGTCGGGCAAGTTGTACCGCCGCATCAAGGAAAGAAGATCCACTCCCGGTTCCCGGTTCCCTCCTAAAACTTCTACAACTTCGCCTTCGGGACTCACATGTCTCGATTCCCAAGGATCCAACCGCACCACGACTTTGTCTCCTTCCTCCAGCGGGCGGGCGAGGGGAAGCTGCGTTTTGCGCAGGTAGATGTCGTGGCAGAGGCGGGGATCATCAGGGATGACGTATTGGAAGCCTTTGGTCGCGGCGACGGTCCCGACAACGGTCGCATTAGCCAGCTCCAAAATGCGCACTACGCGGCCCTCTGGGCTCGCTCCTTCGCGTGGTTGCTCCCGTCCCTCGTGGACAATGCGCGCAACCACCTTGTCCCCATGCATCGCGGTACCAAGATTTGCCGGAGAGAGAAACAGCTCTTGTTGCGTGTCTGTTTGGATCAGTTTCGCATTGCCGCTGGGAAAAGCCAGGATCGTGCCCGTGACTAAGTTGGCAGTGACGGGCAGTACAAAATAGTTTTTGCGGATGCGCGCAACCCGTCCATCTCTCTCGAGTTCCGCTAAGGCGTCACGCAGGTGGCGGCGCTGGCCCGGCTCGATACCGAGTTGCTTCGAGAGGCCAACTTTTTCTAGCGGTTGGTAGTCCGGATGGGCGAGCAGCTTCAGGATTTGGGCTTGGAGCGTCATAAGAGCTGCGTGGTTTTGTGCGAAGGAGGGGCGAGAGTTTGGGCGAGTTTCGCCTACAAACAGTAAAACCCGCCGTAGAGGCGGGTCTTACACAGAAGGTTAAATTGGTTCGGTTTGGAGTGATTTGTTGGAGGCTAAGATTTCCAATCGAGTGCCCCCTTTTTGACGGCATAAACGTAACCTAACGTCAGGATTCCAACGAAGCTGAACATGGTCCAGAAAATCGAGGCTCCATACTGAACGATAGCGTCCTTGTAGATCACAGCCCAAGGATACATGAACACGATTTCCAGATCGAACAGAATGAAAAGCATCGCCACTAGGTAGAACTTCACGCTGAAGCGGGGTTGTGTCCCGACTTCTGCGATCATTCCGCACTCGTAGGCGGTGTCTTTGGTTTTGTTACGACGACCAACCCTGCCTAAGAGCAAACTAACCCCCAATGCTCCGCAAGCGAAGCCGATGGCTATAATGACCTGAAGCAGGATGGGAAGGTAATCGGATTTCATTTTGAGAATGAGATAGCGGTAACGAATTCCGCCTAAGGACGCGTCGCTGAGTGGGAAGAACCTTGCAGAGCAAAATTAATTACTCGAAAAGTCATTTCAGCTCCACTTTGGCGGGAGGCCTTCGCTGTTTAGGCTTCTACCGGAACCGGCAAGGGCAACGGAGGAGGAGTGGTTTGCAGCGTCGCAAGTTGCTTTGGAATCCCTTTATACTTTTTGAGATCCTTCTTCACCATGCCACGAGACACCAAGTTCTGGAGCTTCTCGTAAGCTCGCAGACGGAGCATCTCTTCCCCACCGCTAGCGGCGTTTCGGGCTTTGAGACGTTCGTAGACCTTATCAAAAAGGTCCTTGAATTCGAAGCTGCTTCGTGAAGAGAGAACCGTAGCCAGTTCCTCGGTGACGAGGTCCGGCAATCGACGGGAAAACGCTGTCCTTTTCTGCATCGCCATAGGTTTTAACTGTAGCACGTACGCGTAATTTCTCTAAGGAAAATTTCACAATCGTGCGCCGCAAACCTTTGGATCCCCCGCGCAGAAGCACATGCACGTTTTATTTTGTTTTGCACGCAGCCCCCGTACCTCCTCCGATTTGCTCGAAACTCACCGCTTTTTGCCCGTTTTTGGTCTACCTCGGAGCCAAGCACCGTTCCATTACATCACCGAAAACAAATTTTCCGTGCATCGTGCTAGACCCAAGCCTCTCGTATCAGCCATATTCGCGGCATGTTCACGGGATTAATCGAGGAAACTGGTGAGGTGCTCGCGCTGAGTGCGCACACTAACGGCGGGGTCCGTTTATCGTTGCGCGCCAACCGAATCGCACCGGAAGCCCAGCTTGGTGAAAGCGTGGCGGTTAATGGTTGTTGCCTGACGGTGGCGGCTAAACAGGGGGAGGTTTTATGCTTTGACCTGCTGCAGGAGACGCTTGCCCGCACCAGTTTAGGCGGCGCAGTGGAGGGGCGTCGGGTTAATTTGGAGCGGGCTCTGGCCGTGGGGGCGCGGCTTGGGGGGCATTTTGTTCAGGGACACGTGGATGGCACTGCGGAGATTCTTTGTATCGAACCTAGGGGCGCTGACGTGCGTTTGGAGATTGCGCTGCCACCCGAGGGTGTTCCTTATTTGGTGGCCAAGGGTTCCATAGCGGTGGACGGTATTAGCCTGACAGTCGCCGAGTTGCACGCGGACCGCTTTGTGCTTTGGATTATTCCGCATACGCTTTTGATGACCAACTTGGGTGAGCGAAAGGCGGGAGATCGGGTTAACTTGGAGTACGATTTGCTGGCGAAGTACGTGGAACGTCAGTTGGGGCGTGCGGCGTCGTAGGTCTTAAAGGAGTTTGGTTTGCGGAAGGAATTGTTCGGAATGCTCGTGGTTGTTGGGAGGGTACTTGGGGGGCGCTTGGGAATTCAGCTTCTGGTTACTGATCATAGCGCCGCTGCTGTTGGCCTATTTTTTTAAGACGGTTGTCTTCGTGGCGCGTTGGCGGAGCCGCCTGAAGTTTTAAAGGAAGGTTGGACTTGGAAGTTACTTGGTCGTTGTGGAGTGAATTCTACGACGCGATTCTACAGCATTGCTGGGCGGTAGGAGCAAAAGAAGAGAAGGCTGTTTGTTGCCCATTCATGCTTCCGCGCGGGTCTCAAGATACTTCTCAACCTCATTTCAAGCGGCTATCAAGCGGCTATCAAGCGGCTATGAGGCGGCCAATCAGCAAGCGAGACGCTGGGGCGTGGAGTTGAAGAGTTTGTCGGTTTAGTTGCCGATTGTGTGACGAAGTGCTATAATATCGAAACGGCTCATTCGCTGCCCGTCGGTTAATTTCAGGAAAATAAATTTATGTCAGATTTAGAACCCCGCAACACTCCAGAGCGTCCCCGCTCTGGCAACCAAGGCAACGGAGGCGACCCTCAGTTTAACTGGCGCGCCCTGCTGCTTTTGGCCACGGCTGCTGCACTCATTGGCGGGGCTTTCATGTATCGCTCGCCGGGTGGAACCACCTTGGAAGTTCCTTATTCAAAGTTTCACAAGGCAGTGGAAAACAATTGGGTGGATCGTACCAAGCCTTTGGAATTAGTCAGCGAGGCGGGAGCTATAAATGAACACATTCAGGGATGGGCTAAATTTGAAGAAACCGCCCCTAGCGAACATTTCCGTACGCAGGTCAACTTACAGTATAATACAAACCTTCGGGACTTTCTTCAGGAACACCAGCTCGAGGCAAATCCCCGTTCTGACACCAATGTGATGGCGTCCACGGTCCTGGGTTTCCTGCCGGTGGCGATGTTTTTGTTAGTGTTGTATTTCTTGTTTCGGCAACAAATTCGCAGCGCGGGGCGGGGCGCATTGAGCTTCGGGAAGTCCAAGGCGCGTGTGATGAGTCGGGATAAGAACAAGGTGACTTTCAAGGACGTCGCTGGCGTGGAGGAAGCCAAGGATGAGTTGCAGGAAATCGTCGAATTTCTTCGTGACCCGAAGCGTTTTCAAAAACTCGGCGGCCATATTCCAAAGGGCGTGCTCATGGTGGGTTCCCCTGGAACGGGAAAAACGCTGCTGGCTAGGGCGATCGCAGGAGAGGCAGATGTGCCGTTTTTCTCGATCTCAGGCTCGGATTTTGTGGAAATGTTTGTGGGCGTTGGGGCCAGTCGGGTCAGGGATATGTTTGAGCAGGGCAAAAAGAACGCGCCTTGTTTGATTTTTATCGATGAAATTGACGCGGTAGGCCGGCATCGTGGTCATGGGCTGGGAGGCGGGCATGATGAGCGTGAGCAGACGCTGAATGCGCTTCTCGTGGAAATGGACGGATTTGACACTCAAGAGGGGGTGATCATCATCGCGGCGACCAATCGGCCCGATGTGCTGGATCCTGCGCTGTTGCGCCCGGGCCGTTTTGACCGGCAGGTGACGGTTTCTTTGCCGGATGTAAAGGGGCGCGAGGAAATTTTGCGGGTGCATTCCAAGAAGGTGAAGTTGGCGGAAGATGTCGATTTGGCGGTGATTGCACGCGGCACCCCGGGTTATTCGGGCGCGGAGCTTGCCAACGTGATCAACGAGGCCGCTTTGTTGGCGGCGCGTCGCGGATTGAAGGGGATCACGAAGCAGGAGCTCGAAGAGGCTCGCGACAAGGTGCGCTGGGGCAAGGAGCGTCGTTCGCTAGCGATGAGCGACAAGGAGAAGGAAAACACGGCTTATCATGAAGCCGGACACGCTCTCTTGGGCTTGCTGCTCAAGCACACCGACCCACTGCACAAGGTGACCATTATTCCGCGCGGGCCTTCGCTGGGTTCGACGATGTACCTCCCCTTGGAGGACAAATACACCCAGCGTAAAAATGAATTGCTGGATCGCCTCGTCATGATCATGGGCGGCCGAGTTGCGGAGGAAATCGTGTTCGGCGATGTCACTAACGGCGCTCGAGGTGACATTAATCAGGCCACGGACATTGCTCGCCGTATGGTGTGCGAATGGGGGATGAGCGACAAGATGGGCATGGTCGAATACGGTGAACATCAGGAGCATGTGTTCCTCGGTCGCGACATCTCTCGCAGTCGCAACTACTCGGAAGCTACTGCGCAACAAATTGACCACGAGGTGCACGGTTTGTGCGATCACGCGTATCAGCAGGCCAAGGAAATGCTCACGGCGCGTCGTGAGACGCTGGAGGCGATCGCTCGGGCGTTGCTAGAATACGAGACGTTGGATGGCTCCCACATTCGTGAAATTATGGACACGGGCAGTGTACAGAACCCGCCTACGCCGCCGCCACGCCCGCCGAGTCAGCCGCCGCCTCTTCGTACGGCGCGCACTGAGAACACGCCTGGAGTGACGGACTTGCCGCCCGGCCTCACAGGCGCTCCGGCCTAAGCGTGTGGTGCTTGATCTAGTAACCACATAGTCGATCGTGTTCGGCATATCCGTGGCGTTGAATGTGTTAATCATTCGATGTTGCTGATGGGCATGCTTGAAACAGGGCGCTGCTTGCTGAAGTTTCTTATGTTTTCGAGCGCTTTTGAGACTCAACCGAGGGTTGTCGGCTTGGTACCTACCATTTGAACTGAAACATGATCGCCCCGCTTGTTTACGCCGTTGGATTGCTCGCTTTACCGCCACTTTCCCCAGCCGACTTGGAGACTGTCGGTAAACGGGTCTGGCAAAATGAAGCGGATGGTAAAGTTGAGGGTCTGACGGCTTGGAACGCGGGAGAGGCCTTTGCCTCGCTTGGAATTGGTCACTTTATTTGGTATCCGGCAGGCGCGAAGGGGCCCTTTGAGGAGAGCTTTCCTGCGTTGCTCCAGTTTTTGAAAGAGAGCGGAGTGCGTTTACCGTCTTGGGTGGTGCTGGGAATGCCGTGTCCATGGCCGACTCGTGCTGCTTTTGAGGCGGATTCGGCATCGCCAAAAATGCGGGAATTACGCGGCTTGTTGGCGGCAACGATTCCCCAGCAAAGTCTGTTTCTCGCTCAACGTTTGGAGCGAGCATTACCAGGAATGCTGGATGGCTTGCCTCGAGAGCGACGAGCCATGGTGCGTGCGCGTTTTGATAGGCTTGTGGCGAGTCAAGCTGGGCGTTTTGCTCTGATTGACTACGTCAACTTCAAAGGAGAGGGGACTAAGCTGACCGAGCGGTATCAGGGCCGGGGTTGGGGATTGCTGCAAGTATTGGAAGAGATGTCTGGCGAAGGAGATGTTTCGGCTTTCGCGCAATCGGCTGTGGTCGTGCTCACTCGCCGAGTTCAAAACGCGCCACCAGAAAGGGGCGAACAACGCTGGCTACCCGGTTGGACCAATCGTGTGCGCGCGTACACGCGCTGAGCGGCACCGACTTGCAACCCAGTGTTAGTTGCGGCTTTCCGTGGTTAGGCGAGCCTGGGCGGTGAGGTTGGCGGCATCCGCGGGGCCGTTTTCTAACGCTTTGAATAGTTTAGTTTTCGGGAGCGCGGTGGTCAAAATTTCCACGCGCGCGCCTTTCCCCAATTGGTCGTAAAGAGTCACCACATCCTTGGAGCGCATCCGGATGCAGCCAAAACTTGAAGGTGTTCCCAATCGGCATTCTTCGGGCGTGCCATGGATGTAAATCATCCGATTAAAGGCATTCGCATTTCTAGGTTCGAGTCCTCGCAGCCAGAGGATTCTTGTCACGACGGGATCTCGGCCCGGCGCGTTGACTTTCACAATTTCGCCAGTGGGGCAGCGGCTTTTGAACTTCATCCCTAGAGGGGCGCCAGTGCCGATTTTCTGGGCCACTTCTAAAGCGCCCAAGGGAGTACAGTTACTTCCAGGAACGTCGCCGACACCAAATTTTGAGGTGGAAATCGTGTAGCGTGCAACCTCGTGGCCGAGGTCGTACACGGCGAGTCGTTGCTGAGGAACACTGATTCGCACGACGTGGGTGAGGTCCTTTTCTTTCGCGCACGCCCCCAGCCAGAGCGTTAGCATCAGGAGGATACAGACACGGGTTGCTTGGGGCGTGGGGCGCGAAGGACTCATGGCGGAACCGCGTTAGCGGGGTTACTCTTTACGCTCCGACGGCGGCGCGAGCTTCTGCGGCCAAGGCGGTGGAGAGATAGCGTTCCCCTGTGGAGCAGGCGATCGTTACGATGAGCTTTCCTTTGTTTTCGGGACGTTTGGCCACTTGGATTGCGGCATGTACGTTCGCGCCGGAGGAAATTCCCGCGAGGATTCCTTCTTCTTTGGCAAGGCGACGGGCCATGGCGAAAGCCTCGTCATTGGTGACAGTGATCACTTCATCCAGCACACTCACGTGCAAGTTGTTGGGGACGAAGCCGGCGCCTGTGCCCTGTATTTTGTGTGGGCCTGGTTTGACAGGTTCACCGTGCATCGTCTGCGTGATGACCGGCGAGTCGGCGGGTTCCACTGCAATGGCTTTTAGACTAGGTTTGCGCGCCTTGAGCACCTCGGCGCACCCCGTGATACTACCGCCCGTACCGACGGCGGAGATGAAAATGTCCACGGCTCCGTCTGTGTCACTCCAGACTTCTTCGGCGGTTGTTTTGCGGTGAATCTCAGGGTTTGCCGGATTGTTGAACTGCTGGGGCATCCAGGCGTTTGGGGTACTACGCACCAGTTCTTCGGCGCGGGAGATGGCGCCTTTCATACCTTCAGCGCCGGGGGTGAGGACGAGTTGGGCGCCGAGCATCGCCAGCAAAGTGCGGCGTTCCAGGGACATTGTCTCGGGCATGGTGAGGATTAGTTTGTAACCCTTTGCTGCGCAAACAAAGGCGAGAGCGATCCCAGTGTTACCGCTAGTGGGTTCCACGATCACTGTGTCGGCGTTGATTTTACCTTCGTGCTCGGCGGCCTCGATCATCGCTGCTCCGATGCGATCCTTCACGCTACCTAGCGGGTTGAAGAACTCACATTTTAAAGCGATTGTAGCCTCCAAACCAGCTGTGACGTGGTTGAGTTTGACCAAAGGCGTGCGGCCAACGGTTTCGATGATGTTGTTATAGATGTGGCCCATAAAAGTGATGCGGGGAAACTGAGATTGTCCGTGTGTTAAAAACGTCTGTACAAGGGTGTATTTACTCATTAAGCGCGCCCGCCGCAAGCGCGGAGGGGCAGCCAGTTTGGTCCCCTTATTCGTAACGTAAGGCGTCGATTGGATCCAGCGCCGCAGCTTTTTTTGCTGGGTAGAGTCCGAAGAAAACACCCACAGCCGCGCTGAAAAGGAAGGCAATGATGATGGCGTTGATTGAAGTGAGCGTCGGCCAGCCAGCAAAGCGGGAAAGCAGTGTCGAGGTGCCAAGTCCCAGCAGAATCCCAATCAATCCACCCAGCGAACTTAACGTCACCGCCTCGATGAGGAATTGCTTTAAAATGTCTGCTCCGTGAGCACCTAGCGCGATGCGGATCCCGATTTCCCGGGTGCGTTCGGTTACGCTGACGAGCATAATGTTCATGATTCCAATGCCGCCTACCACAAGGGATACGCTTGCGATCGCTCCGAGCAGCAGGCGCAGGACCTTGGACGTAGCCGTCGCCATTTCCGCGATCTCCTGTTGACTGCGCACCATAAAATCATTCTCGCGGTCCTGTCCCAAGCGGTGGCGTTGGCGCATTAAATCAGTGATTCCATTCACAACCGCCTGAGTTCGCTCCTCACTGACGCATTGCACGGAAATCATGCGTAGATTCGTGATGCCGCTAAGGCGTTTCATGACGGTCGAGTAGGGGACAACGACGACGTCATCCTGGTCGGAGCCCATGATGGAGGTTCCTTTGGGTTTCAAAACGCCGATCACTTGGAACGGAACGTTGCGCACCCGCATGATCTGGCCAATGGGCTCCTCTTCGCCGAAGAGCTGTTTTGCGACGGTGGCGCCGATCACCGCAACCTTTGCAGCAGCGCGCACATCCTGCTCCGTGAAGCCCGCGCCTCCCACAATTTCCCATTGGCGGATGTCGAAATACTCGGGAGCTTCTCCGGCGACGGAAGTACTCCAGTTTTGGTTTCCAAACCCGAGCTGTGAGGTCACTCGCGTGCCTGGGCTCACCGCCACTACGCCGGGAACCTCGTCGGCAATGGCTTTTGCGTCTTCCAGTTTGAGCGTTCCTACCCCACCGGAGCCTGATTGCACGCCGCCGCTGAACGAGCTGCCGGGAAAAATCAGAATGACGTTCTGGCCCAAGGTCGCGATTTGCGCTTCCACTTGCGCTTTGGCTCCGTTGCCGATGCCCACCATTGCGACAACGGCTCCCACGCCAATGACAATGCCCAACATCGTGAGCAGGGAGCGCAGTTTGTTGCGCTGGAGGGCGCGTAATGCGAGGTTGAAAGTGGCCAGCGCGGTCATGCGTTTTCTAGAGCAGCATGCTGGGTTTTGGCGTCGAGCCTATCCACCACGGGAGAATCGCTGCGCACCACGCCGTCGCGCATTACAATGCAACGTTTGTTGTATTGGGCGATGTCATGTTCATGAGTGACCATCACGATGGTGATGCCCTGCTCGTTTAAGGTTTGAAAAACATCCATAATTTCAATGGAGGTTTTGCTGTCCAGGTTGCCGGTGGGTTCATCCGCTAATAATAAAGCAGGTTGATTTACCAAAGCCCTAGCGATGGCCACGCGCTGCTGCTGCCCTCCGGAAAGCTGGTTGGGATGATGGTCCGCACGGTTGGAGAGTCCCACCATGGCCAGTGCCGCCTCAGCCCGTTTGCGCATCTCACGGGAACCGAGCGAGCCTCTGGAGTACATCATGGGCAACTCGACATTTTCGAGCGCCGAGGTGCGCGTGAGCAGGTTAAATCCTTGAAAAACGAACCCAACTTTCTGATTGCGAATGTCCGCGAGTCCGTCTCGATCCAAGGTGGAGACGTCGCACCCGTCCAATAGAAAGCGGCCCTGCGTCGGTTTGTCCAGACACCCCAGAATGTTCATCATCGTCGATTTCCCCGAACCGCTCGCGCCCATGATCGCCACGAATTCACCCCGCTCAATCTTAAGCGAAACGTCGCGGACCGCGTGCAGTTCAACATCTGCGGAGCGGTACGTTTTCCAGACGTGTTCGAGTTGGATAACCGGCGACATCGGGATTTTTGGGCCGCAAGTCCTAACGCGGGCGCATTGGGGGGCTGCCCAAGGGATTTGCAGGCGGTTTTGGAGCGCCATTGGCAGTCGGGTTTTTTAAGCCGGTGACGACGACTTCACCTTCCGAAATGCCGCTGATGACCTCTGTGAAAATATTATCCGAAATTCCCAGTTTTAGTGGCGTAGGAGCCGGGGATGAAGCCTCCGGTTTGAGCACATGAACTTTCCTCTCTGGGCGATTCCCCTTGGAGCGCCCTCCAGAGGGACGGTTGCCTGAGACGGGTTTTTCTCCGGTAGGAGCAGGGTCCGGTAGGCGAAAGCGCAGCGCCGCGTTGGAGACTCGCAGAGTATCTTTGCGTTGGGCTACCGTGATGGAGACGTTGGCGGTCATGCCGGGCTTCAGTTTGAGTTCTGGGTTTTTGACAGCCACGAGCACATCGTAGGTCACCACACTTTGAACAGTGATGGGGGAGTTACGGATTTGTTCGACGATTCCGCTGAAGGGAGTGTAGGGGAAGGCGTCCACGGTGAATTCGACGGATTGGCCTTCAGCGACCATGCCTATGTCAGCTTCCGAAACGGATGCAACAATTTGCATACTGGTCATGTCGTTGGCGATAGTGAATAAATTCGGAGCGCTCAGGGAGGCCGCCACGGTTTGGCCGACATCCACGCTTCGAGAAATGATCATTCCGCTGATGGGCGAGTAGATGGTGCAGCGACTGAGGTCGACGCGCGCCCTCTTTAAAGCGCCTTCCTTAATTGCGACTCCCGCGAGGGCTTGATGGAGCGTGGCATTGGCGGTATCTACGTCGGCTTGGGAGGCCGCTTTCTGTTTTAGCAGCTCCTCCTTGCGTTGGGCCGTGATTTCAGCAAGTTCCAACGTGGCTTTGGCGTTCGCGAGTTCGCCTTCAGCTTGCTGCACAATCGCTTCGTAGGTTGCGGGATCCATGCTGGCGAGCACGTCACCTTCCTTCACCACGGAGTTAAAGTCGGCGAAAAGCTTATCGATAGTGCCCGAAATCTGACAACCCACGGTGACGTTAATCACTGGTTTGAGCGAACCCGTAGCGGTCACAATCTGGGTGATGTCTCCCTTCGCTACGGTTTCCGTGTTGTATTCAGGCGTTTCAGCTTTTTTATAGATAAAATACCACCAACCTCCTCCGGCAGCGCTGAGTAGTAGGAGTATTAGTACGAAACGTTTCATTCAAATAAGGGGCGAATGTCACACACTGTATGAAGCGATGTTGTGCGAGTGATCAATTTCACCGCTTTTGTTAAAGCGGTGCTGTTTTTCGAGGTTACCGTTTTCTTTCCATTAACTGGCGCACACGCAGGTCTTGAAACGTGCCGCTGAACTGTTCCAGTCCGCGCAGCGCCACTTCGTAGTCTAGAGTTAGTGAGGTGAGATCCAACCGGGCTGAGCTCAAATCCTGGAGGGCGGAGAGGACGTCGACGCTTTTGGCTGTGCCCGCGCTGTACTGGTTTTGCAAGTCGGCGTAGCCCTGTTCCGCAGCCTTTACCTGAGCCTTGACTGCGGTCAATGAACCTTCAAGCGTCTGGACGTTTAGCCACGCTTGTTTGACCTGCCCTTCGATGGTCTTACTTAAAACTTCTTTTTCTAACACGGCTTGATCGATGAGCAGGCGCGCATTGACCAAGTCCAACTCTCGCTGGCCCCCAGTGAAAAAGGGAAATTTCACCGCGATGTCCGCCGACCAATTCGTTGCTCGGCTTCCGGGAATAGCGTGCGGAGAATCTGTAACGGTTGGTCCGCCGTTAGCCACGATTGTCGGCGCGTACTGCGCACGAACCTCTAGCTTTGCTTGCTCGGCTTGTTGAACAACAAGTTCGCGTTCGCGCAGGTCTTCGCGGTGATCATAAGCACTTGCCAGCAAGGTGCCGAATGCAGGCACATCCTGTTTGTAGGGTAACGGCTCGGCCAGACGCAAAGGAGCGTCGGGGGGCAGATTCAGGATGTTGCGCAACGTATTACGCTGCAGCTCCAGCGTGTTTTCCGCTGTGATTAATACACGGCGCGCCGTCTCCACGCTGACCTGCGCCCGCAACACGTCGGAGCGGGTCACCTCTCCGACGTCGGCACGCTTCTGAGCCAGGTTTTGCTGCTCTTGCGCCAGAGCCAAAGACTGTTTGTTCACCGCCACAATGCGCTCATCTTTGAGGACGCCAAAATAGGCGGATGCCACGCCATAAAGCGTTTCCCGAATGGTAAATTGCCTTGCGAGACGCTTTGCCTCCACCGCCAGGACTCCTTTACGCCGTGCGGGAAATACGGTCATATCGAGCAGCGGTTGTGTCAAAGTAAGGTCAGCCTGGGCGGTTCCACTGTGTCTCGCTTGGGAACTGGAATAAGTGGTAGAGCTTTTTTCATAACCCACTCCTCCGGAGACGCGCGGCATGATTTTTGTCAGTGCACTTTTGGGTAAAAGCTCAGCCTTGCTTACTTCGATAAATGCGATTCGCAATGACTGGTCAGACGCCGCTGCGATGTCGTAGGCGTGTTCCAAAGTCATCAGTGTGCCAACGGGCTCACGCTCGGAAGTCGAGCGTGGCGCCATCACTGGTGCGGTCACTTCCAAGGTCTGGGCTGCTGCGTTGGAGCAGATTAGAAGGAAAGCTAGGGATATTTTGTCTAAACGCGGCATAGAAAGTATGGGCAAGGAAACCGGGGCGCTCAGGGATTGAGGAAGAAAGAATGCCCAGCATCTGCGCCGCTGAGTACAAAAGCGAGCAGATCGAGCACCTCAGACTGGGGAAAGGCGTTAAGCTGGCGCGCGGGCGTGGGCGAGTGGTGCGCGGGGTTGAGCATTTGGGAAAGCAGCTCTTCAGGGGTGTAAGTGAGGGCGCGCCGAGTTAAATCGACTGCTTGGCCGCCACCAAACTTGCCGAGGGTGTGGCAACCAGCGCAAGCCGCTTTAAAATGGTCGCACCCGCGTTCGAAGTTGCGATGCCCCTCCAGTCCAACGGAAAGCACGCCGTCAAAGTCGCGGATGGTCCACCTGTGCACGGTCGTGTCCGGGGCGGCAACTAGCGAAGTACCGCCAAGGAAGAAAGCGAGGGTGATGTGAGTCAGAGGAGCCATGGACGGGATAAATTCCACCAACTACACACGGCATTCTTAGCCTGGAAATTACGATTCACCTACTCTTGTCGGGTGGCGGAGGCTTGTGGAACGCCCAAATCGCGCTGGATTTCCTCTAAGCGATAGCCGAAACCGGCTCCCTTGAGGGTTGTGAGATCGATTTGTCCGTGGTTGCGGCGATACAGACCGGGGTGGATCACAGCTTCCGGAGCGGAGGCGTCTGGGTAAAACTGCATGCCGTTGGTTTCTACCCCAGCGAGTGTTGGAGCGTGTGCGGCAAGCAAGGCGTGGGTAATTTGCGCCAGCATCGGGTTGGTTAGGTCCTGCACCATGAGCTGCATCCCGTGAGCACGAGCCCAGCAGAGGCTGAGCAGCGCCCCAGTTTGGGTCTTGCAAGTCTTGAGGGCGACGCCGTTCCAGCCCAGCGTGCGTCCCAGCCGAACGAGGGTCCAGTCATGGGCGCTTTCATCGAGGAAGAGGGGAACCATTTCGCTTACTGTGTGCACTGGAATTGGATGCGCTTCCAAATCGTAGGGGAAGGGCTGTTCCACGTAGGCGAGTTTTTCCCAGAGAGCCGGTTCCTGCGCACGGAGTTGGCGCAGAATGTCCGTTACATACGCGGGGTCGGTGACCGTGCAGTTGAAGTCGGCGGTGAAGAGGTGGACGCCTCGCGCCAGACCGATGGCGCCTACGCGCTTAAGACGCTCAAAATCCCAGGCTGCGTCATTTCCTCGTAATTTCACTTTGAGCGCCTGCAAGCCGTCGCGCTCAATCCACTCGCACAGGGTGGAGGGGTAGCCGTCCTTCACCTCTCCTGCTCCCGGATCCTGCGCCTCCAAGGGATCCAGACCGCCGACGAGGTGCCAGGCCAAGAGATGTGTTTCTGGGGCTGGCCGGAAAAAGTCTGCTGGATAGAGACCGTGAAAATCGACTCCGTGAGCGTCTTCTGCGGGCTGGAGATAATGTGAAAGGTCCTTGTCCATCCACGGTTTGCAATACGTGGAATACGTGGGGACGCCATGAGCGACGCCATAGGCATCATGGAGCGCTAGGTCGAAAGGGGAGGCGCACACCAGTGCGGCGAGATGCGGAATATCAACTCCGGAAGGGAGTGCTGCGTTGGCTTCGTGAAGGAGCGATGGAAGGACTTCTTGAAGGAAGGCGTGGCCGACTTCAAACGCGTGGCCCGAAGCGCGAAAATCCGCGTAGGCCCGAGTAAGTCGGTTGCAAAAATCAACCAGTGCGTTGAGTCGTTCCACATAGGCAACAGACGATGGCCAAACCCATTGCACACTGAGCGGAGTCTCGCCCCAGCCCTTCGCTAGCGTCCCGTCAGCGCGTTCCACTTCGAGGCACACTCGGGCGCAAACGACGCTGGTCACGGTTTCCGCCCCAAATTTTAGCGGGATGCGAAGTTGGATTGGCACCGCATGCCAGCTTGCCGCGCGGATTTGAATGTCAGTGGGGTTCATTGCTTTTAAAATTGTCAGGGTACGCCTCGAAATCGATCATTTATGCTTATCTTAAACAGACTTTCTTTTCCGGCGGAGTGCTGTCTTTATAGTCCACAATGAAGCGACTGTTCCTTCCCCTTATCGCCTGCATCGCCTGCTTTTTTCTCAGCGCCTGCGCCAGCCGAAACTTCACCGGCCTTTGGATAGCCCCTGACACTGAAAAAGCATTATTCGAACTGGATCTGGTCCGCAAAGGCGACCGAGTCGAAGGCTACCATTCCGCGATCCTGAGTGGCGGCAACCAGATTGACTCTGTCTTGCGAGCCGACAACGCGGCACCGTCCATTATGGGGACCGTCGTGGACGGGGGGGCGCGTGTGCAGTTTGAGGTGCGTAATCGCGCTGGAGGAGGCGAGGCATTTATGAAGTTGGTCTCGGGAAAAAAGATGGTTTGGACACGGATTTCAACTTCTGGAGGGCAGACGCTTCCAGAAACTTGCATCCTGATTCGCCAACCTCAGCCCAAACACTAGACTTGGGCGTCTCGCCGTTAGCGTCCCTCTATCCCACCAGTTGAGATCGGCTCAAGTACGGCGACCACTTCCACGTCGGCTGTTTGGGGGAACATGTCTAGTGGCGTCACTGAGCTGAGTCGGTAGCCTCCTCTCACCAGCGCACCGAGGTCACGGGCGAGCGTCGCAGGGTCACATGAAACATACACCACGCGTGCAACTTGCAGCGCAGTGAGCAAGTCTGTGACGCGCGCCTCCACGCCGGCCGCCGGAGGATCCAGCAGCACCACCGTTCGGGCGCGAGGAAGCTCCTCAAGCACCGGGCCCAAGTGCACTGCGACGTCCCCACACACATAGCGCTCCGTCGGCCCAGCGCGTCGTTGCGCCGACTCGACGGCGCCTTCATGCGTTTCAATTCCAATTACTTGTGTGAAACGAGGCGCAAGGCGTCGCCCGAAAAACCCCGCGCCGCTGTAGGCGTCCACCAACGCGAAGTCGTCCTCAAGCGTGACGTCTTTTTCCAAAATTACCTCGTCGACAACGCGCAACAACTCCGCCGCCGCGCTGTCGTTGGTTTGTTCAAAAAAACGAACCCCAGTCCGAGCCGATAGCGGATATTCACCCGGTTCGGGATGTGTTTTGCGCAGAGCGTGTAACGCCTGGTTCACGGGAGCACTGGCGATGGGACATTCCGCAACGTCCACTAATTCCCGCCCGAATTTCGGGTAAAACCCAACGCGCCTCCCATCCGAGTGAACGCGAATCCGGTTGCGATACGCCCATTCAGCTGCCGAGGGGACTGTGGGTAAAACCGGTGGGTTCTCAATGCGCCCCACGCGCTGTAAAAGTTCCCGCACCTGATCGGCTTTCCAAAGGAGCTGCTGGGAGTAGGGCACGTGCTGGTAGGCGCAGCCTCCGCAGATCCCAAAGTGTTTGCAACGCGGTTCTTCTCGCTCTTCGGCTGCGACTTCCACCGAGAGCAGACGGGCCTCGCAAAAGCGTTTCTGTTGGCGCACTACCTTGACGCTAACCTGCTCGCCTGGAACAGTAAACGGAACGAAATAAACCTTACCTCCAGAGCGTCCCACTCCCGCTCCGCCGTAGGCGATGCTGTCGATTTTGAGACTCAGCTCTGGTTCTTCAGTGGTCTGGTCAGAGCGACGCGATTGGTTTTGGGAATGCCGCTGACTCACGGCATCCTTGAATTCCAATTTTGATCCCTCGTGTAACTCATGCGGGAATCAAATCCAAGTTCCGGCGGAAATTCCTCGTAGCCACCTTTAACCCAAGGGGTTGTAGGTGGAAGTACTGGCTTGTAGCCCCCTCGGTAAGAAGGGAAGGGGAAGGTCATGACTTCGTAAATTCCTGCCCCCAAACGCATCAGCGTTCTTCCTGCCCCCAAAACGATGCCGTAGCTGAAAATCCCAGAACTGCTCACCGTGGGGTTGCTCACATCCATTGCGTTGAAAATTTCGCTTGAGCCGGTTGTGATATTTCCGATGCCACGTCCGAGCTTTCGGATGGCTCCGTGCTCGCGTAGTGGCGGATCTTGTATGTCCGCTAACGCTGTAGAGACAAGAGTGAGCGGTGTGAGTGATGACAACGCAACCGTCGCAAAAACGACGTAGGCAAAGTTTGTAACGCTGGGGAGCCTCATGACTCATGAACTTAACGTGTTGAGGCTCGCGAGCCAATGACAAACTCCGAAATTCCGAGCATTCCCCATCGTGTTCCGCTAGATTACTTCATCTGTTAATGGCCGTTGCCTCTCTTCTTGATACCTTTTCCAGCGCACCTGCGTTTCAGGAGGTGCTGCGCAAAACTGCTGCCCGAAAGCGGCGTCTCAAACCAACCGCCTTCCAACACACGGTTCCCGAAGCGCATCCTCTGCTCGCCGCGCTTCTGGTGAGCACCCATGTCGGCCGGACTTGGGTGGTTTGTGCGAATTCCTCTGCCCAAGAGCGCCTTTTTTCTGCGCTCCAGCTTTGGTTGCCCAACGCGCTTTTTTTTCCGGAAGCCTCTGCCGCTTCCATAGAGGGTGCTATTCCCGACCCTGAAGCCGTTGCCGAGCGCCTTTCTCTGCTCTCGCAACTCCAGGATGAGGCGCACCCTGGCGAATGTATTGTCCTAACAAGGGCAAGTTTGTTATCCGAGGTTCCTAATCCGGAGGGGTTGCGCCGCACGTCTTTGCAGTTTCGAAAGGGACAGACCATTGAGCGGGAGGCTGTCCTTTCACAGCTTGAGAAAGAAGGGTACGAGTTGGTTCCACGCGTGGCAGAGCGCGGTCATTTCGCGGTGAGAGGCGGGATTTTGGACATATTCGGCTACCAGCACTTGCGTCCGGTGCGGCTTGAATTTTTTGGGGATGAAGTGGAGTCGATTCGGGCGTTTGAGTTGGATTCGCAGAGTTCCGTGGAGGCGTTGGAGGAATGTACTCTGGTGGGAATCGACGCTCCGGAAGCCGGTCTGCTGCCTTTGGTGCAGCTTATCGCTCCTCGGGATCGCGTGGTGAATTCCGATGCGTTTTTGCGCGAGGATGATTTGCCTATGTGCGAAGTGCCTGGTGCAGATGCGTTTCTCCTCCTGACAGGAAACGCACCCGAGACGGAGGAGGCTCCTGCGCTTACCGAGAATCATCAAACCGCCTGCTATCCCACGGGACTTGGCTCTTTTGAGGTCGGCGATTTTATTGTGGATGAGCGTAAGCGGGAGCTTTTCTTCCAACAGCTCGCTGATTGGATTGCGCAGCAGTGGCGAGTCTTTCTGTTCTGTCGGAACGAAGGCGATACCGAACGTTTGCAGGAGATTATTCCAGCAGGCCTTTCGGATTCTTTAGTGTGGTTGCAAGGCGAGATTCCCGGCGGGTTTGTTTGTCCCGGAGCGAACGTGGCGGTTTTGTGTGATGCCGATTTGTTGGGGCGCTCGCTGCGTGGGGGGCGGATGCGCAGCAGACCTGTGACTGAGGCGTTGACGCGTGGGATGTTGGATTTTACGGAGCTCAACGAGGGTGAACTGGTGGTGCATCTTGAGCATGGGATTGGTCGGTATGAAGGGTTGCGAGACATTCCTCGGGAGGGCACTTCGGAGCAGGTTTTGGTGCTGCATTTCGCAAACGAAGCGCGGCTTTTCGTGCCATTGGAACAAAGCGGCCTGATCACTCGCTACGTTGGCATCGGTCGAAAGAATCCACCGTTGAGTGAGTTGGGGGATGGAAAGTGGGCGCGGGCGCGTAAGAATGCAGAGGCAGCAGTGTTTCAATACGCGGGCCGTCTTCTCGCATTACAGGCTGAACGTGAGACCAATAACGGCTTCGCTTTCCCCCCAGACAACCGCTGGGTGGAGGAGTTTGAGGACGCCTTTCCTTTCAAAGAGACGCCCGATCAACTCACAGCAGTCGCCGCCGCGAAGGCCGACATGGAGTCGCCGCGTCCCATGGACCGGCTCATTTGCGGGGACGTTGGTTTTGGAAAAACGGAAGTCGCCATTCGCGCGGCGTTTAAGGCGGTCATGGGTGGTAAACAGGTGGCAATGCTCGTGCCCACTACCGTGTTGGCGGAGCAACACTTTCGCAACTTCAGGGAGCGCATGAGTGCTTTTCCCGTTCGTATTGAAATGCTTTCGCGTTTCCGCACGCAAGCGCAGCAAAGAGAGACTCTGCAAGGGTTGAAAGACGGCTCGGTGGATATCGTCATTGGCACGCACCGGATTCTCTCTTCCAGTATGGAGTTTAAGGACTTGGGACTGGTCGTGATTGATGAAGAGCAGCGCTTTGGGGTGCTTCATAAAGAGCGATTAAAGGAGCGTTTCCGGCTCGTGGACCAGTTGACGCTTTCAGCGACGCCCATCCCGCGCACCCTCTATCTCTCGCTCATGGGAGCCAAGGATATGAGCACTTTGGAGACGCCTCCTGCCAATCGCGTGCCTGTGGAAACCGCGATCTGTGCCTACGATGAGCGTATCATTCGGGATGCGATCAAACGGGAAATGGCCCGCGGTGGGCAGGTGTATTTTTTGCACAACCGGATTGAGTCGATTCACCGAGTGAAGGAGCGTTTACAAGCGCTTTTACCCAAGGCGAAGATCCTGATTGGACACGGACGCATGGACGAGTCCGAACTAGAAGACGTGATGCACCAGTTCGTCTCCGGAGAGGCGGACGTGCTGATTTCTACGACGATCATCGAGAGCGGCTTGGATATTCCAAACGCCAACACGATTCTCATTGATCGTGCCGATCGCTTCGGACTTGCGGATCTTTACCAACTGCGCGGCCGGGTGGGACGCAGTACGCATCAAGCTTACGCTTACTTGTTGCTCCCTAAAGCATTGTTGACTGTGGGGGAATCAAGAAAGCGCATTAACGCCATCAAACAATATTCCTCCCTCGGCGCGGGGTTTAAGATCGCGCTGCGTGATTTGGAGATTCGCGGCGCGGGCAATGTGTTGGGGACCCAGCAAAGCGGTCACATTGTGGCGATAGGCTTTGAGTTGTATTGTAGTCTTCTCAAGCAGGCGATGGCCAAACATCGAGGGGATACAAAGGCCAAACAGGAGCAGGCCGTTCTGCATCTTGAGTTTGTCGCCTCCCGCGAACCGGATTTTCTAGCCGCTGGAAAGGGACAGAAAGCGCCCGCGTTTTTGCCGGTGGCCTACATTGCCGCGCCCGAAACGCGCATCGAGGCGTATCGCAGTCTTGCCGCTGTGCGCGACGCTCCTGGGTTGGCGGCGCTGGAGCTCAGTTGGAAGGACCGTTTTGGAGCGCGAATGCCGGAGGCTGTTTCCAATCTGCTGCTCATGAGCGCGATTCGGATTGCGGCGGGACAGCGGGGTATTCACTCAGTGGAGGTGAAGGAAAACAAAGTGATGATGCGACAGTCTGCAGATTACGTGCTCATTGGGAGTAAGTTCCCTCGCTTAAACGCGAGTGACTCTCCAGCTAAGCGCCTGCGTGCATTACTGAAGCTAGTCGAACAACTTTAACTTGGCACGCCCCCCAGAAATCAGGGGTATTTCAACGCTGATCGGACGTCGAAGTCAGTTACTTTTGTGCCGTCGTGGAAAATAGCGACATCCCAAATACGGAAAATAGGCGGGGAACCGTCCGTTCGCTTACACTCCAAAAAATCTACCACCCCCCTTTTCTTCCAGAACGTCTTCTCCTTGACTTCACAGTTGAACCCTTCCTTCTCCATGAGAGCTTTTGCTGCGGAGAGTTCGAGTCCCTTGGTGAGCTTCACCGTCAGAAGCTCTTTCATGATCTGGGGGCTCTCGGCATCCTGCGTGGAACCGTTGTTGCAACCGCCCAGCCCCAGAAGAATGAACGCACAAGTCAGAATGATCGCTGATGAGTACGATATGAGTTTAACCTTATGCACAACAGACGACTTCATCAAATGTTGTGCAATTGAAGAACCACTTTTCGATAGTGATGCGTTTGATGGAAACATCGGCATTTTTGTCGTTAGCCCTGTTACTTAATATCTATCCACAAGTGGCGAATCTGGCGAACTGTAGTAAGTAATCATCTCTCCCAAGGCTAACGATGATCCCTCAAAGGTCAATAATTAGTCAGATAACCAAGGCCCCCAATCTCTGTGTTGGAAGCTCGTTTATTGAGGAAAGTAGGCGTTTAGCGTGGGTGTATGATTTTATTTAAACATACTTTCCGGTTGGCCTCTGACAAATGGGCTACGCCGGTGAATAGCCCAGCCAAGGCCCCAGCCAGCGCTCCACCTCGCTAAAAGCCGACTTCTTGCGCTTTGCGTAATCTTCTAGTTGATCTTTCCCTAAATTTCCCACGCTGAAATAACGGGATTCCGGATGCCCAAAATACAACCCGCTCACACTGGAGCCTGGCCACATCGCAAAACTTTCTGTCAGGCGCATCCCAAGCCGCTCTTCAACCTGCAAAAGCCGCCACAGTTTTCCCTTCTCGGTGTGATCTGGGCACGCGGGATATCCCGGAGCAGGCCTGATACCCCGGTAACGCTCCTCAATAATTTCCTCGATATTAAGCGTTTCAGAACATCCATAGCTCCAATCCTTGCGGGCGCGTGCGTGCAACCACTCGGCGCAGGCCTCCGCGAGTCGGTCCGCCAAAGCTTCCGCCATGATGATGTTGTAATCATCGTTGTTTTTCCGGAACTCCTCCATTAGTTCGGGTAGTCCGAATCCTGAGGTCACCGCAAACGCACCCAAATGATCCCTCCAACCGCCGCCCGCCGGCGCGATGAAGTCCGAGAGGCACCGGTAAGGCTTGCCCTCAGTTTTTTCACGCTGTTGGCGCAGGAAATAGAATTTTTCCAATGGAGTCTGCTCCTCCGAGTCAGCAAAAACCGTCACGTCGTCGCCCTCCGCCGCAGCGGGGAAAAAGCCGTACACAGCCCGGAGCGCCAGAAGCTTTTGAGAAAGAATGCGACTCAGCAGCACCTGCGCATCGGCGAAAAGTTTTCGAGCCTCATCTCCGTACTTTTCGTGGGTCAAAATTTTGGGATATACGCCGCGCAGTCCCCAAGTGTGGAAGAACGGACCCCAATCGATGAACGCTGCAATCTCCTCCAGGCGCACGACGGAGACTGGCGCGCCCTTCGCCTCAAGGGGAGGCGTCTTAATGCCGTCAGCAGCCTCGGTCACGAATATCCTGACTCCCGTAAACGACGGTTGCGCAATGTCTTGAGCGCGCCACTGAATAGGAGTTCGCCTGGCACGCGCTTCCTCGATGGACACCAGCGCTTCGGCGGCCCCTTGGTGTTGGTTGCGCAACGACTCCTGCATCCGCGAATTTTCGTCCACAAACTTTCGCCTTTGTTCGGGGGAAATCAACGCGCCGACGGTTGGCACTGCCCTGCTGGCGTCGAGAACATGAACCACGGCGTGGTCATAGTACGGAGCCATTTTCACCGCCGTGTGGGCTTTGCTGGTGGTCGCCCCGCCAATCAGTAGGGGAGTAGTGAAGCCCTGCCGTTGCATTTCCCTAGCCACATAAATCATCTCGTCTAACGAGGGAGTGATCAAGCCGCTCAGTCCGATGACATCCGCATTGTGTTGGCGCGCAGCTTCTAAAATTTTGTCGCAGGGTACCATTACGCCCAAGTCGATGACCTCGTAATTGTTGCAACCGAGTACGACTCCGACGATGTTTTTCCCGATGTCATGGACATCTCCTTTCACTGTGGCTAGCAACACTTTACCTTGAGCTCTCCCGCCACCTGCTGCCTTCTCCTCCTCCATAAATGGAGTAAGATACGCCACCGCTTTTTTCATCACGCGGGCTGATTTCACCACCTGAGGCAGGAACATTTTACCTTCGCCAAACAAGTCGCCCACCACGTTCATCCCGTCCATGAGAGGTCCCTCGATAACCAGAAGAGGCCTTCCTAAAAGTTGTCGCGCCTCCTCAGCATCGACTTCGATGTAATCCACCACACCCTTTATCAACGCGTGCTTGAGCCGCTCGCCGACTGTGCCGTGCCTCCACGCCTCAGCTTCTACCTGGACTTCTGCCTTATCCTTGTGCCGGATGGTTTCGGCATAGTTCACCAACCGCTCGGTAGACTCCGTGCGCCGGTTTAAAAGCACGTCCTCCACCAACTCCAAGAGTTCGCGCGGAATCTCTTCGTACACTTCCAGCATTCCCGCGTTCACAATTCCCATGTCTAACCCCGCACGAATTGCGTGAAACAAAAATACGGAGTGCATCGCTTCACGCACCGGATTATTGCCCCGAAAGCTAAACGAAATATTGGAAATTCCACCGCTAACTTTCGCTCCAGGAAGGTTCTCCTTGATCCAACGTGTCGACTTAATGAAGTCCACCGCATAGTTCTGATGTTCCTCAATGCCAGTGGCTACCGTAAGAACGTTCGGGTCGAAAATAATGTCCTCGGCTGGGAACCCGACCTCTTCAACTAGCAAACGGTAGGAGCGGCCGCAGATCTCCTGTCGACGCTCAAAGTTGTCCGCCTGACCGCGCTCATCGAACGCCATCACTACCACTGCCGCTCCGTATCGTCGGATGCTGCGCGCCTGTTCCAGAAATTTCGACTCTCCCTCCTTGAGGGATATTGAATTAACAATTCCTTTTCCTTGAAGGCATTGCAGGCCCGCTTCCAGTACCGTCCATTTGGAGGAATCCACCATCACCGGCACCCGGGCAATATCCGGCTCCGATCCAATGAGGTGCAAAAACCGCCGCATGGCCGCAACGCCGTCTAGCATCCCTTCGTCCATGTTGAGGTCGATGATTTGCGCGCCGTTTTCCACCTGCTGTTTAGCCACGGCCACCGCCGCTTCGTAATCCCCCGCGAGCACCAACTTCTGGAACTTGGGCGAACCCGTAACATTGGTGCGCTCTCCGATGTTCACAAAATTCGTCGCCGAGGTGACATTGAACGCCTCCAGCCCGGATAACCGAAGTGCGGAGGATTCCGAAATCGCCGGAATCTGTCGCGGCGCAGTGTCCCGAACCGCCTCGGCAATCTTTGCGATGTGCGCCGGTGTCGTGCCGCAGCAACCGCCAATGATGTTGAGAAAACCGGTCGCCGCCCACTCACCCAGTTGAGGCGCAAGGGATTCCGGTGTTTCAGGAAAACCAGTCTCCGAAAGCGGATCGGGTAAGCCTGCGTTGGGGTATACGCTGAGAAAAACCGGCGAACAACGGGAAAGTTCCTCCACTCGCGGACGCATCTCTTTGGGCCCCAGCGCACAGTTGATCCCAACACTAAGTAGCGGCACGTGGGACACTGAGTTCCAGAAGCCCTCGGGCGTTTGTCCCGTGAGGGTCCGGTCGCTGTTGGCCTGTGTAAAGGTCACCGATGCCATGATCGGTATGCGCCGCCGGCCCGGGGTGTAGACTCCGCCCGTTGCTGGAACTGCGTCAATTCCCTGAGCCTCATAGACATCGAGGATCGCCGCGAAAGCCGCCTTCGCATTAAGAGTGTCGAAGATCGTCTCCACTAAAAGCGTGTCCACGCCGCCCTCCAGCAGCGCCTCGACCTGCTCTCGATACGCAAAGCGCAGTTGCTCAAAGGTTACTGTGCGAAATCCAGGATCGTTGACATCCGGTGAAAGTGAGCCAGTTACTGGCATAGGCCCAATCGCACCTGCAACAAACTTTTGGCGCCCAGTGCGTTCGGTAACGCGATCCGCTGCATTGCGCGCCAGACGTGCCGCCACGACGTTCATTTCCCAAGCCGTTTCCCTCAAAAACGGGTCGCGGATGACGCGTTCCATGAACTCCTGATCCTTTCGCGGATGTTCGCCTTGAAGTAGAAAATCGTGCTGGCCGATTGTCGTGGCGGAGAAGGTGTTGGTTTCAATCAGATCCGATCCCGCTTCGAGATATCCGGTGTGGATTTCCTCGATCACGTTTGGACGGGTGAGCAGGAGGAGCTCATTGTTGCCCTTGAGGTCTTTACCGGTCCACTTAGCGAAGCGTTCTCCGCGGTAGGCAGACTCGTCGAGTTTGTAGCGCTGGACCATGGTTCCCATGGCGCCGTCTAGGATAACGACGCGGTTTTGGAGTAGGGAAAGAAGGGGATGAGCCATGATGGATTAGAGTAAAAACGGGGAGAGGGAGGCGAGCAAGTAAAACAAATCGACGCATCATGATGGATAGATGGGTTGGTTTGTGGCCCGTGCCTCATCGGAATACTCTTTAGTGTGATTTGCGTAATCTTCAGCTTCGTTTATCTTTTTTTAAGCAGCTGTTATCTATTTTTGGTTCGACAGAAAATATGGTTTGAAGGACGGTTATCGACTAAGAATCTGCATTTTTAATGAAGGTACTCTACCGGCTCAGCGATAATTCCTACGAAAAAGTCCGCTTTCAAAAGGCCACTAAGCTTTATTGCTTGGAGAACTTTCTGAAGCATTTTCCAGCTCAAGAAGTGGTCTTGTTTGCCGACAAGGTCAAAGATGAGACGTTTGAGCAGTTAAAGGCTTTTAACTGTAATTTGATCCGTACCGAAGGAGGGAGCAGTGCTGCAGGATTCCGAATTGCGATTGAGTACGCGCTCTCCTTACCGGATGACGAGCCTGTTTATTTTGTTGAAGATGATTATCTTCATCTTCCTGGTTCACGGACTCTGCTACTGGAGGGCCTCCGGCGCGCTCATTATGTCTCTCTGTATGACCACATGGACAAATACAGGTCTGCTGAGTCTGGCGGAAACCCTGCCATTGGTCCGGATTGCGCCGAGGTTACAAAAGTTTTGTTAACTCAAAGCTCGCATTGGAAGCTAACCAATAGCACGACTCTAACATTTGCTTGTTTCGTCGGAACCATTCGAGCGGATCTCCCGGATTGGGCTCCCTTCATTGGTGGAACTCATCCTTACGATTACTATGCTTTTTTGGCGCTGGGTGCCAAAGGGAGGACGCTCATTACGCCGATCCCAGGTCGTTGCACCCATTGTGAACCCGACCATGCTGCCCCTTTGATAGATTGGAGCAGCGTTTAGCTCCACTCACTGATTGCCCGCGCTTCCGCTTCCTCCCGCGCTATTCCAGATCGTCTTCTCCCGCGCCGCGTTTCACGGAAAGACCACGCAGTTTTCCTTCGATAAATGCGTCAATATCGCCATCCATAACGCCTTGGATATCACTCGTTTGAACTCCAGTGCGTAGATCCTTTACCATTTGATAGGGCTGGAAGACGTAGGAGCGGATCTGGGAGCCAAAAGCGACGTCGGCCTTTTCACCGTATTGGCGCTCGAGTTCGGCGCTGCGTTTGTCGGCTTCCATTTGGTGGAGCTTTGCCGCGAGCATTCGTAGCGCGAGGTTCTTGTTTTGGTTTTGAGAACGTTCGCTTTGGCAGGCAGCGATCAATCCAGTCGGGAGGTGGCGTATGCGCACGGCCGTTTCCACCTTGTTGACGTTTTGCCCACCCTTGCCCCCCGCGCGGTACGTGTCGATTTCCAGGTCGCTCTCGTTTATTTCCACCGGGGCACTCTCGGGAAGATCTGGTACGACGTCCACCCCGGCAAAAGAGGTGTGGCGCCGCTTGTTGGAATCAAAGGGTGAAATGCGCACTAGACGATGCACTCCGCGTTCCGTTGCCAGATAACCAAAAGCGTACTCCCCTGTCACTCTGATGGTTGCGGACTTAATGCCGACTTCGTCTCCTGCTTGGACGTCGATGATCGCTGTCTGATAACCCCGCCTTTCGCACCAGCGTTGGTACATGCGCAGCAGCATATCTGCCCAGTCGCAGGCCTCCGTTCCACCGGCACCGGCTTGCACAGAGAGAAACGCCGAACAGCGGTCAGTCGGGCCGGAGAGGAGCATTTTAAGCTCGAACTGCTCCAATGTTTTGGTGAAGGCCTTTAATTCTGCCTCAACCTCGGAGGCGGCCTGCGCTTGGTCGGCTTCAATGGCCGCGAGCTCTACAAGAACCTCCAAATCAGCCAACTGACGCTGGAGTGAAATGAAGGGATTAATCTTGGCCCGAAGTGTGGAGACTTCTTCCACTAACTCTTGCGCGCGTTCCTTGTGGTTCCAAAAATCCGGAGCGCTCATGGCGTCTTCCACAGAGGAGAGACGGGCTTGAAGCGAGGCTAAGTCAAAGGTACCTCCGGAGTTCGTGGAGGCGCGCGGAAAGCGGGGCTAAATCAAGGTTAGAAAGGTCAAGGGACATAGGGAAGGGGATATGCTTTTGCGGTTCGCAAGATTAAGGTTTCTAAGCACGCACACCTGAGTGCCTTCCTTTTGGGAAACCTCGAAAAAGAAGCGCAACCAAAGTAAGGCCCATGAATCATTCACGGGCAGAAGGGCTTCAGTGCTTGGTGGCGTCGAAGCGAAAGAGAGTCTCGCCTTCTTGCATTAGGTCGAGTTTGTCGCGTGCGATCAGACTCAGATATTCCGAACTGGTTCGCAAAAGTCGTTCCTCACGCTCGTGTCTTTGCAAAATCGACTTCTTCTCTGCCAGTTTGTTTTCCAGATCTTGAATTTGCGCGCGCATTTCATTTCGACGCGAAGTCTCTGGAAGATAACGGATTGCGAGGGTTGCGACAACGAGCAAAACGATGATAGAAGCCACCGCCCGGTTGAGGGAGACCCACACCGGGGGCGCTTGATTCGTTTGATGCTCGAAGAATCTATCGCTCACAAATTTTTATCGCATCTTAGCGCCATAAATGGCGTTGTCACCTAATTGTTCTTCAATCCTTAGTAATTGATTATACTTAGCGACGCGATCTGTTCGGCAAAGTGAACCAGTCTTAATTTGACCAGCGTTTGTTGCCACCGCGATATCAGCAATCGTTGTATCTTCAGTTTCACCTGAACGATGCGAGATAACAGCAGTATAACGGTTTGCCTTCGCAAGTTCAATGGCATCAAGGGTTTCAGTGAGCGTGCCGATCTGGTTGACTTTTACCAGAATGGAGTTGGCTGTTCCGCTATCTATTCCTTTTTGAAGAAAGTTAACATTCGTTACAAACAGGTCGTCACCCACAAGCTGGGTATTATGGCCAAGCGAGTCAGTCATTGCCTTCCAGCCATCCCAATCATTTTCAGCGCATCCATCTTCAATGGAAACAATCGGGTAGTGCTGTTGTAATTCTTTGTAATAAGCGACAAGTTCAGTTGCGGATCGACGGGATTGATCGCTCTTCTTAAACACGTATTGTTTGGTGGCAGCGTCGTAAAATTCCGAAGAAGCTACGTCCAAAGCGATAAAGATTTCTTCACCAAGTTTGTACCCGGCTTTTTTACAGGCTTCTGCAATGGTTTCCAAAGCGTCCGAAGCACTTTTCAGATTTGGAGCAAAACCGCCTTCGTCCCCAGTTGCCGTGGAAAGGCCCCGTCCTTTAAGCACGCTTTTCAGCGCGTGAAAGATCTCTGTTCCAGCGCGAAGTGCGTCTGAAAACGTATCAAACTTCTTCGGGATGATCATGAATTCCTGAAAATCAATCGGGGCGTCCGAGTGGGCGCCGCCATTGAGAATGTTCATCATGGGAACTGGGAGAACCTTCGCATTAGGGCCGCCAATATACTTGAAGAGCGGCAATCCCAACTGGTTGGCCGCCGCGTGAGCCGTCGCCAAGGAAACAGCCAGTAACGCGTTTGCACCTAAGTTGGACTTGTTCGGCGTGCCGTCCAGCGCCAGAAGAGCGCGATCAATGGAAACTTGGTCCAAGGCGTCAAATCCTTCGATTTCAGGCGCGATAATCTCCTCGATGTTGTGGACCGCCTTCAAGACTCCTTTGCCCAAGTAACGCTCCTTGTCTCCGTCGCGCAGTTCCACAGCTTCGTGCTCGCCCGTACTCGCGCCGCTGGGTACTGCGGCGCGCCCTACCGCCCCGCCTTCCAGCTCGATATCAACTTCAACGGTGGGGTTGCCACGGGAATCGATGATCTGCCGGGCGAGAATGTGGGAGATGGTGGTGGACATAGAATTTTGAAAAATGAGCGGTTAAAATTGAAACGATGAATGATACAGTAAAGCTCCGACACGGCAGTTTGTCGTCCGGCACTCTTAAAGCGTGCCGGACTCAAGCCAGTCAGAGATTGCCCGTCCCAGAGGGACGCTGGCAAATTCAATTTCAGTTTTTGAGCCAGGCCTCAATAGAGAGGATCTCCACATGCCGCTGCCCGGTTTCTGTCGGGAGCTCCACGGTATCTCCGGGCTGCTTGCCGATCATCGCCTGTGACACAGCGGCCTTGTAGGAAATGATGTTCTGTTCGGTGACGGTGTCCCACGCTCCGAGAATGTGGTAAGTCTCGGTTTCGCCGGAAACGGTGTCTTTGATGGAAACAGAAGTGCCTATCCCAACGCGACTTGTATCTGGATTTGCGAAGTCCGTGCCGCGTGCAGTCATAATCTCGCGTTCGAGATCCGCGCGGCGTCGTCCGAGCATGCGCTGGCTTTCCTTGGCGGCCTTGAACTCGGCGTTTTCCTTTAAATCGCCGTGACTGGCCGCTTCGGCGATGTCGCGGGAGTTGTCTGGGATCTTCTTGTTGATGAGATCTTCGTACTCTTCCTGGCGCTTCTGCAGGCTCTCCCAAGAAACAACGAGTCCCTCCTGTTTTTCTTCCTTTTCTCCAGAATGAGACTCGGCACGTTCGCCAGAGATTAGCGCTTCCAGTTCAGGGTAAACGCGCACGAAACGTCCCAGTAGGGAGCGCTTGTTAAGGTCCTCGAAAACAGGGGTTAACAACAGCTTGCGCATCGCCTCCCGCACCTCCTCCAACTCCGCTCGCGAAAGCAGGTCGGGCAGCAACCCTTCGTCGTTAATCACCAAATCGTGCAATTTGCGGTCGCGGTTCTCGTTGAACTGATCGCGCTCCAGAGCCGATAAAATTGCGCTCATCACGCGCGGGTGCAACAGGTCGCGGAATTCGCTACCCTTGCGATTACGTTCTTTTTTGTCACATAGCCATGTCAGTGCGGCGGATGAAATGGAATGATCTCGAATGGAACGATCTAGCGTTGCGCGCAGTTGTTCCGAATAGTCGTGTTCTTGCAGCAGGCGGGCGGACTCTGCAACAAGGCGAGTGCTGCCTCGGAGGATGAGTTGGAGCGCTTTTGCGGACCAGTCTTCTCCGAAGGATTCCTGAAGGGCGGCCATGGCGCGCTTGAGCTTCGCCGCCGGGATCTCTTCTAACAGCGTGGTCAGGTTGCGTTGTTCCTCCAAAAGAATGCCGGCGATGGTCAAAGAGTCCGTGCCGAGGACTAGTCCCTTGCCGCGCTCGATGATTTCATCCCGCAAAGTGATCAGTGTAAGACACTCCGCCGTACGCAGTTTGAGGTTTCGGCGCGCAGACTCGTCCATTTCCGAAAGGAGCGGAGTGAGTTGGACAACGGGCTCTTTGAACTCCTCCAAGTCACGAAGGATCTTTTCCACCGCGCTGATCTGATCCTTGACCTGTCGAGCGGCGTGAAAGGCGCTGAGATGTTGTTCGGCTCGCGAAACCGCTTCGGAACGGAAAAGAATCGGCTCGGTCTTTTTGACAGGGAGCGAGAAGTGTCCGTTTTTCTTGAGCAGTTTCTTGGTGCTGTCCCACCATTTTTTGAAGTCAGGTTCTTTGAAAACGGAGGGAACGAGGATTTTGGTCAACTCGTCCTGAGTCATCCGGTTATTGTAATCCGAGAGGATCTGTTTGGTAAATTCGACGGGATCGGTGGCAGCGCTGGAGCGAACGGCCTCAACATTTTCCGCTATTCTAGCGCGGATATGGTTGGCGGCGAGGGGAGTAAGAGACTCGGCAGCGTACTGCATCTGCATCTCGTGGGCCTTTTTTTCAGTGAAATCAATCACCACTTTGTTCAGTAAAAAATCTAAACTCACGATCTTACCGAACTTCCAACTCTTGTGATAGATACAGGTGCCCTCGCTTAATTGCTCAAGAGCGGTAGCGGTGGTGGTGGAAATTTTGCCTGCTTCGACTGCCTTCAGAATCTCGGGGTGCTGCATAGAGTCCTGTACCATACTCACGGGTTTTGAGTTCGGAAAGGGTGAATGAAAAAAGCGCGCGACGAACTGCCACTTTTCTTTGATATTGCTCCAGTGGAAAATAGCGATATTAGCGCGTTGGGTGGGGAGAGTGGCCCATCAAAGCGCCCGAAATTTGGAGGAGTAAAAAGTCGTTGGAAAATTTCCGGGATGCATTGTGCTGGCTGCGCCTCGCGTTTAGAAAATGTGTTGGGAGCCCTCGACGGCGTTTCCGGCGCGACGGTCAACTTTGCTACGAGTACGGCGACGGTGGCTGGGATGGAGAAGGGACCGTTGTGCGAGGCTGTGGAAACTGCAATCAAAACGGCGGGATTTGCGGGTGAATTTATTGCCGTTGAAACATTAGAAAGCGATGCAGACCAGTCGTTTGACCATGATCAATCTGCAAAAAGATGGATGTGGGCCGCGGTCGGATTTGTCCCTCTTTCCGTGCTCACTATGGCCGGACATTTCTGGCCGCATGCCGCCCTTTTTGCGCCCTTTCCCGGCAGGACTTGGGTGGAGGCTGTGGTCTCCGGGGCGGTCGTTTTTGGAGCGGGATCTGAGATCCTAAAGGCGGGCTGGGCGGCTTTGCGCAGAGGCGTTCCCGATATGGATTTTCTGGTTGGTTTGGGAGCTGTTCTCGCGTGGTGTGGAACCCTCGCAAACACGTTGCTAAATTCGGGCGGGGCTATGGGCTCTTATTTTGAGGTTGCGGCTGGAATTGTAACTTTTGCGCTCTTTGGACGCTGGTTGGAGCGAGGAACTAGAGAAAAGGCTGGGGCTGCGATTCGGGCACTTGCGCAGTTGCAACCGGGGACGGTCCGCGTGGAGGTCGCCGGGGGAGTTCGATCCATCGATGTGCGTGAGGTTGCGCCAGGAATGATTGTGCAAGTCGCACCAGGGGAGAGGATTCCTGTGGACGGAGTTTTATTGGAGGGCACGTCTTTCGTCGATGAAAGTTGGATTACAGGAGAGTCCCTCCCAGTATTGCGCTCGCCTGGAGCAAAGGTGATCGGTGGCACTTTGAACGGGGACGGGGCGTTGCGGGTGACTGTTGCGGCTGGTGGGCGCGACACGTTTTTGCAACAGGTGCTTCGAATTGTTCGGGACGCGCAGGAAAAAAAGCCGAAGGTTCAAAAGCTCGCCGATGCCGTATCGGTGCATTTCTGTTTCGGAGTGGCAATTGCAGCAGCAATCACCACCGTGATATGGGCTGTATTCGGGTCAGAAGAGGCTTGTTGGAGTGCGGCGTTCTGGCACGGGCTTTCCGTTTTGGTTGTAGCGTGTCCCTGCGCATTGGGGTTGGCAACTCCTGTTGCTGTTCTTGCCGGCACGGGCCGTGCGGCGCAGCTCGGGATATTATTTCGCAACGGTGCGGTGCTCGAAATTTTATCTGAGGTAAATGTCGTGGTCTTCGATAAAACGGGGACACTTACTTTTGGTCGGATGAGGGTGGTGGAATGGTGGGAGCGCAGATCGTTTGAAGGCAGGCTATTAGGGATTGTCGCTGCGGCGCAAAGGCGAAGCCTGCATCCACTAGCGGCGGCGGTGGTCGCTGCGGCATCCGAGCGTGGGCTGCCTATTGGCGAGGCGCAGGAGGTCACAGCCGTTCAGGGATGCGGCCTTAAAGCGGAGGTTGCGGGGCTGGAACTGCTGGTGGGTGGAGCCGCGTGGTTGGAATCCTGCGGCGTGGTATTACCAGAAGCTTCTGCTTCGGAAAAAGCTGAGCGCATTTGGATTGCGACCGAAGGCGAGTTCGCGGGTTGGTTTCGCGTGGCAGACGAAATGCGATCGGAGGCGAGGGCGGTCGTGTCGGAGTTGAAGGAAAAAGGAGTTACGCCGGTTTTACTTTCGGGAGATCAGCCCGAGATCGCGCAGGCAATTGCTGCACAAGTAGGTATTGAAAAGGTATTTGCGGGTGTGAATCCGGAGGGAAAGCGGTCTCGTATCCGGCAGCTGCAGGAGTCTGGAGTCGTGGCAATGGTGGGGGATGGCGTCAACGACGCGCCAGCACTGGCGCAGGCAAATGTCGGCATCGCCATGGGCGGTGGAACCGCGGCCGCGCGTCAAACGGCGGATATCACTCTGATTCGCGACGATTTGCGCTCGCTTCTTGACGCGATTGTCGTTTCTCGGAAGACCCTCCAAGTTATTCGCCAAAATCTCGCATTAGCCTTTGGATACAACATTCTTGCCGTACCACTGGCCGCCGGGTTGCTCGAAGTCTGGCACGGGTGGTCGCCCGGTCCTATGGCGGCTTCAGCGGCCATGGCACTGTCCTCGTTGAGTGTTGTGCTCAACGCCGTGCGTCTGCGTTCCAGTGGGACGCTAAGGGGAAAGGGTTCTAGTTAAGGGGATAGAGCAACAGAGGCATTTAACCTTCTCCAGTTACTTTCTCCAGTTACCTAGGTCATCGTCCGTTCCCGCTGTGCGGTCTTTGCCGGCGGAGAAAAGGTCGTAGCTGTCGGCATTGCGTCGGCCTGGTGCAACGTACTGATACTCCATGCCCCAAGGATCCAAGGGGACTTCTTTGAGCAGTTGCCGCCAGTTGCGTGGTGCCGGAGAGGAGGAGGGTTGCTGGACGAGCGCCTTGAGCCCTTGTTCCGTGCTTGGAGGAAATCCATTCATGCTCTCGTAGACCATGAGTTGGGTTTGAATGGTCTGAAGGTCGCTTTTTATCTTGGTGTCTTTGGCGACGCCCAAATTGTCGCCTAACGTGTAGGCAGCAACCCCCGCTAGGAGGCCGATAATCATGACGACCATCATAATCTCGATTAGCGTGAATCCCGAGCGTCGGGAGATGTTAGAACGGAGCGTGGAATGGAGGGGGGAACGTTTCATAGGGTAGGTCGGGGCGGTGGTCTGAGTGGCTTGGGTGATTAGCTTAGGATCAGCGGCGGGAGCGGAGTTGAAGTTCCACGCGGCGAACTTCAATGGACTCACCTTCAATGGGTTGAGTGAGTTGTAGAATGTTCTTCCCCTTTTGCAAAACAGATCCAGGCAGAAATTGTTGGACTCGGATCCAGCCCGTGTAGTGCAGCGTCGAACTGACGCCAGCTTGGGGCGCAGGCTCGTCACGCGAATGCCACGCGGGGTCCGCAAGATCAGGAAGCGAGAGCGACACTGGTGGGAGATCAGCTTCGTTTAGTTGCAAAACTGGTGGCATATCTGGGACGACGTTTCTGACTTCAAAAGTGATGACTGCGCACGTTGGCTGGCTAGCGAGTTCAAACTCAATAGCCTGGGGTTGACCTGCCGTTAAGCTGAACGGACCGGCATCCAGCGGGGCCTCCACACGGTTCCAAAGGTAGCGGTCTTCTGCACGCGGTGGCAGGGTACTGACGGAATTGCCAAAAGCGTCGGCGATCGGGGCTGTGTTGAAATCAACGGCCTGCAGCACCTTGTTGTAACGCATTGCGCTGGCGAAAAGACCTTTGAGTCGTGAGCCGTCGCCCGGGATGTCGATCTCCAAGTAGTCGGCTCCTTCTATGGACGCGAAAAGTGTCTGTGTTGCAGCCTCCTCTTGAGATCCAAATGGTTCTGAATGGTATACTTGTGTGCCAGTTTCTGTCCAGCTTGCTGCCGTTGCCTGACCAATTCCGGGCGCGAGGGTTACGTGGAGCTCCACCGTTTGGGCCAGAAAATTGAGCTTCCTCAAGTGCAATCGAATCGAGGTATGTCGGAGTCGGGTGGCATCCGCCTTCGATATGTTCAGCGCTGTGGCGTCGAATCGATGATGCTGCACACTAACGCTTTGAATCCACATGGGAAGGGAGCTCAAAGGGCGCTCCGCCAGCAGTTGAATCGGGTCAAAACGAATAGCAAACGTCGTCGTCTGTTGGCGCAACTGGGATTGCGCAGCAAGAGCGGGCATGGCAAGCAGCGCGGCCGCCAAGACTGCGACGAGGAATTTAGAAAGTGTACTGCGCATGAGCTTGCAGTGGGAAAGAGAGAGAAGAAAAGGGGGAGAGATTTGGATAAAGAAAAAAGTTGGGAAAGGATTAACCGCCTCCCGGGCGCAGCCCTTTGGTCATCGAAAACACAGCACTTAGGATGCCGAAGACGACAAAACCCACTACGATTGCAATCCCAACCATTACCAGAGGCGGGATGAGTGTGGAGATCATGCGGACTTGTTTGTCGAGCTCACGATCGTAGACGTCGGCGATGTTATTGAGCGTCTCACCCAGACGTCCCGATTGTTCCCCAACCGAAAGCATATCGGAGAATAGTTCCGGAAAAATATTCTGCTGAGTCATGGCGTTGGAAAGCGCCACGCCATCCACCACGGAGCGCTGTACTAACTTCATACGTTCCAACACGTAGACGTTACCTGCGATATCCTGGATGAGCTCCAATGCCCGCACCAGCGTGACTCCGTTGAGTAGCAGTGTTCCAAGCGTGCGCGCGAACTGGGCATAGTAACGATGGCGTAACACACTGCTATAACCTGGGATATGCCACAGAATAGTGTCCCACTGTTTGCGCCCGGAGGCTGTCGCCGTCCACGTGCGTAGCAGCATCGTGGTTCCCACTACCGCAAGAGCTCCCACCCACCAATAATGGGCAATGGCCCCGTGCACGTTCATCAGAATCCGCGTGGGTAGCGGCAACTCCTGATTGGTGTCGGTGAAAAACTTCATGAGTTTGGGCACCATGAAAGTCATGAAAAAGATCACCATGACGAAGCCCACGACGACCAGAACTGCAGGGTAGACAAGGGCTTGCTGCACTCGATCGCGAAGGTTTTTCACCTCAGCCAAGTAGGTGACCAGACGTTTTAGGATATCAGCAAGGGTGCCCGACGCCTCGCCGGCTGCGACCATGTTGATGTAAAGTGGCTCAAAGATTTTTGGGAAGTCCTTGAGCGCCTGCGAGAGGCTGCGTCCTTCTACCAGTGCTTGATGCAATTTTTTAGCGAGCCCATGCATCTTGGGATGCTTCATGCGACGCACTAGAATTTGCAGCGCTTCATCCAACGTCATTCCTGCACCTAGAAGCAGCGCCAACTGTTCCGTGAAAAGATGCTGCTGATCGTAGGAAAGCGTCTGTACTGCGATGGCTCCTGTGGGGTCGGGCGTGGTTTTCGCGGCTGCTGCCGGCGCTTCTTTGGCGTTGGCCGCTGTCGCCAATTGGATGCGCACGGGAAAGCCCTTGGTCTTTTCCACCTCACGGATCGCAGCGGCACGATCGGTACAATCCAGGAGCCCCTCCAAGAGTTCACCTTTGGAGGAGCGGGCGACGAAATGGAATTGAGGCATGGGGGGCGGGCGGATGAAGCGTTGGAAGACTTAGCGGCGGCCTTCGTCCAAGTCTATGAAATCAAAGAAAGTATGAATGTCTGTGCGGTCTTGAAAGCCGCCTTCCGCGAGACGCTCCTTGAGCCGAGTGGAGGCAACGTCGTTCCAGCCGCGTTTCCGCAAAAATTCGTTCCATACCTCGATTTCCTCTTCCGACGGACGACGGCCGTGAGTGAAGCACCATTCCAAAACTTGTTCATCGGAGCCGCCAGCGAGAACTTGCGCGCTGAGGTCGGCGTAGGTCACATGGAGAAAATTGACACAACGAAGATCGAATCCCTCGCCCAGATTGGCGACATAATCTTGCGGGAGAAGGTGTTGGGCGTGCAGCCTGATTTTGTCCAGCATGCGCCCGAAGTAAACGAGGGAATGTGTCTGGGCGTGTGGGCTCCGGATGGCGGGAATTTGCATTTTGATAAAGGAAGCTCTTAAGGAGAGGTTATCGGGTCGAGCCTTGGGCTGCAAGCTGTGGTGCTTTGGGAAATAGGTGTGCTTTCAAGGCTGGAATTCCCCAGAGCATGGCATAGGCTGCGAAGATGCATGTGGAACGTTTGAAGTACATTATCTGGGCAAAGGACATGGCGCGCGCCGTGAGTTTTTATCGCGGAGTCTTCGACGCCAGTGTAGTGCGAGAAAGTGAGGTCATCAGCGAGGTGTCTGTTGCGGGTTCCACCATTGGAATTCACAACGGTGGGGAGTCTGAGCGTACATGGACTGGGATGGCTTTTCAGATCGCCGACTTGTTCGAAGGCTGCGCCTTGGTGAAAACCCACGGTGGGGAAGTGCTTCGTGAACCCGTGGATACGCCGGAGGAGCCCGCGCATTTGGCCATGTGTTTAGATTCCGAAGGAAACGAGATCATGCTCACCAAGGCTCGGCATCGCTAGGCCCTCCGCAATATGATGAATCACGCCGCTCAGGACCCCGAGGAGCGAATGGAGGCCTCCTTGGAGACTTTGCGCAAGGCCGGTCACCGTATTACAGCACCTCGGCGCGGTTTGCTAAAAGTGCTCACCAGTGAGCATGGCCCCTTTAGTGCGGAGGAATTGCACAAGCGCCTTCCTCAGGGAATGTGCGATCCGGTGACTGTCTATCGTTCACTTAGTGCGTTGGAGGAGATCGACTTGGTGCGCCGTTGCGACTTTGGGGATGGAATTTACCGCTACGAATTTAATACGGGGGAACATCATCATCATCATATTATTTGTCGTAAATGTGGTAGCGTAAATAATTTAGATGTTTGTTTCGCAGATGGACTTGAGCGCTTGGTGCGCCAGATGGGGTACGCCAACGTGACCCACACACTGGAGATTTTCGGAACCTGCGCCGGGTGCCAAGCGATCGCACAAGGTTGAGTTGCGGACTGGACGGCGCTCGGGATGATTCCCTTTTCACTATTCCCGACGGGGGTCGCGGGCGAGCAGTGCTGCCATGGCTTCTGCGGGAGAAAGGCTGCCGTCGAGTAATAGTCGAATTTGGTCAATGATGGGTGTATCCACTTCGAGGCGTCTTGCGCACTCGTAAGCGCTTGCAGTGGTTGGAATACCCTCTGCAATCATCCGCATCGAACTGACGATGTAGCCCAGCGACTCACCACGTCCTAAGCGTTCGCCCACGGCTCGATTCCGGCTGTGCTTTGAGAAGCATGTCACCATCAGATCGCCAATGCCGCTTAGTCCCATAAACGTCTCGCGCCTTCCCCCAAGCGCACAACCCAGTCGCATGAGCTCCGCGAGAGAGCGTGTCACCAGCGCTGCCTTCGTGTTGTCTCCCAACTGCAGCCCGTCGCCGACCCCGGCCGCGAGAGCATAGATGTTTTTGAGTGCGCCCCCCAGCTCGATGCCGATCACGTCGGAACTGGTGTAAGCGCGAAAGGCCGGCTGGTTGAACGCAGTTTGAAGCCGAGTCGCGAGTTCTTCATCCTCGCACCCAATGACCACGGCGGTCGGAGCGCCGTGCGCGACTTCTTCCGCGTGACTCGGTCCGGAGAGCACTGCGATGGGATGGTCGGGCAGGGTCTCCCGTAAAATTTCGCTCATGCGGAGCCCACTTCCACGCTCCACGCCTTTGGTGCAACTTAGCAGGACGCAACCTGACTTGAGCGGGAGTGTACTAAGGCGTGAAGCCACTTCTCTTAAGGCTCTGGAAGGGGTAACCAGTAGAAGCAGGTCGAGGGAATCAAGTGCCCTCATATCAGCCGTGAACTCAATAAGTTCTGGCATCGGCACGCCAGGCAGATACGGCCGGTTTTCTTTTAATGCTTCGATTTGCGAGACGGCGTAGGCGTCATTGCCCCAAACTGTCACGCGCAATCCGTTGCGGTGCAGCACTAAAGCGAGTGCTGTCCCCCACGAACCCGCGCCTACAATGCCTACGTGGCTGAATGCGGGTTTCATGAGTTTTGCGAATCTGGCTTGGACCCGAAGCGGGATTCGGTTCCAGCAAAAAGTCGGTGGATATTTTCGCGATGCCTGCGCACTACCAGATAAGCTGCGGCGCAGGCGAATGCGAGGTAGGCGCTTCCTTCTAATTCATTTAGGCGCAATAGAATTCCGATTGTAATTGGAAGCGTAATTGCGGCGCAAAGCGAGGCCAGCGAAACGTAGCGTGAGATCGCGAAGACTGCGATCCAGACGCCGATTACAAGCCCCGTTGCCACTGCGGGCATCAGGCTCACGAGGATGCCAACGGAGGTCGCCACCCCTTTGCCTCCCTTGAACTTGAGCCAGATCGGAAAGCTATGTCCCACCATACAGGCCAGCGCTGCAATCATCCCCGCGTAAGCCATGTACTGTTCGCCCATCTCTGGGGGCGCGGGTTGATTTGCTGCGATGTTTTGCGCCCAGCGCACTGCTGCGAAGCCTTTGGCTGCGTCTAAAATGAAGGTCGCGGTTCCCCATTTGGGGCCGAGCACCCGCCATACGTTCGTCGCGCCGATGTTGCGGCTGCCGTGTTCGCGAATATCAACGCCGCGTAACCGTGCCAGTAATAGTCCAAAGGGGACGCTTCCTAACAAGTAGGCGGGCACAAGGAGTAGGACTAGCAAAGTAATAAGCGGCGGCGACATAGGGTGGTTTTGTTTCGGAACGCGCAGGCAAAATTCAAGCCTTAGCGTGAAGGAAGTTTTTCCAGCGCCTCAAGGATGACTTTCGGCGTGAGCAACTCTGGTAGAATTAGGGGATCAGGAGCGTCCGGCGCGTAGAGCAGATAAAAGGGGACCCCGATGCGACCGAAGCGGTGGAGCTCGGCGGTGATCACGGGGTCGCTGTTGGTCCAGTCGGCTTTCATCAGAAGCACGTTATGGGTTGCGAATGCGTCTTTGATCTCTTTTTTGGAAAGTGTGAGTCGCTCATTGACCTTACAATTTAGGCACCAGTCCGCGGTGAAATCGACAAATATGGGCCGCCCCAAAGCGCGTTCTTTGGCGAGGCGTTCGGGGGAAAAGGGGACCCATTCGTCGCTGGTGAGCGCGGTTTTGGGGGCAATTGGGTTGCTAATGGTGTCGAATACAAAAAAACGATAACCGCCACCCAGAAGGAGGAGTGCCAAGAAAAGCGCTATTAAACGGGAACGCAAAATGCCTACAAGCCAGCAGCCTATGCCAGCAATGAGGAGAAATGAACACATCCCGGAAAGCGATTCTATCCCGCGCCCTTGGCCCAGTACGCCGAGCAACCAAATCGCCACGCCCAGAATCACGAACCCCATGACTTGCTTCAAACGTTCCATCCACGCACCCGGCTTGGGGAGGAAACGCAGCAACGTCGGGTTGGAGGTCAATACGAGGTACGGAAGACTCATCCCAGCGGCGATGGTGAAAAAGATCGCAAACACCGAGCCAGCCGGCTGGCTAACTGCAAAGCCAAGCGTCACACCGAGATAGGGAGCGGTGCACGAAGTCCCCAGTAGAGTGGTGAATGCACCGTGGAGGAAGGCGCCCCCAAAGCCTTGTTTGCTAGAGAGTTCGCCCAGCTTTGAACTTGTATCGCCGCCCAGTGTGATTTCGAAAACGCCCAACAAATTAAGCCCAAAGATGAAGACTGCGGTAATGAGTCCCGTTAAAATCCAAGGGTTTTGGAATTGAAATCCCCAATTCAAACCGCTTCCAACCGCCTTCAATCCCAACACAGCAACCGCGAGCCCCGAAAAGAAGGCGAATACTCCGGCGCAAAATGCCAACCCGAGTTTGAATACTCGTTTGGGATCCTCCCCTGCTTGTTGAGTGAACCCGAGTATTTTAAGTGCAACCACTGGAAGGACGCAGGGCATCAAATTGAGTAGTAGTCCGCCCAAAAACGCTGCCCAGAGGATACTGGCAAGGCCCTCAGATTGAGGGGTAATTTTCTGGGAGGGAGGTGTTTGTGGTGATGGAGTCCCAACGGGATTCGTCTGTTGTTCTTTGCTTTCAGGGGGATTTTTGACGGACGCGTTTCCCTCAACCTCCCATCCTCGACGTTCTCCGGTCGGCTCTTCCAAGACGACCAATGCTTTCCAACCCTCTGGATTTGAAGCGGCCCCAGGCGCTGGAATGCGAAAAGTCCGGCTGACCATCTCTGGATGTTGCGCCGTGGCTCCAGAGGGAGGTATCGGAAAAACTTCAACCTTTTGGCCAACTGGGGCACCCTCAATTTTTATGAGCAGGCCGTCTGGAGCCCGACCCCATTCAGTCGAAAAGGGAGGCGGCGCGGGCTGTGGCAACCTGTTGTTCCAGAGGGTGAAGAGCTCCGTGTTTGCGGGCTGCGGCGGGCCCGAAGTGAGAGTAAGGCTCACGTCACCCTCACCAGGCAGGCAGGTTTCGGAGCAGACGTACCATTTGAGTTGGGCTTGGAATATAAACGGACCTTTTGGCAGGCTCGCTGGTGGGCGGATTTCCACGGGCAGCAGCACCTCGCCCTCGTAGACATTGGTGAAAATGTCCCCCTCGGACTTGAGCGAATGCGGGAGGGGCCACTGGATTTCGCCCGCTTCAAATCCCGGAGGTAGCGTCCATTTTACTTGGGGGGCGGCACCTGAATCGCCCGGAAAGCGCCAGTACAAGTGCCAGCCGTCGGCCAGTTTAAATCGGATCCCCACATGGAAGGGGGTTGAAGCGGCGATGGCCGTGGTATCAGCGAGCAGGGCGGGAACGGCTTTGGGGGGGCCGGGAAGGAAGGAGCCGAAGCCGCCGGTTTGGCCAGAGGCGCTCGGCAGCAAGGTTAGCAACAGAAGCAGCGAGAAAAGCAGTGGACGCATGGAAAACATGGGAGGACTAGATAAAATGAACTGCATGTGGAGGAAAGTCCACCATCGGGGAGAGGGGAGTGGTGGAGTGAGCTTGTTGCATTTGAGTTGCAATAGAGATCCGCTTGTGCTAAGTTTCTCACCAATGAAAGAAGGACTTTTCTTTTCGCTTACTTTGTTTTGGTGCTGCTTTGCAACGGGGGTCGCCGCCGAACCGGTGCGTGTTTCCACGTTCTCGTCGGTGCTCACGGAGCTTGCCGAGCGAGTGGGCGGCCCGTTGGTGACTGTCACTGGGCATGTGGCTGCGGGATCGGATCCCCATGAGTTTGAGCCTAAACCTTCAGATCTAAAGGTGGTATCGAGGGCGGATCTGGTACTCCTGAGTGCGAAGCATTTGGAGGGATATGTGGGTAAATTAAGAGAGGCCACCGATGGGAGGGCGCGGTTTATGGAAGTCGGAGCGCAAATGCCGTCACTCTGGCAAGAGGCAGAGAGCGGCCGTGCCGGGGAGAAGGTCGAGGATCCTCACTGGTGGAATTCCGTTGGGAATATGCGCAGGGCGGTTGCTGTGGTGCGGGATGCTCTGACGGAGGTGCGCCCAGAGCAAAAGGAAGCTTTTGGAGTGAACGCACGTGCTTATGAGAAGGAATTGCTTGAATTGGACAAATGGGCACGCGCCAAAGTCGCCGAGTTGCCGAGAGATAAACGCAAGTTAGTAACATCTCACGACGCCTTGCAGTACTTTGCAAAAGACTACGGCTTCAAGGTGTATCCCGTCTCTGGGTTGACTTCTGCCGAGCAGCCATCTTCGCGGAAGGTTGCAGACTTGCTTAAGATTATTAAAGAGCAGCGAGTGAAAGCTGTTTTTGCCGAGGACACAGTGAACCCAAAGGTCCTGCAGCAGATCACGGCCGAGACTGGAGCAGTTTTGGGCGGGCAGTTGTGGGTGGATGGGTTGGGGACTGGGGAGGCCGCCAATTATCTGGGGATGTTCCGGCACAACGTAAATACTGTGGTGGAGGCGCTTAAGTAAAATGCGGGGATCTCCTCTAACAAGAGCCTTGTTGTTGCTCCTCGGGTTGTTGGCTCTAAGTTGGCCGCTGCGATTGCTCCTCCAAAGGGAAGCCGCGCAGGTGGAGGCCGCTCGGGCTCCGGTAACTGTGATTGAGGCAGCAGCGCCTTCCCGATTGCCTCTGGCACTCACTTTTTCTCAAAAAGCTCTCCGTGCAGAAGTCCGTTACGCGGGGAAGTCCTTGTGGACTTTAGACCATCCAGGTTTGCACGAGGCAGGGGAACTACAAATTCCGTTTCCCAAGGAGGGAGTGGAGTTGGTTGTCAGTGTTGAGTTTGAAGGGGAGGCGCAGGGAGCCTTGCGTTTGCAGCTCACGGCCCCCGATGGCAACGAATACGAACGCAGCCTCTGGGGCGCGCGCACGGTGGAGGCGGTGATCCCATTTCCATGAGCTCGCACTCGCTTCACGTGGAGGATTTGACCGTGAGTTATCGGCGCATCCCAGCGCTGCACCACGTTGGTTTTACGCTAACTTGCGGCAGTGCCGTGGGTGTGTTGGGGCCCAACGGAGCGGGGAAGTCGACCTTGCTCAAGGCACTCGCTGGTTTGCTGCCGCTAGAGACGGGACGTATTACGTTTCACGGTCGCGAAATGAAGGGAGCCAATCAGGAGTTCGCGTACTTGCCGCAAAGGGAAATGGTCGACTGGGATTTTCCCACGACGGTGCGTGGGGTGGTGGAAATGGGGCGTTATTTGAGCGTGCGTTGGTGGAAGCGTTTTTCGCAGGAGGATCGCCTCGCGGTCGACGCCGCTTTGGAGGCGATGCAGATGACGGCTTTGCAGGACCGTCAGATTTCCGCGCTCTCGGGCGGCCAGCAGCAGCGTGTTTTTTTAGCGAGGGCGCTGGCACAGGAGGCGCATGTGCTTTTGTTGGATGAGCCTTTTACCGGATTAGATCAACCTAGCCAGGAGGGACTTAAACTCGTGTTCAGACAGTTGCGCGCGCAGGGAAAGCTGCTGCTTATTTCACACCACGACCTCGGGAGCGTTCCTGAGCTGTTCGACCAAGTATTACTTTTGAACGGCGAACTTCTCGCCGCTGGTCCGGTGGCGGACGTTTTTACTCAGGAGAATCTGACGCGCACTTACGGGACGCGGGTCTTTTCAAGAATCGATCATGGACTGGCTACTTGAACCCTTCCAACACGCTTTCATGCAGCGGGCTCTGGTGGCCTGCATCCTGATTGGTTTTCTCAACGGCTTCATGGGTGGTTTCGTCATGTTGCGTCGAATGGCGCTCATGGCGGATTCGTTGAGTCATTCGTTGCTGCCCGGACTCGCAGTGGGTGTGCTGCTTTTCGGGTTGGCTCCGATGGGGCTCTTTTTCGGCGCGCTTTCGGCTGCTCTTGTCGTGGCACTTGGAGCGCAATTGCTGGCTCGCGGGACGCGCGTCAAAGAGGACACGGCTCTGGCAATTCTCTACACGTGCGCCTTTTCCTCGGGCGTGGTGCTCCTGAGCTTTGTCAAAGTTCGGGTGTCATTACTGCACTATCTTTTCGGCAACATTTTGGGTGTTTCAAATCAGGATTTGTGGCTGGCGTACGGCGTCGCTATGGTGGTGCTGCCCTTGTTGGTGGCTGCAGAACGGCCCTTACAATTGTTGTTGTTCGACGCCTCGGTGGCGCGAAGTCAGGGCGTGCCAGTGGCGCTTCTTAACATTGGATTGGTGGTCGCCCTAGTGCTCACGATGCTGAGTTCGTTGCAAGCGGTGGGCGTAATTTTACTATTGGGACTTCTTATCGCGCCGGCCGCCACGGTGTATTTGTTGTGCGACTCCTTCCCAGCGCTCTTGTGGGGAGGCGGGGCGCTTGGGGTGTTCGGAGCGGTGAGCGGTTTGTGGTTGAGTTATTGGCTTGGGGTGCCGTCAGGCGCGTGTATCGTGCTGGTACTGGGTGGTTTGTTTTGCGTCGCCTATCTCGTCAGTCCTCGCTACGGACTGATTCCCAAGCTTTGGAAAGCGCGCCATTTTCACAAGGAGAGTCTGGCGCGCTGGGAGCACCAGCACTGAGTCGGCGCTGGATGAGCCAAGGATGAGCCAAGGATGAGCCAAGGATGAGCCAAGGATGAGCCAAGGATGAGCCAAGGATGAGCCAAGGATGAGCCAAGGATGAGCCAAGGATGAGCCAAGGATGAGCCAAGGATGAGCCAGGGATGAGCCAAGGATGAGCCAAATTACCAAGGTTAAACAAATCGGAAGATTGACACTGAATGCTGTGAGGTCCTACATTTCTCGGTTCAACTATTGAACATCGATTCGTCGACAGAAAGGAGGGAAACACCATGCCAGAAGTAGCAGTACGCAAAGGGGAACCGATTGATCGGGCCCTGAAACGCTTGAAGTCCAAGATGGAGACGGAAAGCATCATGGAGGAAGTTCGGAGGCTGCGCGCCTTTGAAACGCCCACCCAGAAGACGAAGCGCAAAGCGAAGGCCAACGCCAAAAAAGCGAAAGCCAAGCAGCGTTTTAACGCCTCCTAGTCTTCAGTCGTGTGGCTCAAATTTTGGACCGAATTTGAATAGAATTCGGCTCAAAACTTGTTCGAAGCACAATTTTGTAGTACGACGCTTAGAGTTCGCAGGCATCTCGCCTAAGTCACTTTGAGAAGTTTTTAAGCCGCTGTCTCCTCTAGTGGGAGACAGCGGCTTTTGTTTGGACGGATTCCGCTCTTACGTTGGCGCGTTCCCGAGTCCCTCAAATCTCCTTGCCCTTCCACTTTGAGCGCGCACACTGTTGCTTCATTGCAGGTGCCGCGAGGAACCCCGTGTAAGCCGGGGGCAGTCGCGCTGCTGTAACCGGGGACAGACTCCCAAAATGCCAATCTTTACTTCGGTAAGGGTGAAGGCGGGAGCGAGGTTGGTCGATCGGAGGGCATAGCCTTTGCCGCTCGGCCGTAGCCGGGAGCCAGAACATTCACGGCACCAGCAACTCATTCGTCGGAGGCTATTTGCGATGGAGACGCGTTTTTTAACGTATTCTCGTCTCGAGCCTTTGATGACAAACCTTCTTCGCAAAAAAGAAGAATGAGGGATCAGTTCCTAGCGCAAGCGGGGGGCAGGATCTCTCTCTGCAAGAAAGATCCATGTTACAAAGTTCCGAGCCTCGCGGTCCGGCAGCCTTCGACGTCCCCAAAGGTGACGTTGCGTTTCGTCGCGCCCTGCAGCAACGCCTGCTTTCTCAAACCAAGCCACCCGGTAGCCTCGGCATGCTCGAGGAAATTGGACTGCGCCTTGGGTTGCTTCAACGCACACTCACTCCAAAGGTAGAGCACATGCGGATCTGTGTTTTCGCGGGCAGTCACGGAGTCGCTCGCGAGGGGGTTAGTGCGTACCCTGCAGAAGTCACCGGCCAGATGGTTGCCAACTTTTTAAATGGCGGGGCGGCGGTTTGTGTTCTTGCCCGTGCTGCAGGAGCATCGCTGCATATTGTTGATGTTGGTGTAGATGCAGACTTTCCCGGAAATTTGCTAAAGCATTCCTCCTTCTTTTCACGACGTATCAAGCGGGGAACTGAATCCTTTGTGACGGCTCCCGCCATGCTCCCCTGTGAATGCGCTGCGGCTCTGGAAGTCGGGCGTGAACAGGCGAGGCTCGCCGCGGCAGACTCCATAGACGCGTTAGGCATTGGCGAAATGGGTATTGGCAATTCAACGTCTGCGGCCGCATTGTGCGCGGCGTTGCTTCCCGCGGATGCCGCCTGCGTCACCGGACTTGGCACGGGGGTCGATGGTGCTGGGTTGGCGCGAAAACTAGGTGCCATCCGTGTAGGGCTCGCGCTCCACGCCTCCGAGGCCACAGGGCCTGAGGCCGCGCTACATTGGCTCGCGGCGGTGGGAGGGCTGGAAATAGCGGCGCTGACTGGGTGTATTTTGGAAGCAGCCCGACTTAGGCTACCCATTGTGGTAGATGGATTTATCGCAACAGCGGCCGCGCTCTTAGCCGCGCGCTTAGAGCCGGGGTGTTTGGAGTGTTGTTTCTTTGCGCATCAGTCCGCGGAAGCGGGGCATCTTGCGGTGCTTGCCGCATTAGATGTCAGGCCGATACACCAACTAGAAATGCGCCTCGGTGAGGCCAGCGGTGCTGCTCTTGCTCTACCGCTGTTGCGCGCCGCTGCGCGGTTGCTCACGGAAATGGCTACGTTTGAAGCCGCGGGAGTAAGCGGTGCTCCCATCGCTCCTAACCTTTTATGAAGGACGCGTGGAATCAATTTCTGACCGCTGTTATGCTTCTCACGCGACTCCCCGTTGGGCGCTGGTGCAACTATTCGCCGGACGCGGTGACAGCCTCTGTAGCGTACTTTCCGGCGGTGGGTGCGCTCGTAGGGCTACTCTGCGCCGGTGTACTGACAACGGCGGCGGATGTTTTTCCAGCGAAACTCGCAGTGCTCCTTTCCATGCTGGCCGGCGTTCTGATCACCGGCGCCTTTCACGAAGATGGTCTTGCCGATGCCGCCGATGGAATCTTCGGAGGCCGCACTCCGTTTCAACGCATGGAAATTATGAAGGATTCCCGGCTTGGTAGCTTCGGGGCGATCGCCATTTGGTTCGCCTTTAGTGCAAAATTTTTTATTTTGGAAGCTCTTCTGGCCAAGGGTGTTTTGTTTGCCATGCAGGCGATTGTGTGCGCTCACGCGGCCAGTCGTGCTGCGGCCGTTGCCGTCATGCAGCTGCAGCCCCACGTGGGCTTAGACACTACTCGTGCGCATCCTTTTTGCCGCACTCTCAGTCGCATTCAGGTGTGGGGTTCGCTCGCACCTCCGGCTGTTCTAGCGCTGTTTTGTTTTGAAGCGGCCACTATGCCAGTCCTCTCTTGCGTCATATTAGTGGTCTTTTTTCTGGCGAACTTTTTCCACAGAAAGATCGGCGGTATCACCGGGGATTGTTTGGGCGCCACCGTCCAGATTTCCGAGCTAACGTTTCTAACCGCTCTCCTCAGCCGTTCATGAGCGCTCACCTCTCCCTTATTCTTGGTGGCGCACGCAGTGGGAAAAGTCGCCGCGCTGAAGCCCTTGCGGCGGCCAGCGAAGCTGATGTGGTTTATGTGGCCACCTGCGCCACGTCACTTGCGGACATTGAGATGCTCGATCGGATTGGAGCGCACCAAGGACGTCGCCCAGCGCACTGGTTGACGGTTGAAAATCGATTCGACTTACCCGTCCTTTTCGCCGAGTTAAGCGGGCGCACCATCCTCCTAGATTGCCTTACTTTGTGGCTGTCCTTCCACTGTGAAGCGATGGAGGAAAATGTTCTATTTGATTATCTTAGGGCTTCAATTGTTAGTGCAAAGAGGAACGCACACAGCATTCTGATTGTGAGCAACGAGCTGGGAATGGGATTGGTCCCATCCAATCCTGCAGGGCGTAGTTTTCGGGATCTGTGCGGCCGGGCTAACCAACTCGTGGCCGCCGAAGCCGACCTTGTAGAATTTCAAATTGCAGGTCTGCCTCTGGTTCTTAAGGGAGGACGATTGCCATGAGCCAAGCATTTCATGGCGGACGTTTGAGTGAGGCAAAGGAGCGCTTTGGCCATCAAGCCTTCCTCGATTTTAGCGTCAACACCAATGCCTTCTGGCATCCGCCCGCCGCTCTTGCCGCCGTGCCTTTGTCCGATGCAATCACGCGCTACCCGGAGGCCGACGCGAACTCCGTGCGCCTGCTGCTGTCTGATCTATACGATGTTCGCCCCGATCATGTCCTCGCTACTGCGGGCGCCATCGAGGGCCTTTATCTCGCAGTACGTCTCTTTACTCAAAAGCGTGCGCTTATATTTGCACCCGCTTTTGCGGATTATAGTCGGGCATGCTTGTCAGCGGGTCTTGAAATAAAAACCTGTTCCCTTTTTCCAAATCCTCCGGATACGGAGCAATTCGTCCAGTGGGCTCTATCTGTGGATGTAGTGATACTAGGCAACCCCAATAATCCCACGGGGCGTCTCTTTCCAAACCTTGTAGAGGTTGTTTTACATCCCGCACTTTCGCATCTGTATTGGATTATTGACGAAGCGTTTATCGAATTTGTGCCGGAGCCGGAACGTCATTCCTTGCTTTCCAAAATTGAGCGTCTTCCCAATGTACTCGTATTGCGCGCGCTCACCAAAAGTTGGAGCATTCCTGGGTTGCGTCTAGGATTTTTAGTAACGGCTAACCTTTCTTGGCTCGCCCAACTTCGCGCAATGCAGCCGCCATGGCCTCTTTGTGGCGTAGCGGAGTCTTGGGCAAATGCGCATCTTAACAAGCCGACCCTCGCCGCGGTTCACGAAAGCTTGCGTGCCCTAGCTCCTGAGCGCGAACGCTTCTCAACGGCTCTGTCAGCGCTCCCTGGCCTGTTTCCTCTCGCCTCGGACGCCAACTTTTTACTCGTCGAAACTCGGGGACTCAATGCGAGAAACCTGGCAGAGGCTCTCGGTCGGCAAGGTATTTTGATTCGGGAGTGTGTCGGATTTCTCGCACTCGAGCCAGAGCGCTATTTTCGCGTTGCGGTGCGCACAACTCTGGAAAACGACCGACTCATTGACTCGCTCCATAACCTCTCGAAAGCCCTCAATTCCCCTCGCAAAACTTTCAGGAAAAAGCAGATGCGTGCTATCAGCGTTCTGGGCACTTCGTCTAATAGCGGAAAGAGTTGGGTTGCGACGGCTCTTTGTGCCTGGCTGAGAAGGCGCGGGGTGCGTGTTGCTCCGTTTAAGGCGCAAAATATGTCGAACAACTCGGCCGTCGCTCTGGACGGGGGCGAGATAGGCCGTGCGCAGGCTGTCCAAGCGGAGGCTTGCGGCTTGGCACCCTCGGTGAGAATGAACCCAATTTTGCTGAAGCCTTCAGGGACCTCCGGCTCGCAGCTTGTGGTTTTGGGGCGGGCGCGGGGCCACATCAAGGCGAGGGAGTATTATGAGGCCATCGAGAGTCTATGGCCCGTAGTGACTGAAAGTTTGAGTTATTGGGAAGGGCGCTGTGACGCGCTAATCTTGGAGGGCGCGGGCAGTCCCGTTGAGCTCAACTTGATGCAGCGTGACTTGGTTAATTTGTGGCCGGTGCGTCAGCTTGACGGCCGCTGGTTACTGGTGGCCGACATCGAGCGGGGCGGCGTATTTGCACAGGTTGCAGGTACATGGGGTTTACTGCAGGGCTCTGACCGCGAACGCTGCGCAGGGCTAATCGTGAACAAGTTTAGGGGTGATCTTTCTCTTTTTGCTGATGCTGAGCAGCATTTTGCTCCGCATTTCGGCGCACCATTTTTCGGCACGCTTCCCTACGCAGCCCATCTACAGCCGGAAAATGAAGACAGTCTCTCGGAGGAACCCGTGGCAAGCATTCATGGAGAGCCCATTCATTGGGTGAGGTTCCCTCATCTCTCCAACTCTCAGGACACGAATCCGTGGCAGCTTGATGAAGGCGTACGTGTGGAGTGGGTCAGCCAACCCGCTTCTCTTTCTAATGCTAGGATTGTGGTGCTCCCGGGTAGCAAAAACACGCTTGCCGATCTGGCTTGGCTGCGATCCTCTGGAATGGCGGATGCCGTCCTTGCTGCTCACCAACGCGGCGCGCTTATCATCGGCATTTGCGGCGGTTTTCAAATGTTGGGCCAATATCTTTCTGACCCTACTGGCATCGCAGGCGAGAGCGGTGAGATGCTTGGGCTTGGGCTCTTACCAGTGGAGACCCTGTTTTTTGAAGAGAAGCAATTGGGCACCGTGAAAGTCCGATTCGAGGACGAGGTGTGGGACGCGTATGAAATTCACATGGGCCGTTCGACCGCGTCGCGTGCCGTTTCTCCGCTCCTTACTGTTCTGGAAGAGGGAGCAGAGCGGGCTGAAGGGGTGCGTCACAACGGAGTCTGGGGCACCTACCTACACGGTGTTTTTGAGTCTGCGCGTATACGACTCGCCGCTACGCAGAGTGTCGGATTATTGGGGCACCGAGCGTCGCCGGTTGCGTTTCGTACTCAACGCGAGACATTGTACAATGGCATGGCTGATTTAATTGAAGAGCACCTGAATCTGGAGGACCTCTGGCGTTATGTGGCAGATTGATTTATTTCAATTTCTGGCTGCTGTTGGGCTCGATCTCTTACTCGGGGATCCGCGTGGTTGGCCGCATCTTACTCGCTTGGCTGGCCACATGGCAGCCGCACTGGAAAAGTTTTGGTCTAGCGCGATGGGCCGTAATGTCCCTGCTGGTGTGTGTTTCTGGCTTTCTGTTTGTGGTGGAATGTTGGCTGCGTACGCAGTGGTGCGACAGATTTTAGAAGCAATAAGTCCATCCCTTGCATGGATTTTCGATATATTCGTCGTCTACCAGACAGTGGCTGCACGGGATCTTGATGGCCATGCAAGGGCGGTGGTCGTTCCTCTTGTCCTTGGTGATTTGGAGGAGAGCCGACGCCGTGTCGGTTTTTTGGTAGGTAGAGATACCGTGGCCCTCGATGTGCAGGGCGTCTCCCGCGCAACAGTGGAAGCCGTGGCTGAAAGCGCTACAGACGGGTTTGTTGCTCCTCTTTTCTGGGCGGTGGTTGGCGGTGTGCCCGGCGCTCTCTTGTATCGCTGCGCAAATACTCTCGATTCTATGGTGGGGCACCGAAATGAACGCTACGAATTGTTCGGCAAGTTTTCCGCGCTCACAGACGACGCACTGAGTTTTATCCCCGCAAGGTTATGTGCGCTGTTTTCTCTACTGCCGCGTGGTTTTCGTTACGCCATCGCAGTGATGGAGGACGCAGCCAAGCATTCGAGTCCCAACGCAGGTTGGGGTGAGGCGGCTGCAGCTTGGGCTCTAAATCTGCGGCTCGGAGGCTTAAATTTCTATGATGGCGTTCCGGCTCAGGGACCGATTTTCAATAAAAATGGGCAACCGCCGGAGCCTCGCGACATTCTGAGAGTACTCCGCTGGTTTTGGGGAGTGGCGTTTCTTTGTGTCATTCTATTAGGGCTCTACGTCGCCAAGCGTGACCAATCAGCACGCCCTTCCAGCGGGTTTGAGGCGCCGAATATCAGCGAATTCAACCTGAGAGCGCCGACACTTAAGCAGGAGGTTGTCCTGCAACCTTCGCCTGCTCCGGTGAAGCTTCAAGGGCAAATTATTTATGGAACAAAATCAACGCCTTAAGCAGGGTGCTTTTCAGATATATACCGGGGAAGGAAAGGGTAAGAGTACCGCTTCTATGGGACTCATGCTCCGTGCTTTGGGCTGTGGTTTCCACGTCTACTATTTGCGGATGATGAAGCCCCGATGGAAAACCGGGGAGCTGGCTTTGTGTCCGACGCTTCATCCCAATCTTACTTACCGCAATGTTGAGCAGGACTGGATTCTTTCGCGCAGCAAGCATATCCCCGAACACGTCGAAGCGATGACCGTCGCATTGGCAACAGAAATGGATGTCCTTCAAACAGTGCTTTGCTCGGGCGAATACGACTTAGTCGTCGTCGATGAGATTAATTACTGCCTTCATCGTGGCTTGATACCTCTGGAGCGTGCGGTGTCTTTAGCGCTCGCGCGACCTCCGCAAGTGGAACTCGTTTTCACCGGTCGTTACGCGCCCGATGCCCTCATCGCAGTGGCAGATGTCGTTACGGAAATGCGCAAGGTAAAGCATCACTTCGACAAGGGTGTATCGGCCCGGCGCGGCATCGAGTTTTAGGAAACCAGAGCATGCATAGCCCCACCCCAACGAGTTTGCCCGGCGGTATTGTGCTGGGAGGCCTGCATGGTAGCAGCGGGAAGACCGTGCTCACATGTCTGCTGCTCGCTGGATTGGCTGCGCGCGGTCACGCCTTGCAGCCGTTCAAGGCCGGCCCGGACTATATTGATGTTGGCTATCATAATCACTTTTCTGTAAAGCCCTCCATCACATTGGATTCCTGGCTTATGGGTGAGCCTGATGTTCTCTCCGTAGCGCGTTCCAGTACCCGCTGTGCTACGGGAATTTTAGAGGGCGTGATGGGGCTTTTTGACGGCGCTTCTGCCTCCAGTGACGAAGGCAGTACAATGGAACTCGCTCGGTTGTTGCAATGGCCCGTGGTGCTTTGCGTGCCCGCGGCAAAGGCTGGTCGCTCCCTTGCAGCGGCACTGCGGGGTTTTATCGCTGAGGCGCATCCGCATCGCATTGCCGGCGTGGTTCTCAATGGAGTGAGCGGTAGTTCTCACGCTGAATATTTGCGAGAGGCGCTTTTGCCGCTTGGTGTGCCCGTACTTGGCGCTATTCCGAGGAGCGCAATTTTGGATTGGCCGGAGCGGTATCTCGGTTTGCGATCGGCTCAGGCAGGGCAATTGCCCTTGGTTGGCGAACTCGCTGCATTCGCAGCGCTCTATTTGGATTTGGAGCGATTCGAAGGATTGGCGCAAATGCATCCCAATAATCAGGAGGTGGCAGCTAGCCCGCTCTCTGATGTGGTTTGCCGCGTCGCCGTTGCCCAAGACGAAGCGTTCCATTTTTATTACGCCAACAATCTTGATTGGTTGAGACGACAAGGCGCAGAACTGGTTCCATTTTCTCCGATCCATTCTCGCTCACTCCCTGCCAACATCGACGGCATTTTGCTCGGTGGTGGTTTTCCCGAACTTTATGCTGGGGCGATTTCGGACAATCAGACGCTGAGGGGCAATCTTCGAGAGGCCCTTCTTGACGGGTTGCCGTGCTACGCGGAATGCGGGGGGTTGATGTTGCTTGCCGATAAATTAATCGATGTTCGTGGCGATGTGTTCCCCATGGCTGGAGCTCTCCCAGGTACGGTTGAGATGACGCCCGCGTTACAGCATTTTGGTTATTGCAGCGCCTTCGATGGGGGCTCTCTTCCGCACCAAGGTCATGAGTTTCACCACTCTGTGTGGAGCGCAGAAACTGAGCATGGCAATGCCTGGAGTGTCACGCGCAGGCGGACGGGATCTGCGCGCCAGGAGGGGTTCCGTGCCGGGGGGCTACATGCGTCCTATGTGCATCTTCATTTTTCAAACAGCGCGAATTTGGTGCGCACACACTTGGGATTTTACTCATGATACACTGCATTGGAGCGGGTCCTGGCGACCCAGGATATTTAACATTGCGAGCTGCTGAACTGCTTGCTGCAGCGGATGTGGTTGCGGGTTTCGATGCCGTTCTGGAAGTGGCTCGCCCTCACTTTCCTAGGGACTGCATGGTGATCCCGATGAATTACCGTGATCAGTCCGCACGTCTGGCTGAGGTCGCGCTTCTGCATCATGCTGGAAAGCGATGCGTTGTCGTATTCATGGGGGATATTCACTTTTCCGGTTTCCAATTTTTAGAGCGCATTGACAAGGCATGCGGCCATCCGGTGGAAACCATTCCTGGGATTAGTTCAGCTCAAATTTTGGCAAGCCGCGCCCGAGTTTGTTTCGACGAAACCACCTTTATCACATTCCATCGCAGGGGTGATATTGAGCCATTTCAGCGACACCTCCTCCACGTGCTCCAAGACGGGCGCAACGCGATTGTCATTCCGCGTCCTTGGGATTTCATGCCGCGCGACATCTCCGCTTATCTTATGAATGAGGGTATTGCCCCCAATCACTCGGTTGAGGTGTGGGAGCAGTTGACGCGAGGCGAAGCAAATTGGAGCGGTGAACTCCACGAATGCACTGCCGAATTTTCTGATATGAGCATTTTACTCATCCGTGCGCTAACGCCTTTCCCCAGCCAAATCCACAGCTCCCCGTGATCACATTCCCTCAAGATATAGCGTTAGTGGTTGCGGGACACGGCAGTCGTGATCCTGAAGGCGTGGCTCAGTTTGAAGGCTTCGTTGAAGTGATCCGCGGCCGCTCTGGCACACGTATTGTTGAGCATGGTTACTTAGAGTTTTCAAAGCCTACGATTGATGAAGGCGTGCGGAAGGCTGTTGAGGCAGGTGCCAAACGTATTTCAGTGGTGCCGGCCGTCTTGCTTGGCGCCACACACGCTAAAAACGATATGCCCGTGGAGGTGCAAACGCTTCAACGGGAGTTTCCTGAGTGTGAAATTAAATATGGCGCTCCGATGCACCTGCATCCTTCAGTGTTGCAACTGTGTCGCTTGCGGATCGTCGAAGCCGAGGCGCGGTCCTCAGAAATCGTTCCCCGTTCGGATACGTGCTTGGTGGTTGTCGGGCGAGGTACGACCGATCCCGATGCGAACTCTGATGTTGCAAAACTAGCTCGGATTTTGGAGGAGGGATTGGGCTTTGGTAGTGCGTTTGTGTGCTATTCGGGCACTGCAAAGCCTACGCTTAGCGCCGGCCTTGAGGCTGCAGTACGCCTTGGGTATCGGCGTCTTTTGGTTCTCCCATTTTTCCTCTTTACCGGTGTTCTCATCAAGCGGATTGAGGAAGCTGTGGCGGTAGTAGCGGCCAGTCGCCCGAATGTAGAGGTTCTTTTTTCCCGTCCCCTTGAGGCACACTCACTCACTGCTGATGCCCTTCTGGATAGAGCGAGGGAAGCCTTCGAGGGCACGGCCCACATGAACTGTAGTCTGTGCAAATACCGCACCGCGATCATTGGTTACGAGAGCGAGGCGGGTGCTCCTCAGGAGGCGCATCATTTCCACGTGCGCGGTGGTGCTCAGGCAGAAATTGAAGCCAAAGCGACCCTTCGAAAGCTCCCAACTCCCTATGAGGCGCACCCTATCGAAGAGAAGAGTTTTGAGATCATCGCGGCTGGACGGTGTTGGAGCATGTTCGCCCCCGATCAGATTGAAATTCTCCAACGCTTGGTTCATACTTCGGGAGATTTTGCAGTCCCAGACGATGTCTTCCTTTCCAGCGGCGCTCCAGCGGCTGGCATCCGGGCAATCTTGGATCGTTGTACTATCGTGACCGATGTAACAATGGTGCAAGCAGGTCTGCGCAGGTCACTTATAAGTCTGTTTGGTTTGCGAACGGTCTGCTTGGTTCATGATGATGAGACCGATCTTGTGGCGAAGGCTAATGGTCTCACGAAGTCTGCCGCAGGCATCCGAAGAGCCTGGCTGAAGTTTGGGAATGAGGTCTTGTTGGTGATCGGTGACGCGCCCACAGCCGTGGAGGAGGCGATTCGTTTAGTTCAAGAACAAGGCTGGCGGCCGCGGTTGCTCGTCGGACTGCCCGTCGGGTTTGTTGGAACACAGGAGTCCAAAGAGCGATTGCGGCGTTGTCTGCATGTGCCGCGTATTACGAACAAAGGCACGCGGGGCGGTTCTCCTTGGGCGGCGGCCGTAGTCAATGCGATGCTCATCCAAGCTAGTCGCCTTCCACGTTAATGTCAGCGATGCACCCCACGTTTCAAATCCGAAGTCCGTTCGACCTCGCGGCTCCCGCCGAGAACGGATTGCGACGTGGATTCACCACTGGAACCTGCGCCACCGCAGCGACCAAAGCTGCGCTGATGCTCCTCCAGACTGGCAGCTTGCCTGATCTGGTTCAGGTATCTCTGCCCGACGGAGTGCATTATCTGACCATTCCAGTTACGCCGATGGAGCAGTTCGAAGGGTGGTCGAGTGCTGCGGTCATTAAGGATGCGGGCGACGACCCCGATCAGACTCATCGGGCTCGGATTATTGCGCGGGTCCGACGGAACACTTCTGGGCAAATTAAATTTTTGAAGGGAGAGGGGGTAGGGGTAGTGACTCAGCCCGGTTTACGAATTCCTATTGGCGAACCTGCTATTAACGCTGTGCCTCGCGCAATGATTCGGCAGGCGGTTTTAGAGGTTCTTGAAACGGACGCTCCTGACGCGGGACTGGATGTCGAGATTGGCTGCGAGCATGGTGAGGTCATCGCGCTTCGGACTTTCAATCCGAGATTAGGCATCCTTGGCGGAATATCAATTTTGGGTACAACGGGCGTTGTGGAACCGAAGTCTCTGGCGTCGTTTAAGGCGTCGATTGAAGTTTATATTCGTGTTGCTCTCGCGGACAACCCCTCTCAGATCGTGCTGTCGCCGGGGAATTTGGGCCAACGATTCGCTCGTGCCTCGCTAGATTTACCCCTTAAGCAGATCGTGCAGATGTCTAATTTCGTTGGCTTTGCATTAGATAGTGTCTGCGATACTTTGCGCGAAGAGGAGGCGACGTTGCCCTTGCTTTGGGTGGTCGGGCATCCTGGAAAGCTCGCGAAGCTTATCGATGGGGCATGGGATACTCACTCGCATCGTAGTGCTTGTGCAGTGTCCGCTTTGATGACGATCGCGTTGAGCAAACATCCCAGTATTGTTCCTGAGCTTTTGGATGCTAATAGCTGCGAAGTGGTGATCGAGCGCCTTGCTCAACACCCATGCGCGCCTGCATTTTGGATATCGGTGGAGGACGCTATTGTGAATGTTTTGGCTGCGAGACTCGATCGCGTTGATGCGGTCCGTGTTCGGCTTTTTTCGATGGATGGCGCTTCTTTAGGAGGGACTCGATGACTCCTCTTGGCACTTTTTATGGCATCGGCGTGGGACCGGGTGAGATCGGACTGATCCCTGTGGCCGCGTGGGAAATTGTACAGAAGTGCGACGCTATTTTCGTTCCGCGGGCTACTTCGCAAGATGCTTCCACCGCGAAGCAATGTCTCCCGAAAAACAACATTGCGGCGGATCGGTTCCACGAAATTGAATTTGATATGTCATGCGACCACAGCGCGCTGGAGTCGCGCTACACCGCCATGGCAGCGACGATTGCAGAGTTGCTCAGACAAGGAAAATCCGTGGCCTATCTGACCCTCGGTGACTCGATGACGTACTCGACTTTTAACTACGCACTGCGAGCGGTGCGAGCGGTTTGCCCAGAGGCACCGTGGAAAGTGTTTCCTGGGGTGACTAGCTTTGCCGCTCTCGCCGCTGCGACGGGGCAGACTTTAGGGGAGGGTAAGGAGCGTGTGCAAATTCTTCCATGTCCGGAAGATATGGAGGTTCTTTCCAGGGTAATCTGCTCCAATCATCTTGTCGTTCTTATGAAAGTGGGCCATCGCCTGCCGGGTGTATTGGCGTTACTTCAGCGTATGGATCTTCTTAGCCACACCGTTTTGGGGAGTCGGGTGGGGATGTCCGACGAGGCGTTACTCACAGATCTCCGAGGGATCATTGGTAAGCAACCATCTGGCTACTTAGCCACGCTTTTGATCCGTAATCCGGCGCCCACGATTTTATGAAAGTCATTTTTATCGGTGCCGGGCCTGGTGCAGCAGATCTCATAACGCTTCGGGGAGCCCGCGCCCTTGCAGAGGCCGACATTGTCCTCTATGCGGGTTCGCTGGTGAGCAAAGACATGCTCGTTCATTGCCGAAGTGAGGCGGAGCTTTTTGATACCTCGGGGATGAACCTCAACGAGCAGATAGCCCAATACGCTCGGGCTAAGCAGCACGGGCTTTTGGTTGCGCGGCTGCATTCCGGCGACCCTGCAATATATGGCGCGATAAGCGAGCAGATGCGGGCGCTGGAGGACTTAGACATTCCCTACGAAGTTGTGCCCGGAGTGTCTTCGTTCACCGCGTCAGCGGCGGTGCTTAAAGTATCGCTGACGAGGCCCGAGGTTTCTCAGACTATAATCATCACGCGCAATGAAGGGCGGGCGTCTTGTATCCCGGAGGGTGAGTCGATCGCGGCGCTTGCCTCGCATCAGGCGACTATGGCGATATTTTTATCCGGTGCCTCATTGCAGAATACGGTGGAGGAGCTGTTGCTAAGTTATCCTGGGGACACACCGGCAGCGTTGGTTTGTAAAGCCAGTTGGCCACAGGAAAAGACCTATAGTGCAACGCTTTCGACATTGCTCTCTGGTGTTTTTTCTGAGGATTGGAGGCTTTCTACGATGTTGCTGGTGGGCGAAGCGCTGGCATCAGAGCCCGGACTTGCCTCCCGACTTTACAGTCCTGAATATTCACACCGCTTCCGTAAGGCGGTTCCCAATGGTTAGCGATCTCCAAGCTCGAGTTTTGAAATCTCTTCCTAACACCGCTATTTGGCTCGTGCGCGAATCGGCTCGGCCTCTCGCCGAGAAGCTTGGGGATTTTCTCGAGGCGCTTGTCCTGCCGGATGCCATTTCTGCGATGGGCGGTGGACCGAGTAACCGCGAGCGTTTTGTGGCGGCCTTTCCGAGTGCGAAACAATGGGTGATGCTCATGGCTTCGGGAATTGCAACGCGCTACCTCGCGGGGCTGCCTTACGATAAGAATAGCGATCCAGGGGTTGTGGTTTTGGATGAGGCTTGCCGCTTTGCTATCCCTCTTTTGTGCGGTCACGAAGGTGGAGCCAATGCATTGGCCTATCGCATTGCCGCAAAAACCGGAGCAGTTCCCGTCATCACCACTGCAACAGAAGCCCTAAAGCCTCTTACTTTGGGCATTGGTTGTCGAAAAGGTGTCGGTGTTGAGCGAATCGACGACGCGATTGCAAACGCCCTCCGAATGATAGGAGCTTCGCTTTCTAGCGTGCGCGAAATAGCGACCGTGGACCTCAAAGGGCGCGAACTCGGATTGATTAAATGGGTTGAGCAACACGATATCCCGTTGCGAATTTTTTCTTCGGAGCAGCTCGCGCAAAGGCCCTTGACAGCCACTCCCTCGCGTTGGGTTTTCTCGAGTATCGGGCTGGCGGGCGTTTGCGAGCCGTGTGCGTTGCTGGCGTCTCCCCGTGGAACGCTTGTGGTGCCAAAGCTTGCTACCGCTGGGGTGACTGTTGCCGTGGTGTCGGACGGGGCTCCTATCCAATTTTGAAATGAAAAGAGGCCGGATTAATTTAGTTTCTGTAGGGCCTGGATCGGCAGAGTTGATCCCTCCCATGGCGCGCGAGGCCTTGCTGCAGAGCCGCTCTGTCGTTGGCTACGGCTTGTATCTGCAATGGATCGCCCCGTGGCTTGAAGGAAAGGTGGTACACGCATTGCCGCTCACAAAGGAGCGTGAGCGCGCGGCCCTCGCACTCAAACTGGCTCGCGAGGGAGAAGTGGTGAGTTTGGTTTCGAGTGGCGATATTGGTGTCTACGGTTTGGCTCCGCTTGTTTTTGAGATGCTGGAAGAGGGAGAGGAAACTGAGGTTCGGGTCATTCCGGGAATCACCGCTGCCCTAAGTTGCGCGTCCTTGCTGGGAGCGCCGCTCGGACATGATTTCGCCACACTCTCGCTCTCGGATTTGTTGTGTCCGTGGAAATGGATTCAAGACCGTGCTGAACAGATTGCGAAGGCAGATATTGCGCTCGCGTTGTACAATATACAAAGTCTTGCACGCCAAGATGGCGTCTATCAGATACTTGATATCTTGCTAAGGCATCGCCCTGCTCAAACGTGGTGCGGCATCGTTCGTAACGCTTTTAGAGGGGATGCTTCCTCCGAAATTTGCTCTCTTGCCGAGCTTCGCCAGCGTCGTTTCGATATGCTGACCACGCTCATCATCGGCACGCGGTTTACGCAGCGCACTGGCAATTACCTTTACTCTCCACGGGGATATCACGGATGGCAGATTCACGACGCAGCGCCGAAGCATGCGGTTTGGTTTTTCACCGGAACCCGCGACGGCAATGCGCTCGCTAAAGAGTGCGCGGCCGAGGGGATTCCCGTGGTGATCTCCGTTGCCACGGAGTACGGAGCCGCTCAAGCGCGTCGCCATGTGCCGCAAGCACACATAGTCGAGGGCCACATTGGTGCAATCGCGCGGCGTGCGCTGCTTGTTGAAAGCGGGGCCCGCGCCATCGTGGATGGGACCCATCCTTTCGCCACCCGGATTTCCACACAGCTCACTCAGATTTGCGCTGAAATAAACCTTCCTTATCTCCGCTACGAGCGTCCGGGAAAAGTGCTGCCCCCAGATGTGCAGGGGTTCGATACGATGGAGGATGTTGCGGCCGCGGCAATAAACGGCCACAAGCGGATTTTTCTTGGAACAGGGGTGAAGGACATCTCCACTTTCATTCAGGCTGACGCCTTAAAACGTTGCCAATGGTTTGCACGGGTGACTCCCAATCAGGATTCTGTTTCGAGAGCCGTTGACGCGGGGATTCCAGCTGCGCATCTCTGTGCGATGCAGGGGCCGTTTTCCCAGCGGGCCAACGAGGCGCTTTGGGCGGATTGGAAAATTGATTGCGTGATCACCAAAGAGTCCGGAGAGGCGGGCGGGTTACCAGCAAAGATCGAGGCGGCACGTGCGCTCAAAATTCCAGTGTTGGTAGTCAACCGGCCTTCGATCGAGTATTCCAACATGACGCAGGACTCAGCTCAGGTTCTCCGCTGGATACGCGCCCTAGAAACTCCTTAGATCGATTCAAACATTTTCAATCCACAATCCAACGCCACCGTATGAAACGCCCGATCCTTTTAAGTCCGCCCAGTCTAGCCCTCGTAGCAACGCTCGCATCGCTGAGCACTGCGCATGCGCACCACGCCGAGGCGATGTCAGGTCAGCCCTTCCTTCAGGGGCTCAGTATGCCGTTGCATGGATTGGACCATGTGCTTTCTGCGCTCGCCGTTGGACTAGTAGCGGCTCAGGTCGGAGGCCGTTTGCGTCTTTGGTTCCCGCTGCTTTTTTCTGTCTTATTACTCGTTGGAGGTTGTTTAAATCTGAGCGGAGTTTCGCTTCCTGAACTTGCTGTCCCAATTGCTGCAATAGTCTTGGGGGTAGTTATTTATTTTGGAAAAAGTGGGATTGTATCCTTGGCAGGTTTAGCTGTTTTATTGTCTGCCGTTGTGAATGGGCAGGCTCTTTTGGAGAAACCGGTTTTGCTCTCCTCACCGCTGTTTTCCTTGGGCTGCGGACTTAGCGGTTTATTGGTGTGTTTAATCGGTTTCCTCGTGGGGACGGCGCTCCGTCTTAACGCAAAACATTCAGTGGCGCGTCTCACTGGCGCGACTGTTGCCTTGGGCGCAGCGATTCTCGCATTCGTGCCGGAATGGAATGAATGTGTGATTCGTCTGATTGAAGGTGTGCGCTAAGCTAAAAACTAAATCCAATGAAAATTCCTGTCACCATTGTTACCGGCTTTCTCGGTTCGGGAAAGACGACCCTCATTTGTGGACTGTTAAAAAAGAATCCGGAAAGGCGTCTTGCAGTTCTGGTCAACGAATTCGGTGAGGTGTCCGTCGATGGCGCGCTGTTGCGTTCCGCTGGGGACGGTTGCGGGGTGGAAATTCACGACCTTCCTAACGGCTGCATTTGTTGTTCGGTAAACGATGATTTTGTCCCAGTGATGCAACAGCTCCAGGCAAGAAAACATCAGGTGGACCATGTGATTATTGAGACGTCTGGTTTGGCGTTGCCGCAACCCGTGATGCAGGCACTGAACTGGCCGGAGATCCGAGCAGACTTTCAGCTGGATGCAGTGGTGACCATAGTTGATGTGCCGCAACTGCTTGCAGGCAATTTGGATAAGGGAATGAAAGCTCCGGGTGCAGACTCTGCGGAGGCGCCCTCGCATGTAGAGGCAGTAGACGCGATTTTGCTGCAGCAGCTCGAGAACGCTGACGTCGTGGTTCTCAACAAGATCGATGCGATCACCGAAGATGATTTGTTGCGGGCAGAGGACACCATCCGCGCCCGTGCTCCGAAAGTCCGCTTCTTGGAACTGGCTTATCACGCGCAGTTGGATACGCGGTTGTGCATGGGGCTTCACCTCCATGATGGGCCCGCGCCCGCAGTGCACGAGCATGGTCATCACCACCACCACGGGCCGCTTCACCAAATGCCCGATGCGCACGACGCGCCCCTTGGTGATCAATCTCAGTTTGATGGGCACGCTCATACCGGTCTGGATGCGCATCATCATGGTGAGGAAACGCATGAACACTTTCACGGCCACGACCCAGGCTGGCAGTCTTTTGTGCTGCGGTGTGCTGAGCCGCAGGACGCTGAGGCGCTCAAGAAGGCTATTTCAGAGGTGGCTCTGGCTCAGCCTGTTCTTCGCGCAAAAGGTCACGCCTCAGTGGCTGGTAAACATCACGCACTTGTCCTCCAGGCGGTGCGTGCCCGCGTGCAATCTTATTACGATGCCCACGATCACGCGCCTGCGGAATCTTCGGTGGTGTTCATCGGGTATCACCCGAAGCGGCAAATCGTCGCGGAGATTTTGCACAGTGTCACGGGCACGCATTGGGCTTAAGCGCGGCATACTCACCTTTTCGCCTTGCACTGGGTAGGCACACAGGAAGGGCGTTTTGATGCCGAACGGGCGCTGATCTTAAGCGATCAGTCTCCCGCGGACATCGTGTTTCTAAGTGCGGCTGACACCGATCTGGTTGCAGTTGCGGGCTCATGGGGAGGCGTGTTTAGTTCCAAGTTGCGTTTAAGCGCCGCTGGGGCTCTTCGTCAGCCCGTAGCAGCCGACCACTTTGTCGCGACAGTTGTAAAGGGTTCGAAGCTGCTTGTTGCTCGGCTTCTTGGGGGGCGTGGATACTTTCCGCACTTGCTCCAAGCGTTAGAGGATATGCGGGAGTTTTCTACGCGTGCACGGCTGCTACTTTTACCTGGTGTAGGAGAGGTGGATGAAGATCTTGCCCTTCTGAACGACTTTCCTCGGGAGGTTGCAGGAGTGTTGCAGGCCTTGTTGAGTGAAGGTGGGCCTAAGAATTTGGCGCGTGCCGGTGAGTTTTTAATGAGGTTGTTGGATTGGACTGTTGACGATCCGCTTTGCTTGCCAGACGTCGAAAAAGTTGCGTCCTGTGGTTGGTATCAATCGGTGTCGAGTACGCCCTCTGGCCCCGTGGCTTGGCTGACATTTTACCGCGCCTGGCATCAAACCAACGATCTGGAGATTGTGGATGCTCTGATCGAGAATTTGGAAAAGCTTGGTTTTGCGGTCGGGGCTTTTTACTGCCAATCACTTCGGGAACCCTTTGTGCAGGAAAGTCTTTTAGCACTTAGAGGTTCCGTCGTGGCGCCAGATGTTGTGCTTACAATGCAGAGCTTTACGGTCAGCACTGCGCAATCTGAAGGCGGCGGTTTTTTTGAGGCTTTTGGATGTCCGGTATTGCAGGTGCCTGTGTCTAGCGGAGCGAAGACGGCGTGGGAGTCTCTCTCCGGCGGGCTGTCGCCGAGCGAGGTTGCGGTGCAGATCGCATTGCCAGAAATTGATGGACGCGTGCTCTCGAGCGTTGCGGGTTTTAAGGAAGAAAATGAACGCCTCGTGGCTGCTCAATGCGTATTGAAGCGGTTGAGGGCGGATGTTTCACAAATTGAATTCATCTGCCAGTTGGCGCACAACTGGGCTCGGCTTCGCAGACTGGCGTCAGCTCAAAAGCGCGTGGCCATTATCCTCGCAAATTATCCTAATCGCGACGGACGCGTAGGAAACGGTGTAGGGTTGGACACGCCGGCAAGTGCTGCGGCGGTTTTGCACGCACTGCAGGCGGAGGGATTTTTAGTGGAAGGCCTACCGGAAAATGGTGCGGAGTTAATGCGGCAGCTCTTGGCGGGCGTGACGAATGATCCCGATGGGTCTTACGGAAAAAGCTGTGCACAATCTGTTTCTGCTGGGGAACTCCGCGCGTTTATGGCGACGTGGCCCGCGCATCGGGTTGCCGAGATGGACCGTCACTGGCCCGAGGCTCTCCCCGAATATTTACCTGTTTCCGGAGTGCAGTTCGGAAACGTGTTCGTCGGCATTCAGCCGCCTCGAGGGTTTTCGCTGCAATCACAGGCGATTTATCACAGCCCCGATCTTCCCCCTCCACCGGTGTATGTGGGGTTTTATCATTGGATACGGGAAGTGTTCAGAGCCGACGTCATTATTCATCTTGGAAAGCATGGCAATTTGGAGTGGCTGCCTGGGCGCGCTGCTGCACTGGGCCCAGATGATTATCCGCGGCTTTGTTTGGGGCCGATGCCGCATCTGTATCCGTTCATTGTGAACAATCCCGGCGAGGGAACACAGGCTAAGCGACGTACGGGTGCGGTGATCGTGGATCATCTGACGCCACCGCTCACGAGGGCGGGACTGTATGGGCAAATGGAACAATTGGAACGGCTTTTAGAAGAGCATTCTCAGGCGGCATCTCTTTATCCCAGAAGAGCGGAGGAGTTGGAGGTGGAAATTAACGCGCTTCTGGAGGCAGCTCCTTGGCGTGCGGATATTCCTGAGGCTGGGCGTTCAATTTCAGGGGCGGCTAACTTTCTTTGTGAACTCAAGGAATCTCAGATTCGTTCAGGATTACACATTTTTGGGAGCGCGCCTTCTGGAGCTGCGGCTGTGGATTTTGTGGTAAGTTTGTTGCGACTTCCCAGCGGCGGTAGACCGGGGCTTTTGGAGGCGCTCGCAGGAGCTCCAATTGTTTTCGAAGCCATGGGGGCTTCCGAGCGTGACGAGCTGCAATCCCGTGCCCGAAGCTGGGTTGAAAGCTTGTTCGAGAAGGGTGAATCTAAGCTGGAGTCACCTGCTTTAGAGGAACTGAGAAGATTTGCGACACACACACTCATTCCTCTTTTAGAACGCACGGATGAAGAGATGAGTCGTCTTTTGTCGGGACTCGCTGGGCGGTTTGTTCCGCCTGGGCCGGCGGGAGCCCCCACTCGCGGGCGCATTGATGTGTTGCCCACGGGCCGAAATTTTTATGCGCTGGATCCTCGCGTGGTGCCCACTCCAACTGCGTGGCGATGCGGGCGTTTGCTGGGGGAGTCTTTGCTGAAGCGTTATTTTCAGGATCACGGTGAGCCGTTAAAGACATTGGCTCTCGTGGTTTGGGGAACTTCAAACATGCGAACCGGTGGAGACGACCTTGCCCAGGCGATTTGGCTTTGGGGTTGCGAGCCGGTTTGGGAGGAAGGATCGGGGCGGGTGATTGATTTCAAGATATTGCCCGTAAGCCTTTTGGGGCGACCCCGAGTGGATGTGACACTGCGCGTTTCTGGTCTTTTTCGAGACGCATTTGGAGATACAGTGCGGCTGTTAGCGGCTATTCCCAAGCGCCTTGCGTTACTCGATGAGCCCGAGTCGCTCAACCCGATCAGGGCGGCCTGGTTGAGAGAACGCGCTATTCTGGTGGAGAGTGGCCTTTCTGAAACGGTTGCAGAGAGGACTTCCGGACTGCGTGTGTTTACCTCCGGACCTGGATGTTACGGAGCGGGAATTCTGCCGCTTCTTGACGCCGGCAACTGGGAGAGCAAAGGAGATCTGGCAGATGTTTTTGTGCGCTGGGGTGATCACGCTGTGGGTTCTGACGGTGCCTTAACTTCTGAGCCCGAGGCTTTAAAGGAGCGGTTACGTCACATCGAAGCCATCGCGCAAAATCAAGATAACCGGGAGCACGACATTCTGGACTCTGATGATTACTTTCAATTTCAGGGAGGGCTTCAGGCGGCGGTGGAACATTTGCGGGGCCGTGTTCCGGCAAATTACCATGGCGATTCGAGCGACCCTGAGCTTCCGCGCATGCGGACGCTGGGAGAAGAACTGGTGAGGGTGTTGCACAGTCGCGCTTTGAATCCGCGCTGGATAGAGGCGATGCGCAAGCATGGTTACAAGGGAGCCTTCGAATTGGCCGCGACCGTGGATTATCTATTCGGGTATAGTGCGACGACGGGACTTGTGAGGGATCACCATTTTGAAGCCGTGGCACAAAAGGTTGTTTTGCAGCAGGAAGCGTTTTTCGTAGAAAATAATCTGGATGCGATGAGAGAGGCCACTGCGCGTCTTCTTGAGGCGGCCCAACGCGGCATGTGGTCGGCTCCAGACGCCGCGACAGTGGAGGCGTTACAGACGGCTTTGCTGCGACTCGACGGTGATCGAGAGTGAGTAATCGCGCTCCGGGAAATCTACCTGTCAGTTTATTTTTAGGGTCGGCAGACTACTTCGGCGGCACGCCGTGGACCAACCTGAAGCCGATCATTTCGGAGGGATCCGCTGGGCTGTAACAGTAGCGGTATCCGACGGTACAGTTGCTCATGGGACTTTGCCACCCCCCGCCGCGCACGACGCGATTAGAGCCCTTTGCGGGTCCTTGGGGATTTTGTGTGGAGTCCTCAAGGTACCCGTTAAAGTACCAGTCCCAGCACCACTCCCAAGCGTTTCCCGACATGTTGTAAAGGCCGTAGCCGTTGGGCAGGTAACTCTGCACGGGTTTTGTGCCGCCATTCTGGTTTTCAAAATTCGCATCACGGCTCGTTAAGGAGTTGCCTGTTGGAAATTTTTTACGAGCTAATCGTCCGCGCGCAGCCTTTTCCCATTCAGCCTCTGTGGGTAGTCTAAAGCCTTCGTAATCAGTGTTTACCTCGAGCTTCGCTATTTGTTTTCCAGCACGGAACACAACTCCCAACCCAGAGCTTGCGAGGGTGTAATAGCAGGGGCGAAAACCGGCGCGCTCGCTCTTGGCATTGCACCATTTTACGGCGTCCAGCCAGTTGATTTTTACAACGGGGTGATTGTCAGCCTTGCCCGTACCTTCGTTGTCAAAGTCGTATCCGTGCTCCTTGGCCCAATCGCGGACGACCTTCCACTCCCCAAAAGAGACTTCAGATTCGGCCATATAAAATGGGCGGAGCTCCACCGAATGAAGCGGTGTATTGGAAAGCGTGACGCTTGGAGACGGTCCCCCGGCAGTTTCTGTGGAAAGTTGGCTCTCGGCCAAATCGACAGCCTCACCCATTTCAAACACTCCGCCTTGAATCATGCGAAACGTTGCTGCAACTGAAGCGCGTTCGTTTGCGCGGATCAGATCGCGTGTTCGCAGCAACTCTGCTTTAGAATGTTCTTTAGAGTCTGCGTGCAGTTGCGAAGGCGAGAAGAGCGTGATGCCTAAAAGCGCAGCAGTGAGTCCATAAGCAGCCCACGAGGAATTGCGTATATCCGCAAAGCAGAACGTTGGGCAACTCGCCGCACTGCGGTTTGAATGAAGGGATGGGGTGGGCATACGCAAGAAGGTGAAAAATACGAGCGGCTTGTACCATACCCAATTGCGCCGGGTAAAGACTCACGGGAGACGGTATGAAATTAACTAAGCTGTGGCCATTAGACCGAACTGAGCAATTTCTCCAAGATGGGGTAGATTCACCTGCCACTTGCACGTCGTCGATGCTTCAGCCGTGAGCTGACTCGAGGCCAGCGTGACCGTTCAAATTGGCACGGCTTCGATAGCCAAGCCGTGCGGGACGAAAGGGAGGAAGTCGTTGACGTTCGTGGTGGCGATCTTGGCTCGCTGGAGAAGAGCGCAGGCGGCGATCATGCAGTCCAGCTTCATCGCGCGTTTACGGCCTGTGAGGTTGAACAAGTCGGCAGCCTGATGCGAATGCTCCTTTTCGAAGTTCGCCACCCCGCCAGTCAAGATGGCTTCAGCGTGAAGAATGTCCTGAGCCGTCACTGGCCCGCTAATATATTCAAACCATGTTGGCGCACTTACCGCCAGCGTCTCGCCCGCGAGCAGCCATTTCCTGACCTTCTTCGCGGCCCCCGAGCCAGGAACGGACAGACGGATTAAAATGTTTGCATCCAGATGAATCATGCGGAGCGTGGTTTCGTAGTTTTCGTTTTCACGGGTCTGGATACGGTCTGTGTGGCCGGCGCTTTACGTTCCCAGGCTTCTTCCCAGCCGCTCTTGCTGGCACTCGACCACTTCTGAACATCGGCTTCGGTGAGCGTGCCGTTCTTCTGCAACCATTGCAGGGCCTCGATGGGCGATGGTCGCGCCATATTGGATGCGGCCCGCTCTGCTTCTGCCACTGAACGCCGGACGACTTCGGCCTTGGATATCTTCCAAAGTGCGGCCAAGCGTCGGATCGAATTCTCTGTAACTGCATCCAGTGCAAAAGTGGTGCGGATTGTCATCGTAGCCATACCATCGGACTATACCATCACAAGGCTTCGGTGCAATATCCGTCGCGGCGGCCTCTATCACAAACGGCACGTCAGATGAACGCAACAACGACGCGTTTGTCTGGCTGCCGAGCAGTCTTGATGGGTTTAGCGTTTCGTCGATGTTCGATTGATTTCGCTCCCTAAGAAGTGGCGCCTTCCGGAGTGAAGCAGTAGTCTATTTCATTTTCCCCCCTCATGACCCCCCTAAAAATATTCTTAACGGCATTCGGCGTATTTGCCATTTCGTCAGCGGCGGTAGACGCAGAGCTCTTGCGCGCAGGTGCCGCGGCTGTCGACATTACTCCTCTGGAATTCCCCGTGAATATGCCGGGCGGCTTCACTGCAAACGGCGCAACGAGTGCCCATGATCCGCTTCACGCGCGGGCGCTGGTTTTGTCCGATGGCACCATGACACTCGCCATGGTCGTCCTCGACACACTTGGTGCCGGACCCGACGTCCTCGACGAGGCAAAGCAAATCGCTTCGGAAAAAACGGGGCTGCCCGTGACTAACATGTTGGTGTGTTCCACGCATTCGCACACCGCCTCCGGTTATTCGAAAACCGGTAGCGCTCCGCACGTGGCCTACCGCAAGCGCCTTGTGGAAGGGCTTGCCGAGTCAATTGTCCGTGCACATGCCGCGTTGCGACCAGCGGCGATAGGTGCCGCGTCTCATCCGCTTGCCGACGAGGTATTCAATCGGCGCTGGTATCTCAAACAGGGAAAGATGCAGCCTAATCCCTTCGGTAAGTTGGATGCCGTCAAGATGAACCCTCCCAGTAGTCCTGACATTTTGGATCATCCGGCGGGTCCAACGGATCCCGATGTCGATGTGCTTTTTGTTCAGGACGCCAAGCGTAAGCCGCTTGCGCTGTTTGCGAACTACGCACTGCATTACGTCGGCGGTTCTCCAAAGGGCGAGATTTCTGCGGATTATTTCGGCGAGTTCGCGCGCGTCTTTCCGTCCCGCGTGGGGGCGGGGGCAGACTTTGTGGCGATGATGTCTAACGGGGCGTCGGGCGATATTAACAACATTCCTTTCAATGTGGTGCGCCCGCCGCGCGAGCCCTTCGAACAAATTCGGATTGTGGCCCAAAAGGTCGCCGACACGGCCTGGTTGGCGTTTCGCAAGATCGACGACTATCACTCCGACGTGCATCTTGGAATGCTCCAGCGCACGGTCGCACTCAAATACCGTCGCCCAAACGAGGAGCAGCTTGCCGAGGCTCGCACCATTCTTGCCGTCAAGGATCCCGCTGCAGTGGAGCTACTTCCACGCCTAGCCCAAAACTATGCGCGCAATACTGTCGCCTCCGCCGAACGGGCCGAGGACACGCTCAACGTGACGCTTCAAGTCATCCGGATCGGCGACGTTGCCGTGTGTGGTATTCCTTTTGAGACGTTTGTGGAGATGGGACTGGATCTTAAAAAGCGTAGTCCGTTTTCCAAAACGCTGGTGATTGGTTTGGCTAATGGAAGACATGGTTACCTTCCCACGTTTGCGCAACATCCGTTAGGCGGCTACGAAACGTGGTTGGGTACCAATGTGGTGCAGGAAGACGCCTCGGTGATTTTGACCGATGCCTTGCTCGAGATGCTTTCCGAGCTGAAGCAGCAGTGACGCTGGCGAGTTGGGCTAGCTCGCGTCGCCGTCAGCGAGGCGTCCCCGAATCAAACCATTCGCCTATTTGCGGGTTTGAATAATGATCTTCTGCGTGAGCTCGATGCTGCCTTGGGTGTGCTCGCCTCGGCCTATGGACGCGAGATACTCGTCGAGGGCCTCGAGGGCAACGCCACGGGACACGAGTTCCGTTTTATCTAAAAGTTCCAAGCGTTCGTGGTGGTCGCGAAAGTCCATGCGTACTTTTCCTACCGAGAGCAGTTGGAGCACAAATCCAAGCGTGTTGGAGTTGAGCGCACCAAAGCGGGGTATGAACTCTGTGAGCTTTCCATGCAGGGTGGTGAGCTGAATATCGTTTTCAGTTGGCTTGTGACTTGGATCGTCCAACTTGGTCGCCCGTACTTGGATTTCGGCAAAGTTCTTCATGAGTGATGAGGGGATAATCAACTGACTTGGAGGGTTAGTGGTCGTCGGGGTGGACGGAAATGATGTTTCAAGCTGCACCGCTAGTGCATTCTGAAATATCTGCCAACGAGCAACTTTCTTGTGGCTACGCCTCGTTGTCAATATGATTGCCGACGAATTTTAGCACCGTACGTTTCAGGCGGGCAGGGACTGGACTTTGTGACTTGAGAAATGCGGAAGCATGAAAATGTATGAAAAATTGCATTGCAAGTTGGCTGGCAAGCAGGGCGGGTCTCAAATTGGCGTCGGTCTGACGACAGACGGGTTACAGGTAGGTTTCCAGTAAACACGCGTGCAGTTTGAAAGTTCGTTAATTCCGCTAAAAAAGATTGATCCAGAGGTTTTTCAGAATACAAAATTTCCTCTTATGACAATGTCACGTAAAGCCCGACCAGCCACTAAGAACGCCATTCACAAAAAATATGGCGAAGTGCTCTCTCACGGCGTGCTGGATGTTGGCACTCAGCCTGTGTGGAAACGGTTTGCGTTACGTATCTTGACGGGCGTCGTAATTTTGGCCCACGGCGTGACTGCCTCTGCGGCGACCTATACGTTTACGGGATCAACGTCTGCAACATACGGTGACATAACAAATTGGAGTACCAGCGGGACTTTCCCGGTTCCGTCTGCTGCCGGTGACGCAATCATCATTGGCACGATGGGAATCGTTACCGGTTCCGCTCTGTCGTTTACTGTCAATAGCGCCTACAAAGTGGGTTCGATTTCCGTGACCGCTCCTGCAGACCTCACCCTGAGCGACGTGACCTTTTCAGGTTCGTTGGGTCTTGATTCTGGTACGAGCACCACGAACGTGAAACTCGACGCGGGGGCCGGGACAACCCTAACTCTCACCCAAGATCTCGCCCTTTCGCAAAGTCTCTCAGTGAACAGTTCAACGGCTACGAGTACGGGCAGTGTCACGCTGAGTGGAACAGTTTCGGGGAGCAGCAAAAGCATTACTCTAAACGCTGGCACTCTCGTTTTGAGCGGGACAAATACTTACACGGGTGGCACTACAGTCGCATCGGGTTCGCTCATTGTTGGGGGTTCGAGCGCTTTGGGGACTGGAAGCGTGTCGGTTATAGGAGTGAACTCGACACTGGATTTGGCGGGCATCGCGCTTTCAACCTCGGGTAGCTTATCGGTGACGGGTACCTCGACGGTAACGGATTCTGTGGGTAATGGATCTATCACAGCCTCGTCCTTCTACACGGAGTCAGGCAGCATTTCCGCTGTCTTGGCGGGAACCGGTTCTCTGAGCAAGACGACTTCCGGGACGGTAACTCTGAGCGGTGTCAACACCTACACGGGCGTCACCAGTGTGACGGGAGGGTCGTTGGTTCTTTCCGCCGACAACACCAGCGCAACTGCTGGAAATGTCACCGTGAGCGGGAGCAGCACGACGCTCGACGTCGGCAGTACTACGCAGACTCTGGCTGCGGATTCCGTGCTACAAGTCCAGAACGGTGCGACCGTTACCGGGGCGGGACAGGTCACCGCGGGCACCTATGATTTGCAGAAGGGGACGGTCAACGCTGTTTTGGCAGGTGCTGGCACGCTCAACAAGACGACCTCTGACACTGTCACGATCAATGGAACAAACACGTATTCCGGCGACACGAATGTCACGGGCGGGACGCTCGCGCTGGGTACGGGCGCCGCAATAGGGCTCGGTTCCCTGACCGTGGATGGCACAACCTCAAAAGTCGATATTAACGGCTCAACGGCATCGGTTGCTGGGCTCAGTGTGAAATCGGATGGAACCGTTGCGGACTCGGCTGGTACAGGAAGCGTGACGACGAGTGGTGTTTTTGATGTTCAAGCTGGAACGGTCAACGCGGTTTTGGCAGGGGTCGGTCAATTGATAAAATCGGGCACTGGCACGGTGTACTTAAATGCAGCCAACACGTTCTCAGGGAGTTCGACATTGAGCGCCGGAACCGTAGTTGTGGGGACCAGCAGTGCGACTGGCGTTTCCGGCGCATTTGGTAATGATGCCACAGGCGTATTAGTCCTGGTGGGAACTTCTTCAACCACTCCGACTCTCGCTGCGAACGGGGGGACATCGGCGACCTCCACATTCTCCATTTCCAATGCACTCCTTTCACAAGGAACCGTGGGTTTCGGGACGACGTCCAATACGGGCACGCTTCAGTTCACAGGCGCGGTGGCATTGGATGATAACGGCGCTGCCGTGACAGCGCATACGTGGGATGTCGCTGCCGGAACGACGGTGCAATTGAGCGTGGCACTTGGAACCTCCTCAGCTTCTGCGGGCACGATCGGCTTTGTGAAAAAGGGGAACGGCACGCTTTCCCTAGGCTCGGCCTCAGCAACTACGTCTTCGCTAGTTTTGAGTGATTTTAAGATTTCGGCTGGAAGCGTGATCGTCGGATCCGCAGGCGCTCTAGGCACTTCGGACGGAACTAACGACGTGGGCGTGACGCTCGCAGGAGGAACGTTGCAGGTGGATTCGGGAAGTCTTGGGTATGTTGATGCCAAAACCAATTTTACCGTCTCAGCCAATTCGTCCATAATTGTGAATGGCGGCACTGGATTGAGCCTAGGAACGCTGACCTTCTCGGGAGGAAGCCAGACGTTGACCTTCAACGCGGGAACGACATCGTCCTCCTTCACTCAAGGTACTTTGTATAGCGGCACCTCTGGAGTTGTTAACAACACATTTAATGTGGTCAGCACCACTGCTTCGATCGGGTCGTTGACAATCTCAGGCGTACTCTCGCAATCCTCCGGTGGTGGGGCAGCGAGGTTGGTGAAGACGGGAGACGGACTACTGATTCTTGCGGAAAATAACACGTACAGCGGCGGCACTGAAATCAACGCTGGGACGGTTCGCATGGGTTTGAACAAAAGCACAGCATTAGGAACCGGGACGCTCATCATCAACGGTGGATCGCTGGACATGAACGGCAATACGTTCTCCACCGGCTCCTTCTCCATCTCCACGAGTAGTTCTGGCTCCACTGGCACCGTCACTGGCGGTACCATCAGCGCATCAACCAAATTTGACGCGAATGTGACCACGGGCACCACTACCGTGGACGCTCTCTTGACGGGCACGGCCCGTTTCGAAAAGAGCGGAGCTGGCACTGTGATTCTGAGTCATGCCAATACTTACACTGGTGGCACGACGGTAAGTGCAGGCACGCTTCAGCTGGGAATAAGCAATGCGTTGACGGCTAATGGCGCGGTTTCCGTGAGTGGTGGTGTATTGGATCTGGCTGGTTACTCAGTGGATGCAGGCTTGCAGAATGTCAGTATTTCTTCTGGCAGTTTAACGAGTAGCAGCGCTGGCGGTACAATCAGCAAGAGTGATGGTAATTTCTCCGCTGCTGTGGATTCTGGAAAGACTGCCACCATTAGCGCGATCCTCGCCGGATCTGCAGGATTTGAGAAGACACGTTTGGGCAAGGTGGTCATTGCAGGTGCCAACACTTACTACGGAGACACCTCGATTACTCTAGGTGAACTCAGTTTAGCTTCCGGCGGTTCATTGGGCTTTGGTGCCGTGGAGCTTTCTGGAGGAAGTCTCACGAGCTTTGATAGCACCCTTGTGACGTTGAGCAACAACATCACAGTGTCCGGTTCGACTTCGCGCGTGGGCGGTCAAATCACATTGAGCGGCAGCGTCACCGGCATCGGCGGCATCATTGTGGATCAAGCGAATTCGTCGGTCACGTTGAGCAACGCGGCCAACACCTTTGGTAGTCTGTCGGTGAATGCAGGCACGGTGACGGTATCAGCAAACGGTGCTTTGGGGAATTCGAGCACTGGAATTACCGTTGGAGGTGGTTCGCTTGCGCTTGGTTCAACCACACAGAGCGTTTCCTCGATCACGTTAAACAGTGGTCAGGTGACAGGCGGTGGTAACACAACGGCCACGACGGTCACAGTGGCTGGTGGCTCTTTGCTGAGCGGTGGTACGCTTTCTGGCACGACTTCCGTGACGATGGCGGGCGGCTTGGTGAGCGGTGGTTCGCTGTTGTCATCAACTACCACTGGCGCGGTCAACGTAACCGCGGGCTCGATTTCGAGCGGAGCAGTTCAGGCGGCGACGGTTTCCCTGAGCGGAGGAACGGTCACCAACAGTAATGTGACGGCGACGACTGCCACAGTGAGCGGAACGACGACTGTTACTAGTGGGACGATTGGCGCGGTAACAGTGAACCTGAACGGCGGATCTGTGACGGATGGTGCCATCGCAGCGTCAGGCACCGTAACTGTCGGAGGGGCGACGGTGTCGGGTGGAACGATCACGGGAACTACGGCGGTCAAAGTGAGCAGTGGCGCGGTGGTAAACGGGACAATCCGGGGTGCGACAGTTGATCTGAGCGGAGGTGCGGTGACCACGAGCAACGTGACGGCGACGACGACCACGGTGAGCGGAACGACGACTGTCACTGGTGGTACGATTAGCGCGGTAACAGTGAACCTGAACGGCGGATCTGTGACGGATGGTGCCATCGCGGCGTCAGGCACAGTAACTCTCGGGGGAGCGACGGTGACGGGTGGCACTGTGACTTCCGCGTCTAAAATCGTGGCCAACGGCACAGGCGCCAGCACTGTAAGTGCGGCTATCACGAGCGCGAATGGGTTGGAAAAAACCAACGGAGGCAACCTCACTCTTTCGGGCTCCAACACTGGCTTGAACGGGTTGACCGTCAGTGCGGGCACTGTCACCGCGGGAGGTTCAAGCGCGTTGGGAGTTGGGACGTTGACCGTCGCGAGTGGTGCCACCGCCGACTTTAGTACGTATCGTCAAACGGCCACGACTATCGTCGCGAATGGTTCAATTAACGCAGCAGCCGCGATCGTGCTCGAATCGACTCAAACCCTGAAAGGTTCAGGCCGCGTGAATGGCACAGTCAATCTGAGTGGTGGTTATATCTCTCCCGGTAACTCACCGGGCAGACTAACGGTCGGAGCCCTCACTGGAACTGGCACGTATATTTGGGAAGTCAACACTGGCACAGTGGCAGTAACACCAGGCGTCACTTATGACACCATTGCGCTGTCGTCGACTAGTAGTTCGTTGTCTAACATAACCGTTTCACCGAGGGATGGTAATGGTTCGATTATTCCCGTCACGAGCCTGACTACGGGCACTTCCTTGGCCTCTTTGACGGTCGGGAATCCCAACAAGTATGCGGGGATTATCACAACTCTCAGTGGTGGATCCTTCACAGGTACACCTAAGTTCGATGGAACAAACACCGCGGTCATCAACATACAACTGCTGACGCAAAGCGGTTCCATCAACTTGGTCGTGGATCGCTCCAGTTATGCGAGTTTCGCGAAGGGTGCGAACAGTGCTGCATTTGCAAACTTCCTCACTGGCCAGCTGACCTCGTCAAATTACGTCGATACCGGTACCATCGGGACGCTGCTGCGTCAGTTGGACAGTTACACCAGCTCAGCGGATGTGTCGGCACGGTTGCGTGCGGTTAATCCAGGAGCGTCCTATGGCAGCATGGCTTCAGTGGGTCTCCAGCAGGCGATCACCGTGGGGAATGCGCTCGACGCTCAGATTGACGGGATGGCAGGAGAAGGTTCGGCCGACTCAGTCTTTAGTATGGGTGTGATGCCAGCTTCCGGTGGGGCAGGTGTGGGAACCGTGCCTGTTGGTCAGGATGAGAAGACGTGGAAGGCTTGGATCTCGGGTTACACCTCGCGCGGGAGCCGAGATGCGGATCTCGATGGCAGCTTCGGAGCTAGCGATTCAAACGACAACGGTTCGATGCTGGGAGTAGAGCGCACTTCGGGCGGTCTGCGCTATGGGTTGGTGGGTGCCATTGGACAGGCCACTGCAAACTTCAGCGACCCCAACGCGCATTTGGAATCGGATCATCGTGCGTTTGGCGGTTTCGGAAGTGTGGCTATCGGACCGGTGACGCTTGACGTCTCCGCCTTGTTTGGAACTGCGGAGGACAAGGTCACCCGCACCGTTGGAATCGATACGGCACGAGCAGCCTTTAACACGAGTGACACCCAGTTGGGGTTGGGCGTTTCGGTGAATTTGTTGCCCAAGGGCAGCGGCTGGCAGCTCACGCCTGTGGCTCGGGTGAAGTTCACGGAGTACACTCAAGACGGGTTTCAGGAAACTGGCACGGGTACCTTGGTGAAAGCCGGTAAGTTGACTAGCAATTCGACCATCACCAAGCTCGGGGCGCGTTTGTCGCGTTCTGTGGATTTGGGCCGAGATGTCTCGCTAGGAATGGACGCTTCTGCGTTCTGGGTCCACGACTTCGACGCTAAGGGCAAGGAACTCAACCTCCAACTCGTGGGTTACAACGGGAGTTATACATCCACTGGACGGGGAAGCGATTCCGATGCCGCCCAGTTCAACTTGGGTGTGCAGGCTGTGTTTAACGACCGCTGGACTCTCCGCCTCAGCGGCGAGCAGGAGATGGGTGTCAACCGGACCCAGAGCACCGGGATGTTCTCGATTGCTGTAAACTTCTAAGTTGATCGTAGGTTCATCTTAGCCCAATGGATTACAAGGGCGGCGGCCATAGCCTGGTCGCCGCTTTTGTGCTAATTAAACCCAATGTTTACGAAGTTAAATTATTTCACAGCGGTGCTAGCCGGCGGCGTGCTTGCGTTGAGCGGTCGCTTGTATTTTGCGGCAGTGGGTAATGTCGAGATTCGTACCGAAACTTTCGAGTTCCAACAGTTGGCCGAGATGTTTCAAAGCCAGATCAACGCGCGTAGGCCGCAGATCCAAGCCCAGCTAGAGGCGCTGAACAAAAAGTCTGCGATTGCTGACACGGTAGGGCCGGCTGTGGTTTCCGACATTATGACTTTGACTGAAAAAACCGGTAATCCGCGTTTACGCGATTTGCTTGCAAAGTACGGAGTCCGTGTGGCCGCCGCCGGGGCGACATCGGCTGGCACGGCTGTCTCTGGGACACAGGCTCCAGCGGTCCTCAAGAAAGGGGCGAATTAGTATGGAAGAGATTGGAGTAGAGCGGGTATCTCAGCGGACGAATTTTGGGATTTATTTTGCAGTGGTTGCTTTGGCCGCGGCCGCACTGGTTTTTGTGTTCACCCAAGTGCGTGTGAGTTTACTGGAGCGGTCTCTTTTGGATGCGCAGCGCAGTGTAATCGCCAAGCGTGTTTCGGAGTTAAAAGGGAGCCTTTCGCAGATTGAAACGGACGTTGTTACTCGGGAGGAGCAGATAAAGAAGGCCACCGCCACCGAAGCAAGATACGCCTCGCTCTTGAGCGAATTATTAGAGCTTTCCAAGACGGACGTTGATGCTCGGACCGTGACTCAAAAGTGGAAAATACAAGCTGCTGGAGCTGAGGCAACACCGGCCAATGCGTCGACGGTCAAGACATCAGCGGCCGCCACAGGGGAATCCCGCGAGCCGGTGAAAGAGGCTCCCAAAGATGCAAAGGCGCCGAAAGCCACATCGAGTGAGATGCCTGCGAAAGCGAAGGCGCCCTAATTGGCACGGGCCGTCGAGTGTGCCGAGGAGTTTGACGGGATTCACTCAGGCGCGGAGGTTGGGAATGAAACATCTTTTTTTACAGGAATTTGTATTTCTCCGTGCGTCCGCGTGAACTTCTGTTTTGAGGATTAATCGCAAAGAAAGAGTGTTTGCTGCAACGGGAAGCTTTTTGAGGTAACGTTAAACTGACAATTTTTTCTGGGGTACTCTTTCGGCAAAAGTTTTGTTTTGGCGGAGTATCCTTCAGAGTTTTATTTGCTTTTGTCTGTTTTGCCTCTCACTTGGTTTTCTTGTTATGAGTTTTAGATTTAATCTTAGCTACGCCGTTGCGCTTTTGGCGGGGGCGGTAGTCACCCTCAGTGTGCGGTACTATACGGCCTCCTCGGAGAGCGTGCAGTTACGGGTGAGCGGTTTTGAGTTGCAGCGGCAAATTGAGGAATTTCAACCGAAGTTGGAGGCTAAACGGAAGCAGTTGGCGCTTCAGCAGGAGCAACTCAACAAAGGTTCTGCCATATCGACAACTATTGGGCCCGCAGTAGTGGCGGACATCGCCAAGCTTGCTGATAAAATGAGCAATCAAAAGTTGAAGGATTTGCTTTTGCGCTATGACTTGCGCGATTCCAGCGCGTCTCATGGCGTGTTCACCCCGAGCAGCCCGAACAAGAATTAAGGCGACCCTACATTTTTATATTATGACGGAATCCGATCATCGGGGCATGGTGTTGGCACAGGGCGGTTTGGCGTTGGCTGCCTTGGTTTATTTAGCGGCTCAAACACGCACGGTCTTTTTGGAAAAACCGATGCTCGAGGCGCAGAAAACGTTCCTCGTTCAACGACTAAGCGCCTTAAAAACCACTAACAAACAAACCGACGAGGCGATCGAGAAACGGGAGTCTCAAATCAAGCGCGGCCAGGAACTGGAGGCCAAATACGCTGCCATGCTTACCGAATTACTAGAGCTTTCCAAAGTGGACCCCGATGCGAGAGCGCTCACGCTCAAATGGAAGATCCAGTCTTCCCAGCCTTCTTTGGACGCACCGATTGCACCGATTGCCCCGCTCCCCTTGGGTACTGCGCCCGCAAAACCCCTTGGCCTCCCGCATCCTAAGTCTCAATAGGGGGAGGCGGCTGATTTTGACGGTCAGTAACGCACCTAACGCGGTGCTGGCGATTGAGGACTGTCTCCCTGACTTTTGCTCGGTGAGCGGAACAGGGCTCGCCTGATTGCGTCTACCAAAAGGCCGACCCCGGTACCAACAGCGAGCCCGAACGGGCCGAACAGTAGAGACATTGCCACGATGCGAGCGGCCACTGCGGCGGCTGGAATCTCTATCCCTTTAAGCCGTGGACTGGCCACGGTGATCACCATGTAAACCTCAGCGAGCACTAATCCTAAAAAAGCACACCATTTGACTAGGGAAGGACGTTTTTTCTCCACGCTCACATTTTCCCTCGGAGTTAGAACAAAGTCGAGCGAGTCGCGTCCTGAGGAGCTGATTATCAATTGCGCATAGGATTGGCTAACCGCATGTTTGGCATGTTGGCGAAACCTAAAGAGAACTAGCGGCCGTTTCCGTCACTTGTGGTGATGTTTTTTAGAGGAAAAAGAATCCTTTGGATTTGGCTAGATTTGGGGTTGAGAAACTTTGTCAGTTAGTTTCAATTTGAAGCTCGCCCCGATGAAACTCCGACTCACTCTTCTTCTTGTCCTAGCCTTATCTGCTGGAGCCTGCCAGCGAGGCCGCCTTTCGCCGGTGGTCAACAACTCGCCGACGGCCACTCCTCAAGCCAACGCATCTCCCAAGACTGTATTGGCCGCTGCGGAAAAAGTTGGAAAGAAGGCTGAGAGTGAACGCCTTGCAGCAAAGCGCAAACGTCTTGCTGCCGCTCGGCGTGCGCGCTCCCGTTCGTTGGCGTCCGCATCCTTGGAAGCGGGTCGGCAGATGCTGCGAGATTCCCTAGATGAATCTGCGCTTAAAGCCTTCCGCGAAGCAGTGCGTTTGAATAGCCGTTCCGCCGAAGCTTGGTTGGGAATCGCTTACGTTTGTGAACGTTCGGGCAATGTGAAGGACGCAATTGTGGCCTTTAAGGAAGCCAAAAAGCTTTGGGGAATGTGAGTGTTTGGAGCTTAAGAAATTAAGCTCCTAGCGACTGAGTCACGCAGGCGGGAGGCGTAGCAAAGTTGCCTCCAGAAGATATCTTCGGATTTGGTTCGGTGTGTTCATCTTTCGTTAACCTGCTTCAAGTGGTTGGGATGCTGTGGTTTTTATAGTTTTGTTTCGCGATGTTTCAGGTCGTTTTTAATGCAACCAGCGCGGCAGAAATGTCGGCGCTCCCGACTGAACTGCAGTTAGATTTGCTTTCGGATTTTGAAGTGCTTCCCGAGGAGGTGGATAAGGCGGATCCAGAGCGATTTGGACTAATTGAGCGCGAAGGTAAAAAGCTGTTTCGTTACCGGGTCAAAGATTATCGGATTTACTTTGAGCGCGCGCCTGAAGGCATCACCGTGCATAGGGTTTTACATCGCAATACGTTCCGAGACTTTTTGTTCCGTGCTTCTTTACCGATGCCCACAGAGGACGTCGAACTCGCCCAGCAACGTAAGTTTTGGGAACTGATTGACGAGGGGCGCGCTGCGAGAAAGGTCTGAGAGGATGATCCACTCGCTTATAGCCGACGAAGATCGGCGGCGTTTCGCGTTCCCGGTTTGCGAGGAGAAAATTTTTCTGGCGCACGCCGCCGTAACGCCTCTGCCACGGGTGGTTGCAGAGGCTATGGCGAATTACGCAATGCAGTCCTCGCGCATGCCCCAGGAGTTCGCCGAGGTGTTGCGCGACATTCGTGCGACCCGCCAGCTCGCTGCGCAATTGATCGGGGCGCAATGGGAGGAGATCGCGTTATTGGGACCCACCTCGCTCGGGTTGAGCCTGTTCGCTAACGGGATCGATTGGGTGCCCGGCGACGAGCTGGTGTGTTATGGCGATGATTATCCCGCGAATGTCTATCCTTGGCTCGATCTTCAAAGGCGCGGTGTCGTGGTGCATCGCCTGCGTACCGACCAGCCGGGGGAGGTGACTCCAGCCCTAGTGCGAGCCGCGTTGACGCCCCGCACTAGAATGGTCGCCTTGGCCAGTTGTCATTTCTTCAGCGGGCGGCGCTTGGAGGTGGAGGAAATCGGTGCTCTTTTGCACGAGCGCGGTGTATTGTTTGCGCTCGACGCGATCCAGACCCTTGGCGCGTTTCCTTTAGATGTCGTTCGTGCGCATGTGGATATGCTTAGTGCAGATGCTCACAAGTGGATGCTCGGTCCGATGGCGATGGGAATCGTCTACGTCGCTCAACGGCATTTTGAAACGATTCGTCCGACGCTGCTTGGCGCTTGGAACGTGCAGTCGCCCAAGTTTCTCACCCAAGACACCATCGAGTTTGTTCCAACGGCCCAACGCTATGAACCGGGGGTTTTGAACACTAGCGGCGTTTATGGAATGAAGGCCGCTTTGGAGCTTTTGCTGGCGGCGGGCGTTGAAAACGTGGCGGCGAGGTTGCTCGAGCTCAAGGCGGTGTTGCTCTCGATTTTGGAACCGCTCGGATTCCATGTCCTCGGGCCGGCATGCGGCGCTCATGCTAGCGGCATCACCACGGTGTGGCATCCCAGTGCAGACTCAGCGGGTTTATTTGGGGTCCTTGAAAAAGAGGGAATTACCGCTTCGCTTCGCTCTGATCGTTCGGGCCGGGATTATCTGCGTTTCAGTCCTCACTTTTATAACACTGAGCAAGAATTAGTGAAGGTTGGAGAGGTTTTGGAAAAAGCTTTGTTATGCTGAATCAATCAGGGCTGATTCAGTGTTTAAATTGCCAGATTGTCAGATTGGCAGGGCATTCTGAGAGCTTGAATTTCTAAGTGAAGAAAGGGTGACACTGTGAACTCTTCTTGTAGCTTAACGATTCTTCGATGAAGAATGAAATTTTGTCAGTTGAATGCTTATAAGTTATGAAGAATGCAATCATCGTTTCCTCAGATGCAACTTGGCGCACTGTCATGGAGGGCACTCTTCTCGCCCGAGGATGGCAGGTGGCCTCCGTGGAAACACTTTCGCCCGGTGATCAACCCGCCCCAGAAAGTGTTCATGCGGTGGTAGTGGACTCTGCCTCTATAGAAGCTTCTGCCGTAGCGGCTTGGCTCGGGGCGATGGGGGCTGACTTGAAGGTTCCGCTGATCATGGCGCCGGGTTTGAAGCAGGTCGAAGCACTGGCCGAGGCGATAGATGTCCCCACAACTCCGATTAAGGCTTCCGGTGACGTCATCCTCCGTTTCTGGGGAGTGCGTGGTTCGATTCCCACTCCCGGTCCAAATACTGTTTTTTACGGAGGTAATACGTCGTGTGTGGAACTGGACGCTGATGGACAGATTATCATCTTAGATGCAGGCAGCGGGATTCGTGGCCTGGGCAACAGTCTCATGGCGCGTGCCGCTGCCTCGAAGAAGAAGTTAGACATCCATCTGCTCATTACACACACGCATTGGGATCATATTCAAGGGCTGCCCTTTTTCGTGCCCGCCTACATTCCAACCAATCACCTGCGGGTGGTGGGTTATAAGGCGGTTTGTCATCATCTGGCTGAAGTACTCGCCAAGCAGATGGATTCCGCATACTTCCCAGTCGCGATGGAAGATATGCCGTCTCATCCCGACGTGGAGGAGGTCGACGACCATTTTAACTGTGGTCCGGTACAAGTGGTGGCGTTTTTCACCAATCATCCCGGTCGCTGTGCAGGGTTTCGGCTTGAGACAAGCGCAGGTTCAATCGTCTACATGTCTGACAACGAGCTCAACCATCATGGGCAGGCGACTCACCTTCCCCGCGAAACCTCCGAACATCTTTATCAGCGTCTGGTTGATACGATTAAGGGCACCAGAATTCTAATTCATGATGCTCAGTACACTCTCGCCGAGTATGATTCCAAAATCGGTTGGGGCCACTCCGCTATTGAGGACGTCATAGAAATGGCGGCTGCCGCCGAGGTGGAGCATCTTTACTTGTTTCATCACGATCCCACACGTTCAGATGCGGACATTAATCGCATCGTGCAGCAGTGCCGCGCAACGGCTCGGGAAAAGGGCTGGACGATGTTGATTGACGCCGCGCGGGAAGGGACGGAAATCGCGTTGTAGCGGGCCTCGCCCCAGCGTGAAGTTTCGAGGGAACTTTCTCGTTGTGTGGTTTCCTTCTCTCTCGTAATCCGATCGCCCCCGCGCCCCTGCGCCCCCCCGGACCTCGCGAGTTGTCATGAAAATTCTCGATCGCTACATTATCCGCCAGCTTTGCCTGACTACATTTTTGGCAGTGTCTGTGCTGAGTGTGGTGCTGGTTTTGGGCAACCTTTTTAGGCAAATTTTTGAACTCCTCGTCAACGGCACCGCCACGTACGAGTTCTTTCTAACGTTCCTCGCCTATATATTGCCCTTCTCGCTGACCTTTACCTTGCCGTGGGGCTTTCTCACTGCGGTGTTATTGGTGTTCGGTCGTCTCTCCGCTGAACACGAACTCACGGCACTGAAGTCCAGCGGCGTAAGCATTTTGCGGGTGAGTATGGGAGCGCTCGGTGTGGCTCTTGCCTGCGTGGCCCTGTGCTTGTGGATTAACGTCGATCTTGCACCGCGCGCGCAAGCGCGGTTCAAACTGGCGCTCTACGAACTCGCCGTGAACCGGCCGCTGGCCATGTTCGAAAGCGACCGCGTCATCGACGCCTTTCCGAACCTGAAAATCTACATCGGACGCAACGACGGTTCCCAACTCCACAACCTTCTTGTTTACGAAATAGGCCGGGATTTTGAACCTCAAAAAGTCATCTTCGCCCGCCATGGTAAAATCAAAACCGACGCCGTAAACCGCCGTCTTTTGCTGGATCTTGAGGACGCCAGATTTGAACAAAGAGACACCGCTCAACCGCAAAGTTTCTCCCGCATTCGTCAGGGTATTACGATGCAGCGCACTACTTTGCCTATTTCCTTGGAAGAGCTTTTTGAGCGCAATCAGAAGCGCCGCTCCAACAGTAGTCTGACCGCGCGTGAGCTCTGGGAAATACTGACGGCACGCAGTGCTCCGGACAGTGGCGGAGTGCCTCTGACACCTCGGGAATTGTGCGAGATGCGCGTGGAGTTTAGTAAGCGCTTCTCGCTGGCCTTGGCGTCGTTGGCCTTGGGGCTGATGGCGATTCCCTTGGCGGTCACCGCGCAACGTCGTGAGACGACGCTTGGCTTCCTAATGAGCCTGATGGTCGCCTTCGGTTACTTCTTCATCATCATTATGACCAACTGGGTTAAGAGCCAACCCGAGATGCACCCCGAGTGGTTGGTCTGGCTACCGAATTTGATTTTCCTCTCCTTAGGCGCCTTCCTCTTCCGCCGGCTTGCTGCAAGATAACACCTCGATCGGAACTACGGGTTCGGTTCTCTCTGCGTCAGCGGAGCGGGCCTGCGAGCAAAGAGTGCTGCGAAGGGCGCCCAAAACTGGCCGGGATAGTGCGCCGGCAACGTTTCATCGATCCCGAATATCTCGGGCTTGAGGTCTTTGGGCATATAGTAAGTCTTAAAAAGAATGTCCCAAATCGGGAATAGACCGGCAAAGTTTTTGTTGCGAGCAGCGGGCGCTTTGGAATGGTGCCAGCGATGGAACACGGGGCTCGCAAGGACGGCACGTAGCGGGCCGTTGTCCCAGTTAAGGTTTGCATGAATATAGATTGCGTAAAGTGTGAGGAACGGGACGAACGCCATGGTAACCGTCGGATTGTAGCCGAGTAACAGAACGGGAGTGACTTGTGCGATCTTGTCAAAAAGTTCATTCACGGGATGCACCCGCACCGCTGACAACCAGTCCACGGATTCCGAGCTGTGATGAATCGCGTGAAATGGCCACCAGCGCCCCGTGTGAAAGAGGCGGTGAATTCCATATCCTGAAAGATCCGCGAGCAGCACAATCTCGATAATCTGAAGCCATTGTGGTTGCCAGTTCACCGGCCCAAACCCCTGATACTGATGCGCCCGAAAGACTTCGAGTGAGGTTACACCCGATAAAAGGAGCAGACTGGCCGGGACGATTAGAGTGATGCGTGTCGCTACTTTTAATAACGGGGCAACAAACAAATAAACGACGTCTAGCCAGAAACCCCGTCGGAAAACTCGCTGTGGAACAGCCCGGCCCACGACGTTTTCGAGGACAAAAAAAATGGTGCCTAAAACCAAAAGGCCGATCAGAGGATTTAAGATAAACGCCTTAAGTGCCATTGGAGAGACTTCGCAAAAGTTCGCTACATTAACGATCCGTCTCGGTGCGCGGAGAAAAACACAACGCAATCCAACCGGCAATGAGGAGAAGTCCGCCAAGCGGAGTGATCCCGCCCAGTGACTTAACGGAGGTGATCGCTAACGCGTAAAGTGAGCCGCTAAAAAGCAGGATGCCTATAGATAATAATCTGAAGGCGAACCTGTTCACGATGGGACGTCCCGCCAGGGAAAAGAGAACTACTGCGTGAAGTAAATGGTAGGTTGACGCGGTTTGCCAAATTCCTTGCGCAGCGTGAGCCTCAAGCAGGGCTTTAAGTCCGTGCGCACCAAAGGCCCCGAGCAGGACTCCTGAGGCGCCAAAGATTGAGGCGGTTCGGGTAAAAGCGTTCACGGTAAAGTTCTAACAGGGGCGCTGAACCGTTAAAGAGCAAAACTCCTGCGCCTTATTTGTGAGTTCTTCTTCTGGCAAATATCGGTGTGTGCTTGCAGGTGTGCGCCAATCAGAGAAACTACTCGGCTACCGATGCCCGCCGCAATCCCGCTCTCCCACCCCGAATTGTTACCCTCCGCTTTTTCTCTTTTGAGTCGGTTCGAGAAGGCTGCTAGCGCATTGCAAGAAACTGCACTCATCAAGGTGTCGCGCAGAAAAGTGGTTAAGCAAAAGCTCCAAGAGTTTCGAGCGAAGCTGACAGTGGGCGAGGTAGATTTATCTGTCGCTGTTGTACTACGGGGCAGTGAGTTGGAAACAGATTGCACAGATTGCGGCAGTGACGGCTGCGAGCATGCCCTTTTGGCGATCTGCTTCGTGATGGGAAGAACTCTCGAGCATTTGGAGGAGATGAGAGAATCGCAAACTTTGGCAGCAGAAAATGGAGGGCGTAACGCGCCGCCCAAAAATCCTTTCGCCCGGGAAATTTTCGCAAAGATTGGACGGCCGCTCACGGGTGTTGAAGAGGCGTATAGCGATGCGGTGGAGCTGCTTTATCAACGCCATTGGGCGTCGCGAATGTTGGCGGCTCCGACGCTGGATCCATTTTTGGGGGATGCGGGGCTTCCCGCGTGGGAGCTTGTGGAATTGTGGCCAAGACGGCCGGAAAATACTTGGGAAGCTTGGCTTTATCTGGCCGCGTTTTTGCGTAACCGTGGTCTGGAGTGGCCTTCCTTTTTGGCCTCGATTACTACAGTGGAAGCCATCGAACGTCTCGCTGGGGCCTGGGAGCGACAGCAGGCTTTGCGGCAATGGGAGGACGGTCTTGGCAAGCTGTTGACCGAAATGGAGACGAGTCAGGATCGGCGCGCAGTCGATGCCCGAATTCAAATCGGAGCCACTCACGCTCGCTTGCAATGGCGCCGGGATGCGCGGGCAGAGGAGTGGAGCTATCCGAGCGAGGTGCAGTACGATGAGTTGATTTCCTACTTGGACAAGGGGCGTCTCGATTGCGATGCGGCGGTGCGTATGCTCCTCGAAGTTTTCTCTCAGTTCAGCATCACCTACGCGCAGATTTCCTACAATCGGGAGGAAACCTGTGAGCGAATCTCTCGTTTGTTGTTGGATCCATCTCTCAGTGATAGATTTGTGACAGAGGCTGGGTTGCCGTTCGAGCGCTCCTCCGAGCGTCTCACCTGGCAGTTGCGTCGCGAGGCTCTCACTCCCGGAGGAGATCCGGATTATCTTCTCGAGCTCGCTTTTCCTAATGGAGAGCGTCCCAGCGCCCCGCTATTTACCGCTGCGGCAGAGTTAAATTGTTACGTGACGGACTCAGCGATCTATCGCACCGGACCGTTATTGCGCTTGGACCCACGGCATCCCATTCGCATCCCAAGCGCTGGATTGTTAACCGGACGAACGGTGCAACTCCTGCAGGGATTGGGTGTGGTGTTGCCGGAAGAAGTGCAGAGTCGCGTACTGGCAATTAAGCCTGCGGTCCGCTTGCGGTGTTGGTTGGAGGAACGGGCGGGGGAGGAGCGGCTTCATATTTGTGCTCGGGCTTTGTTGGGACTCCACGGAGAGAGAATTTACACCCCCCAAGGCTGGCACATTGTTCAGGAGTTACCCGAAGATCAGCGCTCTATTCTGGTGTTGGATGACTCCCTGATGCGGCAAGTTCCCAAAGTGCTGACGGATCTTGGAGCTAAGGAATTTCAGACGAGTACCGAGAGTTGGGGGCGTCTGATTGGGAAGCGCTTTGCGGAAGAGTTTAGCGCGTGGATGGATGAACTGCCCGAAGGCGTGGAGGTGGAATTGGAAGGGGATTTGGGGAGTCTGCGGAATGCGGTGGTCAGCGGTTCGCTTCGACTGGATGTGACCGAGGCGTCTCCTGATTGGTTTGATTTACAGGTTGCCATGAGTCTGAGCGACACAGAGTTAACACCTGAGGAGGTGCAATTATTGTTGGAGGCGAAGGGCAAATTTGTACGTTTGAAAAACAAGGGATGGCGGCGTTTGGAGTTTGAAATCGACGATGATCAGGCCGAACAACTTTCGGAACTGGGCGTCAATCCGTTTGAGATAGGCGGCCCGCCGCAGCGTTATCACGCGCTTCAACTCGCTGCATCTCCCGCGCGCAGCCTTCTTTCTGGCGAAGCTCGCGACGGCGTGCTGCGACGTGCGGCGGAAATCCAGACAAGCGTCAACCCTGCTGTGCCCGCTGGAATCCGCGCTGAAATGCGTGCTTACCAAGTCGAAGGGTTTCATTTTCTGGCCTACCTCAGCACAAACCGGTTTGGCGGTATTTTGGCCGACGACATGGGACTCGGGAAAACTTTGCAGACGCTTACTTGGCTGGCATGGCTTCGGGAGCTTCCTGCTTATGATGGAAAGCCGGTGCTGGTGGTCTGTCCTAAGTCAGTAGTGCAAAATTGGCTGGGCGAGACAGAACGGTTCCTGACTGGAATCACTGCAAATGTTTGGAGGGGAGGCGATTTAAAGAATTTAAAACAGGCCCTTTCGGAGACGCACATACTCGTGGTGAACTACGCACAATTACGTCTCTCAGCCGAGTTGCTCGCGAGTGTTTCTTGGCACGCTGTCGTGCTGGACGAAGCCCAGTACATCAAAAATCCGTCGTCCCAAACAGCGGCTGCAGCGAGCGCCCTGCGCGGAGTTCATCGCCTCGCACTCAGTGGAACGCCGATTGAAAATCGACTGCTCGACCTTTGGAGCATCATGCACTTTTCCATGCCGGGCCTTCTCGGTCTGCGCGCTCATTTTCAGCGCCAATACGATTCGCGCACGGACATGCTCGCCCGCCGACGTCTCTCCGCGAGGATCCGGCCCTTTATTTTGCGACGGACAAAAAGCGAGGTAGCCAAAGATCTTCCTGCCAGAATCGAGGAGGATCTCGTAGTGGAAATGGAAGGAACGCAGGCTGCGTTGTATCGAGCGGAACTAAAGCGCGCGCGACAAGCGCTATTGAAAATCCAGACCAGCCGGCAGTTGGACAAGGAGCGCTTCAACGTGCTGACTTCTTTGCTGCGACTGCGCCAGATTTGTTGCCATCCCGGCTTGGTTAGTTCCGAGCACGGGCATTCGGACAGCGTCAAAATGGAGGCGCTCATTGACTTGCTGGAACCCCTTATGGAGCAGGGAAATAAGGTGCTCGTGTTTTCGCAGTTTGTCGACATGCTCGAACGTGTCGAACGGGAGGTTCAAGCGCGCGACTGGCACTCGTTTATGCTCACTGGCGAAACTGAGAATCGAGGCGAACTGGTGCAGGAATTTCAAGAGTATGAAGGTGCAGCCACGTTCCTCATTTCACTGCGGGCAGGCGGCATGGGGCTGAATTTGACGGCAGCTTCGTACGTAGTTTTGTTTGATCCGTGGTGGAATCCGGCGGTCGAAAACCAAGCCATCGACCGCACGCATCGCATCGGGCAGACCAATCAGGTGATTGCCTATAGGCTCGTGGCAAAAGGCACTGTGGAGGAAAAAATACGGCAGCTTCAACGTTCCAAAAGTGCCTTGGCCGGAGACATTCTGGGCGAAGAGTCTTTCGCAAAAGCGCTCTCGCTGGACGACTTTAAGTTCCTGCTACAAGATTGAGTTTATGGCTGTCAGAAAGGGCTCCAAACTTCATAATTTGAAGCGTTTGGCATTTCGCTGGGCGCTGCAACAGCAGTTTGGTTTGGTGGCCATGGAGGTGAAGGTTCCCCAACTCGGGGCCCGCATTGATGTCGCAGCTTGCCGTCCTGAACGGCCTCGCAAGGTCCGTGGTCGGACGGTTTTCAAGCCCGGTGCCACCGCGGTGTTCGAATGCAAGTACACCCGTGCGAATTTCCTGAAGGATGCCCGTTGTGAGAACCTTATCCGAGAACAGTTGGGGGTTCTTCAACTCAAAAAGCTCGAGCTTGAAGAGTCGTTGCGTCGCAACTTTCCGACATTGCGCGAAGGCGAGACTCTGTTCCCGGAGTACGACATGTACCGCTACCTCGATGCTGGCTGCGTTCCCTACGCCGAGCTCGTGGCCGAGATGAATGCGTTGACGGCGCAGTTGCACAGCCGCACCAAATTTGCGCGACTTACGCGCTGGAATGCCGCGAACATTCTTTACGTTGTTGCTGAACCGGATGTGGCATTGCCTCAGGAGCTTCCTGTGGGATGGGGGCTTTTGGAGCGCAGAGGCGAGGAGCTTTTCATGGTGGTGCGCGCTGTCTGGCAGGATGTGCCTGAGGTGCATCGCTGGAACTTAATGCTGCGCATCGGGCTGAGCGCCTCTGCTTTCGTGGAAGATAGTTTTGAAGACGGTGGGCGAGGATCAGAGTGAGTGTGGGCGCTCGCGTGAATTACCGTTCAGGGAAAGGGCTACGGCCGAAAAGCCTTGCGCGAATAAGCTCTTGTTGAGCTTTTTATAGAGAATGTGCAATAAAATCGGGCCGTTAGCTGTTCTTAGACTTTGCACCCCGCGATAAGTTGATAAAAAGGGGAGATGCCCACCCCCAGAGTGTTAGGATCTATAGTTGGTATGTTTGTTGCGGTTCCTTTCGGATTGGCCGCCGCACCAGATGCAGGACAAGCCGCTTCAGGACAAGCTGCTTCAGGACAAGCTGCTTCGCAACCGGCTTCAAATGAAAAGGTTGTCGAGCAGAAAAGCGCGCAGTCTCCTGCCAAGTCGCCATCGAAGGGCGCGCCGAAGCCCAAAAACGTATCTTTGCGGATGGCGGAGGGGCTGCGTTTTGATCCTCCTCGTTTTGAGACCAAGCCAGGAGAGCTCCTCGCCTTCAACTTGGAAAATGTAGACATCTCTCACCAACCCCACAATTTTGTAATTGTACAACCCGGTATGGTAGAGGAGGTAGTGAAACTTTCCATGGAGATGGCTGCCTCGGGTGCAAGCCCGGGAGCGCTTCCAAAACATCCTGGAATCATCGCCTCGAGCGCAGATGTTATCAATCCGGAAAGTAAAGCGGTGCTTCAGTTTAAGGTGCCTGAGACTCCTGGGGTCTATGGTTATGTGTGCACCGTTCCAGGCCATGGAGTGGTGATGTACGGGGCGATGTACGTGGGGGTTCCGATGCCTCTTCTTTCGAAGGATACGAATATTCCGCAAGTAACTCTAGAAAAAGGGCTTGCTGGTGGCGGTAAACGGCCCTTTGTGCAACGCCTCTTTATGCCAAACTCCGGTCCCGCTTCGATTGGAGTGGCCTTGCCGGGAACCCAGAATTATTGCTTCGATAGTGCAGAATGTCGCGTGCGTTACGCTTGGAGCGGCCTATTCATGGATGGCTCTCAGTACTGGCGCGGGTCCGGAAAAGAGCTCGCGGAGCTTGGAGACGCGCCTTGGTGGACCTCCGAGGCGTTTCCTCTGAGATTTAAGGGTCGTGAATTAAAGGCAGGGGATTTCAAATTCTTGGGTTATAGTTTGAAGGGGGAATTCCCAGAATTTCATTTCAAGGCAGGATCGCAGGAGGTGTTTGAAAGCGTCCAGCCCTCAGAAAATGGAATCGTATTGAAATTCCGTCTGCCGGGCATCAGCTCCAATGTCTTAGTGCACGTAGATTCTTCCGCATATTGGTCCTCTCCAGAGGGTGTAGTGGCAAAGGGTGGATTCCGGATCCCCGCTGCTAAAGCTGGGGAGTTCAGCGTCCTTATCCAGCCTAAAGAGGCTTTTGAAACTGCCGCCTCCAAGACATCCGCTCCCTCCGCCTCCCGTCCCGCCCCCTCTCCCTCTCCCTCTCCCTCTCCCTCTCCCTCTCCCTCCAACCCCTGAACATGCAAATTCGCTTTTCTCTCTACTCCGCAGCCGTTCTAACTCTGGCGCCGATTGCGCTTCACGCGGAGGCCGTTTCCGCCGCGCCTGCTGCCAAAGCTCCTGCAACGGCTGCGACTTCTACCACGCCTGAAAAACCGTTCTATTCCGCTTCGGAGCGTGACGCTCAGATGGGGCGCTTTTACAAAGTGACCCAAGTCAAGGCACCTGCGGGAATCGACTCTCAGGTCGGCGCTCTGTCCGTGCTCAAAGACGGCCGTATCGTCGCTGCATTCCACCGGGGCGATGTTGGTATTTTGAATCCTGAGAAGGAGCAGTGGAGCATTTTTGCGGAGGGCTTGCACGAGCCGCTGGGTATTTTGGAGGAAGCTGACGGGAGCTTGCTTGTCATGCAACGTCCTGAGCTGACTCGCCTTCGCGACACTACGGGCAGTGGCAAGGCGGATAGTTACGAAAGTGTCCTAAACGATTTTGGGATGACGGGCAATTACCACGAGTTTGCCTTCGGCCCAGTCAGAGCGCCTTCGGGAAAATTGTATGTGGGGCTGAATCTCGCCTCCTCTGGGGACACCGTGCACGAGGAGGTACGCGGTAAGTGGCTTCCTATCGGTCTGGATCGCAAGGAATTCTACGGCGATTGGAAAAAGGCCAGCAAGGAAGCTGGTCGAATGTATTCCCGGGTGCCGTGGCGCGGTTGGATCCTAGAACTGGACCCACTTACTGGAAAGTCGACGCCTTTTGCCTCTGGATTTCGCTCGCCCGATGGCTTGGGTTTTGACGCAGAGGGGCATTTGGTTGTTTCCGACAATCAGGGCGATTGGCGCGGAAGCAGTGAATTGCATGTTGTGAAAAAGGGTGGCTTTTACGGGCATCCGGCTTCCCTGCCTTGGCGTGAGAATTGGGGTAAGGTAGCACCGCTGGATGTGCCCATAGAGACCTTGGACAAACTGCGGACGCCTGCAGCGGTGTGGTTCCCGCATCTTTCTTATGCCAACTCGCCGACCCAGATGGTGCTGATTCCAAAAACGCCAGCATGGGGTCCGTACGGCGGTCAGTTTGTGATTGGCGAAATGAACGTGCCCAAACTGTTGCGCGTGACCTTGGAGGAGGTTGACGGCGTGTGGCAGGGCGCTTGCTATCCCTTCGTTGAAACCTCACAGCTTCAGGCAGGTCTCCACCGACTCGCCTTCCGTGGTGACCAACTGTGGTTCGGCCGTACCCACCTCACCTGGGCTGGTGGAGAAAACCTTGGAGTTGTGGAACCCGTGGGGCCTGCCCCGATGGACGCATTGGCCATCAACCTCACCAAGACGGGCTTCAAAGTCCGTTTCACTCGGCCTCTGGATTCCTCTAGCGTAGACCCGACGCTTTGGAAAATCCGTCGTTATACCTACGCTTATCACAAAGAATATGGGTCCCCGGAGTTGGAGCAGGAAATTCTCGCGCCCACTGCTGTGGTTCTGAGTGAGGACGGCTTCACTGCGGATGTAACCCTCGCGGAATTGCATGAAAATTTTGTGTACGACTTCTACCTTGAGAAGTTGCGTGCTGCCGATGGGGAAAAGCTATTGAACGTTCGAGCGGCCTACACTTTGCGCCGTAAGCGCTGAGCGGGTTGGGGTCGTTCCATTGCGCTCATTCAGAGAACACCCGATGGCGCAAAGATTCTCCGCGTGGTAAGTTGAGTTGGGGGGATTTTTATCATGAGTGTTCGGCCTGTTTGTTTAGATTGGCAGTGGTTTTCCTGTTGTAAAAATGCAACTCGCGGTTTGGGCCGACGCTCAACTCGCGGGCAAGATGGAGGGGCACAGCAATCACGGCGATTTCTGGGGCGAATGCTGTGGCGAGCTGTGGTGTGGTGTTTTATCGCCTTTTTTGTGGAGGGTGTTTCCCTTGCTGCCGAAGGGGTTTCAGACCGATTTTTTCGCACCTCAGACGGGGTGAAATTGCATTATTTGGAAGCGGGTAGGGGACCGGAAACGATGGTGTTCATTCCCGGTTGGCTGATGCCCGCAGCAGTATTTGACGCTCAACTCCGTGAGCTTTCGCGTCGCTTCCGCGTCATCTCGTTTGATCCTCGTTCTCAAGGAAAGTCGGAGGTGTTTAACGGGGCCCATACGCCAGAAGCGCGGTGTCGGGACATTCATGAATTGCTGAAGGTCGTCAAACCCACGAGGCCGATTCTGGCCGGATGGTCTTTGGGTGTGATGGAGGTGTTGGATTATCTCGCGCACTATCAACCTGCGGACCTCGCGGGCTTGGTGCTCATCGATAACTCCATCGGCGAGGGACGCCCGCCAGGGGGCGGTGGCTCGAGCAAAAGCGGTTCTGGCACCGCTGGCCCTAAAGACAGAAGCGCATACTTGCGGGATTTTACCCTCAGTCTTACGAAAAAACCGCTCTCGGATCCGCTTTTCAAGGCGATCTATGCCTCCGCGCTCCAAGTGCCGCAAGAGGCCGCTCGGGAGTTGCTTCGCAAACCCTACCCCCGTGAATATTGGCGCGATACTCTCCTTGCGCAATCTGTCCCTGTGCTCTACGCTATTCGGCCGCGGTATGAGGAACAAGGCGAGGCGCTGCTTCGAAAACGGCCCAGCCTTGCAAAGGTTGAGCTCTTTAACGAAGCCGGCCACGCGCTCTTCCTCGACGAACCCACCCGCTTCAATTCTGTCGTGACAGCTTTCGCAGAAAAGACGTGGGCGCTTGCCCCTAAAGCGCGCTGATTTTCCCCCATAAGTGCTCATGCCCCCCTCCTTATCCTTACTAGCAGCTACTTTCCTCGTTGTCGCCAGTATGCTGGGGTCGGGAATTCTCACGACTACGGGTTCAATTTTGGGCCTCGTTAAATCTCCAAACGCTGTAATGGCTGTTTGGCTTATCGCAGGCGTTCACGCGGTTCTAGGGGCTTATTGTTATGGGATCATTGCAAAGCGGGTTCCTGAGAACGGTGGGGAGGCTAGTATTCTGCGGAAATTTTATGCACCGGCGATGGGTGAAATTGCGGGCTGGGTATCCTTCATCGTGGGTTTTGCGGCCTCCAATGCCGCCTCCGCCATCGGATTCGGCGCTTATCTTGCCAAAGCTTTCCCCGCAACGGCGCCCCTTGGCAAAGCTGCAGCTCTTTTCGCCATTCTTCTGGTTACTTTGTTGCATTCTGCCTCCGGAGCGATTGGCATCCGGATTCAGACTGGGCTCGCAATTTTGAAGTTTTGTTTGTTGGGCGGTTTGACTGTTTGGGGCTTGGCGCATGCGTCCGCGCTGACCGAGTCGGCAAGTGCTGCGGTGGCTGCGGCTCCTTTTGGGCCGGCTTGGGGTTTAGCCGTGATGTTTTCAATGTTCGCGTATCTCGGATGGAGCGCCGCGATTTATTCCACAGCTGAAACTTGCGATGCCAAACGCAATGTCCCAATGGCGATGCTGCTGGGAACCGTGATAGTGCTCGCGTTGTATCTTGGTGTGAATTTGGCGCTTTTGCGTCATATCCCCCTTTCGGAACTCGCTTCGGAAAAGGCGGTGATGGAGCTCCTAGTACGCAAGCTTTTTGGCCAGCAGGCCGCTGTGGTCTTTGCCGGGGTCGTGGCCTTTGCCCTGCTTTCCTCGCTGGGCGCGTCCGCCTTTTTGGGACCTCGAGTGCTGGACACAATGCTAGACTGGTACCGCTCCAAGTCCGCCCTGAAACAGTCTCGTGGAGAAGTTGAAAACTCGGGGGCAAAAGCACCTGTCCCTGCCAGTCTGGTCTGGCTTCAGGCGGGACTCTCTATGGCGATGATTGTTTCGGGAACCTTTGAGCAGATTCTGACGGTAACCGGTTTTCTACTCGGGATTTTTCCAATGCTCGCCGTTTTAGGGCTTTATTCCGTTAAAGCGAATGTTGTGGAAAAGGTTTCAAAGTTCGCAAAGTGGTTCGCCGCGCCACTATTTTTGGCGGGCTCTTTGCTCATTTTGGTCTTGGCTGCTACCGAAAGCCCCAAGGAAATGGCGATTGCAACGGCTTTGATTTTTTCAATTTTTTTGCTCCGTCGCCAAGCCAACGACGAGTCTCTCTTGGAATCCCCTCCACCAAAATAATCCCTATGCGTTTGACTGCCCCCTCCATCGCTTTCTGTCAGCTTTCATTGGTTCTCTCGCTCGCCGCCGCGCCTGATTCCAGCACCGTAGACGCGCTCGCCCGTGATTACGCTGGGCTTCCCGCCTTGCCTCAGGCCTCTACCGCTGTCCCCGCCAGTCCGCAAACCCCGAGCCCTTCTCCAACTACTCCCGCTGCCAAGGCGCCGGTGAAGTCGTCCGCTCAGGTCGCGTGGGCATCTTACGAGAAAGCTATCGGTATACCCCTTCGCAACTGGGCCGCTATAGAGGTTGCTCCCACCAAGGGAGGCACTGCCTTCTACCCGTTCTCAGGCCCCGATCTTGTGACCGTCGCTCAGATGTTTCCCGATGCCGAGCGCTACATCTTGGTGGCCATTCAACCTGCAGGCGCGCCCGTGGAGCTCTCCTCCAAGTCGCCAGCGGCACTTGCTGCTTTTCGCCAAAAGTTTAGCCAAGAGTGGGTGAAGTTTGGCGTTCTGGGTTTCTTTCGGACACTCGATCTGAATGAAAATACAGCCAGCACTACGGCTCAGATTACCTCGACTCCCGTAATGATGGCGTTTGCCGCCTCCCTCGGGTTTCGCGTCGATGCGGTGCGTCCGCTGACAATGAACGCGGAGAAAAACGAGTTCGAGCCGGGTGTTCCCAGTAAAGAGTCCAAATGGGCCTCTGTGCGTTTGGATCTTTCCAAAGACGACCGCAATGTTGTGGTGGACTACGTTTGCCTCGATCTTTCCGATGAGTATCTAAAGTCCCATCCGCACGAGGCTCAGTGGCTCAAGAATTGTAGCAAAAATCCAACCTTGCTGAAGGCTGCCTCTCACCTGTTGCCAAAGCCTTACTTTAGTATTTGCCGCACCGATGTGGTCGAGGGAGCCCCGTTGCTCGTTCAGGATGAAACCGGTCTGGAATACAAGGATCTGAAAAAAATCGGTCCCGTGAAACTTTACGGGCGTTTTGTAGAAGCACACAAACTTTTCGACCCTAACTCTCAACGCGATCTGGCTGCCGCTTATGTGGAAAATCGCCAAACCAGCCCATTGCCCTTTTCTTACAGTTACCAAAAAGCGGCAGACCGTCGTTCACTTCAAGTGGTTCGCCGCGAACCGGTGCAAAAGGACGTTCCCAAAGAGTAAGTCGTTTTTGGGCGTCGCCCTACATGAAGCGTTCCCCGACCGCGTCGGCCAGCATCTTGCCTCTGCGCGTGAGCCGAAAGTGTCCTTCCACCTGTTCGAGTAAGCCTATCTCCTCCAGATGCGCCGTTTCATCGGACCAAGGAGCGAGCTGTTCCTCGGCAACTCCAATGTCGAGGCGTAGTCCAAACGCGATGCTCTCCTTCAAGAGTGTCTCGGGTGGCAACGGCTCTTGGGTAAGCATTGGGGAAACGCCGCCTTTAAGGCGTTTTACGTACTCAGCGGTATCTCGCACGTTCTGGAAACGCGTTCCATCCAGAGTGGAAAATGCGCTGGGCCCAAGTCCTAGGTACTCGCGCCCCTGCCAGTAGGCGAGGTTGTGCATGGATTCAAACCCGCGCCTCGCATGATTTGAAATTTCGTATTGGCGAAACCCTCCCTCGGACAGCACATCCATGGTCAGTTCAAACATACGGGCGTCCTTTTCTTCGCTCTGCACGAACTGGCCGGTGCGGAGTTTTCTGAAGTACTCGGTGTCTTCTTCGTAGGTGAGGCAGTAGGCTGAAATGTGTTCGGGTTTAAGCCCTAGCGTAGTCTTCAGGTCGCATTCCCATTCTTCCGGAGTCTGCCCTGGAACAGAGAACATGAGGTCGATGTTTACAGCAGGAAAGCCCGTGCTGCGTAGCAAATCATAGGTTGTGTGAGCCTGTTGTGCTGAGTGGACGCGCCCCAATGTTTTAAGAGTCGACGAGTTCCATGACTGCACCCCGAGGCTCATTCGAGTCACCCCAGCCTCGCGTAATACTCGCGCTTTCTCTGGGCGCACCGTCGCCGGGTTGGCCTCCACCGTCCATTCTTGGAGTGCGTTGAGCGGGAGGCGCGCGTGGATGCCCTTGAGGAGATATTCTAGTTGGTCCACCAGAAGCGCAGTGGGGGTGCCTCCACCAAAATAGATGGTCTTGGGGACTACTGGTCGCAGGGCTTGAACCGCGTCCAACTCACTCAAAAGAGCGTCTAAAAAGGCGATGTTCTTATTGCGCCCTCCTTCTTCCACGTAGAAACAACAGTAAGGACAGAGCTTGGGGCAGAACGGGATGTGGACGTACAGATGTTCGATGGGCAGCATGCTTTTGATTGAAAAAGTGGAAAATAGCGTCGAACGCGAGGGGGCAGAATTCCGAAAAAGTTTTAGCCCAGAGAAGAATGAGCGTGGAGCGCCATTCCGCCAAACCTACGACACTAAATATCTGGGAAAGTTAATTTTACTCAGGCTTTTTGCACGTTATTTACGTAGCCAAGAGTGACTATTCGACATGCATTCTTGAGAATGTCTGCCACCGCACAACCATCCTAAACTGGTTTTCCCCAAACAATCTTCGCCAACTAAGGTTCTTCCACACAACCATCGCTGATTCGCCGCCTCTTATGAATGCAGAACTTCAAACTCAGCCGTCTCCCACTGCGCTTTCCGGATTGCCTGCCCACTATGCTGCTAAACTTGGGGCATTGTCGGGTGAGGCTGCGTCAACCCCGAGTGAAAGTCACCACGGCTCTCGCGCGTCTTCCAATGGCGCCGCTTCTGTTTCCTTGTCCGCTGCGGTGTTTGATTCACACAAGTACGATTCCGGCCCTTTAAGGGAAGCCTGCGCCAAGGCACTTCAACACCCGCAGCCCGACAAGCCGCCGGTGTCCATCGAGTTGCGGTTTCTAGAGTCTAACCTAGACGTTCACACTGCTGCTCTTGCCAAGGGGTGTGAGGCGGTCTGCGTTTTTGTGAATGACAAAATTTCCGCGCAGGTTCTGCAAGAGCTTAAGTCTCTTGGAGTGCGTCTTGTGGCATTGCGCTGTGCTGGTTACAATAATGTGGATTTGCAGGCGGCTAAACTTCTGGGCATAGCGGTGGCCCGTGTGCCGGAGTACTCTCCCCACGCCATCGCCGAGCACGCTGTGGCACTTTTGCTTGCGCTCAATCGCAAGCTGGTGCGGGCCACTCAGCGGGTTCGGGACGGCAACTTTTTGCTCGAGGGATTAGTCGGATTTGATCTGTTTGGTAAAACCGTCGGGGTGGTCGGCACGGGCAAAATCGGGGCGACCTTCGCGCGCATCATGCACGGCTTCGGTTGCCGCTTACTCGCAAGTGATCCCGTGAGAAACGATGCGCTTGCAAAAGAGCTGGGGCTTGAATACTGCGACTTCCCGGTGCTCTTGGAACAGTCCGATATCGTCTCCCTGCACTTGCCGCTGACTCCGGAGAGTTGGCATCTTATCAATGCGGACTCCATAGGGAGGCTTAAACGCGGAGCCACATTAATCAACACCGGTAGGGGTGGTTTGATTGAAACCGAGGCGCTCATTGCCGCATTGAAGTCAGGAGGAGTGGGAGCCGCCGGACTCGATGTTTACGAGGAGGAGGAGGGAGTTTTCTTTGCCGACCATTCAGGAACCGTTTTAACGGATGAAAAACTCGCCTGGCTCTTAATGTGTCCGAATGTTTTAATTACTGCGCACCAAGCATTTTTGACACAAGAAGCGTTGCAGCAATTAGCGGTCGTTACGGTGCGCAATCTGAGTGCATTGGCCAACGGCGAAGTGCCGAGGCAGGCAGACGTTGATGGCCAGCGTTGGTTGGCGGGCGTTTGATGGTAGCGAAGCCTCTTTGACGCTTTTTGTTTTTGCGCCCTACTTTAACAGTTGAAGGAATAAGGAAACTGGAATGCTCACTTTTTGGGCTAACTCCAAAATATGAATACTAATGTGGAGCTAACAATTCCTCGTTTTTACCAGTTTCAGGGAATTCTTTTTATCAACGCTTTTTGGCGCACCAAAGGACTCTGAATTGGGCTAAATTATGAGCCATTGTTGGGCATCAACCTTGGTTGTGAGAGTTTCTGTGATGGTTCGGGTTTGCTTGAATACGATTTTAGAATCATAAGTAAGACGTGAATTTCTCCCTAAACTTACGTGGCGGCCTATGGGTCGTTGTTGGGTTGTGCGGTGGTATCGCTTTGGGCGCGTTATTGCCGAGTGATTCGAGCGACGCCCTCCCCTCGGGGACTGCGGCGCAGAAACGTGTGCTCGCTCAGGATGTGTCGACTCTATCAGCACCGATTCAAGAGGGATCGGGGATCTCTGGCAGCGAGGGCGCGGGGAAAGGAGTGTTTCGTGGCTCACTCGATGCTGAGGCCGCCGGTTCATTGGGAAAGCTCCCACCGGAAAAACTGATCGCCCTCTTCGAAAAGGTTTCAAACTTAAAAAGTGATTCCAGAAAATACGTTTTAGCTTATCGCATTGCGAGTCAGTTGGAGGTGGGGCAAATAGAGGGAGCATTAAAGTCGGCACTACAGGATTTGAGCGACGGTGACTATGTGACAACGCGGGCACTGGCACGACGCTGGGTGGAGCTGGATCCTCAGGCCGCTGCAGCTAAAGCACTAGAGTTGAAACAACAGCACCTCATTGTGCCAATCATGGAATCCTGGTCGCGGCTTGATTCCGCGGCACCTTTGAAATGGGCGCTTGAGCAGCCTGAAGACACTAAGGTCGACGCCACCCGCCAGTTGCTTGTGAGTAAAATGCTCGCCCCTCAACAGCTCGAAAAGTTGGTGATGACAGCCGCTGATTCTCCAACCGAAGCGATGCGTAGCCAGATTTTTCCGTTTGCCACGGCACGACTGGCGGAAAGTAATCCTCAGGGGGCCCTCCATGCGGCTTCTGCGATTGAGGATGCTGAAGTGCGGCAACGAACGGTGGGAATGGTGTTGGGACGCCTTGGTTCGCCTGAGATCGGTAAGGCGTGGTTGGCGTCGCAGCCGGATCTGGCGCCTCAGGAACGTGCGGTGTACGAGCAAATAATTGCGAATCCGCGTCCCCCACGCCGAGGCGGTCCTCAGTAGGCCGTGAGGTCTAATTTGACGGTTCTCGCGACGCCGCGTTGGACGAGGGAATTTGGTGTTTTGCCGATTCATTGCTTCGGTGAGTCGCACAAAGTTGCCGTGGGGACGCTGCGGTTTGCCATGCCGGAGGCATGAAAGCCTATACGGAGGTTGAGGAGCGACGCGACGACACCACCGGTTTGTCAGGCTGAAACGGCCCGCATCCCAGAGGGATGCTAGAGGCGAGGCGTTAAGAGCAAAACAAGCCATCTTGTGTGGCAAACGGGGGGTGCATCAGCGCGAAATAACAATGGCTCAGCCGTTTGGTTGGCTGGCATCCCGACGGGATGCTCTGTGTTTTTTACGCCAACCGGTGGTGTCGCTTCGCTCAACCACCGGCAATTGGCCTCGATGCCTCCGGCATCGGAACCGTCATTCGCGACTACGCTGCCTACTAATTGGTAGAGCCGTTCATCGAGGCTCTTCGATGAAACTTATGAAGCCCGCGCGCGAGAATGCACGCAGAGCCGACTCTGTTATTTGCGTCTGGTAGCCTGCTTGTTTTTCTTTAAAAACTCTTTAGCCAGAGCGCGATAGGCCGTTGCGCCGAGGCCGTTAGATTCATACTCAAAAATCGTCTTTCCGTGGCTGGGAGCCTCGCCCAACCGCACCGTTCGCGGGATGATTGTGAGAAAAACGGCTTCGCTGAAGTGTTTTTGCACCTCGAACACAACCTGTTGCGCGAGATTGTTTCGCATGTACATCGTCATCAAGATGCCTGCGATATGGAGGTTAGGATTTGCTCCAGAATCGCGGATTTGGCCGACGATTCCGTCAATTTTAGATAAGCCTTCCAGTGCAAAGTATTCGCATTGAATTGGTACCAGTAATTCATCAGCGGCAGCCAGAGCGTTGGTCATCAGGATTCCCAACGACGGCGGGCAATCTAGGAAAATGAAGTCGAACGGTGCGTCTTCACGCAATGGCACCAAGGCATCCCGCAGGCGAGTGAGATGATCGTCCTGCCGGGCAATTTCGACTTCCGCTCCTGCAAGGTGAATGTCGCCGGGAATAAGCCACAAGTTGTTGCGTCGGGTTGGAACGACGGCATCTGCGAGCGTTCCAGTTTGCAAAAGCGCCTCGTACACGCTGTGGCCTTCGATCGGCTCGTGGCCCAATGCGCTCGTGGCGTTTGCTTGCGGATCCAGATCAATAAGCAATACCCGACACCGCTCCTCTGCTAACGCTGCCGCCAGGTTCACTGATGTCGTGGTCTTGCCCACGCCGCCTTTCTGGTTTGCCACCCCGATGACTTTCATTTGTTCTTAGTGTAGGCTGCTTTGAGTTTTTGGAAAGGACGGGCTCGCAGACTCCCTTCAACTTCGTGACGCCTTCGCCATTTTATCCCGCTCAGTCACCTCGTTCAGCCCTGCCTTTTTTCGATGGAATTCACTCCCCAAAACGCGCTTCAGCGTCCCAGTACATCACAGGTGGATCGCGTACTAGCCGTTGATCCCTCACTGCGCGGTACCGGTTACGCAGTGCTAGAGCGTTCTGCAACTAATTCGCAAAAAGCGAGTTCTGGAAATCAAGTCCGCGCCTTGACTTGGGGGGTGATTCGTAACCCGCCAAACTTATTGCAGTCTGGTTGTCTGGTTGCGATCCATGAACGTATTCAAGCGCTAATTCTAGAATTCACCCCCACAGCAGCGGCTTTTGAGGCGGTTATTTTTGTTCAAAGTTACAAGACGGCCATTGTCCTCGGTTGCGCCCGTGGTGCTGCTCTCCTTGCTGCCGCAAGTCGGGGGTTACCTGTGTTTGAATATGCTCCACGAAGGGTCAAGCAAGCGGTCGTCGGTCGTGGGGGCGCGGAAAAGGCTCAGGTGGCCTTTATGGTGCGCGCGCTTTTAGGGCTTTCTGAAACACCTCCGGCGGATGCTGCAGATGCACTTGCTGTCGGGCTCACTCATTTTCAAGCGCTGGATCGGGCCCGACTTCAAGTGGGTGATATGGAGCAAATTTAGCGATGCACTCTTTGAAAATTCAGTGGTTAGGTCGCGTCCCCTATGACGTTGCTCTGGCGATGCAAGAGTCTTTAGTACAAAGGAAAGCGGAGGATTTGACTGCTCCAGATCACTTGCTTTTGCTGGAGCACGAACCGATTTACACCACTGGGCGCACGATCGCTCCAGGGGAGTTGGGCGAAGTTCCCTATCCGGTTTTGCAAACCAATCGCGGCGGCAAGGCCACCTATCACGGCCCCGGCCAGTTGGTCGGGTATCCGGTGCTGGACTTGCGGCGTCGCGGTCAGGATCTTCACCGGTATTTGCGTGTTTTGGAGCAGGGGATCATCGAGCTAAGCGCAAGGGTCGGGGTTGCCGCTTGTGTGCGGGAGGGCCTTACGGGGGTCTGGGTCGGTGAGCGCAAACTGGCTTCCATTGGGGTAGGGGTGCGGCGTTGGATCACGATGCATGGATTTGCGCTGAACGTATGCGGACCTCTCGATGGGTTTAACTACATCACTCCCTGTGGCTTAGAGGGAGTAAAGATGTCTAGCCTCGAGCTGGAAGGGGGCACGGGTTGCACCGTGGAGGGCATCGCAGCCTTGGCGACTGAGGTATTCGCCGGCCTGTGAAACGGGGTGCGGGAAAATTAGCCACCCTAAATAGTGTGTTGCCCTTTAACGCTTCATTCTCGCTTTGAAAACAACCGCCTGCGCGTGTTACTCGGGGATTGGGAAGTGCCGAGGAGGGGACTTGAACCCCTATGCCTTGCGGCGCCAGATCCTAAGTCTGGTGCGTCTGCCAATTTCGCCACCTCGGCCCAATTCTCTGAATTCGAAAGTCAAGATTGCCACTTAGCGTAGGCCTAGGCAAACGTTCATTCACGGTTCAAATAAGTTTGTTCGTAAAATGGTGGGCAACGGGTTTGCTCCGCGGCTTCAGTGAGTGAAATTTGGAGGACGTCCGATGCAGAGTTTGATTGCGTCTCTTGGGGCGACTCGTTGAACTCAGGCTGAGGTTGTCATTGCTTTGAAGATCGGGGAATCTCGACATACGTCGAAAACTCTTAGCTCAAAGCGTTCAATGATGCCTGTAACTTGCACGACTTAAAGATGAACCACACCCCGTTATGTCTATATTAGCCGATCCGCAAACTTGGATTTCACTGCTTACGCTGACTGTCCTGGAGGTTGTACTGGGAATTGATAACATCATTTTCATAGCGATCCTTTCTGGGAAGCTTCCCAAGCACGAGCAGGGAAAGGCGCGCTCTCTTGGGCTGGGTTTGGCGCTATTCGCCCGCATAGGCCTGCTCTGCTCCATTTTTTGGCTCATGCAACTCACCAAGCCCTTACTCGAAGTTGCCGGACGTTCGATCTCGGGCAAAGACATGGTGCTCATCGCTGGCGGCCTTTTTTTACTCTGGAAAAGCGTTCATGAAATCCACGGCTCAATGGAAGGGCCAGACGATCGTCCGCACGCCGGCGGGCACGCAAAATTTGCATCTGTCATCGGACAAATTCTGGTCATTGATATCGTGTTTTCGCTGGATTCCGTCATCACTGCGGTCGGTCTCGTGCAGGAAGTTGGCGTGATGATCGCTGCCGTCGTCATTGCTTTGGGGATCATGCTTTTCGCTGCCAAACCTATAGGAGACTTTGTGAACCGGCATCCCTCGGTCAAAATGCTGGCGCTTGCTTTCCTTCTGATGGTCGGACTCATGCTAGTTGCTGAAGGCATGGGGCAGCACATTCCAAAGGGATATATATACTTCGCTATGGCGTTTTCTTTCGGCGTTGAGATGCTTAACCTCCGCGCCCGTTCTTCCCAGAAGCAAAAGTCCCGAGGGCAGACCGTGCAGGATTAGAAAAGAGCAGCCGCACGACTTCCAACTCCATCTTTCATATCTATGCTTATCTCTCATTTATTCCACAGGCACCATGAGCCCACCTCGCATCCCGATGTCGTACTCATCGGTGCGGGGATTATGAGTGCAACGTTGGGGATTCTTCTGAAGGAATTGCATCCTTCCCTCAAGATTGAGATCTATGAGCGCCTCGATGTGATTGCGGGGGAAAGCTCTGACGCTTGGAACAACGCGGGCACCGGGCACTCCGCATTCTGCGAATTAAATTACACACCGCAGGACGAAGCCGGTGACATTGACATTTCCAAGGCTCTAAAAATTGCGGAGTCCTTTGAGGTGTCCAAACAGTTTTGGACTTATCTGTTGGAGAAAGGGTGTCTTCGCGAGCCCAAGACATTTATTAATTCCACACCCCACATGAGCATTGTGTGGGACGAAAACTTACCTTACCTCAAACAGCGTTTTGAGCAGCTCATACAGTCTCCCTTGTTCGAGGGGATGTCGTATTCCGAGGACAAAGAGCAGCTTAAGCAGTGGATTCCACTGATCATGCAGGGCAGAAACCCTAGCCAACCAGTCGCAGTGACTCGGATGGAACTGGGCACGGATATGAACTTTGGGGCTCTTACACGCGCTTTATTCGCGCATCTGGAGACGCTCGCGGATGTTCGAATTCATCTTTCGCACGAAGTTCATTTTATCGAACGGCGCAAAAAGGACATGCATTGGGAACTTGAGGTGGTAGATCGGGCTTCCGGTCAGAAGCGCACGATTGAGACCAAGTTCTTATTCATTGGCGCCGGTGGCGGCTCCCTTCCGTTATTGGAACAAACGGAAATCCCCGAGGCTGCTGGTTATGGTGGTTTTCCTGTGAGTGGCCAGTGGTTGGTCTGCCAGAATGAGGCCGTTATTCAGCAGCATGCAGCCAAGGTTTACGGCAAGGCAGAGGTGGGCGCGCCCCCCATGAGTGTTCCTCATCTCGATACGCGGATTATCGACGGCAAGAAGGCGTTGCTGTTTGGGCCTTACGCCGGGTTCTCCACGAAGTTTCTCAAACACGGATCACTGACTGATCTCCCTGAATCCCTGCAGGTGGACAATATTTTGCCTATGCTTTCAGCGGGACTGCACAACATTCCGCTTACCAAATATCTGATTGATCAAGTCCTTCAGTCTCCGGAAGACCGCTTGGAGGCGCTGCGTAAATTTGTGCCAACAGCAGTTCTTGAAGACTGGACGCTTGAGGAAGCTGGACAGCGGGTGCAGATCATCAAGAAGGACAGAGACCAAGGAGGAAAACTCGAGTTTGGAACAGAGATTGTGAATTCGGCGGATGGTTCGGTCGCGGCCCTTCTGGGGGCTTCGCCGGGCGCTTCCACTGCGGTTTCAATTATGCTGGATCTGCTTCAACGTTGTTTTCACGACCAGGTTCATACGGTCGAATGGCAGGCAAAATTGCAGGAGATGATCCCCTCCTATGGCCTCGCCTTGGGCAAAGACAGAGAGCTTTGTGGAAGGATCAGGAAACACACCTCCGCGGTCCTTGGTCTTTAATGAACCCGCCGCGTTTGTCTTGAAAAGGAGTTTTTGGGCGGTTCGTCAGTGTTCCTCGAGAGGCTGTTCGCTGTTCGGCGTTAAAGCTTCCGGGCGAATTCTTCGAGTGAGTCGGAGCGAATGGAACTCTCAAGAAGCGCCTCGATCCGTTGGAGGTCGTCAATGGTTTCTATGGCTTCACGGATTCCTTCGGGATACGAGCCATGCCGCATTTCCAGTGCATGCAACACTGCTGTTCTGAAGGCGTGTAACTGCGCGTTCTGTTCGCCTTCCAGCTTGCCTTCCTCTCTGAGTCGATCGGCGAGTGTCATGGTTTTGGATTGCAGGGGTTTGGTTTGCAATGTTCCCCAAGCGCTTTTTGAGCTGGGGGAGGCTGACGTCCGCGTTGAGAATGTAGCGCAGGATTCGCTCCAACGCACTCTCCGAAATGGAAAACAAAAGTGCTGCGTCCCAAACGGCGCCTTACGTAAAAATGCACCGTTGGGGCAAGAGTAGAAACCGCTTGGAAACAGTTGCCGCTTTAATATCTGGCACTATAATTGCACTATGGCTGATTTGTTTGGCAGTGCAAGAGGGGGCGGGGGACCAGATCTGGGACAATTTTTCGGGTCCAAGATGCGCTGGATCGTGCTTCTAGTGGTCGTTGGAATCATGGTGTCCAGTTCTGCGTACACTGTGGAGGCGGAGTGTGAGGGGGTGGTGTTGCGATTCGGCCGGTTTCTGGGGATTGTGGAGCCTGGGTTGCATTTCAAACTCCCTCTGGGAATTGATGAGGCGATCATCTTGCCAACTCGGCGGCAGTTGAAGCTTGAGTTTGGTTTTGCGACTCCTGGTTACACCAACCCGTTTCAGCCTGGAAAGCAGCAGATGGAAGAGAAGTCGATGGTCACTGGGGATTTGAATGCGGCGTTGGTGGAATGGGTAGTGCAGTATCGCATCGAAAACCCGAAGGAGTATCTCTTTGATGTTCGTAACCCAGATATGTCGCTGCGTGATCTTTCCGAGGCGGCGATGCGGGAGGTCGTCGGGGATCGCACTGTGGACGAATTGCTGACGGTAGGGCGGCAGGAGATTGAGGTAGCGGGACTGGCTCGCATACAGGAATTGGCGAAGCGGTATCAACTTGGACTCAAGGTGGATAGCGTGCAGTTAAAAGACGTCAACCCGCCGAGGCAGGTTGAGGGGTCGTTTAACGAGGTCAACAAAGCGCAGCAGGATCGCGCGAATGCGATCAACGTGGCTGTGGGGGATTACAACAAGGCGGTGCCTCGGGCGCGTGGTCAGGCGGAGCAGACGCTCAGTGCTGCGGAGGGCTACCGGTTCAAGCGGGTGAATGAGGCGGAGGGAGACGTTGCATCGTTTAAGCAGTTGTTTACGCAGTTTTTGCAAGCTCCAGAGGCGACTCGCACTCGGATGTACTTGGAAATGTTGGGCGAGGTGCTGCCGAAGGCTGGACAGAAAGTGATTGTGGACGAGGGACTGCAGCGCCTATTGCCTGTGCTGCCATTGCAAGCGTTGCCGGGGCTTTCTGGTCAGCAGTCTTCTCAGAATGCGGCAGCAAAAAACCAGGAGGGGCGTTGATTTTATGAATCGAGTAGTGACGACATTGGTAATGGGACTGGCTGTAGTGGGGTTCATGGTGGGGAGCGGGGCTTTTTATAAGGTGAACCAGGCTGAGCAGGTGATTCTCACGCAGTTTGGACGGCCCGTGGGTGAACCAGTGACTGAGCCGGGCTTGCACACAAAGCTCCCCTTTGTGCAGGAAGTTCATCGTCTGGATAAGCGGTTTTTAGAATGGGACGGAGCGCCGGTGGCCATCCCGACTAAGGATAAGACGTATATTCGGGTGGAGGCTTTTGCGCGCTGGCGAATTTCGGATCCGAAAACGTATTTCGTACGTATGCGAGACGAGCGGAGTGCGCAGTCGCGTCTCGAGGACATTCTGGGGAGTGAGACGCGCAATGCGGTTGCTCGCAATGAGTTGATTGAAATTGTGAGGACTGATCCCAGTCGCAAGGCAGCGAAGGACGAGACGCTGAAGACGGATGGACCGGGGGCGGTGGGTGTTTTACCGCCGATCAAGGTGGGGCGTCAGCGCATTGAGACCGAGATCGCTCAGGAGGCGAGCAAGAAGCTGTCGGAGTTTGGAATCGATCTTTTGGATTTCCGTTTGAAACGGGTGAATTACAACCCGGACGTTTTGGACCGCATTTATTCGCGCATGATCAGCGAGCGCCAACAGATTGCGCAACGCTTCCGTTCGGAAGGGGAAGGGGAAGCGGCGAAGATCGCTGGTCAACGGGAGCGGGATCTGAGCGAGATTCAATCCGGCGCATATTTGAAGGCGCAGGAGATTCACGGGGAGGCTGATGCGAAAGCTTCGGAGATCTACGCCAAAACATTCAACCAAAACCCGCAGGCTGCGGAGTTCTATAATTTCGTCAAGACGATGGAGACTTACCGTAGTTCGATGTCGCGGGACACGACGTTGTTATTGTCTACCGACTCGGAGTTTTTCCGTTGGTTGAAGTACCCCGGATTAGGGAAGCCGCCCGTGAAGTAAGGCGTGTAGGTCGGAGAAAAGAGTCGGCTCAGAGGTGCCGTTTGGCATTGAGCGACAACATGGAGCGACAGTGCAGGCCGTCGCTTTATCTCCGGACCTCTTTCCTTGGGTTAAAGGCTTTCCTTAACCAAGGCGTGGGCGTAATCGCGGTTGAGTTGGCCGATGACCAAGGCGGGGATTTCCGCCGGGCAAACCGCTTCGCACTCCAGATAGTTTGAGCAATTTCCAAAGCCCTCGGCGTCCATCCGGCGTACCATGGCCAAGGCACGGCGCTCGCGTTCAGGCTGACCTTGCGGCAAAGAGGCGAGGTGGGTGACCTTTGCTCCGACGAACAGCATCGCGCTAGCGTTGGGGCAGGCGGCTGCGCAGGCTCCGCAACCGATGCAGGCGGCGGCTTCCATGGCGTGGTCCGCATCGGTTTTTGGAACAAGAATCGCATTGCCGTCTGGAGCGGCACCGACGTGGGCGCTGATAAAGCCACCAGCTTGTTGAATGCGATCAAAGGCAGAGCGGTTCACGCTCAGATCGCGCAAGAGCGGGAACGCGCTGGCGCGGAAAGGTTCGATGTAGATGGTTTGACCGTCTTTGAACTTGCGCATGTAGAGCTGGCAAGTAGTCGTGTCGCTCGTGCCGTGGGGGATGCCGTTGATGGTGAGCGAACACATTCCGCAAATTCCCTCACGACAGTCGTGATCGAAAGCAATGGGCTCTTCTCCGCGCGAAAGCAGGTCCTCGTTGACGAGGTCGAGCATCTCCAAAAAGGAGCAATCTTCGGGGATGTTGCGAGCCTCGTAACTAACGAGCGCGCCCTTGGTGGCTGCGTTTTTCTGGCGCCAAACTTTGAGATGCAGGTTCATTTGTAGCTCCGGGTGGCGAGTTTTACGTTGTCGAAAGTCAAAGGTTCAGTATGTCGAATCGGGGCGATTCCCTCACCCTGATATTCCCAAGCAGCCACGTGCGAATATTCCGCGTCGTTGCGCACGGCTTCTCCATCAGGCGTCTGATATTCCTCGCGGAAATGGCCGCCGCAGGACTCTTTGCGAGTCAAGGCGTCCATGCACATCAACTCGCCAAATTCCAGAAAATCAGCAACTCGCCCAGCACGCTCCAAGGAGGTATTCAGGGATTCGTTTTCTCCGGGGACATTCGCGTTCTGCCAGAATTCCTGTCGTAGCTCTGGCAGTCGTTTGAGTGCTCGGGTGAGGCTCTTTTCCGTTCGCGCCATGCCGCAATGATCCCACATGATGAGACCGAGTTCGCGGTGAAACGAGTCCACGGAACGTTTTCCTTTTATGGAAAGAAGTTTGTGAATGTTGGCACGGACATCTGCTTCGGTCTGTTTGAAGGCGGGGTGGTCGGTGCTGGGCCGCTCGCCGACATGCGGGGCGAGGTAATTGCCGATAGTGTAGGGGATGACGAAGTAGCCATCGGCGAGTCCCTGCATGAGAGCGCTGGCTCCGAGTCGATTGGCGCCGTGGTCTGAGAAGTTGGCTTCGCCTAGTACGAACAGGCCGGGAATGTTGGACATCAAGTTGTAGTCCACCCAAAGGCCACCCATGGTGTAGTGGACGGCTGGGAAAATACGCATGGGCCCGTTGTAGGCGTTTTCACCAGTGATCTGGTGGTACATTTCAAACAAGTTGCCGTAGCGTTCGCGGATTTTATCCTCGCCCAAGCGCTTGATGGAATCCGCAAAATCCAAGTAGACACCCAGACCGCCTGGACCTACGCCGCGCCCTTCGTCACAGACTTCTTTCGCCGAGCGGGAAGAGATATCGCGTGGGGCTAAATTGCCGAAACTCGGATACTTGCGTTCCAGATAATAGTCGCGCTCGTCTTCTGGAATCTGGCTGTAGGGGCGGGTGTCGCCCTTCTTTTTCGGCACCCAGACGCGGCCATCGTTGCGCAGGGATTCGCTCATCAGGGTGAGCTTGGACTGGTGATCACCGGCTACGGGGATGCAAGTTGGATGAATTTGAGTGTAGCAGGGGTTGGCGAAAGCAGCGCCCCGGCGATGTGCCCTGTAGGTGGCAGTCACGTTGGAGCCTTTGGCGTTTGTGGAGAGGTAGAACACGTTGCCGTAGCCGCCTGTGGCCATGATGACGCAGTCGGCCGCCCAAGTCCGGATAGCGCCGTTGGTCAGGTCGCGGGTGACGATGCCCTTGGCGTGGCCATCCACCAGAACGATGTCCATGAGTTCCGTACGAGAAAACATCTCGACTGAACCGGCGGCGATTTGCCTGTTGAGGGCTGAGTAGGCGCCAAGGAGGAGCTGCTGGCCGGTCTGTCCACGGGCGTAGAAAGTGCGAGAGACTTGGGCGCCGCCGAAGGAGCGATTGTCTAGCAAACCTCCGTATTCGCGGGCGAATGGAACCCCTAAAGCGACGCAATGGTCGATGATGGAGACGCTGATTTCCGCCAGACGATGCACGTTGCTTTCGCGGGAGCGGAAGTCGCCTCCCTTGATTGTGTCGTAAAAGAGGCGGTGAACTGAGTCGCCATCGTTTTGATAATTCTTCGCGGCGTTAATTCCGCCTTGAGCGGCAATCGAATGGGCGCGGCGCGGGGAATCCTGAAAGCAGAAGGCTTTTACTTTGTAACCGAGTTCCCCGAGCGTCGCTGCCGCCGAGGCGCCTGCGAGGCCAGTGCCCACGACGATGACCTCGAATTTGCGACGGTTGGCTGGATTGATGAGTTTGGACTCAAACTTGTGTTGCTCCCATTTTTTCTCAAGAGGGCCGGAGGGAGTTTTTGAATCAAGGTTGAGGCTCATAGTGCGCTAGTTGAGGCTCTGCAGAAGACGTTGGAACCGGGTTGGTTTGGAAAATTACTTGAGGAGGCCACTGAGGACGGCCGCTGGAATGGACGCGTAACCTGTGAAGAGCAAAAGTGCAATGAGCGTGGCGGCTTTAGGCATCCATATGGCGCTTTTCTTGGTCTCCAATCCCAAGGTTTGGAAGACGGAGGAAATTCCGTGGCTGAGGTGGAGTGAGAGTAACCCGACACTCAGGATGTAAAAACTGGAAATAAGCGGGTTCTGGAAGCCCATAATGACCATGTGATAAACATCGTGTGCAGAGGTTAGAAGTCCGCCTTCCGCTTCGACTTTGAAGCGGGCATCGGTGATGCGCAGTGTGTAGTGAGCCAGATGGAATGCCACGAAGGAGAGAACGGTGAGGCCGCTCAGGGCCATTGTGCGGGTGGAGATCTTGGCTTGTACGCTTCGCTTGAGGGCGTAGGCGTCGGGGCGGGCGGCGCGGTTCATCCGAACCAGTGAAAGGGTTGCGAGGATGTGCGTGACAAAACAAATGAGCAGACCGATTCGGGCGAGCCACAGTGGCTTCTCATTGGCTTTTAGAAACTCCGCGTAGGCGTTGATTTTTTCCGCACCGGAGAACATCTGAAGATTGCCAAGCAAATGTGCCACAACAAAGCCGAGTAGCGCCAAGCCTGTGAGGGCGACGAGCCATTTTTTCCCGATGGAAGATCTCCAGAGTTTGATCAGAAGGTTCACGAAAGAGTGAGGGATTGAATTAAAGGAGGGTCGAAAAAGTTACTTGCTGAGCGCGGGGACGCGTAAAGAAAGGAAAGCATCTTTTGTAGAGGAGAGTTTAAGCCGTTGCCAACATTCATCCTCAAAAACTTTTAACACTGAATGACTGGCTGTAACCCGCATGGAGTCGGCTTGAGCAGGAAAGGGGTTTAAAATCGAAAGGTGGTTAGCCAGGTGGAATGGTTGGCCTCAGTCCAAATCTAGAATTGGGCGCATCTTCAATACATTGAACTTCTTTCCACACCCAGCGGGCGATGGAAGTGGCCGCATCTGGTCTGCCTAGCGCGCGGACGTGACGTTGCATCCGGTGCCAGCCTTGAGCCTCGTTTGCAAACAGACTGGAGAGAGTCTCCAACACCGCTTCGTTGGTGGGGCAGGACGCGCCACATCCGTTTTGGAGTAGCAATCGGGCGTTGCCTTCCTCCTGACCGGGCAAAATTTGTGTGATAAGCATCGGGGTGCCCGCCGCAAGAGTTTCCTGCACGGTGGCCCCACCTGCTTTGCCGATCAGTAAATGGTTGCTGCGCAGGAGGTCTGGCATGTTTTCTATCCATCCCAGCACCTTCAGTGGCTTTTGTAAGCGCTTTGCAAGTGCTTCGAGTTCAGATTTCAGCGCCTCATCGCGTCCGGTGGTGGCAGTGAGCTCGACTTTATCCTCCCGAAGCAGGCGCTCCACCAACGATATCGCCCGCCCGGGCTGTCCGTTGATCATGTACAACACTCTCGGGCGCTGGAGGGGGTCTTCACGGACCGGGCCCTCGACGGCGTATCGAGGCGAGACGGGGAAGCCGCTCACTAACACGCGTGACCGGTCTATTCCCCTCTGGTAAAGAACGTTGGCCGTATCCTCGTTGGGTACCATAAAGGTATCTGCGTCGCACCGGTGCCATACGGGATGCACGGTGATGGAATCCGTGATGAGAACGTAGCGTTTAAGATGAGGCAGCTCAGCTTCTCGAGCCGCTGCCTCCAAGACATAACCGTAGGCGGGATAGACTGCGATCACTGCAGCCGGTTGCCACTTGCGAAGGGCCGTTACGAGTTCTCGCTTCAGGGGCCATAGATTTTTTAAAATGAGGCTGATGAAGGGCAAATGTTCGGCTCCTGAATAAACCGCCGCCCAAGTTCCAGGGCTCTTGTTGACGACATCGATGTAGTCATGGCGCATCCTCTGGTAGAAAGAGCCGAAAGCAGGGGCGAATAGATCGAGCGCTTCTGGATGCATATCTCCAAGAGCAGCAAATCCTTCTGTTAGACCACGTGCAGCCGCGTTGTGGCCTTCCCCGAAACCTGCCGTGAGTATTATAGCAGAACGCACGGGTCTAAAAAGACCGAGGGGCGTCTGAATCTCAAGCTCCAAACCTTATTCTTCGGTGCGTCCCGCTGGCTTCCACCTGCAGTCTGATCCATGCTCAGGCGTTTTTATAACCCATGAAACTGCTTCTCGTTGACGGCTACTATTACGCCTACCGCTCCTACCATGCGCTAATCGGCCTGAAAAATTCCAAGGGAGAACCCAACGGAGCCATTTACGGATTCCTGAAGGCGTTGCGACGAATGCAGCGGGATCTGCGTCCCGATCGTGCTGCGGTGGTTTGGGACATGGGGGTGCCGGAGCGCCGTTCAAGTCTCCAGCCTGAATACAAAGCGCAGCGGGCAGAAATGCCTGAAACCCTTGAGGTTCAATTGCCTGTATTGCGAGAGTTGATCACATTACTAGGGTTTCAGTCGGTTTCGCTGCCGAACACCGAGGCGGATGACCTGATGGCTTCTTATGCAATTGCTGTAGAAAAGCTTGGATGGGAGGTTATTCTGGCGACTGCGGACAAGGATCTTTTTCAGATCCTCGGGGCTCAGACGCGGATTTATACGACTCAAAAAACAGAGCTCGCCACCCCGAAAGACACTCATGCCTTATTGGACGCGGAAACCGTTCGCCGCAAATGGGGCGTGGAGCCCAATCAGTTGGGCGACTGGCTGAGTATTGTGGGGGACTCCGCTGATAACATTCCCGGAGTGTCGGGCGTTGGCCCCAAAGGTGCCACCACGTTACTCAACGCCCATGGTTCCTTGGCCGCTGCGATGGCGAATTTGGAGCGAGTGGAACCGGCTAAACTGCGTGAAAAACTCCAAGCCGCGCGTTCTCAGTTGGAGCAAAATCAGGAGATGGTGCGATTGGATCTCGATCTGCCCCTGCCGATTGCTCCGGAACAGCTGCGTATTGCGCCTCAATTTCCCGAGCTTTTACCTGCTCTTGAAAAGGCTGAGTTTCGCACCCTGTACGCCGAGATGGAAAAGGAGGCTGGCCTTACGCCGGACCTTTTTGGGTAGCCGTCTTTTACTCTAGACGACTGAGAGCGGGCAGGCCGTAGCTTCGTTGTAACTCAGGCCCGATGGCTTGGACGCCTTTTGCGTCCAGAAAAAGTACGGAGGGATCACCGAGTAACTCGACTTTGTGGAGGCCGTTCACGGGCTTTTCCAGTGCAACTTGGATGTCGTCCAGACTGTTTATCGGTTGACCGTTGATCGCGGTCACCAAAATGTGGCGCAGATCCTCGTACCCGACCGTCAAGTTTGAGGGAAGTACGCGTGTGAGAACCACAACCCGTTTGCGTCTCTCCTCAGCGCCCTCGCCTTGGGTGCGGTCGATGTTCACCAACTCCAACGGAGCTTTGTGAATCCAATCGCCTCCGAACTCTTTTAAGTACTGCCGCGAGAGTTCTCCCAAAATCAAGCCACCCAAGACGTAATAACGCGGAGCGCGGTCGATGATATACGGTTGGCTCAGGTACTGTTCGCTGCGGCGGTGCGCGACGGGCACTTCTAAGTCTAGGGATTTTCCCGCACGGGAGACGCGAATTTTAACCAACTGCCCCTCGAAATGCTTGGTGCTTACCAAATGGCCCAAGGAAATGCGTCCGTAATCTTGATCACGATAATTACCGTCAGAATCAATCGGGTTACCGGCGATTTCCAGAAGAACGTCGCCCTTTTGAACACCTGCTTTTTCTGCAGGACCATCCTTTAGAATTTGGGTAATAAGGACGCCGCCTTTGCTGTTGTGAAGGTCGAGGAACCTGCGCAACTGAGGATCGCGAGTCACGGCAAAGCTGCAACCCATGCGAGGAAATCCTTCGTAGGGCATCTTGTTGGAATCATTGATAAAATGTTCCACCACAGTGGCGGGAATGAAATCAAGGAGGCCGGACTGGGAGTCGTAGCGCAACATGAGCCCAGCTAGGTTTCCGTCTTTGAGCAGCGGAAGAGAGAGCACGGTTTCGCGCACCTGAAGCGAGACGTTGAGGCGACCGACAAGAAGGGAGGTGTCGTCGATGGGGTAGCGCACGACTTCGGCGGTGGTCATTTGGCCTTTGGAGGAGAGCAGGTTACCGTTGGCCTCCAACTGGAGAACGGCGAGGGAGTCGCCGATGTGCGGGGTGGCGAAAGCGAGGCCGGGCTGATCTTTCAGAAAGTCGTCGGACTCGGGCTGCAACAGTGCGAGATTGGCTTCGTAGTCGACGCACACGACACGGGCTGCCTGTTTGCGCTCTCCATCTGGAGTTTCCAGTTCAATGTAGGTGGCGTTAGCGGCACATTCGGCGGTGATTAAAACGCGGTTGCCTTTAAGTACTGCGCCAAGAGCGCGGCGACTGAGCGGCGCGCGTTTGGACCACGGCCTAGTGAAGTCGTAGGGTTGTGTCGTGGTGGTGACGCGCACCAGATTTTGTGCGAGGAGTGCTTCGGAGGCGTTGGGTTCTTGGGCGCCTTTCTGGATTGAACTCGCTACCGAGGTTGCCGTGGCGTTCGCAGTCGCGGTAGCGGTGGCTGCCGGTGCAGCGAGCGAAGGCGTTTCCAGCCATGACGATCCGGTGGCGAGTAGGGAAAGTGCGGCGAAGATGGAGAAGGGGAGCTTCATGGCGAATATTAGCGAATGGACGCTTCTAAAAATTGTTCCTTTTGCACTCCGTAACGGGAACGGATTCGCTCGCGGGCGGCCTCCACTGCAGTGCGTTCAAGAACCAGAGGACGGCCATTACCGACAAAACGCAGCACATAAAATTCAGCCGGCTTGGCAAAAGCGTCAGCGAGATCACTGAGCGTGCGAACCGGAGTGCCGTTGATTTCTTCGACGATGCCCTCCTTAAATTCTCCCAAATAGGTGTTGATTGGATCGGCGAGAATCCCGCTCAGGATGACGACTTCCGGATGCTCTTTGTAGAGTTCGCGCGGGACAAATGCCTCGAAGAAATAGGTCAGACGCGGATTCTGAAACTGCACCGAATTAAGTAAGTTTCGCGAAAGGGGTTGAAAGAGAAGTCCGCCAAACAAGACGTAGGTGGGCTTTACGTCGAATTGGTTGGCCTGCATGGCGAAGGGCCAAGCTTGGTTTAACGGCACTGTGACTTCCAATTTTGCGCGTGCCCGCAATAGGGTCATGCGCACAGAATCTCCGCGAAATTTGCGTTCTGCGACTTCCGCCATCTGGACGCGCTCGCCTTCGAGTTCGACCGTGCCGTCGCTCGCCACGGCGAGTCCATCGATGGCCAGCACCACGTCGCCTGGTTTTACGTAACCAGCACACACGCCGGCGGATGCGACGCTAGAAATCAGCACGCCTTTGTCGTCATCGGGGAGGCCCAAGCCCTTGCGCATCGCGGGGTTCAAGGTGTTGAACGGCGTGATGGACAGGTCCATGTACCTGTCATACTTGCCGTCTTTAATGTCCTCTAAAAAGCGCCGAATCACTGGCGTAGGAATCATGTAGCCGACGTTCTGGGCGACATCCCCGCTGAAGCCCTGAAAGGCGACGCCGACGACTTTGCCTTTTTGTAAGACGGGTCCGCCGCTGTTTCCCGGGTTGATGGCGGCGTCGATTTGGATGGTTAAATGAGAGTCGATTCCCGAGTGGGCATACGGGCGGAAGTCGATTCGCGAAACCACTCCGCGCGTGACGGAAAGTCTTTCCCCACCAATGGGATAGCCGAATACGGAAACCTCAGACTCGATCTCTGGAATGTCGCCAAGTTCCAGAGGAATGGTGCCGGTGAAAAAGGTGGGATCCTGGACTTTGAGGATCGCCAAATCGCAGTCGTGAGCGATGTGCTCAACGGTGGCGATGTACTTCTTGGGATCGTTTTCCTTTTCTAGCGTCAGGAAGCGAGCGTTGGATACGACGTGAGCGTTGGTCAATATCCGGTCTTTGGTCACGACCCAACCGGTTCCTGAGCTGCTCATGGTCACGCCTGGAAGCCACGGTTGCCGATAATTAGGATCTTGGGACGTGTTGCCGATTCGCGCCAGACTCTTGCGAATCGGTGAGGGTTCGGCTGCGTCAGCCCGTTCTGGGAGCAGCGCAAAATGGGAGAGCGGCCCGAGTGGGGTGACGGATGCGACCCCTAAAAAAAGGGCCAACGTGGAAAGTGACTTGAGGGAAAGGCAGCGGGGTTGCATGCGTTGGGGTAAGATGGCGCACAGACGCGCCGGTGTAAAGGGACGCCAAGGGATTCGCTGCAATCTCCTCCAGATGCCAGCAGATGCGATGACCGACATTTTGATTGCGGACCTTTTCCTAAACGTTGAAGCGGAACTCTACCACGTCGCCGTCCTGCACGACGTACTCCTTGCCCTCGATGCGCAACTTTCCAGCCTCGCGCGCCTTAGCGAAAGATCCAAGTGAAACAAGATCATCGTAAGCAGTGATTTCCGCCGCAATGAACCCGCGCTCAAAATCCGAGTGGATAACGCCTGCGGCAGCCGGAGCCTTGTCGCCACTGCGAATGGTCCAAGCCCGAGTCTCCTGTTCACCCGTGGTGAGGTAAGTGCGCAGTCCCAAAAGATGGTAGACACCGCGAATTAGCAGGCCGACTCCGCTGCTTTGAACGCCGAGCCCGGTGAGATACTCTTGCGCGTCGGCTTCGGGTAAGTCTACGAGCTCGCTCTCGATTTGAGCGCTGATAACCACCGCACTGGTTGCAAAATGGGCCGCAGCGTACTTCTGAACCGCTTGCACGTGGATCGCCGCCGGCAATGTGGCGGGCTCGGTGGAGCCGCTTTGGACCATGTTAGACACGGCCGCCAAGTCGGCTTCCGCCACGTTGCATGCAAAAATGGTGGGCTTGTTGGTGAGCAGAAAGAACTCTTTGGCGACCCGCTTTTCCTCCTCGGAAAGTTCGAGCGTTAGTGCGGGGCGTCCCTGGTCGAGATGCGGCAGCAATTTTTCGATCACAGCGGCCTCGGCTTTGGCAACCTTGTCTCCTACACGAATTGCTTTATTGAGGCGCTCGAGTCTTTTGGTGAGCGAAGCGAGGTCGCAGAGCACGAGCTCGGTGTTGATCACTTCGATGTCGCGTACGGGATCCACCGAACCGCTCACGTGATGAATGTCGTCATCCTCAAAGCAGCGCACCACCTGTACGATGGCGTTGACCTCGCGGATGTGGCTCAGAAACTGGTTGCCCAACCCTTCCCCAGCGCTTGCGCCTTTTACCAATCCGGCAATATCCACGAACTCGATTGCCGCTGGCACGAGCTTTTTGGAGCCTGAAATTTTGGAGAGCACCTCCAAGCGCGCATCTGGCACGGTGACGATGCCCACGTTGGGATCGATGGTGCAAAAAGGGTAATTGGCCGCTTGCGCTTTGCGGGTTCGAGTGACCGCATTGAACAAAGTGGATTTTCCGACGTTAGGGAGACCGACGATTCCGGCTGATAGCATGGCAAAGGAGTGAGGATGGGCAAGGGCGGGGCTGCTTCACAAGCGGCAAAGCGTTTGAGGCAGCGAATAAGAGGAAGTCTGGATCAAAAAAGAAGACGGTGCCCGCTTCGCAACGGGCACCGTCTTGAATGAAGACGCTCAGTTTGAGGGGCTAGCCTTGGTGGCTACCACTGAAGCGCTTGGAGGTTTCTTGCACGAGCTTCTGCAAGTTCACTGACAACTTCGTCAGCTCTTGCGCAACCGTCGCGGTGTCGCTGGCGCCCTGTGCCGTGGTTTGAACTGCGCGAGAAACTCCTTGGACGCTATCGGAGATTAACTGCCCTTCGGCAGCTGCTTCCTGCACGTTTTTGGAGATTTCACGCGTCGTCGCCGCCTGTTCCTCAATGGCGCCGGCCACTGTGGTCTGGATACTTGTGATTTCCTCGACGATCGCTGCGATTTCGTTAATCGCACGGACGGCCGCTTCAGAGTCGTTCTGGACGAGTCCAATTTTCTTGCCGATTTCTTCGGTGGCATCCGCGGTTTGTTTTGCCAACTCCTTCACTTCGCTGGCCACCACGGCGAAGCCTTTGCCGGCTTCCCCAGCGCGGGCAGCTTCGATAGTTGCATTCAACGCCAGGAGCTTGGTCTGTTCAGCGATGGATGTAATCACCCCAATGACCTGTCCGATTTCCGAGCTGCTCGCGCCTAATTTTGACACGGCCACAGTCGTTTCACCGGCCACTGCTGAAGCGCGTGCCGCCACTCGCGTGGCTTGGGACGCGTTTCTCGCAATTTCGTCGATGCTTGCGTTCATTTGCTCCGTTGCCGCCGCGACACTCTGGAGGTTGCGGCTGACGTTGGAGGCATTACTCGCCACGCTTGCGGTCTGGCTCTGGGCGTTGTTTGCGTTGTTACTGAGGTTGCTGCTGACGGTACTCAATTCTTCGGCCGCGGCCGAGAGTGACTGCGAGTTGTGGTCCACCGTGCTGATGCTCTGCTGTAGGCTGGAGACCATGTCGCGCATCGCGTGAACGGTAGTGCCCAATTCATCATTGGACTGGAAGTCTGCCGAGGTTTGTAAGTTGCCGGCGGCGACGTCCTCCACGAGTTTCAGCGCGTGGGTGATGCGACGCACTATCACTAGGGTGACGATCACCGCGATGGCGCCCACAATAATGAGGGCTAGTAGGACTTCATTTACACTACTATTTACCAAGTCGTTGAGCGGCTTTGTGCTGCTCTTGAGGATGAAGGCGCCATGGGTCTCATCTGCTTTCCAGTTCTCCATTTTGTAGCCCAGCATGTCTTTCCCGTCGCCGGTGGGACTGCGATCGGGGGAGCCGTGGCAGGTTAAGCAGTCTTTACTCAGTACAATGGGACGGGCGTAGGTGATTTCCCCTTTGACGTCGTCGATCTTAAAATACTCGGGATTCTTTCGATCGTTGAGAAACGCGAGAATGGGTTCTTCTTCTGGGGTGGGAAGATTGATCTTGTTGCGCGCATCATGTTTAGAGATGCGGAACGTGTATCCCTGAGATTTTGCAGCGGTCTCCAAACCCTTCCAAGCGGCGACTACGGGGATTGTATTGTAAAGGGCGGTCTTACTGATATCACCATTCTCGGCCTTCACCTTTTGGTATTCCTTGAGCAGCTTTTCCTTATCGAAGGCGCCAGCCTCGCCGAGTGAGGCGATCGACTCGCGCACATCTTCGGCTTCCATAATCGAAGTTCGCATGGCCGAGCGTGTGCTCTCGATGCCTTGTCGGCGTATTACGGAACGTTGCACAAGAATGCCCACGATGCCGGTAGCTAGAACGCCCCAGAGGGAGGCGATGAGGATTTTGTGCTTTAATTTCATGGCGCTAAGATTTTTTAGGAGTTTTTAGAGGAAGGCTTCAATGCTCAGAAAGCTTGTGGAGTTAAATTTGGAAAGATGGGACTGAAACAATAAGATAAAAATTGGTCGGTTAAGAGAAACGATTTGCTTACATTTGTCCAAAACAATGTACTTCGCAAGGGGAGTAAGAAAAAATCACAAACACGCATGCACCTAATGCTTATTGATTTTCGTTGGCGTTAAAAACGGTACGCATTTCGTATTTGAGACCTATTATTCGCTTTCGTTACATTAAATACATCTAGTAAGCCGGCGTCCTGCGATTAAGCAGTCTTAGATTCAGCCCACTTCTCAGGCCTGATTCGGCTTAATGAGTCGAATTAGGGCAGGGCTACGTCGCATTTAGGTTGGGAATAACAAAGTTAAGTCTTTTTTTATCGGGTCCAGTACTCATCTTCAGAATAATACCTTCATGCAACATACAGTCTCCCTCTCCGTTAGTGATGCCGAACGAACCATTGAATTTGAATTTGTTAGAGCGACTGAAAACGCGGCGCTTAATTCGCTGGCTTGGCTGGGGCGCGGAGAAAAGGAGTTGGCGGATGCGGCGGCCTGCGACGCCATCTACGGGGTTTTTGACTTGGTAGATCTTTGCGGTGAAGTGGTTATAGGCGAGGGTATTAAAGACAATGCGCCAGGTATTTTTCTGGGAGAGCACCTTGGGACATGGAAGCCGGGAGCCCCAAGTTTTGACATCGCGCTGGACCCTATTGATGGCACGTCGAACATTGCCAACGGCTTGCCAAATTCCATCTCTGTGATGGCCGCCAGTCAAACGCACGCGGGGAATGAGCGGGCCATGCGAAACCTGCCCGCTTTTTATTCGACCAAGCTTGCCTACGGTCCTGCGGTGGTGGAGGCGATGCGTGGTGGTATGGAAGTATTAAGTTTGCATGCGCCTCTGGAGCATACGCTTGCATTGGTAGCGGAGGCTCTTGGAAAACGGGTTCCCGAACTCGTGGTCATGACGATGAACCGCCCGAGGCACGAAGAAATTATCCGGCAAGTCAGACGTTCTGGCGCGGCGTTGCGCCTGATTTCCGATGGCGATATTACGGCTGCGGTTTCGCCGTCGTTGGTGGATTCGGGTGTCGATCTCTACTACGGAATTGGAGGGTCTCCCGAGGGAATCCTGACGGCGGCTGCCCTTAAGGCAATGGGGGGCGGGATGTTGTTACAAATGTGGCCGAAGGACCAAGCGGAGCGCGAAAGTATCGCAGCGGAGGTGGGGGCCAGCGAGTTGGATCGCGTTTATGGAGTGGATGATTTGGTTCTGGGGGACAGTGCGATTTTTTGCGCGACGGGTATTTCAGACAGTCCGTTGCTTCCAGGAGTGAAAGTTACGGGAAAGAAGGCGACTACGACTTCCATTTTGATGCGCGCGCGCAGTCGGACGGTGCGGTACATCAAGGCGATTCACGATTTGGAGCATAAGACGATTCATCTTCGCAGTGCTGCAAGCGACCGTAAGCTGTGAGGCGAGCGGCTATGGAAGCCGGCTATGGAATTGCCGAACCGGTTTTCAGTCTTGTTCGCAATCGCTCAAGGGCCCACAGGGCGTGTTCTGCGATGAGCGGTTCTTGATCTTTGGACGCGAGTTCCAACGCCTCAAGATCTTCCTCTCCCCCAGTATTGCCAAGGGCAACACAGACGTTGCGCAGAAAACCTTTACGTTTGATCCGTAGAATTGGCGAACCGCGGAAGAGGGCGCGAAATCCTGCTGCATCCAGAGATAGGAAATCTCGCAGTCGGGCTTGCGTGGCGAAGGCGCGGGCGGCAAAGCGTGCCTCGGTAGATGCTTGGGCAAACCGGTTCCATGGACAAACCGCAGCGCAATCATCGCAGCCGTAAATGCGGTTGCCTATGAGCGGGCGCAGCGCCTCTGGAATACTGCCTTTGAGTTCGATGGTCAGGTAAGAGACGCAGAGCCGCGCGTCGAGTTGGTATGGCGCCGTAATAGCCTGAGTCGGACAAATATCGATGCAACGCGTACACCGCCCGCAACGGTCTTTTGCCGGGGGATCCGGTGGCAACTCGAGCGTGGTCAGCAGCGTGCCTAGAAAAAAAAACGCGCCGAGCTCCTGCGAAATGACCATCGTGCTTTTACCGTGCCAGCCAAGCCCAGACAGAGCGGCGTAGTCCCGCTCGAGCACGGGGCCGGTGTCTACGTAACTGCGTTGGCGCCCTCCATGCGCTTCGAGAACGGCTTCGAGTTGGCGGATACGCGGAGTTAGCACCTCGTGGTAATCTTCTCCCCAAGCATACCTTGCGATGGCGTAATCTGGAGCTGTGTCGCTTGAAACGGGGCCGCTCGGGGCGTAATTACGGGCCACGACGATCACCGTTTTTGCCCCAGGAAGAACGAGTTGCGGATCGGTGCGGCGCTCGGCATTTTTCGCCAGCCAAGCCATTTCCCCTGAGCGGCCTTGCTCTAACCAGTCCAAAAACTCGGCGGCGTGCGGGGGCGGCACGGCTGGCGCGAAGTGGCAGGCGTCGAATCCCAAGCGGGACGCCTCTTCTTGAACGGCTGTCTTTAAACCGGCGGCGTCCATGCGAAAGCCTCTTTTGCCGCTGCGACGACTTCGGAAACCACCGCTGGTTGCGCAAGAAAAGTGGTGTCAACCACGGTACGCGCAGTTTCTTCGTACAGCGGGGCGCGCTCCTGCATCAGGCGGGACAGCGTCTCCCTTGGATTGGCCGTTTGTAGCAGGGGACGATGCGTGGCGCGGTTTACGCGTTCAAAAAGCGCGCTCTCCGAGGCCGTGAGCCATACGGTGAAGCCTAACTCCCGCAATAACGTACGATTGCGCTCCGCCAGTACAGCGCCACCTCCCGTGGAAATGACGCAGCGCGTCTGCGCCTTGAGCGATTCGAGCACTTGGGTCTCTCTCGTCCGAAAGGCGGCCTCCCCTTCCGTCGCAAAAATTTCACTGATGGACTGTCCCGCGCGTTCCACCAGGAGCTGATCGGTGTCTAAAAATTGGAACCGCAGAGCCTTTGCAACGGCCCGGCCGACTGAGGATTTCCCGCTGCCCATGAGTCCAATAAGAATAACATTCTGCGGGAAGGAGGCTGGCACAACAGGGGGAATTGGGGGAGGAATGCAAGGAGCCGCACGAGTTCTAGCAGTTCGCCAGACTTGCTTGGATGAATCCAGTGAACAACGGATGCGGTTTGTTCGGTTTGGACTGGAATTCCGGATGAAACTGGCAGGCCAGAAAATACGGATGTCCTTTCAACTCAATTAATTCGACCAATGTGCCGTCTGGTGAAGTCCCCGAGATGATGAAGCCCTTGGCCTCCATCTGCTCCCGATACGCGAGGTTGAACTCGTAGCGGTGTCTGTGGCGTTCGAGTATCTCGCTGGTGCCGTAGACGTTACGTGCTTTGGTTCCTTCCTTCAACAAAGTGGGCCACGTTCCCAAGCGCATGTTCGCTCCTTTGCCGGTCACTTCTTTTTGCTCCTCCAGCAAATGAATGACGGGATGCGCTGCTTTCTCGTCGAACTCCGCCGAGTTTGCTCCCTCCAAAAGACATACGTTTCTCGCAAACTCAATCGTAGCCACTTGCATCCCGAGGCAGAGTCCCAAAAATGGCACTTTCTGCTCCCGAGCGAACCGAGTGGCATTGATTTTACCCTCCACGCCTCGTTCCCCAAAGCCGCCGGGAACCAGCACCCCAGCGACGTCTTTGAGGACGGTCTCAGGCTTCCAGTCCTCAAGGGTCTCGGCGTCTACGCGCACCAAGTCGATGCCACAATCATTCGCAGCAGCTGCGTGCGTAAGCGATTCGTAGATCGACTTGTAGGCATCCTGCAACTCGATGTATTTACCCACGACGGCGATTTTCACCCGCTTTTTTGGGTAAATCACCCGGTCTACAAACTTGTGCCATTCCTGCATGTTGGCTGCAGGAGCGGTGATGCGCAGCAGGTCACACACGATTTCATCTAGGCCTTCTCGCTGTAACATCAGCGGCATCTGGTAAATCGAGTGGTCCACGTCCCTCGCCTCGATGACCGCGTCCAAGGGCACGTTGCAGAACATTGAAAGTTTTTGGCGAACATCTTCGTCCAGAGGATGTTCTGAGCGACAAACGAGCACCTGAGGGTGCAGCCCGATCTCGCGCAGTTTGGCAATGGACTGCTGGGATGGTTTGGTTTTCAACTCCCCGGCGGCTTTGATGAATGGCACCAAGGTGACGTGCATGATCACCACGTTTTGCGGGCCGACTTCCAATACAAACTGGCGGATGGCTTCCAGAAACGGCAGTCCTTCGATATCGCCCGTTGTGCCGCCGATTTCTGTAATGAGAATATCACACGGTTGTTCCTTGGAGAGTGAACGTAGCCGGCTTTTGATCTCGTCGGTGACGTGCGGGATCACTTGGACGGTGTTGCCCAGATAATCGCCGCGGCGCTCGCGGGCTAGGACAGTTTCATAAATTTGACCAGAAGTCGTACTATTGGAACGGCTTAATATGGAGCTTGTGAAGCGCTCGTAATGTCCCAGATCCAGATCCGTTTCCGCTCCGTCGTTGAGAACATAGACTTCTCCGTGCTGGAAAGGGTTCATCGTCCCAGGGTCGACGTTTAAATAAGGATCGAATTTTTGCAGTACCACTTTCAGTCCGCGATGTTCGAGCAGCGTCCCTAAAGAAGCTGCCGCGAGTCCTTTGCCGAGGGAGGACACGACGCCTCCGGTAACAAAGATGTATTTCATGGGGTGGTTTGTTTTTGGCTTGGGCGACATGGGCAAGAGACTCGGGTCAAAGTGGGAGGCGAGGGGGTGGCGCCGTAAGATCTTCCTATAAGAACTGCTACTTGGGGGGGCTCTGCAAGCGAGAAGCGCCTACAATCAGAGTCTCTGCCGCCAAGGCGTCCTCGGGGGTGTCCACTCCAATGGAAGTGTGCTCGGTGTGAAGTACCTTGATTGTTACGCCATGTTCGAGAGCGCGCAACTGCTCCAAGGATTCCGCTGCTTCCAGCACCCCCGTTTTCCATCTCACAAACTTCTCCAAAAACGGCACCGAATATCCGTAGATCCCCAGATGGCGCAGGTATGGGAAGGCCCCTCCATCACGAGGGAAGGGGATGAGGCTGCGGGAAAAGTAAAGCGCGTTTGAGGCTCGGGAGAGGACGACTTTGACGGCGTTGGGGTTGGCGGGGTTTTCGTCGGGCAAGAATGGCGTGGCCGCGGTGACCATTTGCAGCGTCGGGTCTTTAGCCAGAGCGCGTGCTAGTTGAGTGATCAGAAGAGGCGAGATGAGCGGTTCATCGCCCTGAACATTAACGAGGTGCGTGATGCCGTCCTTGGTAAGGCGTCTGGCGACTTCCGCACAACGGTCCGTGCCTGAGACGCAGCGCGGCGAGGTCAGGGCGACTTCGGCGCCGAACAGGAACGCTGCCTCCGCGATACGCATGTCGTCGGTGGCGATGATCACCGAAGCGATCCCGCGTGCGAGGCGGGCTCGTTCCCAGACGTGTTGCACGAGGGGTTTACCTGCGAGGAGGTGGAGGGGTTTTCCTGGAAAGCGCGTGGATGCCCAGCGTGCGGGAATGATGACGGCGATTTTGGACATTTGGGTGAATGAGGGCGCAATTTTTAGTGATAGCACAAACAGAACTCCAGCTTGGAGAATTGCTTCCCGCGCAGTTTGGCGGGAACGCGTTTCGGTGCGCCGACGCGGTTGGTGGAAGCGTTATGCTCAGGCGTGGAGAAGAGCGCCGGTGTTCGTCTGTTGGGAGCGGAAAAAATGGCGCGACTATTATCTCGTTTTTTAAAACGGGGCGGTCCTTTCTCAAGCAATTCTGAAAAATGAAAGCCAGCGTACCTCAGGCTACACCCTCAAAGCCCACTTTTGCTGAAGCGCTCCGGTTTTGGCTCAAGCTTGGGTTTATCAGCTTTGGGGGGCCCACTGGGCAAATCGCGATCATGCAGAGCGAGCTTGTGGACCGGAAGCGGTGGATCAGCGAGGCGCGGTTCCTTCATGCGCTAAACTACTGCATGCTTTTGCCGGGGCCGGAAGCCCAGCAGTTAGCGACGTATGTGGGTTGGTTGTTGCACGGAACTCGGGGAGGCATCGCGGCTGGGGCGCTTTTTGTGCTGCCGTCCATGTTCCTGCTCTGGGGGTTGAGCTGGGTTTATGTCACTTATGGGACGCTCCCTTGGATAGCGGCAATTTTTTACGGTCTCAAACCCGCCGTTCTCGCCATCGTGATGGCTGCGGTGGTTCGGATTGGGAAAAAAGCGCTGAAAAATAGGGTGATGTGGGTGCTGGCTCTGTTGGCTTTTCTGGCACTTTTTTTCTTCCACACCCCGTTTCCCTACGTGATTTGTGCGGCTGCTCTTATCGGTTTGGTTGGGGGTGGGCTCAATCGTGAGATGTTCTTAAGTATCAGGAAGCCTGCACTTTCTGAGGAAGCGGTGATTGACGATAACGAGGCGAGTCCCCTCCAAACGCTTCCGTCTTGGAGGCGGGCTTTTCGGGTGTGCCTCGTGTGGCTCAGTGTGTGGTGGGGTCCTGTGCTACTTCTGGCGCTGTGGTTGGGCGCGGATCACACGGTGGTTCGCGAGGCGGTCTTTTTTAGTAAGGCTGCGATGGTGACCTTTGGCGGCGCTTACGCGGTTTTGCCGTATGTGTCCCAGCAAGCCGTTCAGACGTTTGGGTGGCTGAACGGGGCGCAAATGCTTGATGGCATGGGGTTGGCGGAGACGACTCCGGGCCCGTTGATTATCGTTTTGCAGTTTGTGGGGTATCTTGGCGGCTGGAATCAGCCCGGTTCCTTGTCGCCGCTTTTGAGTGCAACCCTTGGGGCGTTTATCTCCACTTGGACGACCTTTATCCCTTGTTTCCTGTGGATTTTCCTGGGAGCACCCTACATCGAGCGCCTGCGCGGGAATGAAAAGCTGAATGCAGCGCTATCGGCGGTGACAGCGTCGGTGGTTGGGGTCGTGTTGAACCTGAGCATCTGGTTTGGTCTGCAGGTTTTATTCCCGACATCCACGACGGTGGATTGGTTCGCCTTAAGCATGAGCGTGGTTGCCTGCATTGGGCTGGTGCGCTGGAAGTGGGAAGTCATTCCGGTGATCTGTGGGGCGGGCTTCATTGGACTTCTCTTTAAGTCTCTTGTTCAGGCGGGATAAAGGCTGACAATTCAGACCGCGTTGCCCTTCGATTGGGCGAGGGGCGTTGACACTCTGATTGGGGCGCATTAAGATAAAACCAATGAGACGCCCCTCGTTGCCATGGGCCGCGATTTGTTTAGCTGCGGCCGCAGTCGTTCCATCCCCGATTTCTCTTTTTTCCCCGTTCACTCCTGTGGCGGTGTTTGGTGAAAAGGCGCGCATGGAAGCGGTGCCTTCCGGCAGTGTTTTGCCGCTTGCGCTGGATGATTCTTACAAGGTGGAAAAGGTCTTTTCTGTCCTCCTCGATCCGGCTCTGAATGGAAAAGCGAGTTCGCCTTGGTTGCGTGCTGAGGAGGATAGGCGCTATTTTGGGGCCATTAATGAATTTGAAAGGCGTCAGCGGGACGGGCATTCATACACGATTCATTGGAAAGTAGACCCGTCGCACGCGGGTCCGTTGGCGGTGCGATTCGAGTATCGCCAGCAAAAACTGGGATCCAAGGTGCAGACTCTCGAGGTGAAATACCCGAAGGCCTCAGGCAGTTTGCGCACGGAATTTACGGTTCAGGGGGACGATTATCATCAAGACGGTCCGGTGACGGCATGGCGAGTGCTACTCATTGAGCAAGACCGGGTAGTTGGTTTGCAGCAAAGTTTTCTCTGGTAAACTCCGGCACCCCATTTTCTGTGAGCACTCAGTCCTCCATTCAAGTCGGTGTCGCCAACGGGCTGGTTCGCATTCGCGTGGAAGGGAAGGGGAGTTTCCAGAACAGCGCCTCGCTAAAGGATTTTGCGAAGGAGATGCTGGCTCGGGGGCATAGGGAATTTGTGGTGGATTTGGGTGCGTGTCCTCTCATGGACTCCACTTTCATGGGCACTCTGGCGGGGATCGCGCTCAAGCTCAAAGGCTGCGGCGAAATGGGGAGCATTCACATCGTCAATTTAAACGAGCGCAATCAGGGATTGCTTTGTAATCTAGGGCTCGACCAGTTGCTGCGCGTTGAATGTACAGATTTTAGTGGCACCGACTCTTTACTTCCGTCTTCCTTCTTACCGGCGGCTGTCTCGGATAAACTGGATCAGGCTCAGACGATGCTCGAGGCCCACGAGGCGGTGGTGACTGCGAATCCCGAAAATGAGGCCAAGTTTAAGGACGTTCTTGAATTCCTCAGAAGCGACATCGCCGCCCGGCAGTGAGTGCTGGTGGCACGAAGGTTGCAGATGGTGTGGATGATGCTCTTCAGAGTGACGAGTCGGTGACGGTGCGACTTGAACTTGGAGCCAAGATGCGGCCTGCTTCCTTGGCTCTGCTTTTATTGCTGGCCTTACTGGCTCTGGTGGTGCGGTTTCATAATCTTACCGACGTTTTGATCGGGGGTAAATTTTACTTCGTGGATGCTGATTGTTATTCGCGAATGAGCCGTGTGCAGTTGGTTGCGTCTGCCCCGGGAACGGTGGTGCGCTGGCAGGGGTTTGAGAACTGGCCTGAGGGAGTTTTTTCGCACGCCACAGCGCCTTTGGATTACGCGATTTTCGGTTTGGAGCGTGTGTTGCACTGGGTGTGGCCGACGCGGGGGCGATTGGCGGGTTTGGGAGCGGAGACGTTGGACTTGGCCGGGGCGTTGATTTCGCCGTTGTTTGGGGTGCTGCTCACGTTGGGCGCGGGCTTTTGGGCGTTCGGGTTGCGCATGAAAGGCGGAGAGCGGGCGGCGCTGTGGTGGGCGGTGCCCTTTCTGGTAGCGGTGAGTCCTCCGCTAGTGCACGCGACAGTTTTTGGGCGGCCGGACCACCAGTCGTTGCTGCTGCTGTTGCTCGGGGTGGCGCTGGGAGCGGAACAGCGTTTGCAAAGTACGCACCGCACCATTGGGTGGGCGTGGGCAGGTGGTTTGGCGTGGGGTGCGGCGCTGTGGGTATCGCTTTATGAGCCGCTTATTTTGGGAGGAGTCTGCCTGCTTCTGGGTTTGGGCTCGTGGCGCAGTGCAAAAATCGAACGCTTACACTGGCTTGTAGCCGTATTGCTCTTGGCGGGTATGGGGCATTGGGTCGATGGAATTTCCGTTGTGTTGCCTGGCGCGGTGTGGAAAGAGGCGCTGGGGCGGTGGGGCGGGACGGTTGGGGAATTGCAGCATCTGCAACACTTGAGCGACTTGTGCTCAGGAACCGGGCTTCTGTTGTGGTTGACGCTGCCGGCTTTGGTCGTGAGTGGGATGCGAGGAGAGCGCCTCGCGTTTTGGTGGTTGGCGTTGTTGGCGCTGCTGGGGACTCTGACGGTCTGGCAGATCCGCTGGAGCCCGTATTGTGTTTTGGCATTTGTGGGTAGCCTGCCTTGGATTTTAGCGCTGGGGTCGGCATATTGGCCTCAGTTCGCAACTTTTGTGCTTTCCCTTTTGCCGCTTGAGCGCGCTTGGGAACAAACCATTTTTGTGTCCCCAACCGTTGCGCAACGTCGTCATGTCGACCGTTCTGAGTGGATTGGCGCCCGTTACTGTGCAGAGCGCATGCGCTCCGATGCAGTGGAGCCCTTTATCGCTGCCTGGTGGCTCTCACCTGCACTCGCCTACTGGTCCAAACAACCCGGAGTAGCTGGCAGTAGCCACGAGGGGATCTCTGGCATCATGGATAGTGCGAGGTTTTTCCTGAGCACCAACTCCGTAGAGGCGCGTGAAATTTTGGACGCGCGTTCGGTACGGATTGTCGTTGCAAGCGATAGTCTTCGCATCGTTGAAAATGCGTCTGCGCTTTTGGGGCGTATGCCAACCAGCAAGCCTTTGGCGGAGCGTCTCTGGCAGCCTGATCCCGGTCCGCTATGGGGGTTGGAAGGGGAATCAAACGTAGTGCTTTTCAGGCTGTTGCGTCCCACGCCACTCACTCGCTGAGCTTTACGACGCGCGCGACGCGATCGAAGTAATCGTAGGTCACCTCGTAGGAGAGCTTTTTCCCGCTGAAAACGACTTCCGTGGGCGTTCCCGCCAACTCCCACATTCCCACAGTGGCGATGTCTCCGACACCATGCGCGAAAGCCCGGCCAGCTTTGGCCTCTTTGCTGTAGCCTTGGGTGATGGAAAAAAGGTCAACTCTTCTGTTATCTACCAAGCGACTGGAGATCGGTTGGCCAAATTCTGCCAAGATCCGAGCCCGTGGCGTTCCCGCCACCAACACGGACAAGTTTTTCTTGTCTGGTTGATTTGCCGCCAAAAAAACGGAGCAGGCGGGGAATGTTGTTAATACAAGACTACCCAAAATAAGGAGAGGCAGCCGGCCGCGTGCATTTTTCATAGGTTGTTCAGAAAGCGCTGCAATATTCCTCCGTATTTAGTACCAAAGTAACACCTCTCGCGCAAGTTGCGATCAAGGAACAATTTTCCTTCGTACAAGTTTTGTGCACGAAAAAGGGGCGAGCCACTCGGCGCCGCCCCTTTTCAAATTCAAGGATGTATATCCCCAGACTTATTGCGGGAGCAGAATCTTCACCTCAGCCTTCTCGCGAAGCTCTGTGAGAACTTTCTGGATCTGGGTGTCCCTCATCCGTTGGTTCAAGAAGGCGAGAAGTCGTGGCTTCACCGATTCTAGCACCATCGTCTCCGCATCCTTGCGGTCAGTGAGTTGGATGATGTGAAAGCCAAACTGGCTTTTCACTGGGGCGCTAATTTCGCCCTTTTGCATTCCAAATGCGGCGTTTGCAAACTCTGGCACCATTTGTTCGCGAGTGAAGAAGTTAAGGTCGCCAGAGTTTTGTTTGGCGCTGGGATCTTCGGACAATTCAGCTGCCAACTTGTCGAAAGCTTCCCCTCCCTTGACGCGTCCCGCAATCGCATCTGCCTGCTTTTTCTTTTCCCCGACCTGTTCCTCTGTCGCGTCTGCGGGGACTGCAACCAGAATGTGGCTTGCGCGAACTTGCTCTGGTTTCTTGAAGTCGTTGGGGTTCTTTGTGAAATACTCCTCGGCGTCCGCGTCTGTGGCTTTTGGCGCGTCTTTGACCTGATCTTGAACCCAATTCTGCTGTTTGAGGTAGGCGCGGATGTCCGTTTTGATCTTCTCTACGGATTGCCCAGACTGCTTCATCTGTTCTTCAAAGGCTTCGGCCGTTCCGAAGCGCGTGCGGAACTGTTCAAATTGCGCTGCGATATCTTCATCTTTCACCTCGATTTGTGCGGACCTCTTAGTCACCAGTTTTTCGGTGATTAAATCGTTGAGCAACATCCGATAACCTTGCGCTTTTTGGTCACCAGGCAGTTGATCTGCTGGGATTCCCTGACGCGCGAGCGCGGCGGTGAGGGCCGCCTCAAGCTCTTCCTTCTTGATGTCCTGTCCTTCAACAGTGGCAACGACGTCAGGAAGCGGTATGGCTGGGGCCTTGGTGGGATTCAAAAGTTTAGCCAGTTCATCGACACTCGCGTTGGCTGGAGAGGCTGGGGCGTTTGCTGCGCTGGGGGCAGGAGCGGGTGCAGGGGCCGCTTCTGCTGGTGCGGCGGGAACCGGAGCGGCAGGTGCTGCTGCTGGAGCCGAAGGGGGAGGAGTTGCGGGCGCGGTTGCGGGAGCCGAAGGAGCGGGAGCGGCTGGCGTCTGAGGTGCCTCAGGTTTGCAAGCGGAAAGGCAAAGAAGTGCAGGGGCAGCCAGTAGTGCTGCTCCAAAAGCGGCGGACTTGGAACGGTTCGATTTCATGAAGGTCGGGGAACCTAACACGACTTTCAAAAGTATACCAGCGCTGAAGCGGATTGGGTTTTATAGTTGTTAATTATTAAGCCAGAGATTTTTAGGATCAAATCAAAGTCTCTCACTCCTTCGGGTCTCGGGGAATTTCCCAGCCACGTGAGCAGTGAAGGCCGGAAGTTTTCGTGAGACTTACTGACCTTCAACGCTTGCGCCATTTTAAAAAAGAGGCCAATGTACCCGACCTTCTATTCCTCGGATGTCTTTTTAACACGGTCTCAAATGCTTTCCATCTTCATCAATCTACTGCTTTTTGTTCATGTGTTAGTCTGCCTCCTGATTGTAGGCCTGGTGTTAATGCAACGTCCTAAAAATGAAGGCCTCGGCGCCGCTTTTGGCGCAGGAACAACAGACGCATTGTTCGGTGCTCAAACCTCCAATGTGTTAGCTTCTATCACACGCTGGCTGACTGGCATTTTCTTCGTGCTCACATTGGTGCTCTCTTCCTTATACGCACGGCAAGGGCGGGAAAAAACCGGGGTTGAGCAGCGTCTTCAGGAGTCGGCTCAACCAGTGCCCTCCGCGCTCCCCACTCTCCCAACGGTTCCTGTGGAAGGAGCTGCCCCGAGCGCCGCGCCAAGTACACCAGCAGTCGCGCCAGTTGCGCCACCGACGCCTTCCCTCACGCCGGCTGTGCCCACTTTGACGCCTTCGGAAAAGATGCCAGTTCCCGCAGTGCCCCCTGCTGAGGCACCCAAGGCCGACGCCCCCAAGGCCGACGCTCCCAAGGCCGACGCCCCCAAGGCCGACGCCCCCAAGGCCGACGCTCCCAAGGCCGACGCTCCCAAGGCCGACGCACCCAAGGCGGACGCACCCAAGGCAGACGCTCCCAAGGCAGACGCGCCCAAGGCTGACGCACCAAAGGCTGACGCACCCACGGCAGACGCTCCCCAGGCTGACGCTCCCAAGGCTGACGCGCCTCCAGCCAGCCCAGCCCCAGCTCCAAAACCTGACGGCGCTCCTCAACAGTAAGGGTTTCCTGCCGCAAATG